>NZ_MUYM01000050.1 GCF_002150765.1 Lentzea kentuckyensis
AGACGCGCGACCACGTGGTCGAGGCGCTGCTCGGACTCGGGTTTCCGGCCAAGGCGGCGGAGCAGACGGTCGACGGTGTGCTCGCCGACAACCCGGACCAGTCCACGTCCGCCGTCCTGCGTCGTGCGCTCGCGTCCCTGGGGCGCAAGTGACCGAGGACGAGCTCAGCCCCTACGTCGCGCCGGCCGAGCGCGATGTCGAAACGTCGCTTCGGCCCGCTGACCTGCACGAGTTCGTCGGGCAGCAGCGTGTGCGCGAACAGCTCGAACTCGTGTTGCACGGCGCCATGCGACGGGGGACCGCGCCGGACCACGTGCTGCTCAGCGGTCCGCCCGGCCTCGGCAAAACGTCGCTGGCCATGATCATCGCGAAAGAGCTGAACAGCGCCATCCGCATCACCAGCGGCCCCGCGCTCGAACGTGCCGGAGACCTGGCGGCGATGCTGTCCAACCTGGTCGAAGGCGACGTGCTGTTCATCGACGAGATCCACCGCATGGCCCGGCCGGCGGAGGAGATGCTGTACCTCGCGATGGAGGACTTCCGCGTCGACGTCGTGGTCGGCAAGGGGCCCGGAGCGACCAGCATTCCGCTCGACATCGCGCCGTTCACGCTGGTGGGAGCCACGACCAGGTCGGGCGCGCTGACCGGGCCGCTGCGCGACCGGTTCGGCTTCACCGGGCACATGGAGTTCTACAGCGCCGACGAGCTCGACCTCATCGTGAAGCGCAGCGCGAAGATCCTCGGGGTGGACCTCGACGAGGACGCCGCGATCGAGATCGCCGGGCGCTCCAGGGGCACCCCCCGGATCGCGAACCGGCTGCTGCGCCGGGTCCGCGACTTCGCCGAGGTCAGGGCCGACGGCAAGGTGACGGAGGCCATCGCGAAGCAGGCCCTCGTCGTCTACGACGTCGATGAACTCGGCCTCGACAGGCTCGACCGCGCGGTGTTGAACGCCCTGGTCAAGAGCTTCAACGGGGGACCGGTCGGGGTGTCCACGCTCGCCGTCGCCGTCGGTGAGGAGCCCACCACGGTGGAAGAGGTGTGCGAACCGTATTTGGTGCGGGCTGGCATGCTGGCCCGGACACCGCGCGGCCGGGTGGCGACACCTGCCGCGTGGTACCACCTGGGGCTGGAACCGCCCGCCGGTGATCAACTGTGGTGACCTGGCACAATCGGTGAAAGCACCTGGACATATCGGACGTGCGTCGAGGCATGTCCACTTGATCGGAGAATGATGGGCAACCTTGGCTCTTTGATGTTCCCGTTGCTGCTGGTTCTGCTGGCCGTGCCGCTGTTCCTCAGCGCGCGCAAGCAGAAGCGCGCAATGGCCGAGCAGCAGAAGTTGCAGAACGATCTCGCCCCCGGTGACAAGGTGATGACCACTTCTGGTCTGTACGGCACCGTCGCCGACGCGAGCCACGACACCACCATCGACATCGAGATCTCCGAGGGTGTCGTCACGCGCTGGCTGCGCGCCGCCATCCGCGAGAAGGTCGCCGAGACCGACGAGGCCGTGGTCGAGGAGAAGGCGGACGAGGACGAGGCCGAGGTGACCACCGCACAGGTCGCCGAGCCCCTCGACCACAACGCCAAGAAGTAAACGCATAAGCTCGGCTACCTGGAGTTGGCAACTGTGAAATCCGCCGACTCCAGGTAGTGACGCGCAGCTCACGCGGCGCGCGTTACGCTGCGCGCTCGGAAACCATCGCTACTAGGAGACGGACGGATCGTGGCACCTCCGGCCGGGCAAATTCGCCCTGCGAAGTATTTGGCGAGTTTTGTCCTCATCGTGGTCGCGCTCTACGCCCTGGTGTTCCTCACCGGGAACGGTTCGGCCAAACCCAAGCTCGGAATCGACCTCCAGGGCGGCACCATCGTCACGCTGACCGCGCGTCAGGAAGACGGGGCCCAGCCCAGCGAGGAGGCGCTGAACCGCGCACGTGACCTCATCGAGGTCCGCGTCAACGGTCTCGGTGTCTCCGGTGCCGAGGTCGTGCGCGACGGCAACAACCTGACGATCACCGTGCCCGGTGCGGACAGCGAAGGCGCGAAGGGCCTCGGCCAGACCGCCCGCCTCGCGTTCCGCAAGGTCATCGGCCAGCCGGTTCCGGCTGCCATGCCGACCACGCCGGAGACGTCGTCGTCGGGCACCCCGTCGGGCAACGCCAGCACACCGCCGTCCACGCCGCCGAGCCAGAGCGCGGGCACCCCCTCGTCGAGCAACGCTCCGCAGGGCCGCCCCGCGCCGAACCTGGCCGCGCAGCCGTCCAGCACGCCGCCGTCGGGCAGCAGCACCGCTCCGTCGTCCAGCGCTCCGACGAGCACGCCGTCGGTCCCCTCCAACGTCGACCCGAAGGTCGCGAAGGAGATCCAGGAGGCCAAGGCGCTCCGCCAGAGCACGGACCCGCAGATCCTGCAGCAGGCGGCGATCATGCTCGACTGCTCGAAGCCGGACCCGCTGCGCGGCAACGACGACCTCGACAAGCCGCTCGTCACCTGTGACGAGAAGGGCGAGTTCAAGTACACGCTGGCTCCGGTCAACCCTCCCAAGGAGGACACCGAGACCAAGCCGGACGACTACAAGAACTACTCCCGCCTGACCGGTGAGGACATCAACAACGCCGCGGCCAACAACAACCCGAACGGCACCGGCTACGTCGTCAACCTCGACTTCAAGTCCGAGGGCGGCTCGAAGTGGGCCAAGTTCACCTCGGCCAACGTCCAGCAGGCCGTCGCGGTCGTGCTCGACGGCGAGGTCATGTCCGCGCCGACCATCCAGTCGGCCATCGAGGGCGGCTCGACCGAGATCAGCGGCAAGTTCACGCTGAAGGAAGCCCAGAACCTCGCGAACACGCTGAAGTACGGCGCGCTGCCGCTGTCCTTCGACTCCTCCGAGGCGCAGACGATCTCCCCGACGCTCGGCCTGCAGTCGCTCAAGGCGGGTCTGATCGCCGGCGGCATCGGCCTCGCGCTGGTCTTCGTCTACTGCATGTTCTACTACCGCCTCCTGGGCATCCTGACGATCCTGTCGCTGGCCCTGTCCGGCGTGATCATCTACGCGGTGCTGGTCCTGCTGGGCCGCCTCATCGGGTTCACCCTCGACCTCGCCGGCATCGCGGGCTTCATCGTCGCCATCGGTATCACCGCGGACTCGTTCATCGTCTTCTTCGAACGACTGAAAGACGAAGTGCGTGAAGGCCGCACGTTCCGTTCGGCCGTCCCGCGCGCGTGGATTCGTTCCCGCCGCACGATCCTGAGCGCCGACGCGGTCAGCTTCATCGCCGCCGCCGTGCTGTACATCATCGCGGTCGGCCAGGTGAAGGGCTTCGCGTTCACCCTGGGCATGTCGACGGTCCTCGACCTCGTGGTCGTGTTCCTCGTGACGCACCCGCTGGTCGCGATGGCGTCGAAGTCCAAGTTCCTGTCCAACCCGAAACTGTCCGGGCTGGGCGGCGCCTTCCGTGAAGGTGCTGCCCACCGCGCGGGCACGTCCGGCAAGACCGCTGCCGTGAAGGAGGCCTGACATGAGCAACGTGTTCACGCGCCTCTATGTCGGCAACGGCGCTTTCGACATCGTCGGCAAGCGCACCCGCTGGTACATCGTCTCGGGCATCATCCTGCTGGTCTGCATCGGCTCGATGGTGTTCAAGCAGTTCAACCTCGGCATCGACTTCGAGGGCGGCACCAAGATCTCGATGCCGTCGGTCTCCGAGTCCAGCCAGACCATCTCGACGAAGACCGTCGAGGAGGCGTACGCGAAGGCACTGCCCGGCAAGAAGC
Organism: Lentzea kentuckyensis; assembly: GCF_002150765.1. Lineage (GTDB taxonomy): Bacteria > Actinomycetota > Actinomycetes > Mycobacteriales > Pseudonocardiaceae > Lentzea > Lentzea kentuckyensis. Next base: position 3,781 of record NZ_MUYM01000050.1, read on the forward strand.
CGAACGCCGTGCAGGCGGTCGGTTCCGGTGGCAGCGCGACGATCCAGATCAAGTCGCCCGCGCTGAACATCGGCGAGGTCGCGACCCTCAAGACGGCTCTCGCGCAGGACACCAAGCCGCGCGGCGGTCAGACGGCGATCTCCGACAGCGCCGTCTCCGCGTCCTGGGGTGGTGAGATCAGCGGCAAGGCCCTGTGGGCCCTGTTCTGGTTCTTCATCGCGGTCACGGCGTTCCTGGCGTTCTACTTCGAGTGGCGCATGGCCGTCGCGGCTCTCGTCGCCGTCTTCCACGACGTCATCATCACCGCGGGCGTCTACTCGCTCAGCGGCTTCGAGGTGACGCCGGCGACGGTGATCGGTCTGCTCACCATCCTCGGTTTCTCCCTTTACGACACGGTCGTCGTGTTCGACAAGGTCAAGGAGAACACCCGAGGCCTGCTGGGCCTGACCCGCCGCACCTACGCCGAGGCCGCCAACCTGGCGCTCAACCAGACCCTGATGCGCTCGATCAACACCTCGCTGATCGCGCTCCTCCCGGTCATCGGCCTGCTGGTCGTCGGCGTCGGCATCCTGGGCGTCGGCACGCTGCAGGACCTCGCGCTGGTGCAGCTGGTGGGCATGTTCATCGGTGCCCTGTCGTCGATCTTCATCGCGACGCCGGTGCTGGTCGACCTCAAGATGCGCGACCCGAAGTACATCGCGCAGGCCAAGCGCGTGTCCGCCCGCCGCGCCAAGGCGTCGGGTCCCCAGGTCGCCGAGGGCATCGAGTCGATGGACGAGGACGCGCTCTCCGCGGACCTGCGCAAGGAAGAGGCGATGGCCGCCGCCGCGTCGGTGCCCCACCGCACCGCCAAGGCCGGCGACGCCCGTCGCCGCCCGACCGGAAAGCGTCAGCGTTGAAATTGGATCGTGCTCTGGGACTGATGCGTGAAGTCCCCGACTTCCCCCAGCCGGGGGTCGTCTTCCGGGACTTCACGCCCATTCTCGCCGACCCGGACGCCCTGCGCGCCGTGGTCGACGCACTTCAGGACAAGATCGACGACAGCACCCAGGTGATCGCCGCCATCGAGTCGCGCGGCTTCCTCCTGGGTGCTGCCCTGGGCTACGGCTGGCGCTACGGCGTCGTGCCGCTGCGCAAACCGGGCAAGCTCCCGGTGGTCGCCGACTCCCAGTCCTACGACCTGGAGTACGGCACCGCCTCGCTGGAACTGCCCGCGGACGCCATCCAGCCCGGACAGCGCGTGGTCGTGGTCGACGACGTGCTCGCCACGGGTGGCACCGCAGAGGCCGCCTGCACGCTCGTGGAGCGTGCCGGCGGCATCGTGACGGGTGTGTCGGTGGTGCTGGAGATCGCCGCTCTGGGCGGCCGCTCCAGGCTCGCCGGACGTGAGGTCAGCGCGCTGCTGGCGGTCTGACGGTCACATCTGGCTCAGCAGGAACAGGTAGACGCCCCTGAACCCGCCCACGATCGCGCTGATCACGAGCGCCACCGCGAGGTAGATCGGCACCGCGAGCGGGACCAGGGCCCACGCCCCGAGGCGCTTCCTCATCAGGAACAGCCACATCAGCGGCGTGGCGATCACGAACAGGATCCCGCCGACGATCAGCGCCGGCATCACGCCGCCCCAGCCGGTCCCCTTAGCCAGCGTGGCACCGGTGTTGGCGGCGATGATCAGGGCGTACCAGATCCCGGTGGCTGCTGCGACGTGGAGAAACGGCGTGCCCTGCGGAACGGGCCGCGTCATGGAAGGTGGCGGCGGTGCGAACGGGTTCGGCTGCATATCGGTCCCCCCAGACCTGTCGTCAACTCAGAACGAGTGGCCAAGCATGTCAGAGGAGTGGCAGCGGCGTCACGAACTCGTGATCGGCACGACGAACCGGTAGGCGACGACGACGGTCAGCGCCCACAGGAAGTAGAAGATCGGCAGGCCCAGCAGGATCAGCCGCCACGCCTTCATGCCGCCGTGCGCGACCCGCAGCAGCGCGACCGACGTGCCCAGCCACGGCACGACGCCGAGCAACAGCGTGCTGAAGCCGTTGTCGTTCAACGCGTTGAGCAGAACGATCGCGGCGTACCAGATGCCTGCGAACGCGAGACATTGCCAGTACGGCCGGTGGACGTGCGTGTGCTGCTGCATCGCGACTGATTGTCTCAGGCCGGCGGCGGTGCCAGGAAGGCGGCGCCGATGCTCACGAACACCAGCGTCACCAGCGACGCGGGTGCGGTCACCACGGCGAACTCCCACAGCTTCGGGGCGTCGGCGCGGCGTAGCAGCAGCCAGCTGATCGTGGTGGCGAGCAGCCAGCCGACGGACGAGCCGATGATCGACCTCGGGTCGATGTAGCTGGGGTCGTCCAGGGCGAGGTACGCCATCGTGCCGAGCCACACGAACGTCATCGCGGCGCACCAGAACAGGGTCCTCACGGTGCGAGTGTGCACTAACGGAACCTATGGCCATTGACCAGGTGGTTCACCCGAACGTGTAGTCGCTGACGTGCATTTTCGTCGTGATCTTGCGGTAATGTCGAACACGTGATCGAACGAATTCGCAAGCGAATGGGAGCATCGTTTTCACCCGAAGGAGCTGGTTCGTGGAGCAGGTCCAATCCCTACGGTCGGTCGCATGACTGCGATCACCTCCACCGCCTACAGCCGCGACCTGGGCGACGAACTGCGTCGGCTGCGCGAGAAGTTTACGACATTGACCGGCGCGGGCTTTGCCGAGGAACTCGGGTGGGATCCGAGCAAAGTCTCGAACATCGAGAAGGGCAAGGCGCGTGCGAGCGAGATCGACCTGGTGCAGTACCTGATGGTCTGCGGCCGGGACAGCGTGTTCTTCGAGGCTTTTCGCGAGCGTTATCGCCACGCCTTCGATCCGAACGTGGTGCTGGTGTCGGACAACCTCCGCACACTCGCCATGGCGGAGGCGCAGGCCAAGAAGATCACGACCTTCGACGCCCTGACAGTGCCTGGTCTCATCCAGATTCCGGAATACGCGCGGGCGTTGTTCACGGAGGGTGGTCACGCGGCCCTGGCGGACGTCGAGAAGTACGTTCAGTTTCGTGGCGACCGGCAAGCGGTTCTGAGGCGTCCGGATCGCCCGGAATGTCTCTTCTACGTGCATGAGCTCGCGTTGCAGATTCAGGTGGGCAACGCGCGGATCATGGAAGAGCAGTACCTGCGCCTGCTCTTTCACACCCACATCCTTCGCATCGTGCCCATGTCGGCAGGCGCGGCCATCGCGACACGGTCTGCTCGCATGCTGTTCAGCTTCGAGAAACACCCGCCCGTCGCCTACACGGAGACCGACGTGGCCCAGGTGTTCGCACACGACGGCAGGGCCATCGCGAAGAGCCGGGAGTTCTTCAAGTGGTTGGAGACGCACGCTTTGGATGAGGGACAATCGCGGAGCCTGCTGGCGAGCTACGTCAACAGACTGCGGGAGGACTTCAATGGGCCCCGAACGGAGCTGGCGTAAGAGCACTTACAGCGGCGATACGGGCAGCGGCTCGTGCGTTGAGGTGTCGCTCGCCCAGGACGCTCTCGTGCGTGACTCGAAGGCCACTGGCGGTGACGCCCTGGTCTTCTCGATTCAGGCGTGGCGCGCGTTCGTGGTGAGCGTCGCCTGATCGGCCCAGCAAAAGTTTGGGCGGCGTTCACCGTGTGAGCTGTGCCGCTCAGCGCGCCATCGGAAGTTTCGTCAGCGTAAACGCGTTATCCTCGGTACTCGCGAGACCCGAGGAGCGTGGGGTTGAGTCAAGACACCGAACCCGCTGCGACGGTTGTTCAACCGTCGGCTACCCGGCGTGTGCGCGCCCGCCTTGCGCGGCGTATCACCGCCCAACGTGCGGCCCCGGTGAAGCAGGTCCTCGAACCTCTCGCCGCCGTGCACCGTGACCTCCATCCCAAGGCCGATCTGGCGCTTCTGCAGCACGCATATGACGTCGCCGAGGAGAAGCACCGCCCGCAGCGCCGCAAGTCCGGCGACCCGTACATCACCCACCCGCTCGCCGTGGCGACGATCCTCGCCGAGCTGGGCATGGACACCACGACGCTGGTGGCCGCGCTGCTGCACGACACAGTTGAAGACACCGATTACTCACTGGGGCAGCTGAAGGACGACTTCGGCGAGGAAGTCGCTCGTCTCGTCGACGGCGTCACGAAGCTCGACAAGGTCAAGCTGGGGGCAGCGGCCGAGGCCGAGACCATCCGCAAGATGGTCATCGCGATGGCGAAGGACCCGCGGGTCCTGGTCATCAAGCTGGCCGACCGGCTGCACAACATGCGCACCATGCGGTTCCTGCCGCCCGAGAAGCAGGCCCGCAAGGCCCGTGAAACGCTCGAAGTGCTCGCGCCGCTGGCCCACCGCCTGGGCATGGCGACCGTGAAGTGGGAGCTGGAGGACCTCGCGTTCGCGATCCTGCAGCCGAAGAAGTACGACGAGATCGTCCGCCTGGTCGCGAAGCGCGCGCCGAGTCGCGACACGTACCTGCGGACCGTCGTCGACGAGCTGAACGCCCAGCTCGAGGGTGCGCGGATCGTCGCGAAGGTCGAGGGGCGGCCGAAGCACTACTACTCGATCAACCAGAAGATGATCGTCCGGGGCCGGGACTTCGACGACATCCACGACCTCGTGGGTGTGCGGATCCTGGTCGACGAGGTGCGCGACTGCTACGCCGCGATGGGTGTCGTGCACGCCGCGTGGCAGCCGATGCCCGGACGGTTCAAGGACTACATCGCGCAGCCGCGGTTCGGCGTGTACCAGTCGCTGCACACGACCGTGATCGGTCCCGACGGCAAGCCTCTTGAAGTGCAGATCCGCACGCAGGAGATGCACCAGCGGGCCGAGTACGGCATCGCGGCGCACTGGCGCTACAAGGAGACCAAGGGCACGCACAACGGCAAGTCCGTCGAGATCGACGAGATGGCGTGGATGCGTCAGCTCCTCGACTGGCAGCGGGAAGCCGCGGACCCCGGTGAGTTCCTGGAGGGCCTGCGCTGGGACCTCGCCGCGCGCGAGATCTTCGTGTTCACCCCCAAGGGTGACGTCGAGACGTTGCCGACGGGGTCCACGCCCGTCGACTTCGCGTACTCGGTGCACACCGAGGTGGGTCACCGGTGCATAGGCGCCCGCGTGAACGGTCGTCTGGTCGCTCTCGAACGCAAGCTCGAGAACGGCGAGGTCGTCGAGATCTTCACCTCCAAGGCGGAGGGAGCGGGCCCGTCCCGCGACTGGTTGAGCTTCGTCGCGTCCCCGCGGGCCAAGGCGAAGATCAAGCAGTGGTTCGCCAAGGAGCGCAAGGAAGAGGCGATCGAGCAGGGCAAGGACGCGATCACCAAGGAGGTCCGCCGGGTCGGTCTGCCGATCCAGCGCCTCGTGTCGGTCGACTCCATGCAGGCCCTCGCGAAGGAACTGCACTACCCGGACATGAGCGCGTTGTACGCGGCGGTCGGCGAGGGGCACACCTCGGCGCGGCACGTGGTGCAACGTCTCGTGGCCCAGCTCGGCGGGGTGGACCACGCCGAGGAGGAGCTGGCCGACCGCGCCACCCCGTCCACGGTCACCCGGCGCCGGCCCACCGGCGACGCGGGCGTGATCGTCAAGGACGCGGGCGACGTGTGGGTGAAGCTCGCCCGTTGCTGCACTCCGGTGCCGGGCGACGACATCCTCGGGTTCGTGACGCGGGGTGGCGGTGTCTCCGTGCACCGGACCGACTGCACGAACGCGGACGAGCTGCTGAAGTCGCCGGAGCGGCTGCTCGACGTCGAGTGGGCGCCGTCGGCCTCCAGCGTGTTCCTGGTGGCCATCCAGGTGGAGGCGCTCGACCGGCACCGGCTGCTCTCGGACGTCACGAAGGTGCTGGCCGACGAGCGCGTGAACATCCTGTCGGCGTCGGTGACGACGTCGCGGGACCGCGTGGCCGTCAGCCGGTTCTCCTTCGAGATGGGCGACCCGAAGCACCTGGGCCACGTCCTCAAGGCCGTGCGCAGCGTAGAGGGCGTCTACGACGTCTACCGCGTGACCTCAGCCTCGTAACCCCCTCGCAAACGATGAAGGGCTCCTTCATCCACCTGAGGTGGATGAAGGAGCCCTTCATCGCGCTAAGAGTTAGTTCGCTACCAGGGCCGACTTGATGTCGACCGGGGTCTTCGGCTTGCCGTCACCCTGGCCGGGCGACTGCGAGAGCGCGCCGGTCTTCGCGACCTCGTCGATCTTCTTCAGCGACTCCTCGTCGACCGTGCCGAACACGGTGTACGCGGGCTTCAGGTTCGCGCCGTCGCCGTAGACGATGAAGAACTGCGAGCCGTTGGTGTCCGGGCCCGAGTTGGCCATGGCGAGCACGCCGCGGCCGTAGGTGAGCTCCGGGTAGACCTCGTCCTTGAACGAGTAGCCGGGGCCGCCCATGCCGTTGCCGCCGGGGTCGCCGCACTGCAGGACCTGGATGCCGGTCACCACGAGGCGGTGGCAGGTGGTGTTGTCGAAGTACTTCTGCTTCGCCAGGTTGACGAAGTTGTTCACCGTGCACGGCGCGAGCGCGCGGTCCAGGTTGAACTTCAGGTCGCCGATGGAGGTGCCGAGCGTGACGCCGACCGTGCCGGTGGCGGGCTGCTCGCCGTTCGCGGGCGGGGTGTTCTCCTTCGCCGCCGGCTCCTGGCCCTTCGTGTATTCACAGTTCACCTTTTCCGGCAGCGCGGTCGGGCGCTTCGGAATCTGGTGCAGTGCGGTGGGAATGTTCTCCGCCTTGTCCACCGACTCCTGCTTGGGAGTCTCCGAGGCGGCGGCGTCGCCGTTACCGAAGTCGTGGGTCGCGAGCCACCACACGCCACTTCCGACGAGCGCAACAACGACGACCGTCGAGACGACGGCGATGATGCGACGCTTCTTGGCCCGCTCCTGGCGGTAGACCATCTGACGCTCAAGCTTGCGCTTGGCTGCCGCGCGTCGCTGCTCGTTGGTGGGCACGTGCTCCCTCCCCAGGGACTCATGCGAATAGGGCGGTCGGCTCGGCAGTCTAGGGCCTGGGCATATGAGCTTTGTGTGGTGGTTAGGCTGTGGTTGAACAGGGAGGTCATTTTCGTGCTCGTGATCGGGTTCCCCACTGGTGCGCTCCAGGCGAACTGCTTCGTCCTGGCGGCCGGTGAGGGCGAGCCCTGCGTGATCATCGACCCCGGTCAGGACGCGGTCGAGCCGGTCGAGCAGGCGTTGCGGGAGTACAAGCTCGCGCCGGTCGCCGTGCTCCTCACGCACGGGCACTTCGACCACACGTTCTCCGTCACCCCGGTCTGCGACGGCAACGACATCCCCGCCTACATCCACCCGGACGACGTAGCGATGCTCTCCGACCCGTTGAAGGGCGTGAGCCGCGAGTCGGCCGCGTTCTTCGGCGGCAACCTGGAGATGCGCGAGCCGTCCGAGGTGCGCGAGCTGACCGACGGCGTCGAGCTCGACCTCGCCGGGTTGCGGATCGCCGTCGACCACACGCCGGGCCATACCGGCGGGTCGGTGATGTTCCGCTCCGGCGTGCAGGAAGGGGGTCGCCTGGTGATCTCGGGTGACACGCTCTTCGCCGGTTCCATCGGACGCACCGACCTGCCTGGCGGTGACCACTCGCGCATGTTGTCGTCTCTGCAGAACAAGGTCCTGACCTTGCCCGACGACACGGTGGTGCTGCCCGGCCACGGCCCTTCGACGACCATTGGCCGCGAACGCGTGACGAATCCGTACCTGCTCCAGCTGCAGAACGCGCCGGCCGCCCCGCACCGAGGACTTTGAGAAACGTGTTTTCCGCACCCAAAGGCGTTCCCGACTACATCCCGCCGACGTCCGCCGCTTTCGTGCACGTCCGGTCGACCCTGACGAAGGCCGCCGAGCTCGCGGGCTACGGCTACGTCGAGCTGCCGGTGTTCGAGGACACCGCGCTGTTCTCGCGCGGCGTCGGCGAGTCGACCGACGTCGTGACGAAGGAGATGTACACCTTCCTCGACCGCGGTGACCGGTCCATCACGCTGCGCCCCGAGGGCACCGCCGGCGTGATGCGCGCCGTGATCGAGCACAGCCTCGACCGCGGCTCGCTGCCGGTGAAGCTCTACTACGCGGGTCAGTTCTTCCGCGCCGAGGCACCGCAGGCCGGCCGGTACCGGCAGTTCCACCAGGTCGGCATCGAGGCGATCGGTGTCGACGACCCCGCGCTGGACGCCGAGGTCATCGCGGTCGGCGACGCGGGGTTCCGCGCGCTGGGCCTCACCGGATACCGGCTGGAGCTCACCTCGCTGGGTGACGCCAACTGCCGTCCGGCGTACCGCGAGCTGCTGCAGGCGTTCCTGGCGAAGCTGCCGCTGGACGAGGCGACCCGGCAGCGCGCCGAGCTGAACCCGCTGCGGGTGCTCGACGACAAGCGGCCAGAGGTGCGCGCGCTGGTCGCGGACGCGCCGTTGATGGTGGATCACCTGTGCGACGCGTGCCGTGAGCACTACGAGCTGGTCAAGGGCTACCTGACCGAGCTGGGCGTGAAGTTCGTCGAGAACCCGCGCATGGTCCGCGGCCTCGACTACTACACGAAGACGACGTTCGAGTTCGTCCACGACGGTCTGGGCGCGCAGTCGGGCATCGGCGGCGGTGGTCGCTACGACGGCCTGATGGCGCAGCTGGGCGGCCAGGAGCTGTCCGGCGTCGGGTTCGGCCTCGGCGTCGACCGGGCGCTGCTGGCGGCGCAGGCCGAGGGCGTGCTGCCGGAGTTCAGCCGGGTCGACGTGATCGGCGTGCCGCTGGGCGAGGCCGCGCGGGCCCGGCTGGTGGCGGTCGCCGGTGAGCTGCGTGCCGCAGGGGTGCGGACGGACCTCGTGTACGGCGGCCGGTCGATGAAGGCCGGGTTCAAGGCGGCGGACAAGTCCGGTGCACGGCTGGCGCTGGTGCTGGGCGAGCGCGACCTGGAGGCCGGGCAGATCGGCATCAAAACCTTGGCGACGGGCGAGCAGGTGACGGTCAGGCTGGCCGACGTGGTCTCGGTTGTGCGGGATGTGCTGGATCCCAGCGTGTGGATCGATCTGGATTCGCGGGGCGAGCAGCGCCCGGTGGTCGAGTTCTCGGACACAGTGGCCGAGGCGGTGCGAGAGACCCCGTGAACGACGACAAGCTCGTTCTCGACCTGCTGGACAAGACGACGGTCCGCAAGCGTGCGCGCATGGTGGCCATCGGCGGCATCATGGTCGCGCTCGCTTTCGGCGCGATCGTGGGCCTGATCGGCGGGCGCTGGCCGGGCGTCATCGCCGGGGTGATCGTGTCGGTGCCGGTGATCCTGCTGGCGCTGTCCGAGGCCCGCCGCACGGTGTGGCTGGAGGGCGCGACGGTCTACGTCCGCGCGTTCGGCACGCGCAAGGTCGACCTGGCCACCGCCGACGGGCTCGACCTGCTGGTCACGGATCTGCGCGGGGCACGGACGGTCGGGCTGTTCGTGCGCGGCGGCAAGAAGGCGATCAACATCGCGTTGTCGATGTACGCGGGTACCGGTGGGCGGGAGCTGGGGATCTACCAGCTCCGCCGGCTGGCGGACGCGCTGGCGGCCCGTGGCGACACGCCCGGGCTGGTGTTCTCGGAGCTGCTGGTGGCCCAACTCAGGGCCGAGGCGCGGGGACTGGCGGCGGCCGAGCGGCCGTTGTACCGGCTGGGGTCGCTGGCGCCGGCCGGGCGGATGGCGCAGAAGCTCCATCCGGAGGCCGTGTCGAAGTTCGTCACTTCGCTGGACTAGGCGCCCGCGAGCTGGCCATGAACGGCGCTTTTGTGGACCTGGGGTCCACAAAAGCGCCGTTCATGGCCAGCGGCTCAGGTGCCCCAGAGGCCGGACGGCGGCGCGGGGGACAGGGTCGCGGTGGCATCGGTGGTGACAGGTGCGCCACCGATGAACTTCGTCAGGCCCGTGCCGTGTTCGACTCGCCCCGGGAACGGATCGCCGGCCGTCGCGCGGGTCAGCTGCTGCATCGGCAGGCCGTTGTGCGACGCGAGGATCACGAAGTTGCCGAACCTGCGACCCCGGAACACGCCCGGTTCGGCGAGCACGCAGACATGTTCGAACACCGCGCGCACGGTGGCGCACTGGGCGCGGGCGAACTGCAGGCCGTTGCCGTCGCCGATGTTCACGGCGTAGATGCCGTCGTCGGCCAGCGCGGCGGACGCCTGGCGCACGTACTCGACCGAGGTCAGGTGGGCGGGGGTGCGGGCGCCGGCGAAGCAGTCGCTCACGATCAGGTCGAACGAGCCGGGGCGTGCCTTCACGAGCACCGCGCGGGCGTCGCCGGTGGTGATCCTCACCCGTGAGGGCGGGGGGAGCTCACGGCGGATGAACGCGATCAGGCCCGCGTCGATCTCGGCCACCTGCTGAGACGCCCGAGGCAGCAGGTCGGCCACGTAGCGCGCTAGCGTGAGGGCGCCACCGCCCAAGTGGAGAACCCGCGAAGGCGCGGTGAGATCGACGATGTGACCCAGCCTGCGGACGTACTCGAACTCCAGGTAGGTCGGGTCGTCCAGGTCCACATGCGACTGTGGGGTTCCGTTGACTCGCAACGTCCACGAGTTCCGGCCACCGAGATCGGGGACCAGCTCGGCAACGCCTGAGTCGATCGACTCGGTGATCGCCTCTGTGTCGGGCCGCTGTCTTCCCACTGCTCTATTGTCTCACCGGGTGTGTCAGTCCTGAGGAGGGCCTAAGTGCAGGTTATCGCGAACATCCTGATCGCCTTGGTGGCGTTGATCCACATCTACATCGTGGTGCTGGAGATGTTCCTCTGGACGACTCCGCGCGGCCAGAAGGCGTTCGGGCTCACGCCCGAGTTCGCACAGGCGTCCAAGGCGCTCGCCGCGAACCAGGGCCTCTACAACGGCTTCCTCGCCGCCGGCTTGATCTACGCGCTGATCCGGCAGGACTTCGGCGCGTCCGTGCTCTTCACGGTGTTCGTGATCGTCGCCGGTGTCTACGGCACGTTCACGGCGAGCCGGAAGATCTTCTTCGTGCAGGTGGTGCCTGGCGTGCTGACGCTGCTCTTCGTGCTCTTGGCTCGCTAGGTCGTTCCCACGGCCCCTTGTCGGGGTCGTACCCGATGAAGAGGTCGCCCTCGATCCGCGCGGGCCTGGGTTTCTCAGGCTTCGCGCGTTTCACGGTCTTCGGCGCAGGGGCGGGCTCGGGCTCGGGTTCCGGTGTCGCGGTCGGGGCGACCTCCTGGCGCACGGCGACCAGGGCGGCCAGCGCGGTCGTCACCGGGATCGCCGCCACCAGGCCGATGCTGCCGACCAGCGTGCGCACGATCTCCTGCGCGATCTGCTGTGCGGTCAGGATCTCGCCCATCGACCGCCCGGACAGCGAGATCGCCAGCAGCAACGGCAGCGCCGCGCCCGCGTAGGCCATCACGAGCGTGTTCACGACGGACGACATGTGGTCGCGCCCGATCCGTGAGCCCGCCGCGAACAGCTCGCGCCACGTCAGCTTGTCGTTGGCCCGCCGCAGTTCCCACACCGCACTGGTCTGCGTGACGGTCACGTCGTCGAGCACGCCCAGCGCGCCGATCAGGGTGCCCGCCAGCAAGAGTCCGCGGGTGTCGATGTCGGTGCCGAGGATGGTGACGAGGTTGATCGTGTCCTCGTCGAGCCCGGTGAGCGAGGCGAAGGCCGAGAACAACGCGCCGAGCACGCCGATCAGCGCGAGGCTGACCAACGTGCCGAGCACCGCTGTCGATGTTCGGGCGCTGACCCCGTGGGTCAGGTAGAGGACCGCGAACATGATCAGTCCGGCGCCGACGACCGCCACCATCAGCGGGCTCTTGCCGGCCAGGATGGACGGCATCACGAACAGCACGAGCACCACGAAGCTCAGCAGCAACGCACCCAGCGCCGCGAGCCCCTGCCATCGTCCGAGCAGCAGCACGGCCGCGGCGAAGAGCACCGCCAGGATCACGAGTGACCAGTCGCGCTGGAAGTCGACGATCTGGTACGACTCGGCGGCCTGCGGCTGGCTGCCCGAATAGGACAGAACGACCTCGTCGCCGATCTTGAAGCGCGGGGCTCCCGGTCCGTTCACGCTCGGGATCGTGATGCTCTGCCCGCTCGCTTCGCCGTCGGTCATCCGCACGGTGATCGCGATGCACTTCTCGCCGCAGTTCGCCTGCTCGCCGGTCACGACGGCGTTGACGGGCTTCTGGTGCAGGCCGATCTCCGCGCCGGTTTTCTGCTCGTGCCCGAACGGGTAGAGCAGCGCCGCGCCGACGAGCGTGGCCAGTGCCAACGGCACCAGCAGCCACATCAGCAACGTGCGTACGCGCTCCGATGCGGGTTCTTCGTCCTCCAGCGCGTGGCTATGCCCGTGACCGTGACCCACGCGAGACATCCTGCCTCATGAGTTGTTCGATCGCCGTTGTGGCTGTGACGAATCTGTCCTCGGTCAGCTTCAGCCACGGCACGCCGCGCCGCGTCAGCTCCTGTTCGAACAGTCCGGTCATCCACTCCCGCAGGTGTTCGCCGTCACGCCAGCCGTCCTGTTCGAACGGGACGCCGACGTGGTCGGTCAGCAGGTAGAGGTCCGGTTCGGACCCGAGGAAGATGTCCGGCCGGAAACCGAGGTAGCGCTCTCCCCAGACGGTCGCGGCGAACGCGTCGTTGTCCGCGATCACCAACGGCGCGGTCGACGCCTGGATGCGGCGTTCCTGCTCGTGTGCCACGTCTTCGAAGTCGCCCTGAGTCCACACCAGATCATCCACAGTGGACGAGGGTGTGAACGCTCGCGCTGCGGCCAGCTTGAGTTCGGTGTGTTCGCGGCCGTACTCGGCGATCCACGGCGCGGAGAAGTGGTCCGCGAGCTGCCGGGACAGGGTCGTCGTGCCGGTGCTCTCGGCGCCGACGACCACGACCTTCCGGCCCAGACCGCGCTGGGTGGCGGGCGCGAGGTGGTGCCAGTTCGCGATCGGGTCGGTGCGGACAGCGGTCCCGGAGACCGGGTGCGCGAGGCGGTCCGGGTCGACCAGAACGTGCCGCGCGCCCAGCCGGCCGGCCAGCTCGTCGCCGTACTTCTCGCTGGAGAACACGACGTCGACCGGCGCCTTCGAGGGATCTCCGTCCGCGATCGCGCGCCGGGCGAGGACGGCACGGGTCAGTTCGACGTGCAGGTTCCAGATCTCGTCGGAGTCGAAGTCCATCGGGTGGTCGTCGAGATCGCCGATGATCCGTACGCCGGGCGTCGCGCGGTGCGTCTCCGTCAGCCAGTGCACGCGGTGTTCGAGAGGGATGGTCTCCGACGACGCGGCGAGCACAGTGACCGTGGTGCGCTCACTGCGTGCGGCTGCCGTCTCGATGAGGTGGTGGTGTCCGTTGTGTGGCGGATAGAACTTGCCGAGCACCAACGCGTGTTCGAACTCCTTCACACGCGCACCTCGTCCTTGAGCCACGAACGCAACCCGATCACGCACAGCACCATGAATCCCACGTACAACACAGCCGTCAGGTACAGCTCCTTGTAGGCGTAGAGCGGCACGTAGATGACGTCGGCGGCGATCCACAGCCACCAGCACTCGATCTTCTTGCGGGCTTGGCCCCAGGTCGCGAGCAGCGACAACACCGTCGTTACGGCGTCCCAGAACGGCACGGTCGACTCGGTGAACGCCACCAGGATCCAGTGCAGCAGCCCGGTGCCGAGCACACCGGCGACCGCGAGCCAGATCCACTGCTGCCGTGTCGTGCGGCTGACGTGCAGCGTCGTGTGCTGTTCGCCGCCGCGCAGCCACGCCCACCAGCCGTAGACCGCCAACACGACGTACACGACCTGCAGCCCGGAGTCGGCGTACAGCCCGCTGCCCCAGAACAGCACGAAGAACGCGATGTTGTTGGCGATGCCGATCGGCCAGTTCCAGGGGTTTTGCCGGGCGACGAGCCACACGCACAGAGCGCCGGTGATGAAGCCTGCTACCTCAACGGGTGACACGCGCTCTCCTTGACCGCCGTTCGAACATGTGTTCGAATCGATGATGTGCGATGGGACGGACAGAAACTCGAGGCAGAGCCGCAGCAGGCACTACCGGGGCTACCGGGACTGGTGCGCAGCGTACGAACTCCTGAGTTCGCGGACGTGGTGTTCCACGAGGTCCGCGCCAAATCCGTGCTCAACGGGGTACCGGGTTCGTCGCTGCCCTTCTCGTGGACCGTGAACCCGTACCGGGGCTGCTCACACGCCTGCACCTACTGCCTGGCGGGCGACACCCCGATCCTCATGGGCAACGGCCGCACCAAGCCGTTGGCCGAGCTGCGGGAGGGCGATGAGATCTACGGCACCGAACTCGTCGGCAACTACCGGCGTTACAAACTCACGACCGTTCTCGCGCATTGGGAGACGCGCAAGGACGCGTACCGGCTGACGCTGGAGGACGGCACGTCGGTGATCGCGTCCGGTGATCACCGCTTCCTGACCGACCGCGGCTGGAAGCACGTGACCGGCGAGACCGCGGGCACGGGTCGCCGTCCGCATCTCACGACCGGCAACAAGCTGATGGGCACGGGGGCTTTCGTCGAGCAGCCCGCCGTGACCGACGACTACCGCCGCGGCTACCTGCGCGGCATGGTGGACGACGAGAACGAGTTCCGGATCCCCTTGGCCGACATAGAGGCCATGGACCGCACACAGGAGTATCTCGACTACTTCGGTGTGCGAGAAGGGAGTGGATTTCTGCACCAAGTGCGCGAGCTCGCGCACTGGCAGATAGCCCCGAACCCGGACTGGCTCAAGGGATTCCTGGCCGGTGCGTTCGACTACCTCGGGACCTGCTCGCGCAGCATCCTGCGCCTGTCGACGCGCAACGCCACGATGCTCGAAGCGATCTGCCTGGCGCTCAAGCACTTCCACTTCGACTTCGCGATCGAGGAACTGCGCCGCCGTCGTGGCGTGCGGGTCGTGCGACTGCGCGGCGGGTTGCGGGAGAACCTGCGCTTCTTCCACACCGTCGACCCGGCGATCACGCGCAAGCGGGACATCGACGGCGTGGCGATCAAGTCGCAGCAGCCGCTGGGCGTCGTGTCCGTGGAACCGTTGGGGGAGATGACGCTCTACGACATCTCGACCGGCACGGCCGACTTCATCGCGAACGGCGTGGTGTCGCACAACTGTTTCGCCCGCAAGACCCACACCTACCTGGATCTGGACTCGGGCAAGGACTTCGACAACCAGCTGATCGTCAAGGTCAACGCCGGGGAGGTGCTGTCGCGTCAGCTGCGGTCGTCCAAGTGGAAGCAGGAGCACGTCGCGCTGGGCACCAACACCGACCCGTACCAGCGGGCGGAGGGGCGGTACTCCTTGATGCCAGGGATCATCGAGGCCCTGACCGCCTCCCGCACGCCCTTCTCGATCCTGACGAAGGGCACCCTGCTGGCCCGTGATCTGCCGCTGCTGTCCGCCGCGGCCGAGGTCGTGCCGGTCGGGATCGCGGTGTCGCTCGCGTTGATGGACCGCGATCTGCACAGGTCGCTGGAGCCCGGCACGCCGACGCCGGCCGCGCGGCTGGACCTGGTGCGGAAGGTGCGGGAGGCCGGGTTGCCCTGCGGGGTGTTCGTGGCTCCTGTGCTGCCCGAGCTGACGGATTCCGTTGAGCAGCTGGACTTCCTGCTGGAACAGATCGCCGCGGCCGGGGCCACGGGCGTGACGGTGCTGCCGTTGCACCTGCGTCCGGGAGCGAAGGAGTGGTTCGCGGCCTGGTTGCGCCGCGAGCATCCCGACCTCGTCGAGACGTACCGGCACCTGTACGGCAGAGGGTCCTATGTGGACAAGCGGTACCGGAAGTGGTTGACCGCGCGGGTCGTTCCGTTGATCGAGAAGCACGGACTGGCGCCGCGGGGCAGGTCCACCGACGCCGTCACCGGTGTGCCCGGTGACGACGAGGGCGTGTGGCCCGACGGCAGTCTGCCGGTGGGTGTGCCGGCGCCGCGCGTGGATCAGGAACAGCTCACTCTGCTCTGATCTTCCCGAGCTCTGGCTCAGTGAAGTGCTGGACTCCGCGGGCACCCTCTTCCCCAGGGTGCTTCACGCTCCGCCTCAGCTTCCACCCCTTCTTCAGATTGCAGGAGCGGCATCCCGGCCGCCTGCGGGTCTGCGGTGCCACCGTCCACTCGTGGCCGCACGTGCATCTCCACAAGCACTTGAACTTCGTTCCTGGCGTCAGGGTCTGCGCTGTCAGTTCGGGGCGATCGACGCAGGCGATGAACTCGGCGGCGATCTCCGGACGCACTTCGGCGAGGCTCTTCTTGGCACTGTTTTGACGCCGCCGGTCCCACCCTGCCTTTGAGTTGCACGATTCGCACCACGGCCGCTTCCGGTCCGCGGCCACCGCAGTCCAGTTGTGGCCGCATCTGCCGCAACACCAGGAACACTCGTACTTCGAGTGCGGTTTGAGCGTGTGTGTTGTCAGTTCTGGCCGGTCGATGCAGGCTAAGAACTCGGCCGCGATCTCCGGGCGCTTGTCGGCGAGTGCTTCACCAGGCTTCGCGATACCGCGGCTCTTCCAACCTTCGGCCTGCGCGCAGTCGGGACATCTCGTGCCGTTGGGCTTCGACCTGTTGTTAGCAAGGGCTTCCCATTCATGCCCGTGGTCGCAGAGCCACCGACACCGAAGCTCCGCACCGGGTTTCATCGTGTGCTCCGTCAGTTCGGGGCGATCGATGCAGGCGACGAACTGGGCGGCAAGATCGGGACGCCGGTCGGCGAGTGACTCGCCCGGTGCGGCGATGGCCCTCTCCCTGGCTTTGCGACCCCGTGCGGCGCGGTCGCAGTCCGGACAGCCAGTGCCCTGCGGCTTTGTGCGATCCCTGACCTTCGTTTCCCATTCATGCCCGTACACACACCGCCACCGGCACTTGTCCCCAGCGCCCGGCGGAAGCATGCAGAGCTCGACACCCGGACGATCCTTGTTGATGACGAACTCCGCGGCCAGTTGAGGCGTGGCGTCGAGTGCGGACACCTTCGGCCGAGAGCCGGGGAGCTCGAACCAGCGCAGGGTGGCGCGGTGGACGGCCTCGGCTTGCTCCGCGTCGGTCAGGTCGCGCCACGGCAGTCCGCGGTTCGTCAGTTCGTGTGCCAGCGCTTGCGCCCATTCCCACGGCCTGTACCAGGGTTCGTTTTCGGCGACCACGATCGACCGAGGGATGAGTGGTGCGTTCGTCGACCTGATGCGCACGTATTCCGCGTCCGCCATCGCGTCGTTCTTGCGCAGGTCGGCAGGAAGCTTGTCGGGGCCGTGCGTGAAGTCGGGATCGAGGTCGACGAACAGGTCGATCGCCGGCAGGTGCAGGTCGACTCGCACCTTGTTGCCCTTCGCGACAGGGCGGCGGGCGTCGACCTCGATCTCGGCCCCGGTCGCGGCCATCAGCAACTCGGCGATCTTCAACTCCAACAGGGACGTCCCTGCCGTTCCGCATCCAGGGCACCCGTTCCTGGCGCGGCTCTTGACGACGATCTCCCGCTCGTGTCGCAGCGGACATCGCCAGACGCACCTGTCGTTCGACCCGTAGCTCAGCTGGTCGGGCGTGCTGCCGGGGCTCGTGAGGTTTCGGACGAACTGGGCGGTCAGATGCGGATGGGTGTCGGCGAGCGACCTGCCTGGCTTGGGCTTGCGGCGGGCTGCGCCGGCACGTGCGGCTCCGCAGTCCGGGCAGCCGCTTCCCTTGGTGCGGGTGTTGAGGCGCATCGGATAGTCGCTATGTCCGGAGGGACAGCGCCACAGGCATTTCACCTCGGAGCCGGAAGGAATGTCGTGCAGGCTGCGGTGGGATTTCTTGACGAACTCGACGAACTCCGGCACCAGGTGCGGGCGGGCCTCAGCGAACGAGACCTGGCCTCGGCAGGACAGGGTCGGGCACACGCGCCCGCGGCCTTTCGTCCGCTCTTCCGGCCGGGCCGGCCACGGCTTCTCACACGTCGGGCAGAGCCAGGTGCAGTCGAGGCCTGAGTTTGGGCTGAGCAGGTCCGGTGTCAGCTCCGGGTACTTCACGCAGCCGACGAACTCGGGCACCAGGTGCGGGAAGAGTGCGGCGATTGACTTCTCACGGGGGACCACCACATGAGCCACTCTGCTGCGGTGATCATCCAACTCTGCGGGCACGGCTGGACCATAGCGACGAGCACCGACAGAAAACCGAGCCCTCGAGGTGAGGTGCCTGATTGGCGTGATCAGGCACCTCACGCGGTCCAGGGTCTAGGCCCAGCCGCCCTGGACCATCGTCTGGAACTGCCACTCGCCGCCGACCTTCACCAGAAGGTCGCCGTAGCGAACCGTCATCCCGTTGATCGTTCCGTCCGTGATGACGAAGACCAGGTTGTCGTTGATGAAGTGCGGCGTGCGCACGGACTCCATCTGCACCTCACCGCCCAGTTGGGCCCCCATTTCGGTCAGGAACCGCTCCCGGTCCCACGACGTCGCCGAGCCGTCGGTGACGGTGTTGATCGGGAACAGGGCCATGTCGGCCATTTTCTCGACCTCTCCCACCACCGCGAGCTCGTCCCAGGTTGCGAACCACTGCATGACCTCGTCGTACGACATACCGTACATTGTACGCTACAGCTGGAAGATCACGTCCACCCAGTAGTTCAACGCCCGATACGTCTGGTCCGGGAAGTTGCTGCCGAGGGCGTAGACCCCGTTCCCGCCGCTGCCGATGGACGACGGCGCGGTGAGCGGACCGCTGGTGCGGGCCTGGGTGAAGAAGTCGTATTCGTACGAGTAGCGGCCGCCGGGGCAGAAGTACGACGCGATGTACGTCTGGCCCGCGGTGACGTTGAGCGGCGCCGGCAGCGCCACGGTCTGCCAGCCGGCCGCCGTCTCGTTGGTCGCCGTGGCCGTGGCGAGCCGGGTGCCGGTGGACGACCACACGCTCACCGTGTGCGTGCCGAGGTTCTGCGGGCCCTTGTGGAACTTGACGTGGGTGATCTTGCCGTTCACCGCGGGGACGAACTTGAACCCGAGCTCGCCGGCGCTGGTGTCGGTCGTCGTGACGTTCGTCGGCAGGGACTGGGCGAAGAGCGACGCGGGGAACGTGTGCGGTGTGTAGGCCGCGCTGAAGTTCCCCGAGGCGGCCGGGAACATCGCGTACGTGACGCCCTTGATCGTCTCCTGCGTGTGGGCGACGGCCGCGCCGTTGCGGGTGAGTCCCGTGAGCGCGCCCTTGACCGACTGCACGGGCAGCATGCCGCGCAACATGCCGTTCGTTCGTCCGTCCGCAGTGGCCGTGAACGTCAGGTTGTTGCCGCTCCAGGCGATCTGTGAGAAGAACGACGCGTTGCGGCCGTCGGTCCAGTCGAGGATCTGCTTGCCGGTGATCATCGGCACGCCACGGGCCTTCGCCGACGTGATCACCTGCGTGCCGAAGTTGTCCCCGCTGATGTAGTAGTGCGTGCCGAAAACGCCGTAGTAGCCCTCGAAACCGAGCGCGCGGTCGAGCATGGCGTCGATGCCGGCCGGGTAGGCGATGCCGTTCTCGTCGACGAGCTGCGAGACGACCTGGTAGACGTCGATCATCGAGCCGTCGAGGTCGGCGAACCGCATCGGCAGGCCGGAGCCGGTGAACATGCCGGGCCGGTTCTGCACCCACCAGTCCGGCGCGTAGTAGTAGTTGAGGTCCATCCGGATGCCCTTGCCCAGCTCGACCTTGGGCTGCGTCGCCCAGTCGCTCCACACGATGCAGTGCGTCCGGTTGCCCGTCTGCGCGGGCAGGCTCGGGTAGTGCGAGGCCCACAACGCCAGTTCCGAGGTGAACGTCGCCTCCAGTGAGGCGGGTGTCCAGTCCGCGCAGCCGGTGTTGACGTGGATGCCCAGATCGAAGCCCTGCGAGTTGTATGTCCCCGCCTGCGCGTTGGTCATGGTCGCGCCGTCGACGAACATCCAGGACGTGGCGCGCAGGCACTCCCACTGGTTCAGCTGCGCGCCGGCGGGCGTGTTGGCGAGGAGCTCGTTGAAGTACGTCTGGGTGCCGTCCGGGACGCCGTGGTCGTCGAGGGCCATGACGATGGCGGCCTTGAGGCCCTTGGGCAGGTACCAGGTCTTCGGGATCGGCTTCTTGGCGCGGTTGATCAGCGCGAGGACGTTCGTCAGCAGGCGCTGCTGCTCGTCCGCCTGCGGGATGGCGACCTTGCTGAAGTCGATCCAGTCCGGCTGCACGTCACCTTGTTTCGCGCCGAAGAACAGGTCCACCGGACGCAACGGGTCGTCGCCGTCGCGTTCCATACCCGCCCACGCCGGGTTTCCCTGCCGGGTCTGGACTACCGAGCGCGCCAGGTCGTAGGTGAACGCCACCGCGTGCCCGCCGCCTGCCGTCTGGCGGATGGTGACGGCCGGGCTGTTGGTCGCGGTCGTGGCGTTGCTGTAGAGCGTGGCCACGGTCGTCGCACCCGTTGCGGTGTAACGGTCTGCGGTGCTGTGGAACTGCAGGGTCGTGTTCGGCAGACCGGGCACCTGTGCGGGGTCGATCAGCACGTACGCGTTGCTGAGCGTGGTGTTCTGGTCGGTCAGCCCGAGCAACGCGCTGAGCTTCTTGTCCGGCCGGGAGGCGATGAGGTTGCCGCCGGCGTTGACCCAGTCGGTGAACATCGTGGCCTGCGCCTGGGTCAGCGGGATCTCGCCGAGGATCGCCACGTCGTGCTGCCCGAGGACGGTGGCGGTGACGGACGCCAGGTCGGCCGTCGTGAACGAGCCGATGCCCTCGGCGCGCAGGATCTCGCTGAAGTACCGGCTGAACGGGTGCGCGTCCGACTTGACCAGCAGCACTGGCCCGCCGAACCCCTGGTCCAGCGGCACGGACTCGAAGATCACGTCGACCCAGTAGTTGGCGCTCAGGTGCGTCGAGTCCGGGAACGCGCTCGTGGTGCCGTAGCGGAAGACGCCGTTCGGCTCGGCCGTCTTCGACGCGGGCGCGGTCAGCGGCCCGTTGACCCTGGCGGTGGTGAAGTAGTTGTAGCTCGTGCTGTAGCGGCCCTGCGGCGCGAAGTACGAGGCGATGTAGGTCGTGTTGGGCTGAACCTGCACCGGCGTCGCGAACGTCGCCGTCTGCCAGCCCGCGGCGGTCTCGTTCGTGAAGGTCGCGGTCGCGAGCCGGATGCCGTTCGTCGTCCACACCGATCCGGTGTGGGTACCGCCGTTGCCGGCGCCTTTGTAGAACCTCACACCGGTGATGCGACCGGCGGTGTTGGCCCGGAATCGAACGCCTAACTCGAGCGAGTCGGTGTCCGACTCGGAAATGACCGCTGGCGTGTCAGTCGGTCCCCAAATGCTGTACGGCCCGTCGGCGGCGACCAGGTTTCCCCCCTGGGCGGCGGCCACTGAACCAGTCGTGTTTTCAGCTGCCATGCTGGACCCTACCTCGGCAATTGCGGCTGTTGCCCGGAATGTTGCCAAATCAGTGGATAAGGATGCGCCGATTAGGTGACTATTTGTTGAACCGGATAACGCTCGGGCTGAAAAAGCGATACCGACCGTTCAACTGCGGCCGACAACTGCGGCCGAGTCTTCTCCGGTGATCAATTCGGCGTCGAGTCCGGCTGTTCTGAAGGCATCCAGTGCCGCGGGTGCCTGGCGGGCGCTCGTCTCGCTCATCAGGCGACCGCCGGGGCGTAGCCAGGTTGTCGCCTGGGCCGCCACTCGGCGCATGACTTCGAGTCCGTCCGTGCCGCCGTCGAGGGCGACGCGGGCCTCGTACTCGCGTGCTTCAGGCGGCATGAACTGGATGTCGTCGGTCGGCACGTACGGCACGTTGGCGACCACGACGTCGATGTGTCCCTTTAGGTGTGCGGGTAGCGCGTCGAACAGGTCGCCCTCGAACACGTTGGTCAGGTTCTGGCGTGCGCACTCAACGGCCGTGGGGTCGATGTCGGCTGCGTAGACCGTGGCGTTCGGAAGCCTGTGTTGCAGCACCGCGCCGACCGCGCCGGAGCCGCAGCACAGGTCGACGATCAGCTCGGGCTTCAGGTCGGTGGCGAGGTCGACGAGCAGTTCGGTGCGGTGGCGCGGCACGAACACGCCTTTGGTCACCACGATCCGTTGCCCGCAGAACTCCGCCCAGCCGACGACGTGCTCGAGCGGCAGGCCGCCGACCCGTTGGGCGACCAGTTCTTCGAGGTGTTCGGGGGAGGTGGCAGCCTCGGCGAGCAGGGCGGCTTCTTCCTCGGCGAACACGCAGCCCGCGGCCCGGAGGCGATCAACGACGTTCATCGCTGCCGACGCTAACACCGGCATTTACAAGCAGGCTTGACTGTTTGTTTGTGGGCCGGAACACTCGGGACCGTGGAGACGAGGCAACGCCAGGCCGACCGCAGCCGCGGGACCAAGCGGAAGCTGATGGAGGCGACGGTCCAGTGCCTGGTGGAACGTGGCTGGTCAGGCACTACGACGACCGAGGTGGCCGAACGTGCCGGGGTGTCGCGGGGCGCGCAACTGCACCACTTCCGCACGCGCGGTGAGCTGGTGGCGGCGGCCGTGGAGCACGTGGGCGCGGAGAGCGTCGAGGTGCTCAAGCGGCGCGCGGAGATCGCGGACAAGAGCACGCACGCCGTGGTGGAGCTGATCGCGGACTTCCACGCCAGCGACCTGTTCACCGCGGCCCTGGAGCTGTGGGTGGCCGCGCGTACCGACCCCGAGCTGCACGGGCAGGTGCTGGAGCTGCAGGCACGGCTCGGGCGTGAGGTGTACGAGCTGGCGTTGGAACTGCTCGACGTCGACGACACCAAGCCCGGGGTGAAGGACGCCGTGCAGGCGACCCTGGATCTCGTGCGCGGACTGGCGCTGGCCAACCAGCTCGCCGACGACGCCAAGCGCCGCGCGCACGTCGTGCGCTACTGGGCGAGGATGCTGGAGGAACAGCTGTGATCACGGAACTGCTGGCCGACCTCGACGCCGAGTCGCGGGAGCTGGACGACCTCGTCGCGGGCGCACCGGACTGGACGGTGCCGACGCCCGCGCAGGGGTGGACGGTCGGGCACCAGATCGGTCATCTCATGTGGACGGACCGGGCGGCGATCCTCGCGATCACCGATCCCGAGGCGTTCCAGGCTCAGCCGTTGACCGGGGACATCGTGGACCGGACCGCGGCAGAGGGCGCGGCCATGCCGGACCTGCTGGAGCAGTGGCGTTCCGGGCGCGCGGCGTTGCGGGCCCAGTTGGCGCGGGCGTCCGGGAAGATCGTGTGGTTCGGGCCGCCGATGAGCCCGGCGTCGATGGCGACCGCGCGGATCATGGAGACGTGGGCGCACGGGCAGGACGTGTTCGACGCGCTGGGAGTGGTGCGGGAGCCGTCCGCGCGGATCCGGCACGTGTGCCACATCGGGGTGCGGGCCATGGGATTCGCGTTCCTGCTCAACGGCCTGGCGGCACCGGAGGCCGAGGTTCGCGTCGAGCTGACCGGGCCTGGTGGCGAGCTGTGGACGTGGGGGCCCGAGGGCGCGGAGAACCGGGTTTCCGGGCCCGCGCTGGACTTCGCGTGGCTGGTGACGCAGCGGCGCAACCGCAAGGAGCTGGCGATCGAGGCCGTCGGGCCGGTCGCGCAGGAGTGGGTGCCGATCGCGCAGGCCTTCGCGGGTCCGCCAGGAGGTGGCCGATGATCCGGATCGGCAACGCGTCCGGGTTCTACGGCGACCGCCTGTCCGCCATGCGCGAGCAGCTCGAAGGTGGCGAGCTCGACGTCCTGACCGGTGACTACCTCGCCGAGCTGACCATGCTGATCCTCGGCCGGGATCGCCTGAAGGACTCGTCGCTGGGATACGCCAGGACGTTCCTGCGGCAGATGGAGGACTGTCTGGCGCTGGCCCTGGACCAGGGCGTCAAGATCGTCGTGAACGCCGGCGGGCTCAACCCCGAGGGGCTGGCGCGCAAGCTGGACGCCAAGGTCGGGTACGTCACGGGTGACGATCTCAAGGCGCGGTTCCCGGAGGCGTTGACCGCCAACGCTTATCTGGGCGCGTGGGAGATCGCGGACTGCCTGAACCAGGGCGCGCAGGTCGTGGTCACCGGGCGGGTCACGGATGCGAGCCTGGTGGTCGGGCCGGCGGCCGCGCACTTCGGCTGGGCGCGGGACGACTGGGACCGGCTCGCCGGGGCGACGGTCGCCGGGCACGTGCTGGAGTGCGGGACGCAGGCGACCGGCGGGAACTACTCCTTCTTCACCGAGATCGACGCGACCCGGCCAGGGTTCCCGATCGCGGAGCTCGACGAGGACGGGTCGTGCCTGATCACCAAGCACGACGGGACAGGTGGCGCGGTCACCGTCGACACCGTCACGGCCCAGCTGCTCTACGAGATCGGGGCGCCGGAGTACCTGGGGCCGGACGTCACCACGCACTTCGACACCATCCGGTTGGACGGGCACGAGCGCGGCGTGAGGATCAGCGGCGTCAAGGGGAGTCCGCCGCCGGACACGCTGAAGGTGTGCCTGAACACGTTGGGCGGCTTCAAGAACGCCACGACGTTCGTCCTCACCGGACTCGACGTCGAGGAGAAGGCCGAGCTGGTCAGGCGGCAGCTGCACGACGCCATCGGTGCCGAGGGCCTGAGCTGGACGCTGGCACGCACGGATCACGCGGACGCGGACACCGAGGAGCGGGCCAGCGCGTTGCTGCACGTGACGATCAAGACGACGGATCCGAAGCGGGCAAAGGGGTTCAGCCGGGCGGCGATCGAGCTGGCGCTGGCGAGCTATCCGGGGTTCCACGTGACGGCACCGCCGAGTGACGGAACGCCGTTCGGCGTCTACCGGGCGGCGTACGTGAACCGTGACGAGGTCAGCGCCAAGGCGGTGTTGCTGTGAAGAGGCCGTTGGGAACGATCGCCGGGGCGCGCAGCGGTGACAAGGGCGGAGACGCGAACCTCGGAGTCTGGGTTCGGTCAGAAGAAGCGTACGAGTGGCTCAACGGGTTCCTGACGACGGAGAAGCTGCGCGAGCTGCTGCCGGAGGCCCAGGAGGTCAGCCGGTACGAGCTGCCGAACCTCAAGGCGCTCAACTTCGTGCTGCACGGGCTGCTCGGCGACGGCGTGGCCGCCGGCACGCGGTTCGACCCGCAGGCGAAGGCGCTCGGCGAGTGGTTGCGCAGCAGGGAAGTCGAGATCCCGGAGGAGCTCCTGTGATCACCAAGGACCTGTACGAGCGCAAAGAGCTGAGGGAACTCGTCCGCGACTTCACCCGCAAGGAGATCGCGCCGCACCTGGACGAGTGGGAGAAGCAGGGCGAGGTGCCGCGCGAGCTGCACAAGAAGGCGGCCGAACTCGACCTGCTCGGCATCGGGTTCGAGCACGGCGACCTGCTCGACTCGGTCGCGCTGACCGAGGAGATCATCCAGAACGGCGGCTCGTCTGGACTGATGGCGGCGTTGTTCACGCTCGGCATCGCGATCCCGCACATCTGGCAGTCCGGGAACGAGGACCTGATCGACCGGTTCGCGAGGCCCGCCATCCGGGGCGAGAAGATCGGCAGCCTCGCGGTCACCGAACCCGGTGCGGGCTCCGACGTCGCGGCGATCAGGACCACGGCCGTCCGGGACGGCGATCATTACGTCGTCAACGGCACCAAGACGTTCATCACCTCGGGACACCGGGCGGACTTCGTCACGACGGCAGTGCGCACCGGCGAGAAGGGCTACAAAGGCATTTCGCTGCTCGTCGTCGAGGACGGGTTCACCCGACGCAAGCTCGACAAGATGGGCTGGCACTGCAGCGATACCGCCGAACTGCACTTCGACGACGTGCGGGTGCCGGCGAAGAACCTGGTGGGCGAGGAGAACCAGGGGTTCGCGCAGATCATGCGGCAGTTCCAGGTCGAGCGCGTGACGATGGCGGTCGAGGCGTACGCGACGGCGCAGCGCGCCCTCGACCTGACCGTCGACTGGACGCGCAACCGCGAGACGTTCGGCAAAGCGCTGATCAAGAACCAGGTGGTCGGTCACCGGCTCGCCGACATGGCGCAGCGGATCGACCTGGCCCGGACCTACACACGCGAGGTCGCGGCGCGGATCAACCGCGGCGAGGACTGCGTCACGGAGGTCTGCTTCGCCAAGAACGCCGCCGTGGACGCGTGTTCGTTCGTGGTGGACGCGGCGGTGCAGTTGCACGGCGGCATGGGCTACATGCGGGAGTCCGAAGTGGAGCGTCATTACCGGGACGCCCGCATCCTCGGCATCGGGGGCGGGGCGAGTGAAGTGATGACCGAGCTCGCGGCACGACGATTGGGGTTCGCCTGATGGGCAACAGGGAGGCGCTGCTCGCGAAGATCGCGGGACTCGACGCCGAACACGCCAAAGCGCTCGCGGGAGGTGGGCCGAAGTACGTCGAACGGCACCACAAGCGCGGCAAGCTGCTGGCCCGCGAACGGGTCGAGCTGCTCATCGACGAGGACAGCCCGTTCCTGGAGCTGTCCCCGCTCGCCGCGTGGGGCACGGACTTCCCCGTCGGAGCCAGCGTCGTCACCGGCATCGGGCGGGTCGAAGGCGTCGAGTGCGTGATCGTCGCGAACGACCCGACCGTGCGCGGTGGCTCGTCGAACCCGTACACGCTGCGCAAGTCGTTGCGGGCCAACGACATCGCGCTGCAGAACCGGTTGCCGCTGATCAGCCTCGTCGAGTCCGGTGGCGCCGACCTGCCGACGCAGGGCGAGATCTTCATCCCCGGCGGGCGGGCGTTCCGCGACCTGACCAGGTTGTCGGCCGCGGGCATCCCGACGATCACGGCGGTGTTCGGCAACGCGACGGCCGGTGGCGCGTACGTACCGGGCATGTCGGACTACGTGATCATGATCAAGGACCGGTCCAAGGTGTTCCTCGGTGGGCCGCCGCTGGTGAAGATGGCGACCGGCGAGGACGCCGACGACGAGTCGCTGGGCGGCGCTTCGATGCACGGCACGACGTCCGGGCTCGCGGACTTCGTGGCGGAGGACGAGACCGACGCGATCCGGTTGGCGCGCAGGGTGGTCGCGCGGCTGAACTGGCGCAAGCTCGGTCCCGAACCGGCACCCGTCGAGGAGCCGTTGTTCGACGCCGAAAGCATCCTGGACGTCGTCTCCGAGGACCAGCGGGTGCCGTTCGACCCGCGCGACGTCATCGCGCGGCTCGTCGACGGGTCACTGTTCGACGAGTTCAAACCGTTGTACGGCAACAGCCTCGTCACCGGGTGGGCCAGGATCCACGGCTACCCGGTCGGCATCCTCGCCAACGCGCGCGGCGTGCTGTTCAGCGAGGAGTCGCAGAAGGCCACGCAGTTCATCCAGCTCGCGAACTCCAGCGACACCCCGCTCGTCTTCCTGCAGAACACCACCGGCTACATGGTCGGTGCCCAGTACGAGCAGGGCGGCATCGTCAAGCACGGCTCGATGATGATCAACGCCGTGTCGAACAGCCGGGTGCCGCACCTGACGATCACGATGGGCGCGTCGTACGGCGCGGGCAACTACGGGATGTGCGGGCGGGCGTACGACCCGCGGTTCCTGTTCACCTGGCCCAACGCCAAGTCGGCCGTGATGGGCCCGGCGCAGCTCGCGGGCGTGCTCTCGATCGTCGGGCGGCAGGCCGCCCTCGCGAAGGGCCAGGAGTACAACGAGGAGCACGACGCGGCCATGCGGAAGATGGTCGAGGCGCAGATCGAGGAGCAGTCGCTGGCGCCGTTCCTGTCCGGGAAGCTCTACGACGACGGCGTGATCGACCCGCGCGACACCAGGACCGTGCTGGCCCTCTGCCTCTCCGCTATCCACAGTGGACCGATCAAGGGCGCCGACGGCTTCGGCGTCTTCCGGATGTGAGTCCCGTGATCAAAACTCTGCTGATCGCCAACCGCGGCGAGATCGCTCGCCGGATCATCCGCACCTGCCAGGCCAACGGAATCCGCACGGTCGCGGTGTTCTCCGACCCGGACGCCGACGCGCCGCACGTGCGGGAGGCCGACTTCGCGGTGCGGTTGCCCGGTGCGTCGCCCACCGAGACCTACCTGCGCGCCGACCTGCTCGTCGAAGCGGCGGTGAAGGCCGGAGCGGACGCCGTTCACCCCGGCTACGGGTTCCTGAGTGAGAACGCCGACTTCGCGCGGAAGGTCCAGGCGGCGGGCCTGACCTGGGTCGGCCCCGAACCGGACTCGATCGAGTCGATGGGCTCCAAGGTCGCCGCGAAGAAGCGCATGGCGGCCGCCGGTGTGCCGACGCTGCCGGAACTGGATCCGGAGACCGTCACGACGTTCCCCGTGCTGATCAAGGCTTCCGCCGGTGGTGGCGGGCGCGGTATGCGGATCGTGCGTGAGAAGTCCGAGTTCGCGGACGCGTTGGCCAGCGCACGCCGTGAGGCCGAGTCCGCGTTCGGCGACCCGACGGTGTTCTGCGAGCCGTTGCTGGAGCACGCACGACACGTCGAGGTGCAGATCCTGGCGGACGCCCACGGAACGGTGTGGGCGCTCGGCGAACGCGAGTGCTCGATCCAGCGCCGGCACCAGAAGATCGTCGAGGAGTCGCCCAGCCCGGCGGTGACCGACGACGTCCGCAGGCGGTTGTTCGCGGCGGCGACGGCAGCGGCCGAGTCGATCGGCTACGTGGGCGCCGGCACCGTCGAGTTCATGCTGAAGGGCGAGGACTTCCACTTCCTGGAGGTCAACACGCGGCTACAGGTCGAGCATCCGGTCACCGAACTGGTGCACGGCGTCGACCTGGTCGAGTGGCAGCTGCGGATCGCGGAGGGCGCCGCGCTGCCGGTTGAGGTGCCGGAACCGCGCGGCCACGCCATCGAGGTGCGGCTTTACGCCGAGGACCCGGCGAACGACTGGCGTCCGGCGAGCGGCACGCTGCACCGGTTCCACGTGCCCGGTGACATCAGGCTGGACAGCGGGGTGGAGGACGGCTCGGTCGTCTCCGTGCACTACGACCCCATGCTGGCCAAGGTGATCGCGTACGCGCCGACGCGGGCCGCGGCCGCCCGCAAGCTCGCGACGGCGTTGGCGGGCGCGCGGATCCACGGCCTCGTCACGAACCGCGCGCTGCTCGTGGACATCCTGGAGAGCGACGCGTTCCTCAACGGGGACACGCACACCGGGTTCCTGACCGAGCACGACTTCGTCCGGACCGTTGACCCGCAACCGTTTGCGCTCGCCGCCGCGCTCGCGTCCGCCGCGAGTCGCAAGATCGGGCACCTGCCCCTCGGCTGGCGCAACGTGCGGTCGCAGCAGCCGAAGGCGAGGTTCCTGTTCGGGGAGGAACTGGTCGAGGTCGAGTACGACCCGAAACAGGCCGCTCCCGACGTGGTGACCCTGGACCTGGACGGCGTGCGGACGCCGTTCCACGTTGCCCGGTACGGCGATCTGGTCGAGGTCGACTCGCCGCGCGGGTCGGTGACGTTGAAGGTCGTGCCGCGCTTCCCCGAACCGGAGACCAGGCTCGCACCGGGCGCGACCGTCGCGCCGATGCCCGGCACGGTCGTCCGGGTCAGCGTCCGGCAGGGCGATCAGGTCGAGGCCGGTGCCGAACTCCTGGTGCTGGAAGCGATGAAGATGGAACACCGGGTGCTCGCCACCAACGCGGGCACCGTCACCGAGCTCCTCGTCGAGAATGCCCAGCAGGTCAATGCCGGCGATGTCCTGGCCGTAGTAGCCGAAGAGAGTGGAGACGAACAATGAGCTTCGTCGAGTCCGAAGAGCGGATCGCGCTGCGCAAGGCCGTGTCCGAGCTGGGCGCCAAGTACGGTCACGAGTACTTCATCACCAAGGCCAAATCGGGGGAGAAGGCCACCGAGCTGTGGGAGGAGGCCGGCAAGCTCGGCTACCTCGGCGTGGCCGTGCCAGAGGAGTACGGCGGCGGTGGCGGCGGCATCGGTGACCTCGCCGCGGTGTGCGAGGAGCTGGCGGCGGCGGGATGTCCGTTGCTGCTCATGGTGGTGTCGCCGGCGATCTGCGCCACGGTGATCGCCCGGTTCGGCACCGAGGAACAGAAGTCCAAGTGGCTGCCCGGTTTCGCGGACGGCACGCTCAAGATGGCGTTCGCGATCACCGAGCCGGACGCCGGATCGAACTCGCACCAGCTGAAGACGCACGTCCGCCGCGACGGTGACGACTGGATCCTCAAGGGCAGCAAGACGTTCATCTCCGGCATCGACGAGGTCGACGCCGTGCTCGTCGTGGCGATCCAGAAGACCGGGCCGGTGCTCGTGGTCGTCCCGACGAACGCCGAGGGCTTCACCTGGCACCGGATCGAGATGGACCTGGTCGCGCCGGAGAAGCAGTTCACGCTGTTCTTCGACGACGTCCGGCTGCCTTCGGACGCTGTCGTCGGTTCCCCGGACCAGGGCCTGCTGCAGGTGTTCGCGGGCCTCAACCCCGAACGGATCATGGGCGCGAGCATGGCCACCGGCTCGGCCCGGCTGGCGATCAGCAAGGCCGTGACCTACGCCCAGCAGCGCAAGGTGTGGGACAGCCCGATCGGCTCGCACCAGGGTCTGGCGCACCCGCTGGCGAAGATCCACGTCGAGATCGAACTGGCACGGCTGATGACGCAGAAGGCCGCCGCGCTGTACGACTCGGGCCGCGACAAGCAGGCTGGTGAGGCCGCGAACATGGCCAAGTACGCGGCGGGTGAGGCCATCGCGGCCGCCGTCGACCAGGCGATCCAGACGCACGGCGGCAACGGACTGACCACCGAGTTCGGGCTGGCGTCGATGCTCGGCATGTCCCGGCTGTCCCGCATCGCGCCCGTCAGCAGGGAGATGGTCCTCAACTTCGTCGCGCAGAACAGCCTGAAGCTGCCCAGGTCGTACTGACAGACTGCGGGGCATGGGGACCTTCAAGACCTTCGACGGCATCACGCTCGCGTACCACGGCCCGGCAGGGGATGACCCGCTCATCTGCCTGCCGGGCGGGCCAATGACGGCGTCGTCCTACCTCGCACCACTGCCGTTGGACAACATGCTCAGGCTCGACCTGCGCGGCACCGGTGAGTCCGAGACGGCGCCGGCGGAGTCCTACCGCGTGGACCGCCAGGTCGACGACGTGGAAGCACTCCGCCGTCACCTCGGGCTCGACCGGATCAGGCTGCTCGGGCACTCCGCCGGCGGCACCCTCGCGATCCTCTACGCCACGCGATACCCGCAGCACGTCAAGGAACTCGTCCTCGTCGCACCGAGCCCGCGCGTCGTCGGCATCGACGTCACCGACGACGATCGCCGGGTGATCGCGCACAGCCGCAGCGGCGAGCCCTGGTACGCGGAAGCCATCAAGGGGTTCGAGGAGATCTGGGCGGGCAACGCGACGCCCGAGGCGTTCGACACGATCGCCCCGTTCTGGCACGGACGCTGGGACGACGAGATCAGCAAGCTCGACGACGAGCACCCGACCAACGAGGACGCCGCCGAGATGTTCTACGCCGAGGGTGCGCTCGACCCCGAGGCGACCCGCGCGGCACTCGAATCCCTCGACGTGCCAACGCTTCTGCTCGTCGGTGAGATCGACATCGCACTTCCGCTCAACCGCGCGCACGAGTACGCGGAACTGCTCCCGCACGCGCGGTTCGTCGTCCAGAAGGCGGCCGGTCACGCCCCCTGGCTCGACGACCGGGAGGCGTTCGCGGCGGCGGTCCAGCGCATCCCGTAGAGGCCAGGACCGAAGTCGAGCGCGGCGGCGTGCGCGTAGCCCCACGAGTCCACCGGGGCAGGGCGCGTGCCGCCGAACATTTCCGTTCCCGCCGGACCGGACGCGAATTGCTCGCACGAAGCGGGCGGGGACCCGGCCGGGAATTTGATCTCCAGCACGTAGTCGTGCACGCGTTCGGCGAACCGGCGGAAATGCGTGTGCTCGACCGTCGGATGTGGATAGATCAATTCGTACTCGATCGCGACCGACTCGCCGGGAGAGATCGGTTCGTCGAACAACAACTCCGCGACGAGCACGCCGTTCGTGCGTTCCCTGGCGATCCGGCCGACCCGGCAGGACCGCACGGCGGTCAGCGCGGGCTGTGCCGTGCCCTGGGCGGAACCCGTTTCGTGGCAGAGGATCCATCGGTCCACATTGGCCGCCCTCGCCTGCATGACCTGGCGGGACCGGACGCCGCGCACACCGCCGCAGGGCGCGACCTCGACCCGGTCGTGCTGGGCGGTCAGGACCAGCCCGGAACCGTCCCACGGTGCCCGTGCCGACTGCTCCCGCCTGCGGGAACGCCCGCGCGGCCGGGGTGGGCCGAGCAGCCGCGACAGGGCGGTCTCCGGTAGTCCGAGCACGTCCTCGAGCTGGGTGAGCGCCATCAACGACTCGGGTCTCTCGGGTCTGCGGCGACCCGACTGCCAGTAGCTCAGCGCCGTGACGCTGATGGGCGCGCCGCGCACCTTGAGCCGGTGCTGCAGCCGTTCCAGACTGAGCCCCCGCACCTGGATCGCGACCCGCAACGCGTCCGCGAACGGACCCGTCACCAAGAGGTCGGCGAGCTCCTCGCGCGGTGGGTAAATCGTCAGCATCCACCCCTCCGTTTCCCGGGGTCAAGCTGGGAAGGCTATCGGCAGCAAAGGGAACGCGGTACAGCCGATCGGCGGTTTCGGGCCGCTGGGAAACCCGGAAAGTTCAGATCTCGGGTCTATTACGCCGCCAATAGTCTCGATTGGGTTCCTGAGCATCCCTGCGACGAACAGGACGACGAATGCGCAAGACAGCGACCCTGCTCGGCTCGGCGGTCATGATCGCGGCCTTCGCGGTACCCGCACAGGCCGCAGTGGGCGAGATCCTCACCTTCCAGGGCGTCCAGAACATCCCCGGCAGCTTCGTCGTGAAGCTGAAGGACAACGCCGTCACCGCGAGCGCCGCGACTCTCGGTACCCGCTTCGGCGGCCAGATCGGGTACGTCTACGACGCCGCGTTCAAGGGCTTCTCGGTCAGGATGTCCGACGCCCAGGCACGCAGACTGGCCGCTGACCCCTCGGTCGATTTCGTGGAACGCGACCAGGTGCTCAGCGTCCAGGCCACCCAGGTCAACCCGCCCTCGTGGGGCCTGGACCGGATCGACCAGCGCAACCTGCCCCTCGACCAGCGCTACACCTACAACTCCACCGGCTCTGGCGTGAACGCCTACGTGATCGACACCGGTGTCCGGATCACACACCAGACGTTCGGCGGCCGTGCGAAGAACGGGTACGACTTCGTGGACAACGACGCCGTCGCGCAGGACGGCAACGGCCACGGCACGCACGTCGCCGGAACCATCGCGGGCTCTCAGTACGGCGTGGCGAAGGCCGCGAACATCATCGCGGTGCGCGTGCTGAACAACTCGGGTTCCGGCACGCTCGCCGGTGTCAACGCGGGCATCAACTGGGTGGCCGCGAACCACGTCAAGCCCGCGGTGGCCAACATGTCGCTGGGCGGCGGCGCGAACGCCTCCCTCGACAGCGCCGTGCAGGGCGCGATCACGCGGGGCGTCACGTTCGCGGTGGCGGCCGGCAACTCGAACACCAACGCTGCCAACACCTCGCCCGCACGGGTGGCGGCGGCGATCACCGTGGGGTCGACCGACCGCAACGACGCGCGGTCGTCGTTCTCCAACTTCGGCCCCGTCGTCGACGTGTTCGCACCCGGCCGCGACATCACGTCGGCGTGGAACACCAGTGACACGGCCACGAACACCATCTCGGGCACCTCGATGGCGACGCCGCACGTCGTCGGCGTGGTGGCCCGTTACCTGCAGGGCAACTTCAACGTGACGCCCGCGCAGGTCTCGGCCGCGATCACCTCCAACGCCACCAACGGCAAGGTCACCAACCCCGGCGCCGGCACGACGACCAGGCTCCTGTACTGGCCGTCGACCAGCTGATCGGTTTTGAAGATGTGCGGCCCCGGCTCCCTTCGAGCCGGGGCCGTTTTCCCTGCAAATGAAAGGAAATCCGCCTGTGAGAGCCCTGCTGGCAGTCGCCGCCCTGGCGGCAGCGGTCGTGGTCGCCCCGGCGTCCGCGGCCACGTCCTCGTACATCGTGGTGCTCAGAGATGGAGCCGTGTCGTCGTTCGGTGGCACGGTCGAGCACACGTATTCGAGTGTTTTCAACGGTTTCAGCGCCCGGATGACCGCTGCACAGGTTCGTGCGCTGAAGGCGGACCCGAACGTGTCCTCCGTGGAACGTGACGGGATCGTGCACGCCAACAGCGTCCAGCTCAACCCGCCCTGGGGACTGGACCGGATCGACCAGCGCGCGCTGCCGTTGGATCAGCGCTACGAGTACACGAGCACCGGCCGTGGCGTGAACATCTACGTGCTCGACACCGGTCTCCGTGTGACGCACACGGACTTCGGTGGGCGTGCTCGCAACGGTTGGGACACCGTCGACAACGACGCGATCGCGCAGGACGACAACGGTCACGGCACGCACGTCGCCGGCATCGCCGCGGCCACCACCTACGGCGTGGCCAAGCGCGCGACCGTGTGGGGCGTGCGGGTGCTGAACGGCTCGGGCTCCGGCACCATTTCCGGTGTCATCGCGGGCGTGGACTGGGTGACGCGCAACGCCGTGAAGCCCGCCGTGGCGAACATGTCGTTGGGCGGCAGTGCTTCCGCGGCGCTGGACACCGCGGTGAAGAAGTCGATCGACTCAGGGATCTCGTACACGGTGGCGGCCGGTGGCAGCAACACCGATCCCGGTGGGTCGTCGCCCCAACGGGTTTCGCAGGCGATCTGCGTGGGTGCGTTGACGCCGACCGACACCAAGTCGTCGTCGTCGAACTTCGGGCCGTTGGTGGACATCTGGGCGGCGGGCGTCAACGTCCCGTCCACCTGGAACACTTCGGACACCGCGACCAACACGCTGAGCGGTTCGTCGATGGCGGCCCCGCACGCGGCCGGTGTCGCGGCCCGATACCTGGAGTTCAACCGTGCGGCCACGCCCGCGCAGGTGGAGCGCGCGCTGGTTACCACGGGCACTCCGGGAACGCCACCCGTCACTCGTATTCTCCATTGGCCGTCTTCCCTGTGAAAGGTGAATACACAGGTTCGTCCTAATCTTTAGGACACCCTTGGCAGGAACCGGATCGATCCATAACGTCGAAAGTGCTTCGTTCCCCTGCAAAGAACGGAATGCACATCATGACGCGAAAGATCCGGTTCCTGGCCGGTGCCGGCGTGGCGAGCCTCGCCATGTCGGTTCTCCTGGTTCCCAACGCCTCCGCAGCGGAAGGCGAGGTCCTGTCCCTCGGCTCCCCCGACAAGATCGCCGGCAGCTTCATCGTGAAGCTGAAGGAGGGCAAGGGTTCCTCCCACGCCCTGGCGTCGCGTTTCGGCGCGAACGTCGAGCGGGACTACACCAGCTTCGGCGGCTTCAACGTGAAGCTGACGGAGAAGCAGGCCAAGCACCTGGCCGCCGACCCGTCCGTCGAGTTCGTCGAGGCCGACCAGGTCGTCCACGCGCAGGCGACGCAGACGAACCCGCCGTCGTGGGGTCTCGACCGCATCGACCAGAAGAACCTGCCGCTGGACTCCAAGTACAGCTACACGTCGACCGGTTCGGGCGTCACCGCGTACGTCATCGACACCGGCGTGCGGATCAGCCACTCCACGTTCGGTGGTCGCGCTTCCAACGGCCGTGACTTCGTGGAGAACGACAACGTCGCGCAGGACGGCAACGGCCACGGCACGCACGTCGCCGGCACCATCGCGGGCTCGCAGTACGGCGTCGCGAAGGCCGCGAAGATCGTCGCCGTCCGCGTGCTCGACAACGACGGCTCCGGCACCCTCGCGGGTGTCGCGGCGGGCATCGACTGGGTGGGCGCCAACGCCGTCAAGCCGGCCGTCGCCAACCTGTCGCTCGGCGGCAGCTCCAACGCCACCCTCGACACGGCCGTGAAGAACGCCATCGCCAAGGGCGTGACCTTCGCGGTGGCGGCTGGTAACTCGAACGCGAACGCGTCCGGGTTCTCGCCGGCCCGTGTGGCTGAGGCGATCACGGTGGGCGCCACCACCAACACCGACGCCCGCGCCTCGTACTCGAACTACGGCGCGATCCTGGACATCTTCGCTCCGGGCAGCAACATCACGTCGGCTTGGAACACCTCTGACAGCGCTACCAACACCATCTCGGGTACGTCGATGGCGACCCCGCACGTGGCCGGTGCCGCGGCGCGCTACCTGTCGACGAACAAGACGGCGACTCCGGCTCAGGTTGCTTCTTACCTGATCGCGCAGTCGACGCCGTCGAAGGTCACCTCGCCGGGGACCGGGTCGCCGAACCGGCTGCTTTACCTCGCGCCTACTGCGTGAGTCGAGTCTCTAGGAGAAGGCCGCGGCTTCGGTCGCGGCCTTCTTCTGTTGGTGGCGGCTGGCGTCTGCAAGTACCACCAACTCTTGATCGAATCGCAGCTAACTACACCCAACTCGTTCGTCGCACGCCGTGCCCTCGCGGGCCAGAACGGCCCTGTTGGTAGTAGAAAAGTGTCTGTTGATGATGAGTTGGTGGTACTTGCAGACGCCTTCAGGGCCGGTCGGCGCGGCTAGAGGACCTGTTCCGCGATCTTGAGTGACACCAGGTAGAGCACGACGATCAGTAGTGCTCCGATCCATGGCCAGTACGCGCGCGGCTCGCGTAGGGCGCGGAACCACGTTGCGAACATCGTGGACAGCCAGATGACACCGGTGCCGACCAGGACCAGGGCCAGCGGTACGTGGCACGGCCCGGTGCACGGGTTCACCGGGGTGAAGCCGAGGATGCCCAGGAAGAGCACGCCGATGCTGAGCACGAACATCGCCAGCGTGCCGAACAGAGCCACCGCGATCCGCATGATCGAAAGCTAGCCAACGGCGGGCGTCCCCGCTGGAGAAAGCACCTGAGTGAAAAACGGGAGGCGGGTCCGGCTAGCCTTGACGGCAAAGCTGACTTCGTCTACAAGGAGCCACCACCGTGTTGCGCACGCACGAGGCCGGATCACTCCGGGCCGAGCACGCCGGGCAGTCCGTCACCCTCACCGGGTGGGTCGCTCGCCGGCGTGATCACGGCGGTGTCATCTTCATCGACCTCCGTGACGCCTCCGGTGTCGCCCAGGTCGTGTTCCGCGAGGGTGAGATGGCCGAGCGCGCGCACCGGTTGCGCAGCGAGTACGTCATCAAGGTCACCGGCGACGTGAGCAAGCGGCCCGAGGGCAGTGAGAACCCCGAGCTGCCCACCGGGGCCATCGAGGTTTACGTGAGCGACCTCGAGGTGCTCAACGAGGCAGCGCCGCTGCCGTTCCAGGTCGAGAGCGATGTCGAGCCGGGCGAGGAGGCCCGTCTCAAGCATCGGTACCTCGACCTGCGTCGTTCCGCCCCGGCCAAGGCCATCCGGTTGCGCAGTGAGGTCAGCCGGATCGCTCGTGAGGTGCTGCACGGCGAGAAGTTCGTCGAGATCGAGACGCCGACGCTGACGCGGTCCACGCCCGAGGGCGCGCGTGACTTCCTGGTGCCCGCGCGGCTGCGTCCTGGGTCCTGGTACGCGCTGCCGCAGTCGCCGCAGCTGTTCAAGCAGCTGCTGATGGTCGGTGGGCTGGAGCGGTACTACCAGATCGCGCGTTGCTACCGGGACGAGGACTTCCGCGCCGACCGTCAGCCGGAGTTCACCCAGCTCGACATCGAGATGAGCTTCGTCGAGCAGGACGACGTCATCGGGTTGACGGAGAAGTTGCTCGCCGCGATCTGGAAGGAGACCAAGGGCGTCGAGCTGCCGCTGCCGTTCCGCCGGATCTCCTATGCGGACGCGATGGCCAAGTACGGTTCGGACAAGCCGGACCTGCGCTTCGAGCTCGAGCTGACGGACCTGACCGAGTACTTCAAGGACACGACGTTCCGCGTGTTCCAGGCGCCGTACGTCGGTGCCGTGGTGATGCCGGGTGGTGCCTCGCAGCCGCGGCGCACGCTCGACGCGTGGCAGGAGTTCGCCAAGCAGCGTGGTCACAAGGGGCTCGCGTACGTGCTGGTCCAGGAGGACGGCACGCTCGGCGGGCCGGTCGCCAAGAACCTCACCGACACCGAGCGCGACGGTCTCGCGAAGGCCGTTGGTGCCAACGCCGGCGACTGCATCTTCTTCGGTGCGGGCGACCCGCGGGACGCGCGGGCGCTGCTCGGTGCGGCCCGGGTCGAGATCGCGCACCGCGTTGGCCTGATCGACGAGAACGCGTGGGCGTTCGCGTGGGTCGTCGACTTCCCGATGTTCGAGTCGGTCGACAAGCTCGAGGCCGGTGACGTCGCGGTCGGCGGTAGCAACTGGACGGCGTTGCACCACGCGTTCACCTCGCCGACGCCGGAGTGGATCGACAACTTCGAGTCCGACCCCGGCAACGCGCTGGCCTACGCCTACGACGTGATCCTCAACGGCAACGAGCTCGGTGGTGGCTCGATTCGTATCCACCGCGCGGACGTGCAGCAGCGCGCGTTCAACGTCATGGGCATCGGTGCCGAGGAGGCGCAGGAGAAGTTCGGCTTCCTGCTCGACGCGTTCAAGTTCGGTGCGCCGCCGCACGGTGGCATCGCGCTCGGCTGGGACCGCCTCTGCATGCTGCTCGCGGGTGCCGACTCGATCCGCGAGGTCATCGCGTTCCCGAAGAGCGGCGGCGGCTACGACCCGCTGACCGCGGCCCCGGCGCCGATCACGTCGCAGCAGCGCAAGGAAGCCGGCGTCGACTTCAAGCCGGAGCAGAAGGACCAGAAGGCCTGATGCTGCGGCTGCGGGTGGTCTGTCCGGCAGACCAGACCGAGGCCGCCACGAAGATCCTCCGCGACCACGCGGGAGCCACCCACCTGGTGCTCCTGCGTGGCGCGGCGATCGACCCCGAGGGCGACCTGATCACCGCCGACGTGGCCCGCGAGGCCGTCGACGAGATCGTCGGCGCGCTCTGCGACCTCCACATCGACCACACCGGCGGCGTGACGATCGAGACGATCGACACCTCGCTGTCCGACAGCGCCGACCGCGCCGAGGAGAACGCGCCGGGCGAGGGCTCGGACGTGATCGTGTGGGAGGAGCTGATCGCGAAGTCCGGCGAGGAGTCCCGGCCGAGCGTCACCTTCCAGGCCTTCCTCACCATCGCCTGCCTGCTGGCGGCGGTGGGCGTCGCGACGAACTCGCCGGTCACGATCGTCGGCGCGATGGTCGTCGGGCCGGAGTTCGGGCCGCTCGCCGCGATCGCCGTCGGGCTCGTCGCGAAGCGGTGGGACCTGGTCAAACGGGCATCGATCGCGCTGGGCGTCGGGTTCCCGCTGGCGATGGTGATCACGTCCGTGCTGACGTGGTTCGGCGAGCTCGGCGGGCTGTTCGACAGGACCGCGTTGGTCAACGGTCACCAGGTCGACTTCGTCTACCAGTTCGGGCCGTTCTCGCTGATCGTGGCACTGCTGGCGGGTGCGGCGGGCATGCTCTCGATGACGTCCGCGAAGTCGGCGGTGCTCGTCGGCGTGTTCATCTCGGTCACCACCGTTCCGGCCGCCGGGTACGCCGCGCTGGCCGCGATTCTCGGAGTGTGGGACAGAGTCGGGCCCGCTGTTGCTCAGCTGGGCATCAACTTGATCGGTATTGTCGTCGCCGCCGCGCTCGTTCTGTTGATCCGCAGGCGCCGGGCAACGGATGGTGTTTCCACACGTCCACTGTCCAAGGGGTGATCCGGAAACGGCGCGAGCCGTTATCAACGAGTGGTGGTGGTCGCAGCCTGGCCGGATTAGCGTCGGTCCGGCTCACGGACATGGGGAGTAGGGTCGGAGGGGATGAGCGTGGAGATCACCGCGGGCCCTCCCGACACGACTTCACCTGAGATTGCCGAAGCTGTCGACGCCGCCGAGCGGGTACTGACCAGGCGACTGGGCGCACAGGTGCGCCTCTCGGACCCCGAGACTCTCGGGGGTACCGGTCGTTCCGTCGTCATTCGCGTGAGAGTCGCGTCCTCGCCGTTCTCCATGCCGCGCACGCTGGTCGTGAAGCGCTATCCGGAGGCGAGCGGCGACCGGGACCCGTGGGCGCACGAGGCGGTCAGCCATCAGCTGCTCACCGCGCTTCCGTCCGAAGAGCGCGCTACGCCAGAACTGTTCGCACACGACGCCGCAGCGCGTCTGGTCGTACTGGAAGACCTGGGCCGTGCGCCGCGTTTGTCCGAGAAGCTGCACGCCCCGGACGCGCGCGCCGCGGAACGCGGGCTGTTGTCGTGGGCTCACGCCATGGGCCGTCTGCACGCCACGACGGCCGGTCGTGACGCGGACTTCGACGCGTTGATGCGCCGGGCCGGTGCGCAGTGCTGCCAGGACCCGATCGCGGTCGACGTGCACGCGGCGATCGTGGGCTTACCTGCGTTGCTCGCGTCCACACTGGGCATCGAGACGTCCCCGCAGGCCAGCGAGTTCGCCGCCGACGCCGCACGGTCGTTCAGCACCTCGCGTCGCCGTGCGTTCAGCCCGTCGACGTCCTGTCCGGACAACCACCTGGTCACCTCGCGCGGTGTCCGGTTCGTCGACTTCGAGGGCGGCTGCGTCCGCGACATCGTGTTCGACGCCGCCGCGCTGCGCGTGCCGTTCCCGTCCTGCTGGTGCGGCTGGGGTCTGCCGCCGGGCATGTCCGAGGCCATGGTCGCCGCGTGGCGGGCCGAGGTCGGGTCGGTGTGGCCGGAGATGGACGACGACGCGGTGCTCTTACCTCGCCTGCTGGAAGCCCAGCTGCTGTGGGTGTGGCTCGCGACGTGGCGGGCGCTGTCCAAGCCGATGCCGAGCGTCGTCAACGCGCCACCGCGCAGCGTCGTGCTGACCGGGCGGTGGGTCCGGCTGCGGTCCGACGCGCTGATCCTGGGCGAGAAGACCGTTGCTTCGCACGCCGACGCGGTGATCGGCGCACTGGCCGACCGCTACGGCCCTGAGGTGCTCGAACTCCCGCTTTACCCAGCATTTCGCTGAACCGTTCCCGCACGGCCATGCCGAGATCACCAGGCCCGCTGATGCTGAGGCGTGTGCTGGTGTTACTCGGTGACTCGACCGCGGTCGGGATCGGCGACCTCGTTCCCGGCGGCTGGCGCGGGTTCGGTCCCATCCTCTCGTCCGCCTACCCGGACAACGGCTACCGCAACTACGCCGTCTCCGGCGCGCGGCTGGCCGACGTCAGACGCACCCAGTTGCCGCAGGCGTTGCGGGACAAGCCCACCGCCGCCGTCGTCATCGCCGGCGTCAACGACACGCTGCGTTCGGACTTCTCCACGCGGCAGATGCACGAGGACCTCGACCACGTCTGCCGCGAGCTGACGAGCGTCGGCGTTTCCGTGGTCACCGTGCGGTTCCACGACCAGGGCCGCGTGTTCAAGCTGCCCGGCAAGCTGCGGCGGGTGCTCAAGGAGCGCATCGACGAGTACAACCGCGTGATCGACGTCGTGGTCGCGCGGCACGGCGTCCGTTGCGTCGACCTGCACACCCTGCCCGGCGCGTACGAGCTGGAGACGTGGGCGGTCGACCGGCTGCACCCGTCCGAGCTCGGTCACCGGATGCTGGCGCGGGCGTTCGCCGACGAGTTGCGCGCGCTCGGGCACCCGGTCGGCGAGGTGAGCCTGGAGTGCTCCGGCGGGCGCGAGCTCACGGTGTGGCACCACGTCGCGTGGCTGATGCTGAAGGGGATTCCGTGGCTGTGGAAGCGGGGTGCGGACCTGCTGCCGTTGTTGTGGACCGGCGAGGCGCCGGCCGAGATGTTCCCGGCCGGCGCTGACGATCAGGCGGCGACCGTCAGGTCGTAGATGGACTCGCCACCCGCCGTCACGGCCTTGAAGTTCGCCGCGACCCACTCGCCGATCTCGCTGTTGCCACCACCGGGTCCGCCGCGGCCACCCGCGACGAAGTAGCGGACCTCGCCCTCGGCGACGAGCGCCTTGAACTCGTCGAGCGTGGGCGCGGGATCGCTGCCGTTCCAGCCGCCGATCGCGATCACCGGCCGGCCCGACGAGAGCTGCAACGACGCCGCGCTCTGCGCGCCGACGGTCGCGGCCGCCCACTGGGTGTCCGTGGCCTTCAACAACTGCACGACCTCGGTGGAGGAACTGCCTCCGCCCATTCCGCCACCACCTTGCTGGGAGCGCGGGCCGGACAACGGGATCGAGCCGCTGTGCGTGGTGGCTGCGGTCGCGAACGCGTAGCCGGAGGTGCCGAGCAATGCCGTCACCAGAA
This sequence comes from Lentzea kentuckyensis, assembly GCF_002150765.1. Lineage (GTDB taxonomy): Bacteria > Actinomycetota > Actinomycetes > Mycobacteriales > Pseudonocardiaceae > Lentzea > Lentzea kentuckyensis. Next base: position 45,896 of record NZ_MUYM01000050.1, read on the forward strand.
GAGCGGCGGCGACCCAGCGGCGCGCGTTCACGCCGAACACCAGCGCGAACACCGCGACCGCCGTGACGGCCAGCAGAACCCAGCGCAGCCAGGGCATCCAGGTGGGCGTGCGGTCGAGCAGGATGAAGCCCCAGACACCGGTCGCGGCGACCATCGCCGTCAACGCCATCCGCACCGGGAAGTGCGCGCGGCCACGCCACAACTCACGCCCGGCAACGCCCACGAGCGCGGCGATTCCGGGTGCCATGGCGACCGTGTAGTAGGGGTGCGTGATGCCGCTCATGAAGCTGAACACCAGACCGCTGACGATCGTCCAGCCACCCCAGATCACCAGCGCCGCGCGCGTGCGGTCGGTGCGCGGTGCCCTGCGGCTGAACCACAGCCCGGCGGCGAGCCCGATCAACGCCGCGGGCAGCAGCCAGGAGATCTCCGGGCCCATGCTGGCGCCGAACAACCGGCCGATGCCCGTCGAGCCGCCGAAACCGATGTTCCCGTTGCCGCCCATGCCCCCGCCGTCGCCGCCGGGTCCGCCGCCGCTGTTGCCGAAGATGCGGCCGAGGCCGTTGTAGCCGATCGCCAGCTCCCACAACGAGTTGTTGGTGGAGCCGCCGATGTACGGGCGGCTGTCCGCCGGCCACAGCTCGACCAGCGCGATGAACCACCCGGCCGACACGACCACGGCGAGACCGGCGCCGAGCAGGTGCACGAGCCGCCTGAGCGGTGACGTCGGCGCGGCGATCAGGTAGGCCAGCGCGAGCGCGGGCAGCACCAGGAACGCCTGCAACATCTTGGTGAGGAACGCGAATCCGATCGCCGAACCCGCGAGCGCCAGCCAGAGCGGGCTCGCCTTCTCCAGCGCCCGCACCGTGCAGTACGCGGCCGCGACCATCAGCAGCACCAGCAACGCGTCCGGCAGGTTGAACCGGAACATCAGCGTGGCCACCGGGGTCAGCGCGAAGGCCGCTCCGGCGAACAGGGCGGCGACCGGACCGGACGTGCGCTTCACGGTCGCGTACAGCAGTCCCACCGCCGCGACGCCTTCCAGCGCCTGCGGGGCCAGCACGGTCCAGCTGGAGAAGCCGAACGCCTTGGCGAACAGGCCGCTCACCCACAGGAACGCGGGCGGCTTGTCGACGGTGATCGTGTTGCCGGGGTCGAGTGAACCGAACAGCAGCGCCTTCCAGCTCTGGGAGGCCGCCTGGGTCGCCGCCGCGTAGAACTCGTTGCCGTAGCCGGACGCGGTGAGGTTCCACAGGTACAGCACGGCGGTACCGGCGAGCAGGCAGAGGAAAGCGATGCGGTGCAACGTCTTCGCGTTCACCTTCCGGCGCTCGGCCGGGGCCGGCGCGGCCGGTGCCGCGGGTGCGAGTGTGGCGGTCATGAGGCGTCCAGTCGGTAGAGGGTGGTACCGGCGACGGTGGTCGCGGTGTAGTTCTGCGCGACCCAGTCGGCGATCTCGTGGGCTGCGTCGCTGCCGGTGTTGCCCTGCATCATCCGGCCGGCCGCGACGTAGTAGTGGATCTGTCCATTTCGGACCATCTCCTGGAACTCCGCCAGGGTCGGTGCGGGGTCGGTGCCGTTGAAGCCGCCGAGCGCCATCACCGGCTGCCCGCTCGCGAGCTGCAGGCCCGCCGCGTTGTTGGACCCGATCGTCGCCGCGGCCCACCTGTAGTCAGCCGCGTTGTCCTGCAACAGGGTCACGACTTGGGAGTCCGGCGTCGTGGCGTCGAGCAGGCCGCCGCCCATGCCACCCATCCGCCCGCTCGACGGGCCCGCGACGGGCAGCGCGCCGGTGTGCGGAGTGGTCACGGTGGCGAAGGAGTACGTGGTGGGGCCGAGCAACGCGGCGACGAGCGCGACCGGGATGGCCCAGCGCATCGACAGCACCAGGCCCACCGCCGCGATCAGCCCGGCCATCAGCGCCAGCACGGCGACGGGCGTGGAGAAAGCGTTGATCAGCACGTAACACTGCAGCGCGCTCAACGCGACGGAGCCCGAAAGCACCGCTGCGGCAACGGGTTCGTGCCGGCGCGCCCACAGTTCGGTGGCGGCGATGCCGACGATCGCGGCGATCGCGGGAGCCAGCGCCACGGTGTAGTAGGAGTGGATGATCCCGTTCATGAAGCTGAACACCGCGGCGGTGACCACGAGCCAGCCGCCCCACAACGCCAGCGCGGTGCGGGTGCGGCCCCTGGTCAGCCACAGCCCGGCGATCAGCAGCACCAGAGCGGCCGGCAGCAGCCACGCGATCTGACTGCCCATCTCCGCGCCCAGCAGGCGGCTCCAGCCGGCCGAGCCCCAGCCGCGACCGCCGCCGACGCTGCCGACCTCGTCCCCGGTGAGCCGGCCGAGACCGTTGTAACCCAACGCCAGTTCGAGCACGCTGTTCGTCTGCGAGCCGCCGATGTAGGGCCGGTCCGGCGTGAGCTCGACGGCGAGGATCCACCAGCCGCCCGCGACGATCATCGCTCCCAGCGCGCCGAGCAGGTGCAGCAAGCGTTTGCCCATGCTCGTCGGTGCGGCGATCAGGTAGACCAGCCCGAACGCGGGCAGTACCAGGAACGCCTGCAGCATCTTCGTCAGGAACCCGAACCCGACGGCGACACCGGCGAGGGCGAGCCAGAACGGGCTGGCCTGCTCGACCGCGCGGGTCACGCAGCAGGTGCCCGCGATCAGCAGCAGGACCAGCAGCGCGTCCGGGTTGTTGAAGCGGAACATCAGCACCGCGACCGGGGTCAGCGCGAGCACGGCGCCGGAGATCAGCGCGGCGGCGGGGGAGAACCAGCGGCGGACGGTCGCGTACAGCAACCACACGCTGCCCACGCCCATCAACGCCTGCGGCACCAGGATGCTCCACGCGTTGACGCCGAACAGCCGGGCGGACAGGCCCATCACCCACACCGAGGCGGGTGTCTTGTCGATGGTGATCGCGTTCGAGGCGTCCGACGAACCGAAGAACCACGCCTTCCAGCTCGTGGCACCGGCCTGGGCGGCGGCGGAGTAGTAGGCGTTGGCCCAGCCCGAGTCCCCCAGCCGCCACAGGTACAGCGCGCCGGTCGCGATCAGCAGGACCGCCAGCGCCAGGCGTTCTCGTCTCATGGAGACGAGAATCGCCGGTCACCCTGGGTCGGTCGTGTGCTGTTGCTGTGAACCACCTGTGTGCAGTGAGACGGTGAAAGTCGTGTGACCTGGCGCGCTCGTCACCGACACGTCACCGTTGTGCGCGCCGACCACAGCGGACACGATCGACAGGCCCAGCCCGGTGCTGCCCGCCGCGCGCGACCGTGAACTGTCGCCGCGCGCGAACCGTTCGAACACTTCCAGGCCCTGCGGGACACCGGGTCCGTCGTCGGTGACGGTCAGGTCGACGCGTCCGTTGTGGACGGACAATCCGGTGGTGACGGTGGTGCCCGGCGGGGTGTGCGTGCGGGCGTTGGACAGCAGGTTGCCGAGCACCTGGTGCAGCCGCTGGACATCACCGGGGACGACCACGGGTTGCTGTGGCAGCTGGAGCTTCCAGCTGTGGTCGGGACCCGCGATCCGCGCGTCGCCGACCACGTCCAGCACCAGCCGGGAGAGGTCGACGTCCTCGCGCTCCAGCGGACGGCCCGCGTCGAGCCGGGCGAGCAGCAGCAGGTCCTCGACGAGCGAGGTCATCCGCAGCGCCTCGGACTCGACCCGGTTCATCGCGTGGGTGACCTCGGGCGGCAGGTCCTCGCCGGTCCGCCTGGTCAGTTCGGCGTAACCCCGGATCGCGGCAAGTGGTGTCCTGAGCTCGTGCGAGGCGTCGGCGACGAACTGCCGCACGCGCGTTTCGCTGTCGTGCCGGGCTTTCAACGCCTCATCGATGTGGCCGAGCATCCGGTTCAGCGCGAGCCCGACCTTGCCGATCTCGGTCGCCGGGTCCGTGTCCTCCTCCGGCACGCGTTCGGCGAGCGCGACCTCGCCCTCGTGCAGCGGCAGTTCGGACACGCGGGTGGCGGTCTCGGCGACGCGGTCGAGCGGCACCAGCGCGCGCCGCACGACGACCCGGCCTGCCAGCGCGACGGCCGCCGCTCCCGCGATGATCAGCCCGGCGAGGATCCACACCATCTGCCAGACGATGTCCATCACGGGGGAGAGCGACAGGCCCCTGATGCCCCGGCCGTCGGTGAGCACGCGGAACTCGCCCGCCTCGCCCATGTCGATCGTGTGCAGGCCGGACGGCACCGCCTCCAGTGCCGTGATCTCCTCGTCGGTGAGGGCACGCGGCTGCAGCCAGCCGGGCAGCTCGATCGTGCCGTTGATGGTGCCGTCGCGCTGGACGATCGCGTTGAGGCCGATGGAGTACGGGGAACCCGGTGGTGGCGGTCGCATCGTCGTGACCTGGCGGTCGAGGTTGTCCATCAGGAACGCGTGCAGGGCGAGCACCGCGATCCCGCCGATCACCAGGCACAGTGCGGTGAGCAGGACGATCTGGCCGGAGACCAGCTGGGCCCGCAGGGTTCTAGGTCGCAGGCTTGAGGACATATCCGGCGCCTCGCATCGTGTGGATCATCGGGGCGCGCCCGGCGTCGATCTTCTTGCGGAGATAGGAGATGTAGAGCTCGACGATGTTCGCCTGGCCGCCGAAGTCGTAGCTCCACACGCGGTCCAGGATCTGCGCCTTGCTCAGCACCCGGCGCGGGTTGCTCATCAGGTAGCGCAGCAGTTCGAACTCCGTCGCCGTCAGCTCGATCGCCGCGCCACCGCGGTTCACCTCGCGCGTCTCCTCGTTCAGCGACAGGTCGCCGACGACCAGCCGGGCACCCGCGTCCGCGTCCGTCACGCCCGTGCGGCGCAGCAGCGCGCGCAACCGGAGCACGACCTCCTCCAGTGAGAACGGCTTGGTGACGTAGTCGTCGCCGCCCGCCGTCAGCCCGGCGATGCGGTCCTCCACGGCGTCCTTCGCCGTCAGGAACAGCACCGGCAACGCGGGGAAGTCCGCGCGCATCTTGCGCAGCACCTCGAACCCGTTGAAATCCGGCAGCATCACGTCGAGGACGACGACGTCCGGCCGGAACTCACGCGCGGTCCGCACCGCCGTCTGACCGTCGAGCGCCGTGCGGACGTCCCACTTCTCCATCCGCAACGCCATCGACATCAGCTCCGCCAGGGTGGACTCGTCGTCCACCACGAGCACCCGCACGGGCTGCCCGTCGGGCCTGCGGAGTTCGGATTTCATCGCGCGCATGGCTCCCATCCTGAATGCCGATTCTGTGTACCAGCTGTGAGCGAGGTGCACAGCTCAGGCCTACTTCAGGCACAGGTTCGGCACAGAAAACGCCGACACGGTGGCTGACATGACCGAACAACAGCCCCCGGAGTGGGGCGCACCAGCACCCGCACCCCAGCCCGAAGCGCAGCGCCCGGCCTGGACCGCGAAGAAGACAGTCGCCGCCGTGGCCATCGCCGTCGGCATCGCGGCGGCCGGTGGCGTCGCGATCTACGCCGCCAGTGGCACGAACCAGCAGAACGGCATGGGAGGCCCCGGCGGCATGGGCGGAGGGCCGCCCGGCGGTGGCTACGGCATGGGCGGCATGCGCCAGGGCGGACCCGGCTTCGGCCTCGGGTCCGGGTCGGCCACGCACGGCGAGTTCCAGACCGGTGAGGTCACCGCGATCAGCGACACGTCCGTCGAGGTGAAGTCGACCGACGGCTACACGAAGACCTACGTGATCGACGCCGACACCGTGGCCGAAGGTGTCGAGAAGGGCGACACGGTGACGGTGATCGCCACCACAGAGGACGGCAAGTCGGTCGCTTCGAGCGTCGTCGAGCCTGGTCAGCGCGGTCAACAGGGCCAGCAGGGGCAGCAGCCTCCGACCCGGTAGCCGGCTGCTTGGTCAAGTGTGAGTGGTTATGGTCGGGTTATGCCCGACCACAACCGGAGGTGAGCGGTCTGCGCACGTTCACACTGACTGTGTTGGGGACCACTGACCTGCACGGCAATCTCTTCAACTGGGACTACTACCTCGATCGCGAGTTCGACGACTTCGCGCACAACGACGTCGGGCTCGCGAAGATCTCGACGTTGGTCAACGAGGTACGTGCTGCCGTGGGGCGCCATCGGACGTTGCTGCTCGACGCCGGTGACACCATCCAGGGCACACCGCTCGCCTACTACTACGCGAAGGTCGAGCCGATCACGCGTACGCACGTGCACCCGATGGCGGCCGCCATGAACGCCATCGGGTACACGGCGGCGGCGTTGGGCAACCACGAGTTCAACTACGGGTTGGACGTGCTGCGGATGTTCGAGCGGCAGCTGGAGTTCCCGCTGCTCGCGGCCAACGCGCTGGACGTGTCCACCGGTCAACCGGCGTTCCCGCCGTACGTGATCCACACGGTGTGGCGGACGGACGGGCCGCCGTTGCGGGTCGGGATCCTCGGGCTGACCAACCCCGGCATCGCGGTGTGGGACCGCGCTCACGTCGAGGGCGTGCTGACGTTCCCCGGTCTGGTGGAGCAGGCGCTGCACTGGGTGCCGGAGGTGCGGTCGAAGTCCGACCTGGTGATCGTGGCGGCGCATTCCGGGGCCGATCTGTCGTCGTCGCTGGGCGACCAGGTGCCGTTCCCGGAGAACTGCGCCGAGCTCGTGGCCGAGACGGTGCCGGGGATCGACGCCGTGCTGGTCGGGCACGCGCACGTGGAGATCCCGGAGCGGTTCGTCACGAACAAGGTCACCGGACGGCCGGTGCTGCTGACCGAGCCGCTGTACTGGGGCAAGCGCCTGTCGCTGATGGAGTTCGACCTGCGGCACAACGGCCGCTGGGAACTCGTCGGGGCGCGGTCGTCGGTGCTGTCCACCGCGTCGGTCGAGGAGGATCCGCGGATCGTGCGACTGCTGCGGCACGACCACGAGAAGGTCGTCTCCTATGTGAACGCGCACATCGGCACGTGCTCCGCGGCCATGTCGGCCGCCCGGTCGCGGTTCGAGGACACGCCCGCGCTGCGGTTCATCAACCACGTGCAGGCGCTGGAGGTCGCGAACTCCACGTCGTTGCCCGTGGTGTCGCTGTGTGCGCCGTTCAACCGCGCGGCGGCGATTCCGTCCGGCGAGGTGTCCATCCGGGACGTCGCCGGGCTCTACATCTTCGACAACACGTTGGTGGGCGTGCGGCTGACCGGGGCGCAGCTGCGGGACTTCCTGGAGGAGTCGGCGCGGTACTTCCTCCAGGTCGGTGGTCCAGGACCGTTCACGGCCGACGAGATCTCCGCGGACGTGCCGGACTACAACTTCGACATCGCGTACGGGTTGTCCGCGCCGTTGACGTACGACATCGACATCTCGCAGCCGGTCGGGTCGCGGATCGTGGGGCTGGCCTACGACGGGGTGCCGGTCGCGGATGGGTTCGAGTTCGCGGTGGCCGTGAACAACTACCGGCAGGCGGGTGGCGGCGACTTCCCGCACATCGCGTCCGCGCCCGTGCTGCACAACCAGCGGCAGGAGATCCGGCAGTTGCTGATCGACTGGGTCAAGGCCGCGGGCGTGCTCGACCCCGCTGACTTCGCCGGTTCGGACTGGCGCCTGGTGGCTGGCGGCATACCAGTGGTGGTCTCCACCAACGGGTGAATTTGGGCGTGTTGTCCAGGGAGTTCCGCGGCAGGCGGTGGCACGCGATCGCCCGAATGAGATAGGCCAAGCGCGTGCAGTTGCCGCAACGCGTCTTCGTCGGCGCTCTCATCGTGCCCGCGTTGCTCGCCACGGTGGGTGTCGCGGCCCATCCCGCGCCGGACGTGACGCCCGGCCACCTGGTGTTCGCCGTGCGGTCGTCCGAGATCGTGCTGGCCGGCACCGCCGCGTCCGCTCGTGAACGGCAGGACCTGGTCGACGCCGTCCGCGCGCTGACCGCCGCCCACCGGATCACCGACATGATCACCCCGAACGCGGGCGAGCGCATGCCGGTCAGCGCGGCCGCGGCGGCGGGCTTGCTGGCGGCGGTGCTCGACCAGGACGTCACCGACTTCACCGGCGTGGTCGACAAAGGACACCTGACCGCGTCGGCCCGCGTGGCGGACCCGGACCGCGCGGGCGCCCTGAGCGACGCCCTGCGCGCCGCCGTCCCCGGCCTGCGCGTCGACGAGGACTTCACTTCGGACTAGGAGCTGTTCGTTGTTCGGGTTCTTCTTCCAGATGTTCCTGCTGTGCGCGGGCGCCTTCCTCGCCGGCGTGCTGCTGACCTGGCTGACCATGCGCACGCGGGGAGCGGAGGCCCCGGCAGAGGCCCGCCTGTCGATCATGGAGGAGCCGCCGGCGGTGGTGCCCGCGATCAAGGCGAACTCGCGCACGATGATGTACCACACGCCTGAATCGCCCTACTACAAGCGGATGAAGGGCGACGCGTTCTTCCACTCACCGGAGGACGCGCGCCGAGCCGGCTACACGATGTGGACGCCTCGACCGCGCGTGCCGGCGGTTCCCTAAAACCTCTCCGCCCCGGCGACGCGATGGCCGCCGTGCGCGATGCACTGCGCTCCCACGGCGTGTCCGACGCGGCGGTTGAACGCTCCCAACTCGGCCTGCGCAGCTCGTGGACCTACGGCTCGGAGCGCCAGTTCCCCGGCTACGAGCGCGAGGCGACGTTCGCAATGGAGTCCACGTGGTGGTGTCGGCGGCGGTGATCCTGGGGTTCTCGATCAACCGCGAGTGAGTTCGGTCGCGGTGCGGAGCCAGGCGTCGAGCTTCAGGTAGTCGGCGTCGGTCAGCCCGTGCCGTGGGTCGTTCGCGTCGTCCATCCACGTCGTGGCCCAGATCAGCTCGCACGGCAGAGCGGCCAGCCACGGGCCGTGCATCGGGTCGAGGCGGGAGAGGCCTGGAGTGCCGGCAACGCCGTCTCCGAAGGGGAGGAGCGGGCCGTCGACGTCGAGGAAGAGGAGGGGGAGCCCGGCCATGGCGGGCACGGTAGGCGGCGTCTCGTAGGCTCGGCGAGTGATTTCCGATGTGATCAAGCCCGGGCTGGACGTGCTCTTCTGCGGCATCAACCCCGGCCTCGTGTCGGAGGCGACCGGGCACCACTTCGCGCGGCCCGGAAACCGGTTCTGGCCCGCACTGCATTTGTCCGGTTTCACGCCTCGGCTGTTCGCGCCGGCCGAGCAGGAGGAGTTGCTCGGGCTCGGGCTGGGCATCACGAACGTCGTCGCGCGGCCCAGTGCCAAGGCCGATGAATTAACAATTGACGAACTCAAGGCCGGTGGCGTCGAGCTGGCCGAAAAGGTCGCGCGGTATTCACCGAAGGTTCTCGCGGTGCTCGGGGTGACGGTGTACCGGGCGGCGTTCGGCCGCAAGAAAGCGCAGGTCGGGCCACAGGAGGAGCTGGTGGGTGGGGCGCGGGTGTGGTTGCTGCCCAATCCGAGCGGGTTGAACGCGCACTGGCAGCTTCCGGCGTTGGCCGAGGAGTTCGCGCGACTCAGGGCAACTCTCTGAAACGGAACAAAAGTTCACATTTATGCCCACTGAAAGTGGGCTGGACGGAACCAAGTCTGGTCTACTTGCATCCGGAACTGCGTCCGTTCGAGTGCATTCACCCGGAAGTGGAACCTGGTCACGTCGGACTGCGTCAGAATTTGGCGATTCCGCGTATTACTTGGTGAATCTTCAACACTGGTGGGGGCACAGTGGAGATCAGGATTCTCGGGCCGGTCGAGCCGTCGGTACCGCCGAAGCCCGCGCAGATCCTAGCTGTTCTGGCGGTCGAATGCGGGAAGATCGTGCCCGTCGAGCGCCTCATCGATCTGATCTGGGGTGAGGAGCCGCCGCCGCAGGCGCGCAAGTCGCTGCAGGTGCACATCTCGAGTCTGCGGCGGGCTGGGCTGCCGGTCGAGCACCGGGCGGCGGGGTACGTGCTCAACGCCGAACCCGAGAGCGTCGACCTGCACCTGTTCCGCAAGCTGGTGGCGAAGGCGGGCGACGAGACCGACCTCAGGGTCAAGGCCGAGGCGCTCAACAACGCGTTGCAGCTCTGGCGGGGTGCGCCGGCGGTGTTCGCGCAGACGCTGGACGTGCAACGGCTCGCCGCGGCCGAGCAGCTGGTCGACGTCGAGCTCGCGCTGGGCCGGCACGCCGAGCTGATCGAGAAGGTCGGCACGTTCGTCGCCGAGTACCCGCTCGCCGAACGGCTGCGGGGTCAGCTCATGACCGCGCTCGCCAGGGCGGGGCGTCGCGCGGACGCCATGCGGGTGTTCCGGGAGACGCGCAAGGTGCTCGTCGACGAACTGGGCGTCGAGCCGGGCGAGCAGCTCCAGCAGCTCTACCGGGACGTTCTGGAGGGCGCGCGGGACAGCCGGCGCAACTACCTGCCACGCGACGCGGGCGACTTCACCGGGCGGGACCGGGAGCTGAGCCGGCTGCTGGACGGCGACGGCGGCGTCTGGTGGATCGAGGGACCGGCGGGCGTGGGCAAGTCGGCGCTGGCGGTGCACGCGGCGCACCGGCTGGCCGAGCGGTATCCGGACGGGCAGCTGTTCGTGGATCTGCACTCGCCGTCCGGGGCGCTGGACGCGTTGCTGCGGGCCATGGACGTGCCGAGCGAACGGATTCCGGAGTCGGCCGAGGAACGCGCGGCGCTCTGGCGGGCGACGGTCGGCGGGCGGCGCGTGGTGATCGTGCTGGACGGCGTCACGAGCGTGTCGCAGGTCAGGCCGCTGCTGCCGGGTAGTCCGGGGTGCCTGACGCTGATCACCAGCCGCAGCCGGTTGTGCGGGCTGGAGGGCGTGCGCCGCATCCCGCTCGACGTGCTGAGCAGCGACGAGGCCGTCACGCTGCTCAAGCGCATCCTCGGCGACGACCGGGTGTCCGACGAACCCGACCAGGCCAACGAGGTCGCGCGGCTGTGCGGGTATCTGCCGCTCGCGGTGCGGATCACCGGCGCGCGGCTGGCCGGGCGGGCGCACTGGCCGGTGTCCAAGCTGGTGCGCCGCCTCTCCGACGAGCGGTCGAGGCTCGACGAGCTGGTCGCGGACGACCTCGCCGTGCGGTCCAGCCTGGAGCTGACGTACCGGGCGCTCGACGAGAACGTGCGCAGTGCCTACCGGATCTTCGGGTTCCTCGGGCTGCCCGAGGTGCCCAGCTTCCTGTGGGCGCACCTGCTCGACGAGGACGTGCTCGACCAGCTCGTCGACGCCCGGCTGCTCGACGTCATCGGCAGCGCGCGGTACCGGATGCACGAACTGGTACGCCTGCACGCCCGTGAGCTCGCCGAAGCCGAAGACCCGCAAGAGGAACGCGAGGACATGGTGCGAAGGGCCGTGGTCGCGGCTCTGTCCACTGTGGATGGACTGACCGAACAGCTCTTCCTCGCCGTGCCGCGGATGCAGGACTCGCTCGGCGTGGTCACGCCGGGAGCACGTCCCACGGACAAGGACGCCTGGTTCGCCCGCGAGGAGTCACTGCTGACCAGACTCGTGGAACGCGCCGCGGAACTCGGGCTCGCGGAGATCGCGTCGCAGCTCGCCGAGGTGCTCGTGTTCGCCTGGTTCGGGCTCCGCAACCGGTACGAGGCCTGGGAACGAACACACACAGCGGCGCTGGAAGCCGTGTGGAGGACCGGGAACGTGCGGCTCGAAGCGGTCCTGCGCTGCAGCCTCGGGCAGATGCACTACAAGCGCGACAACCTGGTCGAGGCGCGGTCGTGGTTCGACACCGCGCAGACGTTGTTCGTGAACCTGGGCGACAAGCACGGCGAGGCCGTCGCGATGAACGGCATCGGCATGGTGTGCCGCGATCTCGGCGAGTACCCGTGCGCGCTGGAGGCCCTCGGCAGGGCCCGCGAGCTGCTGGAGTCGCAGGACCCGGAAGGCCTCGCGCACGCGCTTTACGGAATCGGCTCCATCAAACGAGAACTCGGCGACGACCAGGGTGCGTTCGACACGTTGAGACACGCGGAATCGGTCTACCGTCAGGCGAAGAGCAGACGGGGTGAGGCGTTGGCGGCCCGCGGGATCGGGCTCGTGCACCGCGCTCGCGGCGAGCTGGACCTGGCCGAGGAGCACATCGTGCGTGCCTACGAGATGGTGGCGGGCACCGGCGACGAACTGCTCGGCTGCTACACTGCCCAGGCGTGGGCGAAGGTGTTGCTGCGCAAGGGTTTGCTCGACCCGGCCGAGGAGCTGCTGCACACCGCGCTGAACGGCTGCCGCGACGTCGGTGACCGGTTCGGCGAGGCGCTCGTCCGCCGCACGCTGGGGGAGTGGCGGCTCGCGGCCGGCGACCACACCGGTGCGCGGGTCGTGCTGACCGAGGTGCTGTCCACCTGGAACGACCTCGGCCTGCCGTTGTGGCGGGCACGGACCCTCAGAGACCTCGGAGCGGTCCACGCCTGCCTGGGGGACATGGCAGGCGCGGACCGCCTTTGGGACGAGGCCGCCGGGCTGTTCGCGCGACTGGGCACCCGTGAACGGGGGGAGGTGCGCCAGTGGCCAGCTCAATGGGGCCTCGCGATCAGCTGATGATCAGTCGCGGATCTTCTTGTACTCCCACGGCGCGTAGCCGCCGTCCTTCAGCGCCTCGATCGAGATGGTCTCGTGGTCCATGTCGTCGCGGGTGTTGCCCTCCTCGTAGATCCACACGGAGGTGTGGGCCGAGTTCGCCCACTTCTCGAACAGCTTCACGTGGCCGTTGCGCAGGATCATGTCGCCCGGCTCGAGGCTCGTCCACGAGATCCGCGTGGCGACCTCGTCCAAAGTGGACGTGGTGCGGCTCGAGGTGAGCTTCCACGCCATCGAGACGAAGCCGGAGCAGTCCTGGCGGTACTTCTTGCCGTGGTTGACGTCCCACGCGTAGGCGCTCTGCGAGTACGGAACCCTGCGGTTCCACCAGTCCTTGGCCCGGCTGATGACCTCGGACCGCTTGATGGTGCCGCCGTACCCGGCGGCCGCCTGCTCCTGCGAGATGGGCGTCTCCTGCTCGGCGGGACCCTCGGGCATCGCGTTGGCGATGCCGCTGAGGCCGGACAGCAGTCCGAGCGAGAGTGCGGTCGCCGCGACGGCGTGGCGGATGCGCATCGTTGTTGCTCCGATCGACTTGATGTTGACGACCGGGACTGTCCACGGAGGCGCCAAAGATCGGCCAAAGGTCGATTTAGGCGTCTCTTTACCGCTCGTTCCTACCTTCTGCCGCACCTTGCTTTGGGCATAAGGAGAGAGAGCATGTTCGTTCGCACGATCGCAGCCGTGATCGCGATGTTCGCCGCTCTGCTGATGGGCGCGTCCATCGCCTCGGCGGCCCCGGCCAAGTACACCCACGCGCAGGCGACCGCGCAGTTGCGCGCCGCCGGCATCGCCTGGGACTCGAGTGGCAACTGCAGCGACCGCAACCGTTCGAACTGCACCTCGTTCGAGCAGATCAACCAGACGACCATCGCGGGTGCGAAGACGTTCAAGCGGGCGTCGGGCTGCGCGCTGACCATCACCGGCGGCACCGAGACCGGCCACGCGTCGGGCACCTACTCGCACTGGAACGGGTACAAGGTCGACTACCGGCTGTCGAGCTGCGTCACCAACTACATCACCGGGACCTTCACGTCCATCGGTGGCAACAAGTGGAAGTCGGCCGCTGGCAACATCTACTACCGCGAGTCGAACCACTGGGACGTCACCTACCACAGCGCCGGCTGAACCAACGCTGTTGCTGAACCGCGGTGCTTGCTGAATGAAGGCCGGGGCCGGTAGTAGTTGTCGGGTGACCACACTCGGCGCTGTCTACCGGCCCCAGCTTCCGCCTGAGAACCTGCGTTCCGTCGTCCTCGCCGCCGAGGAGTCCGGTGTGGACTCGTTGTGGCTGTGGGAGGACTGCTTCCTGGAGAGCGGTATCGCGGCCGCTTCCGCCGCGCTGGCCTGGACTTCCCGGCTGAAGGTCGGCGTCGGGCTGCTGCCGGTGCCGTTGCGCAACGTCGCGCTGACCGCGATGGAGGCCGCGACGCTGGACCGGTTGTTCCCCGGACGCGTGACGATCGGCGTCGGGCACGGACTGCAGTCGTGGATGGGACAGGTCGGCGCACGGGTGTCGTCGCCGCTGACCCTGCTGCGCGAGTACACGGACGCGCTGCGCGCCCTGCTCGCGGGCGAACGGGTGACGTGCTCCGGCAGGTACGTGTCGCTCACCGAGGTCGCGCTGGACTGGCCGCCACCCGCGCCGATGCCGATCTACGTGGGCGGACTCGGCCCGAAGACCCTCGACCTCGCCGGCGAGGTCGGCGACGGCACGATCCTGGATGCCTCCGCCGACGTCGCGCGGGTGCGGGAGACGCGGGCGACCCGCGAGCACCCGATCGTCGTCTACGTCGAGACGGACTCGCGCGACCGTGCGTTCGTCACGGACCTGGTGTCGTCGGTGGCCGCGGCGGGCGCCACCAGCGTGATCTTGCAGCAGTCCGCCACGAGCGAGGACCCCGAAGGATTCGTTCGTTTCGTGGGATCACTCGATGGAGTGAGTGCATAGCGCGAGAGATAACGGCGGATACCTCCTTGCGATGGAACGGGCATGGGCCTTTCGTCGCTGTTCGGGGAGGTAAGCATGCTCGGGCGCAAGAACCGCCGGATCGTTGAGCTGGAACGGGCCGTCGAAGGCCTGCAGGAGCTGCTCGCTCGAATCGGTGACGCCCGAACAGCGCAGACACACGCGCTGGAGGAGGTCGACCGGGCCGGCGCCGAGCTCGTCGCGCTGCGGCACCGCATCAAGAGCGCGCGGGCCGAGCTGCAGCCGTTGAAGGAGGAGCTGACCTTCCAGCGGGCCGGCGTCTTCCGCACCGGGGAGTCGGTGGACCACCAGACCCAGCTCGACCTGATCCACGACGAGATGAAGACCCTGATCAAGAACGGCCAGGCGGTCGAGGGTGGCGGGCAGGTCACCTACAACGGGTCGGACGCCACGGGGCGCCGGCTCGTCGACGACTGGTCGGCGCTGATGCTCCGCTCGTACAACTGCGAGGCCGAGAACTGCCTGCGCATGTTGCGAGCCGGTGGCCTGGACGCCGCCCGCAGGCGGCTCGATCGCGCGGCGTCGGCGATCGAGCGGCTCAGCGGCACGTTCGCCCTCCGGATCTCGCCGCGCTACCAGGCGTTGCGAACCTACGAGCTGGAGCTCACCGCCGACCACCTGCAACGCAAGGCAGAAAGCCGCCGCACGCGCCGGATTGCTTCCTGATTCACGGGGTACCTCGGGGGCGTGGCTGAGGTTTCCCTGAACGTCGAAGCGCCCGTCGACGCCGTGTGGACGGTGCTCGCCGACGGCTGGTCCTACGCGGGCTGGGTGGTGGGCGCGTCGCACATCCGCGACGTGGACACCGGCTGGCCCGCGGCCGGCACGCGCATCCACCACAGCGTGGGGCCGTGGCCGCTGGTCATCCAGGACACCACCGAGGTGGTGCGCTGCGAACCGGGCGGGTTGTTGGAACTGGACGCGCGGCTGTGGCCGGCCGGGGCCGCGCGGATCACCCTCACCCTGCAGCCGCGGTCGGAGTCGATCACGCACGTGCGGATGGCCGAGCGCGTGGTGCGCGGTCCGTCGGCACTGCTGCCGTCGTTCTTGCAGGACATGCTGCTCATCCCGCGCAACAAGGAAACCCTGCAACGCCTTGACGCACTGGCGCGCGGACGCTCCTGACCGCAGCGCGTCAGTAGATCGATTTGTGCAGGCCCTGGACCAGGGTCCGGTACAGCTCACCCGCCGCACCCCAGCGCGTGAGCGCCGCCCGTGCCGCGTTCGCGCCCGCCGCGCCGTGCACGCCGCCGCCCGGCCACGCCGACGAGCCCGCCAGGTAGAGGCGGTCGAACGGGGTGTCCGCGCGGCCGAGGCCCGGCACCGGGCGGAAGATCAGCTGCTGGTGGATGGCCGCGGTGCCGCCGTTGACCGTGCCGATCTCGTCCGGGCCGAGGACCGAACGGTTGAGGATGCGGGAGCGGAAGCCGGGGGCGCGTTCCTCGATCATCAGCTCGATGCGGTCGGCGCGGCGCTTCAGGCGGTCTGGGGTCCAGTTGCCGTTGAGCGGTACGTGTGTGTACGCCCAGGCGGCTTCGGTGCCGGCGGGGGAGCGTGACGGGTCGGTCGTCGTCATCTGGCCCATGACCATGAACGGGTTGCGCGGGACTTTGCCGCACGCGAGTTCGTGGGCCGTGGTGGCCATGCCGTTGACGTCGCCGCCGAGGTGGACCGTGCCCGCCTGCGCGGCTTCCGGGTTGGTCCACGGGATCGGGCCGGACAGCGCCCAGTCGACCTTGATCGTGTCGCCGTCCCACTGGAACTTCTTCAGGTCGTCTGCCAGTTTGCCGGGCAGGGCGTCGCCGCCGATCAGGTCCAGGTAGAGCGACGGTGCGGGGATGTCGGCCAGGACGGCGCGGCGTGCGCGTACGACGGAACCGTCTGCCAGATGCACGCCAACGGCCACGCCGCGTGCGTGGAGCACTGAGGTCACACGGGCGTTGGTGTCGATGCGTCCAGCGAAGCGGCGCACGAGAGACGCGGACAGCTCGCCCGCGCCGCCGCGGGGCACCGGGTTGCCTACGTCCTGGCCGAGCATGGCCAGCAGCCAGCCGAAGCCCGCGCCGCCGGCCTGGTCCGGGCCGAGGTCCGTGTGCATCGTGTTGCCCGCCAACAACACACGGGCGCCTTCGCCGTCGAACAGTTCCTCGCCCAGACGGCGCACGGGCAGCGTGAGGGTGCGCGCGAGCCGTAAGGCGTCGCCTACTCCGGCGGCCTTCAAGAGAGACAGTGCGCCACGCACCGGTGGGAAGGGGCGCAGCAGCGAGCTGAGCACGGCGTCACGAACGGTGCGCCAGCGCGCGTACTCCGCCTCCCACCGGTCGGCGTCGGCGTGAGAGAACGCGCCGACCGACTTCGCCGTGGTCTCCACCTCGCGCGAGAGCAGCGCCACGCGGTCGTCGGGCAGCACATGGGCCAGCACGGCAGGTGCGTGTTGCCACTGCACGTCGAGGTTCAACGCGCCGAGGACGGGCGAGCCGAGTCCGAGGGGGTAGAACGCGCTGTAGACGTCGTTGGTGAAGCCGGGGGCGGTGATCTCGGCCGATGTGACGGCGCCGCCGGGGGTGGCGCGCTGTTCGAGCACCAGCACGTCCCAGCCCGCGTCCGCCAGCAGTGCCGCCGCGACCAGGCCGTTCGGGCCGGAGCCGATGACGACCGCGTCCACCTCGTTCACGCACGCCCTCCCATTGCCGTGACGACTTCGCGCAGCACATCACGCGCGTCGTGTTCGGGCCACCATTCCAGATCATCGTGTGCGCGTGTGGTCCGCACGAGAGGTGCCTGATCGGCCATCCGGACCCACTCCGGGGTCAACGGCTGCAACCCGAGCCGCGCCGTCGCCCCTGCCAGCTTCTCGATCACCGGGTACGGGACGGGCAGGCGGCCGGCGCCGACGCGTTCGGCGATCATCGGCGCGGTCAGCACCGGTTCGGCGGCGAGGTTGAAGGTGCCCAACGCCCTGCGGCGCACTATCTCCACGATCGCGCGCGCCACGTCGTCGGAGTGCACGAGCTGTAGGCGCAAGTCGTTCCACAGCGGGATCGGCAACAACGGCAACACCGCCGGTGGCAGCCAACGGCCGAGCAGCCAGCGTCGCAGCTGCGGGGCCGCAGACGCCTGGGCGATGCCGCACGGCCTGATGACCGTGCACGGCAAGGGATAGCGGCTGATCATCTCTTCCAGCCGCACCTTGTGCGCGCTGTACGTGCTGCCGGAAATGCCCGTCACCGGCCACGACTCGTCGATGCGGGACCAGCGCGCCGCCGGTGCGTAGGCCGCGACCGACGACGCGCACACCAAGTGGCCGACCTCTTCCTTGAGGCACGCGGCGAGGACGTGTTCGCTGCCGTCGACGTTCGTCTGCCGATCGGTGGGTTTGATCGCCCACGCCAAATGCACGACGACGTCGGCACCGCGGATGGCGTCCCTCAACGACGACAGCGTGCGCACGTCCACACCGACGTCCTCGAAGTCGAGGTGGCGGCGGAGCGCCGTGCCGACGTTGCCGGAGCCGCCGGTGACGACGATCCTCACCCGAGCGCCTTGCGGATCGCGTCCCTGGCCTTGTCCACCACCGCCACGACCGGGCCGAGCGCCAGGTTCGCGATCGGGCTCTCGACGCCGGGGTGCGGACGGGTCGGCGCGATCGCTTCGGCGGCTTCCACCGCGCGCGCCATGCGTTCGAGGCGTTCCTGGTCGTGCACCTCGCGCAGCAGCGGGAACTCGGCCTCTTCCTCGTGGGCCGCATGAGCGAGCACGTCGTCACGGAGCTGCACGAGCAGAGTGTCGAAGCCCTCCGCGTCGGGACCGATGTCGTCCATCGTGCTGAGGAGCTCCTTCGCGCGGTGTTCCTCCGCCACGCGTGCGTCCACGATCGGCTCGCCACCGCTCACGCGTGCGACAGCGGGGTGCACGATCTCTTCTTCTGCGGTCTCGTGGATGGAGAGCAGCCGCACGAGCTGATGCCACGCTTCCTTGCGTTCGGCGCCGCTAGAACTCTCGACCTCGGCGAACAACGTGCGGATCGTTTCGTGCTGCTTCCGCAGCAATGTGATCACGTCAGCCATGCCGTCCGTATACCCGAAATGTGGGCGATCACGCCGTATCTCATTTCGTTCGGCACCGAAGAGCTAGCACACTGCGTAGTCGAGCGGTAGTCGCATGAACCTTACGTATCTGTGTTCCGTACCACATAGAGACGCATTATGTGACGACGAAATCAATACTGAGCTACCGCTTAGTATGTCGCGATCATTTGGACAAGGACTGCTGCATGCCCTTCCGCCGCCGTGTACTGCCCACCGCCTTGGCGCTCGCCGTGCTGGCCGCCGGCTGCGGCGCCAAGAACGATGAGAAAGCGCAGGTCAAAACCGGACCGGGCGTTACGGCTGACACGATCTCGCTCGGCATCCTCACGGACATGACCGGCCCGTTCAAAGCCTCCGCGCTGACCCGCATGAAGGGCTACGAGCTGTACCTGAAGCAGGTCAACGACCGCGGGGGCATCTGCGGCCGGCGGGTCGAGCTCAAGCAGAAGGACCACGCGTACGACGTGCAGAAGGCGCTCGACGCCTACTTCGAGCTGGAGCCGCAGGTCCTGGGCCTGCTGGAGCTGGCGGGAACGCCGATGACCACGGCCATCGAGCCGGACATCATGCAGACGCGCACGCTGACCGCGCCCGCGTCGTGGGCCGCGTCCCTGCTCGGCAACCCGCACATGATGATCGTGGGGACGACCTACGACCTCGACGTGATCAACGGACTCGACCACTACAAGCGCCGCGGTGTCATCAAGGAGGGCGACACCGTCGGCCACGTCTACGTCCAGGGCAGCTACGGCGACAACGCCGTCGAGGGCAGCCGGTTCGTCGGGACGCAGTGGAACATGAAGATCGCCGAGCAGCCGATCAGTGAGACCACGGCCGACCTCTCCCAGCAGATCGCCTCGCTGAAGGCCCAGGGCGCGAAGGCCATCGTGCTCAGCACCGCTCCCGCCCAGACCGCCGCCGCGGTGGGCGTCGCCGCGGCGTTGAAGTGGGACGTGCCGTTCATGGTCAACGTCGTGGGCTACGACCCCGCGCTGCTGGAGTCGCCGGTCGCCGCGGCCGTGGAGAAGCAGGTGTCCGTGGTGACGTCGGTGGCGCCGTTCACCGGCACCCAGGCCGGCCCGCGCGAGGTCGCGGCGGCGTTCAACAAGAACTACCCCAACGACAAGCCCGCGCTCTACGTCGACCACGGCTACACCGTCGCGAAGGTGTTCCTGTCGGTCGTGGAGAAGGCCTGCAAGAACGGCGACCTCACCCGGGACGGCGTGCTGAAGGCGTTCCACGACACCAACGGCCTGGACACCCAGGGGCTGACCGGCCCGCTGCACTACTCGCTGGTCGGGCGGCCGTCGTCCACGCAGTCGTACGTCACCAAGGTGGACAGGTCGGCACCCGGCGGTCTCACGACCGTGGAGGAGCTGTTCGAGTCCGAGCTGGTGAAGGCGAAGGGCACCCGCGCCAGGTAGTTCTCGATGAAGGGCTCCTTCCTCCACCTCAGGTGGAGGAAGGAGCCCTTCATCCACCACGCGCGCCGGAATTGTCAGGGCTGCTGAGCACTATGGGTTCATGGAGCGAGGTAAGTGGGACGGTGTTGAAGGTCAGCTCTGGCAGCACAGCCGCTTCGGCGTGATCCGCGCGTCGGAACTGGAGACGCTGGGAATCGGCCAGACGACCACGTACCGGCAATGCCAACCAGGCGGCCGGTGGCGTCGCCTGCTACCCGGAATCGTTTTGCTTGAACGGTCAGAACCGACAATTCGGCAGCGGGTCGAGGCTGCGTTGATGCTCGCTGGACACGGCGCACTCGTCACAGGTCTCCAGGCGGCGCGCCTCTACAACCTGCGCGCTGGCCCCGATCCGCAGTTCGTGCACGTCCTCGTACCTCACAAGTGCCGCGTGCTCAGCTCCGGGTTCGCCGTGGTGGAACGAACGGTGTTCTTCCCGCCTGTGTTCTTTCGCGACGGTATACCGCTTGCCCCTCCCGTACGCGCCGTGCTGGACGGGGTGCGCCGTCTACGGGACCTTGATCCCGTTCGCGCGCTACTGATCGAAGCCATTCAAAGTCGGCTTGCTGACCCGACCGAACTGCGTCGCAAGCTGGACACAGGCACCAAGCGAGGGACTGCTCTGCCGAGACGAGTGCTGAACGAGATCGATCTGGGTGTGCGGTCGGTGGCCGAAGCAGACGCGTTGGAGATCTGGCATCAGGCAGGACTGCCGACGCCGTATCGCAACGTTGTCATCGTCGACTTGGAGGGCGGCTACGTCGGCATGCCGGACACGTGGTGCGACGAAGTCGGGCTTGCCTGGGAGATCGACAGCAACGAGTTCCACTACAGCAAGGACGCCTACGCCAAGACGCTGGCGCGCAACTCGAGGTACGCGGCGGTGGGCATCAGTGTTGTGCAGACTCTGCCATCGCGCCTGCGTGCAGAACCTGAAGCAGTGATCGCGGAACTTCGCGCCGCCTACGCCTTTGCGTTGGCGCGCCCCCGGCCACCCGTACACATCAAGAATTCGGAAGCGGCAGGACCCAAGGCCTGAACGATGAAGGGACCCTTCATCCACCTCAGGTGGATGAAGGGTCCCTTCATGGTCTGAAGCTACTTGCCGAACCCCGCCTTGCGGAGCGCGTCCGCCATCGAGCCGCTCGCGGGCGGAGTCGAGGTGCGGTTCTGGCCGCCACGCTGGGGCTGGCCCCCGCGCTGAGGCCGGCGGTCACGACCGCCACCGCCGCCCTGCTGCTTCGGAGCGGGCTTGCCCGGCTCGTCGGTCAGGCGCAGCGTCAGGCCGATCCGCTTGCGGGCCTCGTCGACCTCCAGCACCTTCACCCGCACCACGTCACCGGACTTCACGACGTCGCGCGGGTCCTTGACGTAGTTGTTGGACAGGGCGGAGATGTGCACGAGACCGTCCTGGTGCACGCCGATGTCCACGAACGCGCCGAACGCGGCCACGTTCGTCACGACGCCCTCCAGCACCATGCCGGGCTTGAGGTCGGCGATCTTCTCGACGCCGTCCGCGAAGGTCGCCGTCTTGAACGCCGGGCGCGGGTCGCGGCCCGGCTTCTCCAACTCGCGCAGGATGTCCGTGACGGTCGGCAGACCGAACTTCTCGTCGACGAACTGCTCCGGCCGCAGCTTCGTGAGCACCGCGGTGTTGCCGATCAGTTCAGCGCCGGCAGCGGACTGCATCTTGCGCACCACCGGGTACGCCTCCGGGTGCACCGAGGAGGCGTCGAGCGGCTCGTCGCCACCGCGGATCTTGAGGAAGCCCGCGCACTGCTCGAACGCCTTCGGGCCGAGCCGTGCCACGTCCTTCAACGCGGTGCGCGTCTTGAACGGACCGTTCGCGTCGCGGTGCAGCACGATGTTCTCCGCGAGACCGGCGGTGATGCCGGAGACGCGGGTCAGCAGCGGCACGGACGCGGTGTTGAGGTCCACGCCGACCGCGTTCACACAGTCCTCGACCACCGCGTCGAGCGAGCGCGACAGCTTCGCCTCGGCCAGATCGTGCTGGTACTGGCCGACGCCGATGGACTTCGGGTCGATCTTCACCAGCTCGGCCAGCGGGTCCTGCAGCCGGCGCGCGATGGAGACCGCGCCGCGGATGGACACGTCGAGCCCAGGCAGTTCCGAGGACGCGTACGCCGACGCCGAGTAGACCGACGCGCCCGCCTCGGACACCACGATCTTGGTGAGCTTGAGCTCCGGGTGGCGCTTGATCAGGTCGGCGGCCAGCTTGTCGGTCTCGCGCGAGGCCGTGCCGTTGCCGATCGCGATCAGGTCGACGTTGTGCTGCTTGGCCCACACCGCGAGCTTCGCGATCGACTCGTCCCAGCGGTTCGCGGGCACGTGCGGCTGGATGACGCCGTGCGCGACGACCTTGCCGGTGGCGTCGACGATCGCGACCTTCACGCCGGTGCGGTAGCCGGGGTCGAGGCCCATCGTGGCGCGGGTGCCGGCCGGGGCGGCCAGCAGCAGGTCGCGCAGGTTCGAGGCGAACACCTTCACGGCCTCGTCCTCGGCGAACTGGCGCAGGCGGCCGCGCAGGTCGATGCCCAGGTGCACGAGGATCCGGGTCCGCCAGGCCCAGCGCACCGTGTCGGTGAGCCACTTGTCGCCGGGGCGGCCGCGGTCGTCGATGCCGAAGCGCGAGGCGATGCGCACCTCGAACGACGAGGGACCGTCCTCGACCGGCTCCTCCGGCTCCAGGACGAGGTCGAGGACCTCCTCCTTCTCGCCGCGGAACAGCGCCAGGATGCGGTGCGACGGCAGCTTGCCGAAGGGCTCGTCGAACTCGAAGTAGTCGGCGAACTTGGCGCCCTCGGTCTCCTTGCCCTCGCGGACCTTGGAGACCACGCGGCCGCGCGTCCACATCTGCTCGCGCAGCTCACCGATGAGGTCGCCGTCCTCGCCGAACCGCTCGACCAGGATGGCCCGCGCGCCCTGCAGGGCGGCCGCCGCGTCGGCGACCTCCTTCGCGGGGTCGACGAACTTCGCGGCTTCTTCCTGCGGATTCAGGGAAGGATCACCCAGAAGTGCGTCGGCCAGCGGTTCGAGACCGGCCTCCTTCGCGATCTGGGCCTTCGTGCGGCGCTTCGGCTTGTACGGCAGGTACAGGTCCTCGAGCCGCGCCTTGTTCTCGGCGGCGAGGATCTGCGCTTCGAGTGCCTCGTCGAGCTTGCCCTGCGACCGGATCGACTCGAGCACCGCCGCGCGGCGCTCCTCCAGTTCGCGCAGGTAGCCGAGCCGCTCCTCGAGCGTGCGCAGCTGCGCGTCGTCGAGACCGCCGGTCGCCTCCTTGCGGTAGCGGGCGACGAACGGGACGGTCGAGCCACCGTCGAGCAGTTCCACGGCTGAGCTCACCTGGCCCGCGGCCACGCCGAGCTCGTCAGCGATCTTCTGGTGGATGAGCGTTGTCACAGCGCGCCATTCTGCCCGCTGTCCGATTCGACGTGGCACGGTGTCCGGGTGACCATCGCCGAGGTCGTCCCCTCACTGCTGTCCGGCCTGGAGGTACCGGGTGCGGACAACACGCTGAACCTGCCGGTCGCCCGGCGTGTCGTGCTGCTGCTCGTCGACGGGCTCGGGCACGAACTGCTGCGCGACCACGCCGAGCACGCCCCGTTCCTGTCCGGTCTGCCCGGCCGCGACATCGACGCGGGCTTCCCGTCGTCGACCGCCACCAGCATCGCCTCGATCGGCACCGGGCTGCTCTCCGGCGGGCACGGCATCGTGGGCTACACGTTCGTGGTGCAGGACGAGGTGCTCAACTCGCTGACCTGGTCGCGCGTCGGCGATCACCACCACGACCTGCGCAAGACGCTCGTGCCCGAGGTCGTGCAGCCGCACCCGACGCTGTTCGAACGCGCGGCGGCCGCCGGGGTCGCGGTGAGCACGGTCGCCCCGCTCAACCAGCGCGGCAGCGGCCTCACGCGGGCGGTGCTGCGCGGCTCGTGGTTCCGCGGCACGGCGGGGTTCGGCGACCTCGCGCTGGGCGCGGTCGCGGCGGTCCAGCAGGACCGGTCGTTCTGCTACGCCTATCACGCCGATCTTGACACGATCGGGCACTTCTACGGGCCAGGATCCGAGGAGTGGTTGCTGCAGCTGGAGTTCGTGGACACGCTGGCCGCACGTATCGCGGCACGGTTGCCGTCCGGCGCGCTGCTCGTCGTCACCGCGGACCACGGCATGATCACCGTGGACGACCGGATCGACTTCGACACCGAACCCCAGCTGTGGCAGGGAGTCCGGGTGATCGCGGGCGAACCTCGGGTGCGCTACCTGCACACCGAGAGCGACGAGGTCCTGCACGTGTGGCGGGAGTTCCTCGGAAACCGGGCGGATGTCTTCTCCCGGGAACAGGCCGCCGACGCCGGGTGGTTCGGTCCGGTCAGCCCGCTCGCGGCCGACCGCATCGGTGACGTCGTCGTGGCGATGAAGGACAACGCGGTGGTCGTGCGCAGCCAGGCGGAACCCCTGCTGAGCAACCTCACCGGCATGCACGGGTCGCTGACGAGACGTGAAACGGCGATTCCGGTGCTCTGCCACGTTTCGCCTTAGGATCATCCGACGTGACGATCGAACTGCCCGGTCCCATCGGTTTCGTGCTCGGCGGCGGGGGAAGCCTCGGCGCCTCGCAGGTCGGCATGCTGCGCGCGCTGCAGGAGCACGGCGTCCGGCCCGACCTGGTCGTCGGCACGTCCGTGGGCTCGGTCAACGGCTCGCTGCTGGCGCTGGACCCGGAGAAGGCCGCGTCCCGGCTCGCCGTGATGTGGGAGGGCATGACGCGCCAGCGGGTGTTCCCCGGCGGCCCGATCGCGCAGCTGAGGTCGTTCCGCACCAACAAGACCTACCTGTTCCCGAACACCGGTCTGGCCGCCGTGCTCGCCGAGGGGCTCGACGGGAGCACGTCGTTCGAGGAGCTGACGCTGCCGTTCGGGGCGGTGTCGGTGGACTGCGTGACCGGCGAGGCGGTCAACATCACGTCGGGTGAGCTCGTCCCGGCGATCATGGCGAGCGCGGCGATTCCCGGCATCTACCCGCCCGTGCGCATCGGTGAGCACGTGCTCTACGACGGCGGTGTGCTGGCGAACGTCCCGATCCGCCAGGCGCTGGCGATGGGCGCGCGGTCGTTGGTGGTGCTGGACTGCGCGTTCCCCGGCCACCTGCCGACCGTGCCCGAGACGCTCGCCGAGACGTTGCTGTTCTGGGCGACCCTGGGCATGCGCAACCAGGCGGTGCTGGAGGTCGAGCTCGCCTCGCAGCACGCGCCCGTGCTGTACCTGCCAGGACCGCCGGTGCAGGCCGTGACGCCGCTGGACTTCTCGCACACCGCGGAACTGGTCGAGGCCTCCTACCAGGCTTCGAACGCTTTCCTCACGACGCTGGAGATCACCGGCGCCGGGCTGTACGGCCACCCCTCTCACGGCTGATCGGGTGAACGTTCGCCTGACGGCTAACAACAGACCGGTTCAGGCGGACTAACCCGACACATCAGATCGCGTCCATCACCCGCGGTCGCGTCCTTGGGGAGCGCGCGCGACATGACGCCGGCGGAGATGGACCTGTACAACGCGATCGAGAAGATGGGGCGGGTCAGGTTCGCCGGAGCGGGACGGAAGGTCGGCGCCGGATTCCTCTCGAAGCAGTTGCTGCGCGGGAACGGTTGCCGGCCGCGCGTGCTGATCCTGTGCGACGTGGTGGTGACGGGGGAGCTCGATCTGGAGGCGGGCGAGGTCGGCTTCCCGGTGGAGTTCGAGGGATGCGCGTTCGACCACGCACCGAACGTCGAGCAGGCGACGATGGCGGGCCTCTACTTCACCGACTGCCGGTTACCCGGACTGCGTGCCTCGCAGGTCCGCTTGCACGACGGCCTGGCTTTGCACAACTGCCACGTGAACGGGTGCGTGCAGCTCACCGGCGCGCACGTCGCGGGGCAGCTGGACATGGAGGACTGCGTGATCGTCGGCTCGGCCGACGGCGCGCTGGAGGCCGACGGGCTGCGGGTGGAGCAGGACGTCTACTGCACCGGGAAGTTCCGGGTCACCGGGCCGATGCGGATGATCGGCGCACACATCGGCGGTGAGTTCATCTGCGACGGAGCGGTCTTCCGCAATCCCGGGACCGAGAAGGCATTGGAGCTGAGCGGTCTCGTCGTGCGGGAACACGTCTTCTGGCGGCACGGTTTCTCCGTCGAGGGTGAGGTCGACCTGAGCGGTGCCGAGATCGCCGGACGGCTGATCTGCCACGGTGCCCGCTTCTTCAACCTCCGCGGCATGGCCCTGCAAGGGCCGAACATGACCGTGAGGCAGGAGGCCGAGTTCTCCCGCGGGTGCACTGTGGAGGGTGAGCTGAGCCTGGTCGGATGCAAGATCGGCGGCTGGCTCGACTTCACCGGTGGTCAGTTCCGCAACGCCGGCGGCAGGGCGATCGACCTCACGCTGGCGTCGACCGCGATGAACCTGGTGATGCGGGCGGGAACTCTCGTGCACGGCAAGCTCAGCCTGTCGAACGCGAAGATCGGCGGTGCGCTTCGGGCGCAGGGCGGTCATTTCCAGAACAGGTTCGACACCGCGATCGAGGCGCTGGGACTGAAGGTGCACAGCGATCTCAGCCTTGGTGTGCGCGACTCCGAGCGGTTCCACGCGCTGGGCCAGGTCGTGCTCAGCGACGCGCACGTGGGCGGCACGCTCAACTGCACCGGCGGGTGGTTCGAGAACAAGGAACGGGACGCGTTGGTCGCCCGTGGCATCAGGGTGGACCGGAACGTGGCGCTGCGCCGCATGTTCACCGCGAACGGCAGGGTCGATCTGGCGGGCGCGTCGGTCGACGGCAAGGTCGACTTCCGGGAAGGGTGGTTCGAGAGCCGGGTCGAGGCGCTGCGGTGTGACCGGATCCGGGTCGGGCACGCCGTGAAGTTCGATCAGGCGCGCGTGAGCGGTGGCGTGCGGATGTGCGACGCCAGGATCGGTACCGAGGTCACGTTCGACGGCGCGGCGCTCGCGGGCGATCCGGCGTTGAAGCTCAAGGGCAGCCAGATCCGCGGGACGTTGCGGCTGAACTTCGCCGAGCAGCCGGACGGCCCGCTGGACCTGCGGGACGTGACCACCGGGTCTCTCGACGACCGCGAACCCGACTGGTCGGACGGGACGCAACTCGACCACTTCGTCTACGGCGCCCTGCGCGACAAGCCGATGGATCTGGAGAAGCGCCTCAACTGGTTGAAGGACCGTCCTTACGTCCCGCAGGTCTACCTGCAGCTCGCCGCCACATACGAACGAGCGGGTCGTCATGATCAGGCGGTGAAGGTGCTGGTGGCCAAGGAGGACAGGCGCCGCCGTGAGTGGAAGGGCGTTCGCGGCACGGTGTACAGCAACGTCTGGTTGATCCTGAAGCCCACCGTCGGATACGGGTACCGGCCCTTCCTCATGCTCTGGTGGCTCGGCGGGCTGCTCGTCCTCGGAGGGCTGCTGTTCAACCGGGTCGGCAGGTTCGTCCCGGTGAGGAGTGGCATCGAAGCCGGGTGGTTCCACTCGTGGCTGTACACGTTCGACCTTCTTCTGCCGGTGGTGAGCCTGCATCACAGCGATCTGTGGATACCGTTGGGCACCACCAAGTGGCTGTCGCTGGCCTTCACCGTCGTCGGATGGGTTCTGGCGATCTGCCTCGTGACCGGTGTCGGCCGGCTCTTCAAGCGGGACGAGCGTTAGACATCGGCTCATTTGGAGCCTTTATCGATTCTGCAGGGCATGTAATTCGCTCATACCTCCGATGACCTCTTGAGCGCGGCCGTCGATTGGCGTAGACCTTTGCGCGGTAACACCGAGCACGTCTTCCTTCCGCCGCAGGAGGCGTCCACCAGGAGGCTGGCTCGTGCGCAAAAGGTTGCGTCGTCTCGGCGTGTTGATGACCGCCGCTCTACTCGTTGCAGGCGTGAGCACTCCGGCGCGCGCCGAGGTGCTGCATCCGCGGCAGGACTGGTTGCGGGCGTCCACGTCCGGGTTGTTCCTGCACTGGGGGATGCGGACGAATCCGGGCTACACCAGTTGCAGCGCTTGGGAAGCCGCTGTCACGGGTGGTGGCTGGAGCGCGAAGTACTGGGTCGACGAGGCGAAGAAGCTGCACGCGCAGTACCTCGTGCTGGCGTCGTTCCACAGCAGGCTCGGGTACGCGCGGGCGTGGCCGTCGGCGATTCCGGGAAGTTGTTCGACCAAGCGGGACTTCCTCGGCGAGCTGGTCGACGCCGCCTCGGCGGAAGGGTTGAAGGTCATCAACTACATGACCGACGACCCGCAGTGGCACGACGAGGGCGGGCACGAGTGGCTCGACTCGGCCGGGTACTCGAAGTACAAGGGCAAGACGGTCAACCTGCAGGAGCGGCCTGGGTTCGGGCAGTTCAGCTACGACAACTTCGTCGAGGTCATGCAGCGGTACCCGAAGCTCGCCGGGTTCTGGATCGACAACGACAACGCCTACTGGGAGCAGAACGGTCTGTACGAGCGGATCCGGAAGGATCGTCCGGACATGGTCCTCAGCAACAACAACGAGGACACGGCGATCATGGACACGATCAGCAACGAGCAGAAGACCGGCATGACGCCGAACTACGACTACCCGCAGGCGGTCTACACGGCGGCGCCGCGGTTGATCGAGGCGTGCTTCAAGCTGCCGAGCGGCGGAGCGTGGTGGTACTCCGGCACCAACTCCACCGTCGACTACAAGCTGACGCTGGGGCGGTTGATCACCAACGTCGGCAGCGACGTCAAGGCGTTGATGGCGGAGACGGCGATGGTCAACGGCAAGTTCCCGTCGAACCAGGCCTCCTTCAACAACTTCACCAGCACCTACCTCGCCGACATCTGGGAGTCGATCGGCGGCACGTCCGGCGGCGGGTACCTCAACGGCGGGCTCAAGCCGGGGTTCTGGAACGACGGCGCGCACGGCGTCACGACCGTGTCCAAGAGCAACCCTCAGAACAACTACGTCCACGTGCTCACCAAGCCGTCCGGCAGCACGTTGAAGGTGCGGGACAACGGGTACAAGGTCAGCAAGGTCACGAACCTGCGCACGGGCGCGGCGGTGAACTGGGCGCAGGCCGGTGGCACGATCACGCTGAGCGGCATCTCGAACTGGGACCAGTACGACACCGTGTTCAAGGTCGAGACCGCCGGGCGCGAGGGGATCATCGCGCCGTCGAGTTACACGATGAGCGCGTCCGCTTCGGGTTCCGGGCACCCCGCTTCGCACGCGGCGGACGGCAACTACCAGACCTATTGGGACGCAACGGGTGCGGGCACCGTGTCGCTGCGCTTCGACCTGGGGTCGGCGAAGAAGGTCTCGTACGTCGCGCTGAACCAGCGTGAGGATTCGACGACGTATCCGGCGTCAGGTTCCGCGCGGATCAAGAACTACAACGTCTACACGTCGAACGACGGTTCCAGTTGGACGAACGTGAAGTCCGGATCGCTGGCGAACCACCGCGGTGTGCAGTTCATCGACCTGCCGGCGAACACGACCGCGCGCCACATCCGGGTGGAGAAGACGTCCACGCAGGGCAAGGCGCAGCTGCGGATCGACGAGGCGTGGCTCGGGTCGGCCCATCCCGGTGCGGGCGGTGGCGAGCCCACGCCCGAGTCGCGGTACGAGGCCGAGAACGCTGTTGTGTCGCAAGGGGTCGTGGAGTCGAACCACGCCGGGTTCTCCGGCACCGGGTTCGTCAACTACGACAACGTCGCGGGGTCCGCGGTCGAGTTCAAGGTCACCAGTGACGTCGCCGGACCGCGGCAGGTCACGCTGCGGTTCGCCAACGGCACGACGGCGAACCGGCCGCTGGACATCTCGGTCAACGGCCGGCTCGCGGTGGACGAACAGGCGTTCGCGGGCACCGGCGCGTGGACGACCTGGCAGTCGGTGACCGTGACGCTGGACCTCGACGCCGGCGAGAACACGGTCCGGGCGGTCGCGACGACCGCGAACGGTGGGCCCAACCTCGACTACCTGGAGATCTAACAGGACAGGGCGCGCTCGATGTTGTGATCGGCGATTTCCCG
Organism: Lentzea kentuckyensis; assembly: GCF_002150765.1. Taxonomy (GTDB): domain Bacteria; phylum Actinomycetota; class Actinomycetes; order Mycobacteriales; family Pseudonocardiaceae; genus Lentzea; species Lentzea kentuckyensis. Next base: position 75,990 of record NZ_MUYM01000050.1, read on the forward strand.
CATCGCGTCGCGGTGCGGGAAATCGCCGTCCAGCAACCGAAGCGGACCCTCCACCAGGGACAGGTACTGCGCCAGCCGGTACAGCGACAGCCGCGCCGGGTCGAGGCCCGCGACCGGGCGGTAGTGCGGGCCGAACCGCAGTTCCAGGAACACGTGCTCCCACTCGACGTCGAAGAACATCACGCCCTCGATGTCGATCAGCACCGGCCTGCCGTCGGCGACGAGCACGTGGTCAGGGCCCAGCTCGCCGTGGATCAGGCCGTAGGTCGTGCGCGGCTCGATCAGCGCATGCCGTTGGCGCAGCTGGGTTTCCAGCCGTGACCGTTCGGCGGCGATGCGCGGGACTCGCTCGCAGCACGCGTCGAGATGTCCGAGCGCCCGCCGCAGCACTACGTCCGGCACCGGTGGGGCGTCGGCGGGCTGGAGGGAGTTCGGGCGGCCGTAGCGCGGGCTGAGGCGCTGGTGCATGGCCTGCACGTCGTCCCACAGCCGTTCGAGCACCTCGGTACCGCCGTCGAGCTGCTTCTCCAGGAAGTCGCCGCCGAGGTCCTCGACCACGATCACGTCGCGGTCGACCAGCACCAGACGCGGGACGCACGCCCCCGCCTCGGACAGCGTCGTGTGCGCCGTGAGGAACAGGTCGCGTCCGCTCGCGTTGCCGAACAACGGGTCGTACTCGTGCTCCGGCCAGTAATCCTCGGACGCGCGCCACACGTAGGCGATGCCCGTGGTTCCGTCGTCCAGCATCAGCCGGTAGACGCCCTTCTTGCTGCCGCCGCGCAGACGTGCCACTTCGCGCAGTTCACGGCCGTATGCCGCGTGCGCGATGTCCGTCAGGTCGGCCACCCCCAGATGTGCCACGCTCCGGAACGTTAGAGAGCGGCACGTGAAACTGGTGCCAACACCGGCGGGGCGAGCGGACACGAACAGGTATGACAACCGAAGACCCTGACGACCGCGCCTTGTGGTCGCAGGCCGCTGAGGGCGGTGGACACGCCTTCGGGGTGCTGTTCGACCGGCACGCGAAGGCGGTCTACAACCACTGCTTCCGGTTGACCGCGTCCTGGGCCGAGGCGGAGGACCACCTGCAGGCCACGTTCCTGCTGGCCTGGCGCAAGCGTGCCGAGGTGCGGCTGGAGCGCGAGTCGGCGTTGCCGTGGCTGCTCACGGTGGCGACGAACGTGGTGCGCAACGACCAGCGGTCCCTGACGCGCCGGCTGCGGAACCTGCGGCGCGTCGGCGAGGAGCGGCCGATGCCCGACCACGCGGACCAGGTGGCCGAGCGGCTCGACGACCAGCGGCGGATGAAGGAGCTGCTGACCGCCGTGGCGAAGCTGCCGCGCAACGAACGCGAGGCGCTCGCGCTGTGCGTGTGGTCCGGCGTGTCGTACGCGGACGCCGCGGCGGTGCTCGGCATCACCGAGGGCAGCGTGCGGGCACGGGTCAGCAAGGCCAAGTCGAAGCTCCAGCAGCACCGCGAGCTCGTGCACACCGGGGAGGACCGATGACCAGCATGCTTCCACCCACTCGCGACCTGCCACCGGGCCGGCACACCCAGATCCGCGCCGAGGTCGAACGGGCGCTCACCGGCCGCCGCAGGTCGTCCCGGCTCACCGTGCCGATCCTCGCCGCCGCTGCCGCGATGGCTGTCGTGGCGGCGGGCGTGGTGTTGTTCAGGTCAGGTCCGGCGGAGCACACGCCGGCCGTCCAGATCACGACGTCACCGACGTCCACGCCGACGCTGCGGCACACCTTCGGCCTCACCCCGGAGCAGATCACGGCGATCGAGCAGGGCTGTGCCAAGGCCGAGAACATGACGGGTCGGCCGACGATGTACCAGTACGGCCGCGAAGACGCAGGTCCGTGGGCGTTGGTTTACACCGATAGGGCGGTCTTGACGTGCGATCTCGGCCGCGGCGGAGTGGAGTACTACACGTTCCGTCCCGCTGAGGTCGTCCGCGGCTGGCTGCCGGGACACTTCTCCGTGGACTGGGTCAGCAGCGCTCTTGGCGGCGATGTCACCCCGTCCATCCCCGAGCTCGCGGGCGCCCCCGGCTACCGCGTCGTGGCGGGTCGCGTCGACTCGTCCGTCGCCCGGATCACCTACCGGCCCCAGGACGGCGAGGTGGCGGAGGCCAAGATCGTCAACGGCACCTACGTCGCCCGCATCGCCTACCCGTCGAACTGGGCCCCCAGCGTGAACGGTCCCATGGAGCTGTGGGCCTACGACGACGCCGGGAACCTGCTCGGCACCAACACCGAGCTGGCCGCCACCTGCTACTACGCCCCGGACACCAAGGAGATCGTCCACGGCGAGAAGGGCGCCTCGGCGGACAAGTGCAAGCCCGCGACGCCGTGGCGCTAACGAGCCCTACCGATCAGTAGCCCCAAGCGACATACTGGTTGGTATGACGACTGTGGCGAACTTCGGCGGCACCAGTCAGTACGCGGACCTCGACGGGCCCGTGCACTGGGTCGACTTCGGCGGACCGGACGACGGACCGCGGATCGTCCTCGTGCACGGGCTCGGCGGTTCGCACCTGAACTGGGCGTTGCTGGCGCCGTTGCTCGCGAAGAAGGCGCGCGTCGTGGCCGTCGACCTCGCCGGGCACGGTCTGACGCATCCGGAGGGCCGCGAGACCACGGTCCAGGCCAACTCGCGGCTGCTCGGCCGGTTCATCACCGACGTCGTGGGCGAGCCGGTGATCCTGGTCGGCAACTCGATGGGCGGGATGATCTCCCTGTTCCACACCGCCCACAACCCCGGCCTGGTCAGGGGCCTGGTGCTGGTCGACCCGGCGCTGCCGATGGTGTTCGGGACACGCCCGGACCCGACGATGCTCGGGACGTTCTTCATGTACTCGGTGCCCGGCCTGGGCGAGCGGTTCCTGGCCAGGGCGAAGACCGCGCCGCCCCGCGCGCAGGTCGACCGCCTGCTGGAACTGGTCTGCGCGGACCCGTCGGGCATCCCCGAGGAGCTCAAGCAGGCGTCGGAGCACCTGATCGGTGAACGCGCGAAGGTGCGGGGGCTGGACACGGCGTTCCTCGCGGCCGCCCGCAGCACCGTGTTCACGACGTCGAAGCGCGGCGCCTACTACGCGGCGATGTCGAAGGTGCGCGTGCCGGTGTTCCTGATGAGCGGCGACCGGGACCGGCTGGTCAACGTGGCCGCCGCCCGGTACGTGGCCCGCCGGCACCCGCACTGGCGCTACGACGAGTACGCGGGCATCGGTCACGTGCCCCAGATGGAGATCCCCGGCGTCGTGTCCGAGCGGGTGCTGGACTGGATGGACGCCAACCGCTTGAGCACCTCCGCGAGCTGACCGAGCGTGAGCCGCTCCCGCAGGACGGGAGCGGCTCCGGTCAGCACGAAGTGGTCGTCGAGTTGCTCCACGCCCGTCAGCTGGATCCCGCGCGGGAGTTCCGGCACGGCGAACACGCGCGCCGGCAGCCACTTGTGCAGCCGCACGTGCAGCTCCGTGCCGACCAACCGGACGGTCAACGGCAACCAACTGACCGGTTGCAACTCCGGAATGTCGGAAAAGTTCACTTCGACGCGGAACTCGACGGGGGACGACACCAGCACCGCGGGCGGGTTCACGTGCACGTCCCGGCACACGATGGTCGCGCGGCGAGCACGCCAGCGCGACCATCGCACGTTCTCCAGCTCGATGCGGACGTCGTCGACCTGACCGAGCGCCAGCCCGAGGGCGCCCAGCCGTGCGTCGAGTCCTACTACGGTCAGGTGCAGGTCGTGCGCGCCCGCCTGAACCGTCAGATCGTGTCTCAGGCCGTGGTCTCCGGCTTCACTCCGTTCACCGAGCTCTTCGGCGCGGCCTTGGCCGTCGAGCGGACGGCCCGCGGCTTGGGGGCGGGCTTCGCCGTGGCCTTCGCGGCAGCGGGCTTCGCAGCGGGCTTGGCGGCCGGCTTCACCGCGGCGGCCTGCTCGGCGGCCACGGCGGCGGCCTCCTTGGCGACCTCTGCCTTCGCGGCGGCCTTCTCCTCGGCCTCTGCGGCCAGCGCGACCATCTCGTCGAAGCCCGCGCGGATGCCGTCGGCGAGCAGCTGGACGTCCGGCACGCCGTCGAAGTCGGCGTTGATGCCGAAGGTGAACCTGTCCAGGTAGGAGAAGATGCCGACGGTGATCCGGATCGTGGAGGCGATCGGCACGTACGGGAACATCTCCACGAGCGGGCGGCCGAGCATGTAGAGCGGGATGCGCGGGCCCGGCACGTTCGTGGTGACGGTCTGCAGGATCTGCTGCGGGAACCGCATCGCGGTCCGCGAGCCCAGCGCCATCAACGTCGGCGCGGCGAAGTTCGACAGGTTCGTGATCACGTCGGCGCCGGCGGCCTGACGCGAGTTCTTCAGGTCGTCCATCTGCGCGCGGATCGACGCGAGGCGCTTGACCGGGTCCGACTCGCCCACGGGCAGGTTCACCAACACCGCGCTGACGCGGTTGTTCAGCTCGTTGTGCTGGTCGGCCTTGCGCATCGACACGGGCACCATGGTGCGCACGACCATGCCCTCGGTCAGCTCGCCGCGCTTCTCCAGCAGGTCCCGGAAACCACGCGTGATCGCGGTGAGGATGACGTCGTTGACCGTGCCACCGGCGGCCTTGCGGATCTGCTTGATCTCAGCCAGGTTCGCGCGCGCCCACACCCAACGGCGGTGCGGCCCGATAGGACCGTTGAGAGACGTCGCGGCACGCGTCACGAGACGACGTGCCGTGCCGGGAAGCGAACCGAGCACCGACTTGCCGAAGTCCACGATCTCGCTGAACGACCGCAGGTTCCGTGCGACGGCGGGCAGCGCGGCGAGGTGTTGCACGGGGGTCACCACGGCGTCGCGCACACCGTCGACCACCAGGTCGAGCGTCGACGGCTGTGGTTGCGGCTTCCACTCCCTCGGCTCCGGGAGAACGCTTTCCTGTTTGAAGTCCAGCATGAGCTGGAGCATGTCCGTTCCGGACACTCCGTCGATCATGCAGTGGTGGACCTTGGAGATGATGGCCCAGCGGCCGCCCTCCAGGCCCTCGACGAGCCAGGCCTCCCACAGCGGCTTGGAGTCGTCGAGCTTCTGCGCGAAGATCCGGCCCGCGAGGTTGCGCAGCTGGTCCTCACCGCCCGGCGACGGCACCGCGGTGTGCCGCACGTGGTAGAGGATGTTGAAGTGGTCGTCGTCGACCCAGACCGGACGGCCGACGTGGAACGGCAGGGCCTTCACCTTCTGCCGGTAGCGGGGGACCTGGTCCAACCGCGACACGAAGAGGCGGATCACGTCGCCGTAGGACGGCGCCGGGCCGTCGAAAACCAGGACGGAACCGACGTGCATGGGCACGTTCTCGTCCTCGATGAAGTAGAAGCCTGCGTCCAGAGAGCTCATCCGATCCACTCGAAAAATGGTAGAGGAGCTTTGCTTCTGAATCGACGTCCATGCAGGTGAGAGGCACTGCACAGGTGTGAGGTTGCCAACGTGTTACCTGGTGGTGGCGAATCGAGACTCGAAAGTACTGGCGAAAAGATCGTTCACGAAACATCATGGACTCACTGGGCAACGCGGCCCAGGGCGCCGGCTCGGGGTTGTCGACGTGTGGGGAGGCTCCTATGTCTGCCGTACCTTCAGACGAAGTCTTCGATGTGCCTGCTTCTCCACTGCACCTCGTCAGAGGAAGCGCGCCCGGCCTGTTCTGGTACCTCACCGAGCCCACCCGCTGCGCTCTGGACGTGAGCGAGTTCGTCGCCACGCGTTCGATGCTGCGCGGTGCGCCGTCCGGTGACGGTCACCCGGTCCTGGTGTTCCCCGGTCTCGGTGCCGCCGACTCGTCGACGGTGATGCTGCGCCGGTTTCTATCCGGTTTGGGCTATGACGTCCACCGCTGGGGCCTGGGCCGCAACATCGGCCCGACACGCCGCGCGGTCGACGGCATGCACGCCTTGGTGAAGAAGGTTTCCGACGCGCACGGCGGCCCGGTCTCCATTGTGGGCTGGTCGCTCGGCGGGATCTTCGCGCGCGAGATGGCGCGGGACCACCCGCACCGCGTGCGCCAGGTGATCACGCTCGGCTCGCCGTACAACATGTCGGATCCCGTGCAGTCACGGGCGATGCCGGCCTTCGCGCTGTTCTCGCGCCTGCACATCCCGCGCGAGGAGTTCCCGCCGCTCGAGTCGACGCGGCCGCCGATCCCGGTGCCCGCCACGTCGATCTACTCCAAGACGGACGGCATCGTGTCGTGGGAGTCGTGCATCGAGGAGCCGGGAACGCGGCGGGAGAACGTCCAGGTGTCGTCGTCGCACCTCGGCTATGGCTTCAACGCCACCGTTCTGTGGGTGGTCGCTGACCGGCTGGCGCAGGCGGAGGGCACGTGGGCGCCCTTCGCCGCGCCACCGGGAATGGCACGCATGTACCCGAGGGCGGCCTAGCAGGGCCGCGGGTCGGCGTAGATCACCAGCGTCTGGGCGGGCTGCTCGGCGAGGTGGAACGCCGTGTAGGCGTAGTCGACGGCCCCGAGCCGTTGGTGCCGCAGGCGTTTGCGGCCGCTGCTCTGGGCCTGCACCTCGTGGTGGGGCCACCAGGAGCGCACCTCCTGGCTGGCCTCGTGCAGGTCGTCGATCAGCCGGGTGAACCGCGCGTCGCCGGGGTGCCGGCCGGCGAGCGTGCGCAGCCGGGCGAGCAGGCCGCGCGCCTCCGGTTCCCAGTCGAGCAGGACGTGCCGTGACTCCTGCTCGGTGAACACCCAGCGCGCGAAGTTCGGTTGACCCGCTTGCAGGTTCGGGAAGAGCTCGGCGGCGGCCGCGTTGTGGCTGAGCACGTCGTAGGTGGCGCCGATGACGTACGCCGGGTTCGGCCCCAACAGGTTCGGCACGGCGGCCACCTCGTCCGGCAGGGTCTCCTCGGGGGCCTCTGCCGGTGCACGCCCGGCGAGCCGGAACAGGTGGTCCTTTTCGGACGGAGCGAGCCCGAGCGCCACCGCGATCGCTCCGAGCACCTGGTCCGACGCCTGCACGTTCCTGCCCTGTTCGAGGTAGGTGTACCAGGTCGCGCTGATCCCGGCGAGCACGGCGAGCTCCTCCCGGCGCAGGCCCGGCGTGCGGCGGCGGCCGGTGCTCGGCAGACCGGCCTCAGCGGGAGTGATCCGCTCCCGGCGGCTGCGCAGGAACGCGCCCAGTTCGCTCATGCTGGCACCTCCAGTACCAGCATAAGACGGCTCTGGATACCAGGCTAAAACCGTCGCAGGCTGGGTTCATGACAGGAATCGAAGGAAAGGTCGTGGCGATCACCGGCGCCAGCAGCGGCATCGGGGAAGCCACCGCGTTGTTGCTCGCGGAACGGGGCGCACGTCTCGTGCTCGGTGCACGGCGGGAAGACCGTCTCGCGGATTTGGCGGCCAAGACAGGGGGTTTTCACGTGCGGACCGACGTGACGCGGCGGGAGGACCTGCATTCGTTGGTGGCACTGGCTTGTGAGCGGTTCGGCAGGCTCGACGTGCTGGTGGGCAACGCGGGAGCGGGCCCGATCTCGCCGCTGGACGACCTGCGCGTCGACGAGTGGGACGAGATGGTGGACGTCAACATCAAGGGCGTGCTGCACGGGATCGCGGCCGCGCTGCCGGTGTTCCGGGCGCAGCAGGCGGGACACTTCGTCACCACCGCCTCCACCGCCGCGTTCCGCGTTGTGCCGGCCATGGCGGTCTACGCGGGCACCAAGGTCGCCGTGCGGGCGATCTGCGAGGGACTGCGCCAGGAGTCCAACGGCACGTTCCGCGTGACGACCGTGTCGCCGGGGATCGTGCACACGGAGTTCGCTGAGGCGTCGACCAACGACGACGTGCGCAAGAGCATCGCGGGCATGCGGGACGAGATCGCGATCTCTCCGGACGCGATCGCCCGCGCCGTGGCGTTCGCGATCGAGCAGCCGGCCGACGTCGACGTGAACGAGATCGTCGTGCGGCCGGCTGCCCAAAGCTGAGGCCTACCCAGAGCTGAGGCCTACCCAGAGCTGAGGCCTACCCAGAGCTGAGGCCTACTTGGTCATCGGCTTGCCGTTCGCGGTGACGTTGGTGAACTTCAGGCCGTCGACGTTCTTGACGGTGTTGGTGGTGGAGCTGACGGTGAACTTGGAGTCCTTCAGCTCCAGCCCCTTCACGTGCTCCTGCGTCAGGCCGGAGACGTCGAGGACCTTCGAAGCCTTGGTGCTGCCGCAGTTCGAGATGAAGAACGGGCCGAACTTCGGCACGTTGCTGCCCGTCTGCGAGTTGTAGGTCGTGGTGACGTAGACGAACGCGCGCTCGAACGTGCCGGACACGCTGTCCAGGTTGATGTTCTGCGAGAAGCCGCCGCGCTTGGTGTTCGACTTGACGTACAGGGCGAACTTGGTGGCGTTGACGCAGTTCAGCTTGTAGCCGTAGACGTTGCGGATGCCGCCGGTCTGCTCGGAGCCGCACGTGATGGCGCCCCAGTTTCCGTTCATGCGGCAGTTGACGACGACGAGGTTCTGGCACGGCACGTTGATCCGCCGGCCGTCCTCGTCGCGGCCGGACTTGATCGCCACGTTGTCGTCGTGCGCGCCGAGGTCGCTGTTGGAGATCACGACGTGGTCGCACGACTCCGGGTCGCACGCGTCCGTGTTGTTGGCGGACGTCGTGGGGTCCGTGTGCACGTCGTCGACCGTGACGTTCTTGCAGAGCGTGGGGTGGATCTGCCAGAACTTGGGGTTTTTCAGCGTGACGCCCTGGATCAGCACGGTGTCACACGAGTAGGGCTCGATGAACGTCGAGCGCATGTTCTTGCCGGAGCCGGGAACGACGCGCTTCTCCGGCGGGGTTCCCTTGGCCACCAAGGACTCCAGGTACGAGCGGTCGCTGCCCTTGTTCCAGCTGCCGGTCGCGCCCGCGTCGAGTGTGCCCTTGCCGGTCAGCGCGATGTTGGTCTGTTTGTGGGCGTAGACCATGGGAGAGCGGTTCATGCACTCGATGCCCTCGTAGCGCGTGAGCACGGTGGGGAACTTCGAGGCATCGCTGGAGAACTTGAGCAGCACGCCGTCCTCGAGGTGGAAGTCGACGTTGCTCAGCAGGTGGATCGCGCCCGTGACGTAGGTGCCCCTGGGGACGATCACGTGGCCGCCGCCGGCCGCGTTGCAGGCGGCGATGGCCTTCTTGAACGCTTCGGTGTTGTCGGTCTTGTTGTCGCCCTTGGCGCCGTACGCGGTCGCGTCGAAGTTCTTGTCGGGGAACGACGGGAGCTTCGTGTTCCGCACGATCTCGTTGGCGGCCGGCCAGGGCAGTTCGGGCACCGCGGCCGAACGACTCGAAGCCGCGAGTGCGGTCCTGGTCAGCGCCGGGGTGGCGATCACGGCCACGACGGTGGACTTCATCAGCAGCCGACGGTTGATCCTGCCGTCCATTTCGACGTCCTCTTCCACAGTGAAGGCAACGTTGGGCGGCGGCGTTACAGAAAGACTGTAAACGTTTGCGGTCCGTTAGTCGAGGAGCCGGAAGGCGGCCAGTGCGAGCTTGACCCTGGCCAGGTCGGAGATGTCGAGGCTGATCTGTTCCAGGCGGCGGGAGACGCTGCTGTGGTGCAGGTGCAGCAGGTCGGCGGCTTTGCGGAGGGAGCCGGTGGCGCAGTAGGCGTCCAGGGTTTCGAGGTCTTCCGGGGACAACTCGGCCACCGCGGCCACGTCGGCGTTGGCGCGCAGGTTTTCGGTGGAGACCTGGGCGAGCAGGGCGAGCGCTCCCAGGTCGGGGTGGTGGACGACGGGTGTTCGGGAGGTGGTGAAGCGCAGCGCTGTCCGGGCTTCGGTCCACGCTCGGGCGGGGTGCGGGTCGGCGCCGACGCCGGCGCGAGTTCCGGCGGGGAAGTCGCCCAGTTTCGTGGCCAGCAGGACACCCGAACCATCGACCGGAGCCGCCTTGACCAGGTGTGCGGGGCAGACCAGCGCCGCGATCCGGTCCAGCGGCTGGTCGGCGCGCACCGCGGCGACGTGGATCCGCTGGTCCGGCGCGAAACCCAGCAGGCGCAACGCCCGTGCGCGTCCGGCCTCGTCGCCGTCGGCGCTGATCACCAGCTCGACCAGCGCGGGATCGGCCATCGTGGTGCGCGCCGGGCCGTAGCGTTCGACCACGGCGGCGACGGCGATGGCGAGGCGGTCGAGCAGCACTTCGTCGAGAGGACCGGCTTCCGCGCGTTCCAGCCAGACCTCGCCGATCTCCTCGTCGTCGAGCGTGATCGCACTCCGCGAGGACATCGGGCTGGTGGCGGCGGCTTCGGTGCCGGCCGGCGACATGCGGATCACCTTGCCGGTGCCGTGCAACCGGATCCCGGCGACGCACTCGGCCAGGCCCGCCGAGGCCCGCGCCAGGGCGGGGAGGTCGACCCGGCGGCGCATCAGCGTGTCGTAGAAGATCACGACCCTGATCGCGCCCTCGACGTGCGAGTCGAGGTTCGACAGTCGCGTCGCCAAGGCCTCCATGTGGACGACGATAGCGACGAACGTCGCGCGACCGGGGCGGATTGCGCGACGCACGTCGGCTGAAGAGCGGTGAGGAGATCGTGAGGATGGAACGCATGGATCCCGAGTTGGAAGCGTTCATCCCGTTCTTCCCGAAAGCCGAGCTCACCGACGTGGCGAAGGAACGGGAGTTCCTCGCCAAGCTCGCCGCCGGCATCCCCGCCGAGACGGACGGCATGGAGGTCGAGGACCTGCTGGTGCCCGGCGACCCCGACGTGCCCGTGCGGATCTATCGGCCGTATGAGGCGCACGGCACCGTCATCTGGATGCACGGCGGTGGGTGGTGCATCGGTGACGTGGAGACCGAACACCCGTGGGCGTCCCGTGTGGCCGCACGGTCGGGTGCTGTCGTGATCTCCGTGGGCTACCGGTTGGCGCCGGAGCACCCGTTCCCGGCCGCGCTGGACGACGCCTGGACGGTGTTGCGGTGGGCGTACGAGAGCGCGGACTCCATCGCGGTCGCCGGGCACAGCGCGGGCGGTGGGCTGGCGGCGGCGCTGGCGTTGAGGTCGCGGGACGAACAGGGCCCGCCGATCCGGTTCCAGCTGTTGCACCAGCCGGGGCTCGACGATCGGCTGACGACCTGGTCGGCCCGGCACTTCACCGAAACGCCCTGGTACAACCGCGCCAAGGCCGGTCAGGCGTGGGCGCACTACCTGGGTGGGCAGCCCGCCACGCCGTACGCGGCCCCGGCGCGCGCCGAGGACCTGTCCGACCTGCCGCCCGCGTACATCGCCAGCGCCGAGTTCTGCCCGAACCGCGACGAGAACATCGCCTACGCGTTGCGGCTCATGCAGTCGGACGTGCAGGTCGAGTTGCACCAGTGGCCTGGGACGTTCCACGGCTCGCAGGCGCTGTTGTCCGCCGACGTGTCGCAACGCCAGTTCGCCGAAATCGGTGACGTGCTGCGCCGGGCGCTGGCATGAGGGCCGCGCTGGAGGCGATCCACCAGGCCGGAGTTCCCGGCGTGTGGGCGGAAGTGCGGGACAACGGTCACGTGTGGCGTGGCGCCGCCGGTGATGCGACGCCGGACATGCGGCACCGCGTCGGCAGCGTCACCAAGACGTTCACCGCCGCCGCGATCATGCTGCTGGTGGAGCGCGGCAGGATCGAGCTGGACACGCCGGTCCACGGCGCCAGCACGGTCCGGGAGCTGCTGAGCATGACCAGCGGGCTGGCCGACTACCGGTTCCTCGCGTTCCCGTCGCTGCTGGAGGGTTCGCCGAAGAGCCTGGAGGACAACCAGTTCCGGCACTTCTACCCGCGCGAGCTGATCAAACTGGGCGTCGACGCGCCCGCCGTGCCGCCCGGCACCTACTCCAACACCGGCTATCTGCTGCTCGGCCGGCTCATCGAGAGCGTCACCGGCATGACCGCCGAGCGGTGGATCACGCGGAACGTCATCGAACGCGCGGGCTTGCGCAACACGATGTTCCCGACGGGGACGCGGATCGAGGGGCCGCACCCGCCGATGTACGAGGCGTTGTTCGGGTTGCTCGATCCGCCGCGCGACTACAGCGTCTACGACATGTCGTGGGTCGGCGTGTCGGCCTCGCTGATCTCGACCGTGGAGGACCTCAACCTGTTCTTCGCCGCCCTGCTCGACGGCCGGATCGTGTCGCGGGAGTCGTTGGCGTTGATGCAGAAGACGGGTCCGGTGGTCGCGTTCGACGGCTCGACGGTGCAGTACGGCCTCGGCCTGCACGAGCACAGCGGCTTCTGGGGACACGACGGGTCGGCGTGGGGCGCGGGCACGTGGTCGTTCCACAGCGCGGACGGCGAGCGACAGGTGTCGCTCGCCGTCAACCTTCAGCGCTGGAACAACAAAGCGATCGATGAGGCGTTGGTGGCGTTTCAGCGGAAGGCGTTGCGCGTGTAGGTCAGGCTGAAGCTGCCCTTGTTGGAGAAGTACTTGTCGACCACCAACGCCGGGTCGGTGGCCAGGTAACCGCGGTAGATCGCGCCGTCGTCGTGGTCGTCCCAGCCCCACGGCGCGTTGGCGGCGTTGTCCTTGCCGTCGCCACCGGGGAAGTTGTTGCCGTCCCACCGGTACAGGCCGTGCCCCTTGGCCTTCTGCCGGGTGGCGGGGCGGCCGTTGACCAGCAGCAACGTGCCGTCGATGGTCTCCGCGCCGTTGCGGTACGGCGATCCGGCGGGCACGTACGAGTAGAAGTCGCTGTGCGCCACGGTGACCGCGGCTTCGAGTGTGCCGAACCCGCTGTCCCTGCGGACGGTCAGCAGCGCGCCTTCCAGGTCGTTCTCGTGAGTCCGCTTGCCGGACGGGTCGGGCTCGTCGTCCCAGTCACGCGGGTGGAAGAAGGAGTGGACGATGAACCAGTGCGTCGACGTCTCGACCACCGAGTAGTAGGCGGCGCCGGTGAGTTTCGCGAGCTGGGTCTGGTTCTCCCAGTTGTTCAGCCCGTTCCAGTCGCCGTCGAAGTCCACAGTGGACAGGTAGTCGGCGTCGTAGTCCGACGAGTCGGTGTCCTGGTAGTGCACCGGCGCCCAGTGGAACGCCAGGTCGTGGTCGGACACGGCGGCGTGGGCGGGTGCGGCGAGGATCGTGGTGAAGAGGGCGACGGCCAGCAGGGAGGCGCGGATCGTTTTCACAACGGCGGAGGCTAAGCGCCTGGCCAGAACTCCTGTCCGGAACATCTGTGCCAGCTGGTGCCGAGTGGCGTCCGCAAGGACTGCGGCCCGCCACCGGACAGGCCTGTTGGTAGTGGCAAAGTGCCTGTTGATGTTGAGTTGGTGGTACTTGCAGACGCCATCGGGGCCGGACGCACGTCCGGCGGGCGAGTAACGGACGCAACTTCCGGCAGCCTGCTTAGCTGTAAATGGTGACCGTGAGCCGTGGGTTCGAGCGAAAATCGGTCGGCTCGTAGGCAACGCGCGCGAGCGGCATCGAGCCCGCGGCGGCCGTCAGCGTCGTCTCGATCTCGTTGCGCTCGTCCTCGGTGAGGTACGGCCAGAACGAGCTGTGCCAGATCACCGTGTACGTGCCGCGCTCGTCCGGCGGCACGAGGTTCTCGCGCAGCCACCGCCCGGCCGGCGAGCGGTCGACCTTCACCCCGACCTTGGCGGCGAGCTCGATGGCGTCGTCGAGGTCCCACCGCAGCGCGTCGTGCTCGGGCGGGATGAACGAGTGCAGGATCATCGCGTGCTTGGCGTCGCCGGGGTCGCGCGGCTGCAGGTCGCACCCGGCCCGTCCGACGATCTCGAGCTTCGGCGGTGGCGGCCCGACGGCGGCCAGGCGCACGGGCGAGTCCTGGTCGCCCCACTCCCAGCCGAGGCCGAACCAGCGGTAGTGGTCCAGGATCAGGTTGAGGCCCGCGCACGCCCCGAGTTCGAGGAGCCGCACCTTGGGCGCCCCGATCATCGTCAGGCCCCTCAACAGGAACCCGGCGGTCGTGGGCTGGTGCTGCTGCACCGTGCGGTCGAGCGCCGCCAGGATCTCGCCCGGGTTCTCGACGATCGCCCTGCGCGCTGCCAGCCAGGCGAGCAGCGCCGTGGAGTCGGACTCGCCCGCCATCGCCGCGGCGTGCGCGCTGGCGAAGCGCTGGCTCAGTTCCGGCGCCTTTCCCGACAGCATCAGCAACCGCACCCCGGCGAGCGCCTGGATGCCGAACAACGGACTGTGCACGGCGCTGTGCGAACAGATCAGATCCGCCACCGGCCCGCCGCGGTCGAGTTCGCTCGCCAGTTCCGAGAGGATGCGCGCGGACACGGGCGCGCTGGTGCGCAACCGCACTGCGAACGTGCGCAGGGTGGAAGCGCCGATGCTGGCCGCGGTCACCTTCTCTCCCCTCTTCGGCAACGGACTTTACAAGGGCGGGAACGCACTTCTACCCAACTGAGACCGGGCGTGCCGCCAAAGACGGTGGGTATCGTGCGGCGGGTGAGCGAGTTCCTGGAACTGTCCGCGGCCGGCCCGGTCGCCACGTTGACGATCAACCGCCCGGCCAAGCGCAACGCGATGAGCTACGAGATGTGGTCGGCCCTGCCTGGGTTGATGGCGACTGTTTCCGCTGATGAGAGCATCCGTGTGCTGGTCATCCGGGGTGGGGAGCACTTCTCCGCGGGCGCCGACATCGCCGAGTTCTCCACGTTGCGGCGGGGCCCCGAGGGAGCCGCTCACTACGGCGAGGCCGTGCACAACGGGGAACGTGCGATCGCCCGGCTGGACAAGCCGACGATCGCCGCGATTTCCGGTTTCTGCGTCGGCGGTGGCTGCGAGATCGCCCTGGCCTGCGACATTCGGGTGGCGGCTGTCGACGCGCGATTCGGCATCACGCCCGCGAAACTCGGCATCGTTTACAACTTCACGTCCACCAAGGCGCTCGTGGACGCGGTCGGACCGGCGTGGGCGAAGCAGATCCTCTTCTCGGCCGATTTGCTCGACGCTGCGACGGCCCTGCGGATCGGGCTCGTGAACGAGGTCGTGGAGTCGTTGGACGCGCGGGTGAAGGAACTGTCCGAACAGATCGCCGGGCGGGCGCAGGTGTCGGTGCGCGGCGCCAAGAAGATCATCAACTCGATCACCGACGGCGGGCACGAGGACGACTTCGTGCGGGCGCTGTACGCGGAGGCCGCCTCCAGCGCCGACTACGCGGAAGGCGTGTCGGCGTTCCTGGAGAAGCGGCCCCCGCGGTTCTAGATGTACCTGGCCAACACGTTGGTGACGGTGTGTCGGCTTGATCATGGGTGAGGCCTCCGGGTGCGGTGGTGATTGCGAAGTCAGTCACCACAACCGGAGGCCTCGATGGGACACGCTAACGCCCGCCTGACCCCGCACGGACGCCTGGTCCTGGTTTCACGGGTGGCTGCCGGCAGACCGGTCGCCCACGTGGCCAAAGAGCTCGGAGTCTCCCGGCAGTGCGCGCACCGCTGGGTCCGTCGTTTCCGCGACGAGGGTCTGGCGGGCTTGGCTGATCGGTCCAGCAGGCCGCACCACATGCCGTCGCGGACCTCGGCCGAGACAGAACTGAAGATCGTAATGGCGCGCGGCGAGCTGCGCTGCGGCCCTGCTCGGATCAGCGCCTGCACCGGCGTCCCCGCTCGCACCGTGTCGAGGGTGCTGACCCGGCACGGCGTGCCGCGGCTGGCCGAGTGCGATCCGCTGACCGGGCAACGCATCCGCGCGACCCGGCACACCACCCGCCGCTACGAACACCCCGCACCCGGCGATCTGCTGCACCTGGACGTCAAGAAGATCGGCAAGATCCCGCCGGGAGGCGGCTGGCGCGCGCACGGCCGCGGCCTGCGTCCCGGCTCCCACCGAGGCCTGGGCTACGACTACGTCCACGCCGCCATCGATGACCACTCCCGGCTCGCCTACGCAGAGATCCTTGACGATGAACGCGGCACTACCTGTGCCGGGTTCCTGCTTCGCGCTGCCGCGTGGTTCGCCGAACAGGGCATCCCACGCGTTCACCGCGTCCTGACCGACAACGCCAAGAACTACCTGATCTCCCGCGACTTCGCCACCGCGGTCGCGGCGATCGGCGCCCGCCACAAGACCATCAAGCCGCATTGTCCTTGGCAGAATGGCAAAGTCGAGCGGTTCAACCGCACGCTGCAGACCGAGTGGGCCTATCACGAGATCTTCCTCGACAACACCACTCGATCCGCAGCGCTGGCGCCGTGGCTTGATCACTACAACACTGAACGCGGTCACTTCGCACTTGATGGTCAGCCACCCATCAGCCGCGTTCAGTCACCAACCTCATGACCAAGTACATCTAGAACACCTCCGCGGCGATCGTGGTGTCCGGGCCGTGGCCCGTGTGCACCACGGTCTCGCCGGGCAGCGTCAGCAGCTTCTCCCGGATGGACTTCTCGATCGTCGGCCGGTCCGAGAACGACCGCCCGGTAGCCCCAGGCCCGCCCTGGAACAACGTGTCCCCGGTGAACACCGCACCCAGCGACGGCACGTAGAAGCACACCGCGCCAGGCGAACGTCCTGGCGTGTGGAGCACCTCGATCCGTTCGCCGGCCACGGTCAGCACCTGGCCGTCTTCCAACGCCTGGTGGGGGATCACGCCGGTGTGCGTCAACGACCAGACGATGTGGTCGTCCTGGTGCAGAGCCAGCGGTGCACCGGTGGCATGAGCCAGATCCGGCGCTACCCGGACGTGGTCATCGTGTGCGTGGGTCAGGAGAATCGCCACGACGCGACGTCCGTCCACGACCTTCAGGATGGCGTCGACGTCGTGCGGCGCGTCGATGACGACGCACTCCGACGAGTCGCCGATGACCCACACGTTGTTGTCGACGTCGAAGGTCTCGCCGTCCAGCGAGAAGGTGCCGGACGTGATGGTGTGATCAACGCGCAGGGTCATCAGAAGACCACGACCGATCGCAGGACCTCGCCGTGGTGCATCTTCTCGAACGCTGCTTCCACGCCGTCCAGCGGGATCTCCTCGCTGACGAACGCGTCGAGGTCGAAGCGGCCCTGCTGGTACAGGTCGACGAGCATCGGGAAGTCGCGGCTGGGCAGGCAGTCGCCGTACCACGAGGACTTCAGCGAGCCGCCGCGCGAGAAGAAGTCGATCAGCGGCATGTCGAGTTGCATGTCCGGCGTCGGAACGCCCACCAGGACAACGGTTCCGGCCAGGTCGCGGGCGTAGAATGCCTGCTTCCACGTCTCGGGGCGGCCGACGGCGTCGATCACCACGTCCGCGCCGAACGAGTCGGTCAGTCGCTGGATTTCCACCACCACGTCGTCGACGTCGCGGACGTTGATGGTGTGGGTGGCGCCGAAACCCTTGGCCCACTCCAGTTTCCGCGGGTCGGTGTCGACGGCGATGATCTTCGCGGCACCAGCGAGGCGGGCGCCCGCGATGGCGCCGTCGCCGACACCGCCGCAGCCGATCACGGCCACCGAGTCGCCGCGGGTGACGCCGCCGGTGTTCATGGCGGCACCGACGCCGGCCATGACGCCGCAGCCCAGCAGGCCGACGGCGGCCGCGCGGGCGGACGGGTCGACCTTCGTGCACTGTCCTGAGTGGACCAACGTCTTCTCGGCGAACGCGCCGATGCCCAGCGCGGGGGAGAGCTTCGTGCCGTCGGTCAGCGTCATCGGCTGGGAGGCGTTGAAGGTCGAGAAGCAGTACCAGGGCTTGCCTCGACGACAAGCACGGCAGGTGCCGCAGACGGCGCGCCAGTTCAGCACGACGAAGTCGCCGGGTTCCAGGTCCGCGACGCCTTCACCGACGGACTCCACGACACCCGCGGCTTCGTGGCCCAGCAGGAACGGGAACTCGTCGTTGATGCCGCCCTCGCGGTAGTGCAGGTCGGTGTGGCAGACGCCGCACGCCTGCACCTTCACCACGGCCTCGCCCGGACCGGGATCTGGCACCAGCACCGAGGTCAGTTCGACGGGTTGACCTTTGCCCCGGGCGACGATGCCCTTGACCTCTTGCGCCACTGCGACTCCGTCCTCACTTGATCAGGGTCGTACCTTCGAACTCGCCGAGTTCTTCCCGGTAGAACTCAATCCCTACACCGTTGGGGTCGCGGATGTACAGGCTGTCCTCGACGCCGCGGTCGGGGCCCAGGTACTCGATCCCGGCCTCGTCCAGCTTGGACTTGATCTCGTCGAACCGCTCGGGCGAGGTGGACAGCGCCAGGTGCTGCACGGCGCCGATCGTCTCCATGAACGCCGGGTGGTCGTGACCCGGGAAGTCGAAGAACCCCAGGAGGTTCTTGCTGCCGAGGTCGAAGAAGAAGTGGCTGGAGCCGCGGTAGTCGCGGTTCTCCACCAGCTCGACCAGCGGGAAGCCCAGGAACTCCTGGTAGAAGCGGATCGTCTCCTCGACGTCCTTGCAGATCAACGCGATGTGGTGCACCCCGCGCGTGGGCGAGCCACCCCGTTCGTCGAGCGGCTTCACGAACTGGTCGCGCAGCTCATCTCGCTTGGCCCTGATGGCTTCGAGCTCGGCACCTTCTGGCTGTGGCATGCGAGCCAGAATAGTTGAGGCTTCAAGCGTTCGCTTGCCTATCCGACGATGCCCTCGAACTCCACGGCGGGCTCGTCCAGAAGCAGTGTGGCGTGCAGATGTGCCACGCTCGTCCCGGGGGCCAGTCGCGGGTCGGTCCGAGCAAGATCACCCGGCTGGCGGCCGTAGATCTTCAGCGACGTGATGTCGTGCAGCCCGAACCCGTCGTCGACGCCCCAGTTCGCGAGATTCGCCGCGCTCATCAGCTTCTCCGCGTCGTCCAGGGACGGCGCGGAGAAGTAGAGCCGCCCGTTCAGGTAGACGCCGCGCGCGCCGCTCGGCGAGATGATCGTGACCGGCTTGCCCGTGCGGCACGCCAGGAAGTGGAACGCGATGCCGCCGCCGCGCGAGCCGACCATCGTCGCCGCGGTCAGGCCGCTCCACGTCACCGGACGTCGCGCGAACGCCTCTGCCTGGCCCAGCAGGAAGTCGCGGTAGCGCTGCGGGGTGAGGTCCTGCAGGTAGTTCCACATGCGGAAGACGTGGAGATAACCGAGTTTTCCGGCGAGTTCGAGCGCTGCGCGGTACGCGAGCCGTGCGGCGTAGGTGTATTCGTCGCACGGCGGAATCCGGCCGGCGCAGAACAGGTATTCGCCGTCGTGCGCATAGGCGATCGCTTTGTGCTCGCCGGATTCCACGCTGCGTGAACTCGTCCAGACCTCAGCGAACCCGTCGCCCTCTTCCGCGAGAAAAACCGTCAGTTCCGGACACCCGGCTTTCAACACGGGGTTGAAGGACGTGCCGGTGAACCGCACGACACCCAGCCGCGATCGAGCCGGGTCGTCCGGAACGGCGGTGAGCGGCTCGAACGTCGAGGACAGCGCGCGAGCTCGCAGCTGACGAGTCATCGCCGGTCAGGTTAGGTCGCGGGACGGCCGGTGTGCACCTTCGCGTCTCGTTTCGCGGCGCTCAATCCTCTTCGTCGCCGGGCCATTCCCCGGTGAGCTTCTGAAAACCCTTGGCGCCGCCGCGGTCGATCGCGGCTTTCACCAGGCCGAAGATGGCTCCCTGCAACGCCGCGGCCAGCAGAATCTCCCGCCAGGTGCGGTTCCGCATCGTGGCGCTGGGCGCTTCTTGGTCACCCGCGACGAGTTTCCACACCTGGCCGAAGATCGCGGTTGCGAGGAACCCTCCCAGTGCGCCGAACAGCATTCCCAGTGGGCGGTACAGGAACTTCATCCATTCCTCCTGGAAAGTTTCCAGATAACGAGAAGCAGCGTGATCAGCACGGCCGCGATGGCCGCGGGGTGCCGGCGCGCCTTCTCGATCTGCACGGCCACGGGTTCGGGCAGCGCGTCGACCGCCTGGTTGGTCGCGGCGGTCATCCGCACGACCGTCTCGTGCGCCTGCTCCTTGACCCGTCCGGGCACGTCCACCTTGTGCGCCAACGCTTCCACGGTTTCACCGAGCTCGCGGCGGGTCTGCTCGACGTCGCGCTGCAGCTGGTCCTTGGGATCGGTCATCGGTGCGCACTCTCCTTGATCGTCGCGATGTCCTGCTGGACGTTGTCCATCGCCTGGCGGGGCACCGGGGGAGCCGCCTGCTTGACCTGGCCCTTGCCCACGAGCGCGAAGATGCCCGCGAACAGCAGAAGGGCGGCCGCGACGATCAATGCGGCCGCCCACGGCGGAACTACGAGTGCCAGCAGCAGGATCAGGCCCGCGACGACGCTGAGCCCGCCCCACCACGCGAACACGCCGGCCGCGCCGAACATCCCGGCGCCGACACCGGCGTGCTTGCCTTTGTCCTTCAGCTCCGCGACGGCGAGACGGATCTCATCGCGGGCGAGCCTGCTCACCTGCTCGGACAGCTGGTGGACCAGCTGTGCGGTCGACGTGTCGGTGTTCATGCACGTCAGGTACCCACAGCCGAGTTGGACCAATCAGCCCTGCTGAGCCTGTGCCTCCGCCACCTTCGCGTGAACCTCTTCCATGTTCACCTCGCGCGCCTGCTGGATCAGACCGTCCAGCGCGGGGCCGGGCAGCGCGCCCGGTTGCGAGAACAGCACGACGCCTTCGCGCACGATCATCAGCGTCGGGATCGACCGGATGCCGAACGTGGCCGCGAGCTCCTGCTGCGCCTCCGTGTCGACCTTGCCGAACACGATGTCCTCGTTCTTGTCCGAAGCGGCCTCGTAGGTGGGCCCGAACGCGCGGCACGGGCCACACCACTCGGCCCAGAAGTCGACCAGGACGATGCCGGAGCCGTCGGAGCCGCCGACCACCTCGTCGAAGTTCTCCTTGGTCAGCTCGACCGTCGCCATGTTGGTCCTCCTCGTTTGCTGGGGGCATCCCGTCCAACGAAGCAGGTGCCGACGGAATTCCCCGCGTGCCGCCGGTCACCCCGGAACTTCAACTTTTTGTGGACGTCTTCAACTCGACGTTGTACGGTCCCCGCCATGATGCCGCGCCTGCTCGTGACCTCGCTGCTCGTACTGGGGCTCGCCGCCTGCGGGTCCACGTCTGACACCACGCAGACGTCCACGCCCCCGTCGTCCGACCTGGGCTCGGTCAAGAAGGACGACGCGCTCGCCGCGCTGGTGCCGCCCGCGATCGCGTCGGCCGGCACGCTCAAGGTCGGGTCGAACATCCAGAACCCGCCGAACAACTTCTACGACCAGGACGGGAAGACGCCACTGGGGTCGGAGGTCGACCTGATCAAGGCGATCGCCGCCAAGCTCGGGCTCAAGGCCGAGCACAGCGACATGGCGTTCAGCTCCCTGATCACCAGCCTGGAGACCGGCCGCGTCGACGTGACGATGGCCGCGATGAACGACACCGCCGAACGCCAGCAGAAGATCGACTTCGTCGACTACTTCACCTCCGGCATCACGATCATGGTGCAGAAGGGCAACCCGCAGGGCGTCAAGGGACCCGACGACCTGTGCGGCAAGGGCATCGCCGTCAACCTCGGCAGCTCGCAGGAGCAGTTCGGCAAGGAGCAGAGCCAGAAGTGCGTCGCCGCGGGCAAGCCCGAGGTGCAGCTCAGCGTCACCGACAGCGACACCGGCAACCAGAACCAGCTGCGCACCGGCCGCGTCGCCGCGATCCTCAACGACCTGCCGACCGCCGTCTACGTCGCGAAGACCGCGGGCGACGGCCAGTACTTCGAGGTCGTGCCGCTCGCGCCGATCAACGGCGGCCCGTACGGCATCGGCGTGAACAAGCAGAACGCCAAGCTGTCCGAGGCGATCAAGGGCGCACTGCAGTCGCTGATCGACGACGGCACCTACGCCAAGATCCTCACCACCTGGGACATCAAGCAGGGTGCGATCACCAAGGCCGCGATCAATGGCAAGTGATCTCCAGTCCAGTGATGTTCGGCAGCACCTGGAGGTAGTGCCGCTGCGCCACCCCTGGCGGTGGTTCAGCGGCGCGGTGATCCTGCTGGTCATCGCGGGTCTCGGCTGGGCGATGGCCGAGGCGCAGATCCAGTGGGAGGACGTGCCGGGGTTCTTCACGCACCCGGTGATGCTCGAAGGCCTGCTCAACACCATCGTGCTCGCCGTGGTCGCGCAGGGCGGCGCGATCGTGCTCGGCGTGATCATCGCGTTGATGCGGCTGTCGGCGAACCCGGTCGCGCGGTGGTTCGCCGTCGGCTACATCTGGCTGTTCCGCGGGCTGCCGGTGCTGCTGCAGATCCTGATCTGGTTCAACCTCGCGCTGGTGTTCAAGAACATCAGCATCCCGATGCTGTTCTCGGTGCCCACCAACGTGGTCATGACCGCGTTCGTCGCGGCGTTGCTGGGTCTCGGCCTGAACGAGAGCGCCTACATGGCCGAGATCGTCCGCGCGGGCCTGAGCAGCGTCGACCCCGGCCAGACCGAGGCGGCCAAGTCGATCGGCATGACGCCGTTGACCACGCTGCGGCGAGTCGTGCTGCCGCAGGCGATGCGCGTGATCATCCCGCCGACCGGCAACAACTTCATCAACATGATCAAGGGCACCTCGATGGCGTCGGTGATCGCCTTCCTGGAGCTCATCCACGCCGCGAACAACATCTCCTCGCGCAACCTGGAGATCATGGAAACCCTGTTCGCCGCCGCGGCCTGGTACCTCGTGATGGTGTCCCTCGCGTCGGTCGGGCAGCACTACCTGGAGCGTGCTTATGGCCCTCGTTGAGGCGGTTGGGGTCCGCAAGTCGTTCGGTCACACCGAAGTGCTGCGCGGCATCGACCTGACCGTGGACCGCGGCGAGGTCGTCTGCCTGCTCGGACCGTCCGGTGCGGGCAAATCGACCTTCCTGCGGTGCGTGAACCACCTGGAGACCATCGACGCCGGCCGGATCTGGGTCGACGGCGTGCCGGTCGGGTTCCGTTCAGCCGGCGGAAAGCTGTATGAGCTGCGAGAACGCGAAGTCGCTGCGCAGCGCCGTGACGTCGGGATGGTGTTCCAGCGGTTCAACCTCTTCCCGCACCGCACGGCGTTGGAGAACGTCATGGAGGGCCCGGTCCAGGTGCTGGGCCGGGGTCGCGCCGAGGTGCGCGCGGAGGCGCTGGCGCTGCTGGAACGGGTGGGGCTGGCGGAGAAGGCTTCGGCCTATCCCGCGCAGCTGTCCGGCGGGCAGCAGCAGCGTGTTGCGATCGCGCGCGCTCTGGCGATGAAGCCCAAGCTGATGCTGTTCGACGAGCCCACGTCCGCGTTGGACCCGGAGCTGGTCGGCGAGGTGCTCGACGTGATGACCTCGCTGGCCCGCGACGGCATGACGATGATCGTGGTCACTCACGAGATCGGCTTCGCCCGCTCGGTCGCCGACCGCGTGGTGTTCCTCGTCGACGGCGCCGTGGTGGAGAGCGGCACGCCGTCCGACGTGCTGGACAATCCGCAGCAACCGCGCACGCAACAGTTCCTCGCAAAGGTGCTCTAAGTTGATCGACGCCTCGTACCTCGCCCAGTTCCGCGAACCGGAGGGGTACCTCGACTTCGCCCGCTTCGGCCCGCCGTCGCTCCCGGTGGTGGCGGCCACCTCACGCCTGATGGAACAGGCCTCTCTAGCCGGTCCATCCACAGTGGACACGCTGATGCGCGAGGAACAACGGGTGAAGGCCGCCGTCGCGCGGCTGACCCGCTCGGACACCGACCACGTCGCGCTGGTCCCGAACACCTCGATCGGCCTGTTCCAGGCGGCCTTCGGGTTGTCCGGCACGGTCATGTACTCGGCGTCGGAGTTCCCGTCCAACACCTATCCGTGGGTGCGGGCCGGACTGCCTTCCGTGGTTCTGAACGGCCCGGTGGTGCCCGCGGCGGTCGCGGTCGGCCTGACCGACGAGGTTTCCGCGTTGTCGGTGTCCGCTGTGGACTTCCGCTCCGGTTATCGCGCGGATCTGGCGGCGTTGCGCGAGGTCATCGGTGACCGGTTGCTGATCGTGGACGGCATCCAGGGTTTCGGCGTGGTCGACGAACCGTGGGAGCTGGCCGACGTGCTGGTCGTCGGCGGCCAGAAGTGGTTGCGGGCCGGGTGGAGCACCGGTTTCGTGGTGCTGTCGGACCGCGCCCTGGAACGATTGTCGCCTGTTCTATCGGGTTGGACCGGCGCCGTGGACGCGGGCCTGTTCGACAACGCGGTGCACGACGCGGCTCCGGACGCCGCCTCCTGGAACATCACGAACCTCTCGCCGGTCGTGTCCGGAGCCTTCGCGGAGGCGCTGGAACTGGTCGAGGTCGCCGGGGTTCCCGCGCTCGATGCCGCGGTTTCTTCGGTGGTTTCGGAGCTGGAGGAGATCGTGCTGTCGTGCGGCGGCAGGATCGTGTCCGCCCGTGAACGCCGGGGCGGGATCTTGGCGTTCACGATGCCCGAGGCCGCTTCGGTGGTCGGGGAGGCGTTGAACGGCTTCGGCATCGCGGCCACCGTGCGCCCCGAGCACGTCCGGTTGTCGCCGCATGCCACCACTTCGCGCGGCACGTTGGAACGCGTGCGGGCCGCCTTGAAGTCGCTGTCCAGCTCGACGGTTTCCCCGGTGCCGGCGGCGTTGTCGGCTCTGGTGCCGACGGTGGACTCGTTGGCGTCGGCCTTGGGACCGGACACCGAGGTCGTGGTCCACGACCTGTCGCGGCTGCCGAACTCGATCATCGCTATCGCCGGGTCGTTGACGGGGAGGCAGGTGGGCGGGCCGATGACCGACCTGTTGCTGGGGTTGGTGCGGCGCGGGACGACCACCGACATGCCCGGCTATGAGACCTATGCGCCGGACGGGCGGGCGATCTGGTCGTCCACGACGTTCGTGCGCGATGCGGCCGGGGTTGCCGTCGGGTGCCTGTGCGTCAACAAGCTGGCGGCACACGAGGCTTCCGGGCCCGTCGAGTCGTTTCCGCAGGACGTGGACACGCTGCAGCGGGTGTTGGTGGAGAAGGCGATCGCTGACGTGGGCGTGCCTGTCGATCTGATGAAGAAGGTGCACAAGTCTCAGGTCGTGCGGGTGCTGGACGAGGCCGGGTTCTTCCTCATCCGCGACTCGGTCGACCACTTGGCGGGCGTCCTGGAGGTCACCCGCTACACGATCTACAACTACCTCAACGAGAACCGGGGAACCTGACCGCTTCCAAGGAGCATGCCCGCACCCCCGCTGTTGCTCATGGCGTCTGCAAGTACCACCAACTCAAGATCATCCAGCGCTTTTCTACTACCAACTCACCGGCCGCCGTGGTGGCCGGTTCGTGGCAGCGGGTCAGTTGGGTGTAGTTAGCGGCGATTGGATCATGAGTTGGCGGTACTTGCAGACGCCAACAGGGCCATCCTCGGTCACTGCTTTGCGAGGAATACGAGTAGCTGTTGCCAGGCGGGGGACGAGAACGCGAGGACGTCGCCGCTCGCGTTCTTCGAGTCCCGCACCAGTGCGTCGTGGGTCAGCGACACCTCGACGCAGTTGCCGTCCTCCGCTCCGCCGCTGTAGCTGCTCTTACGCCAGGTGCGGTCCTGAGTCATCGAGTCCCTCTCGCGGTGGGCTGACGTACTCCGCCAGCTTGCTCCGCGATTGTTCCGCACTCAAGGCGACCTCATCCAGGCGGTCGAAGAAGAGCCTGGTGCGTGCGATGGCGCCTGGATCTTCGACGAAGACGTTCGCGAGATTTGTTTCGCTGAAGACGAGTGACCGCGCCTTGTGGAAATCCCAGAGCACGAAGCCGGAGGCGACGATGGGCGCGTCGTTGGGCACGATCCGGATGGTGTGCGTGTTGAACAGCAGACGGGCGTACTGGTCCTCCATGATCTCGGCGTTGCCCACCTGCAACTGGAGGGCATGCTCATGGATGTAAAACACGCAAGTCGGCCGATTGTGTCGGCGCAAGATCGCCTGACGCTCGATCCGGTACTGGACGAGGTTCGGGATGCGTTCTTCAGCCACGAGTCCGGTCATCCGGTAGATGCCATCGGCGTACTCGGGTGACTGCGTCAGGCCGGGCAGGGCCAGCACGTCGTAACTCGTGATCGTGACGGCGGTCGCCTCGGCCATTGCCATCGTGCGGAGGTTGCCGGAGACCTGCACCCGGTACTCGTCGAACGCGTACTGGTAGCGGCGCTTGAAGTCGTTGACGAAGTCGATGTCCTTGCCGCACATGGACAAGTACTGGATGAGGTCGATCTCGCTGGCGCGCGCCTTGCCGTGCTCTACAGTTGAGACCTTGCTCGGGTCCCAGCCCAGCTTGTCGGCGAGTTGGTGGCCCTTCAGCCCGGTGCAGGTCTCCCGTAGGCGCCGGAGCTCGTCGCCCAGGTCCCTGCTGTACGCGGTGGATGGAGTCATAAGCCGACGCTATGACTTGTATCCAATCCATGAAGCCGCTCGTTCGGGTGAAAACAGTTTCCCGGACCGGTTCGCGTTCCGGTTGAGCTCAGAACCTTTCCTGAAACTTTCGTCTTCCTTCGTTGCCATCTCCGCTTTACCGTTCCAGGTGTGAGAGCGCTCTCAAAGGTGAGATGGCGGCGTGGACTTGCCGCCGTAGCGATTGCCCTGTCGTCATTGGCGACGGTCGGGGCTGCCCAGGCAGCCGACGACTACACGCAGAACGTGACCGCGATCGACGCGACTCAAGCCCGGATCAACTTCACGCCGACGACCCCTGCCCTGTACGTCGACGTGCACTACCTGATCACCGGCACGCCGCAGCAGAACTTCCGGATGACCAACAACGCCGGGACCTGGCAGAAGACCGTCGGGTCGCTGTCGGCCGGCACGGTGATCGACTACTGGTTCACCTACGAGAAGAGCGGGCCGCAGTACGACACGCCGCACTTCAGCTACGCCCACAACAGTGCGCCGCAACCGGTCGCGACGCCGACGTTCAGCCCGCCGGGTGGCACGTACGCGGCGGCGCAGACCGTGACGATCTCGACCGCCACGTCCGGCGCGACGATCCGCTACACGGTTGACGGTTCGACGCCGACCACCAGTTCGCCGGTCTACAGCGGGCCGATTTCGGTTCCCAGCAACAGGACCATCAACGCCATTGGCATCAAGTCCGGCCAGCCGAACTCCGCGGTGGGGTCAGCGTCCTACGTGATCGGCACGCCGGTCGCCACGCCGACGTTCAGTCCGCCGGGTGGTGCGTACGCGGCGGCACAGACCGTGACGATCTCGACCGCCACGTCCGGCGCGACGATCCGGTACACAGTGGACGGTTCGACGCCGACGGCCAGTTCGCCGGTGTACAGCGGGCCGATCTCCGTGCCCAGCAGCCGAACCGTGAATGCCATCGGCATCAAGTCCGGGCTGGCGAACTCGGCCGTGGCCAGCGCGACCTACACGATCGGCACGCAGCCGGGGTGCACGCAGCCCGACAACCCGAACTTCGGGCCGAACACGCGCGTCTTCGACCCAAGCATGTCGGCGCAGAGCATCCAGGCGCAGCTCGACACCGACTTCAACAACCAGAAGGACACGCTGACCGCGCAGATGGCGCCCCGTCGGGTCGCGCACCTGTTCAAGCCGGGTACCTACAACGTGCACGACGACGTCGGCTTCTACACGTCGGTCTCGGGCCTCGGGAAGAACCCCGGTGACGTCGTGATCAACGGTGACATCACCGTGGACGCGTTCAACGAGTCGGACAAGGGCGTTGCGCTGCAGAACTTCTGGCGTTCGGCCGAGAACATGGCGGTCAACCCGAGCAGCGGCACCAACCGCTGGGCGGTCGCGCAGGCCGCGCCGTTCCGTCGGATGGACATCCGGGGCAACCTGGCGCTCTACCCGGCAAGTTACGGGTTCGCGTCCGGTGGCTACACGGCTGATACCCGTGTGTCCGGCCAGACTGCGTCCATCTCGCAGCAGCAGTGGTACACGCGCGATTCCAACTACAGCAGTTGGGACGGCGGCGTGTGGAACATGGTGTTCTCCGGGACTCCGGGCGCACCCGCGAACACGTTCCCGAGCCCGCCGGAGACGACCCTCGCGACCACGCCGGTCTCTCGTGACGTGCCTTACCTGTACTTCGAGAACGGCGCGTACCGGGTGTTCCTGCCTTCCTTGCGCACCAACGCTTCTGGCGCGTCGTGGATCAACGGCGGTACGCCCGGCACGTCGTTGTCGATGAACCAGTTCTACGTCGTGAAGGCCGGCGACACCGCCGCCACGATCAACGCGGCGCTGGGCCAGGGCTGCAACCTGTTCTTCACGCCCGGCATCTACAACGTCAACCAGACGATCAACATCACCCGGCCGAACACCGTCGTGCTGGGTATCGGGTACGCGACGATCGTGCCGCAGAACGGTGTCACCGCGATGCAGGTCGCGGACGTCGACGGCGTGCGGATCAAGGGCATCCTGTTCGACGCGGGCACGACGCTGTCGAACTCGCTGCTGACCGTGGGACCGTCCGGCTCGTCGGCGTCGCACGCGGCGAACCCGACGACGTTGCAGGACGTGTTCTTCCGGGTCGGCGGGGCGGTGGCGGGCAAGGCGACCAACAGCCTGGTCGTCAACAGCAACAACACGATCATCGACCACACCTGGATCTGGCGCGCCGACCACGGCAACGCCGGTACCTGGGGCTGGAACGAGGCGATCGGTGACACCGGTCTGGTCGTGAACGGCAACGACGTGCTGGCCACCGGGTTGTTCGTCGAGCACTACCAGAAGTACCAGGTGATCTGGAACGGCGAGCGCGGGCGGACGATCTTCTTCCAGAACGAGATGCCGTACGACGTGCCGGACCAGGCGTCCTGGAACAGGCCGAACGGGCAGGCCGGGTACGCGGCCTACAAGGTCGGCGACAGCGTCACCACGCACGAGGCGTGGGGGCTCGGCAGCTACTGCTTCTTCAACGTCAATCCGTCGGTGCGGGCCGAGAACGCGTTCGAGGTGCCCAACCGGTCCGGCGTGAGGATGCACAACCTGCTCACCGTGTCGCTCAACTACCAGGGAACGATCACCCACGTCGTGAACAACGTGGGTGGGGTGACGCCGCCGGGCACGGTGCCGGTGAACGTCGTCAGTTACCCGTAGTAGCACCCGAATGACGGCCCGTCGGCGATGCCGGCGGGCCCGATTTCGTTTCGAGGGCGTCGCATTGCATGATGCGTGACATGTCGATCGAGCGGGGCGCCGAGTTCGCCGAGTTCTGGGCCGAGCGGCACCTGTGCACGCTGTCCACCGTGCGTCCGGATGGGACTCCACACGTCGTGCCGGTCGGAGTGACGCTCGACCAGGAGAACGGCATCGCGCGGATCATCACGCACGGCGCGTCGTGGAAGGTCAAGCACGTGCGCAAGGCCGGGTACGCGGCTGTGTGTCAGGTGGACGGTCGGCGCTGGTCCACGTTGGAGGGGCCCGCGGTCATTCTCGACGACGCGGAATCCGTCGACGAGGCCGTGCGGCGGTATGCGCTTCGCTACAAGCAGCCTCGGGTGAACCCGGAGCGCGTGGTGATCGAGATCCGGGTGAAGCGTGTCACCGGAACCGTCTGACCGCGCTGACGTCACCGTCGTCGGCATCGGTGCCGACGGGTGGGACGGGCTGTCGCCCGCCGCGCAACAGGCTGTGCGCGGCGCGAAGGTGCTGATGGGCTCGCGGCGGCAGCTTGAACTGGTGCCCGGCGAGTTCGAACGGGTCGCGTGGCCCTCGCCGCTGGTGCCGGCGTTGCCCGCGTTGTTCGAGAAGTACCGCGACGTGTGCGTGCTGGCGTCCGGCGATCCCATGTTCCATGGAATTGGCACGACATTGGTCCGTTTCCTGGGTTCGCGGGTTACCGTGATCCCGTACCCCTCGTCGGTGTCGCTGGCCTGTGCGCGGCTCGGATGGGCGTTGAACGAGGTCGAGGTCGTGTCGCTGGTCGGGCGCTCGCCGGACCTGCTGCGGCCCGCGCTGACGCCGGGACGCCGGGTGCTCGTGCTGGGCGGTGATCCGGCGGTCGTGGCCGGGATCGCCGGGCCGATCACCGTGCTGGAGCAGTTGGGTGGGCCCGCCGAGCGGGTCTACCAGTGGTCCGGGGAAGTTTGGGACCCGCTGTGCGTCATCGCGATCGAGAGCACCGGGAGCGCGTACTCGCGGGTGCCGGGGTTGCCGGACGACGCTTACGAGACCGATGGCCAGCTGACGAAGCGTGAGGTGCGGGCGATTTCGCTGTCGACACTGGGGCCGTTGCCGGGCCAGCTGTTGTGGGACGTCGGGTCCGGGTCGGGTTCGATCGCGATCGAGTGGTCGCGGACGCATCCGACGTGCCGGGCGATCGCGGTGGAGCAGTCCGCCGAGAGGGCTGAGCGGATCGTGCGGAACGCTGCTTCCCTGGGCGTTCCCGGTGTCGAGGTCCACATCGGACGCGCGCCGGAGGCGTTGGAGGGACTGGAGAAGCCCGACGCGATCTTCGTCGGCGG
Source organism: Lentzea kentuckyensis (assembly GCF_002150765.1). Classification (GTDB taxonomy): domain Bacteria; phylum Actinomycetota; class Actinomycetes; order Mycobacteriales; family Pseudonocardiaceae; genus Lentzea; species Lentzea kentuckyensis. The sequence goes on from NZ_MUYM01000050.1 coordinate 106,298, forward strand.
CGGGCTGACCGTGCCGGGCCTGATGCAGACGTGCTGGGACGCCCTGGGCGCCGGTGGGCGGCTGGTGGTGAACGCCGTGACGCTGGAGTCCGAGGCCGTGGTGGCGCAGTGGTACGCGAAGGTCGGCGGTGACCTGGTGCGGATCTCGGTCAGCCGGGGTTCGCCGGTCGGCAAGTTCACCGGATGGCGGCCGCACATGCCCGTGACGACGTGGAGCGTGACCAAGTGACTGTGCATTTCATCGGCGCTGGTCCGGGGGCCGCCGACCTGATCACGGTGCGGGGGCGGGACCTGATCGCCGCGTCGCCGGTGTGCCTGTACGCGGGTGCGCTGGTGCCGGTGGAGCTGCTGGACTTCTGCCCGGACGGGGCGCGCAAGGTCGACACCGCCGAGCTGACGCTGGACGAGATCATCGGTGAGCTCGTCGCCGCTGAAGAACAGGGCTTGGACGTGGCGCGGCTGCACTCCGGGGACCCGGCGGTGTTCAGCGCGATGGCCGAGCAGATGCGCCGGTTGGACGCGTTGGGCATCGCTTACGACGTGACGCCGGGCGTGCCGGCGTTCGCGGCCGCGGCGGCGTCGTTGCAGCGGGAGCTGACGGTGCCGGGCGTGGGCCAGACGGTGATCCTCACGCGGACGTCGCAGCGCGCCACGCCGATGCCTCCCGGCGAGGACCTGGACACGTTGGGGCGCTCGCACGCGACGTTGGTCCTGCACCTGGCTGTGCAGCGGATTTCCGAGGTCGTGGCGGAGCTGGTGCCGAACTACGGCGTGGACTGCCCGGTCGCGGTGGTCGCGTACGCCTCGCGTGCTGACGAGATCGTGCTGCGCGGGACGTTGGACGACATCGCGGCGCAGGTTTCCGCGGCCGGGATCAAGCGGACCGCGGTGATCATCGTGGGGTCTGTGCTGGGTGCGACGCAGTTCCCGGACAGTCACCTGTACTCGGCGACGCGCGTTCGATGATTCTGATCCTCGGCGGGACGAGGGAGGCGCGGGAGCTGGCTGCTCGCGTTCCTCACGTCGTTTCGTCGTTGGCCGGGCGGGTGAGCGCGCCCAGGCTGCCGGTCGGTGAGGTGCGGATCGGTGGGTTCGGCGGGGTCCACGGGCTGGCGCAGTGGTTGCGGGACAACAGGGTTGATGCCGTCGTCGATGCCACGCATCCGTTCGCCCGGCAGATCACCGCGAACGCTTTCGAGGCCTGTGCGCGGGTCGGGGTGCCGTTTTTGATCCTGCGCCGGCCCGGGTTCACGCCGGTCGACGGGTGGCAGTGGGTGGACAGCGTGGCCGAGGCGGCGAGGAATCTGCCTGGCTCGCGAGTGTTCCTCACGACCGGGCGGCAGGACCTGGCGGAGTTCGCCGACTGTCCGCAGTGGTTCCTGGCGCGGATGGTCGAACCGCCGGCACCGCCCATGCCGCAACGGATCGAGGTGCTGCTGTCGCGCGGTCCGTTCACTGTGGACGGTGAGCTTTCGCTGATGCGGTACCACCGGGTCGATGTGCTGGTGACCAAGGACAGCGGTGGGTCGATGACGTCGGCCAAGCTGGAGGCCGCGCGGCAGCTCGGTGTTCCGGTCGTGATCGTGCGCAGGCCACCGCTGCCGCCCGCCGAGGTGGTGCAGACGGTGGAGGACGTGCTGCGCTGGCCTGGACTCGCCGGAACCGGAAGGTCAGGACTGCTCGGGTAACTCGATCCGGTTCGGTGCGGCCTGCACCAGGATGACGTATTCCACGGGGCTGGACGCTACCGCGGGGGTGGACATCAGTGCTGTGGCGACGAGTGCCACGACCGCGCTTGCGGCAACTGCGACCTTCATCTGCATCTCCTCGGGCTCACACAGTCAGATCTGCATCAAACCCGAGGACGGGCGCCACGTCTGCCCGCTGAGTGGTGGCAGGTTCCTCAGGACGGATAGCGGCGCGGCGTGAACACCACGCCCGTGTCCGTCACGATGGTCTGCGACGAGCCGATGATCAGCAGGCAGCGCATGTCGATCGTGTCCGGGTCGAGGTCTTTCAACGTCCCGACGCGGATTTCCTCCTCGGGACCGCCGACGTCACGGCCGACTACGACCGGGGTATCCGGGGCGCGGTGCTGGAGCAGCAGGTCGCGCATCTGGCGGACCTGGTGCGTGCGGGCCTTGGACGCCGGGTTGTAGATCGCGATCACCAGGTCGGCCCTGGCGGTGGCGGTCAGGCGTTCGGCGATGACGTCCCACGGCTTGAGCCTGTCGCTCAGCGAGATCACCGCGTAGTCGTGGCCGAGTGGAGCGCCTGCCTTGGCCGCCACGGCGTTCGCCGCGGTGACGCCGGGGATGACCCGCACCGGGACGTCGCCTGCTTCCGCCGCGACCTCCAGGACGGCGGTGGCCATCGCGAAGACGCCGGGGTCGCCCGACGACACGACCGCGACCCGCTTGCCCTTGCGCGCCAGGTCCAGGGCGAAGGCGGCGCGTTCCGACTCGACCTGGTTGTGGGAGGCGTGCTTGGTCTGGCCGGGCCGGTCGGGGACGCGGTTGAGGTAGGTGGAGTAGCCGACCAGTTCGTCGGCGGCCTCGAGTTCCTGGCGGGCTTCCGGGGTGAGCCAGGTGCGCGCGCCGGGGCCGAGGCCGATGACCACGACCTCGCCCTTCTTCGGGGTGGGCTTGGAGTGACTGGGCAGCAGGGCCAGCGAGAAGTATGGGACGTCGTCGGGGTTGACGTCGGCCAGCGGTGAGATCTTCTGGCGGCCCGTGGTGGCACGCTCGACGTACCAGGCGCCGTCGAGCCGGCCGGACGTTTCGAGGGCTTCGCGGACGTTGCCGAAAGTGCGGCCCAGCTTCAGGATCGCGGCCGAGTCGGTGTCGGCGAGGCGGGTCGCGAGCTCGGCGGGCGGCAGGGTGCCGGGCAGGATGGTGAGGACCTCGTCGCGTTCCACCAGCGGGGTGCCCAACACTGCTGAGGCACCGCTGACGCTCGTCACGCCGGGGACGACTTCCCATTCGTAGCGGTCGGCGAGCCGCTTGTGCATGTGCATGTAGGAGCCGTAGAAGAACGGGTCGCCCGCCGCGAGGACGACGACGTCGCGGCCGGCGTCGAGGTGCGCGGCGAGCTTGGCCGCGGCCTCCTCGTAGAACGCGTCGATCTCGCCCTGGTAGTCGTCCGTGTCCTCGGTGGTGACCGGGTAGACGAGCTGTTCCATGATCTGCGGCTTTGGGTCATCTTGGCTGCGGAAGTAGGGCTCCGCAATGGTCTTCGCGACTGACCTGCCGTGCCGGGCGCTGTGGAAAGCCACCACGTCGGCTTCCCTGATGAGGCGCGCGGCCTTGACCGTCACGAGTTCGGGGTCGCCGGGACCCAGGCCGACGCCGTAGAGCTTGCCCGTCACTCTTCTTCGCTCGCAATCGCGTTGATGGCCGCTGCCGTCATGGCGCTCCCGCCGCGCCGGCCGTGCACCACGAGGTGCTCCAGATCCGTTGCGGCCAAAGCTTCTTTGGACTCCTGCGCGCCGATGAACCCGACCGGGATGCCCAGCACCGCGGCGGGCCGCGGGGCTCCTTGTGCGATCAGGTCGATCAGGTGGAACAGCGCGGTGGGGGCGTTGCCGATCGCGATCACGGCCCCTTCGAAGCGGTCCGTGAGGAGTTCGAGGGCGGCGGCGCTGCGGGTGTTGCCGATGGTTTTGGCCAGCTCGGGCGTGCGCGGATCCTGCAGGTAGCAAAGGACTTCGTTGTCCTTCGGCAGCCGGCGGCGGGTGACGCCGGACGCGACCATGTTGGCGTCGCAGAGGATCGGCGCGCCTGCCTGGAGCGCGGCGCGGGCGTTGCGGACGACGCCGGGGGAGAAGCCGACGTCTGCGGGCAGGTCGGTCATCCCGCACGCGTGGATCATGCGGACGACGACTTTCGCGACGTCGTCGGGGAACCTGGTGAGGTCCGACTCCGCGCGGATGGTGGCGAAGGACTGGCGGTAGATCTCCGCGCCGTCCTTGATGTACTGCGTCACCTGATCTCCTCGTAGCCGTCGCCGGTCGCGACGAACTCGATCACATCGCCGGCCGGACGACCACAGCGGCGTGAGCAACCCGACCAGTGCACGGGGCGCCGAATCGATTCCGACTGGCGGGCCCCCTGGGGGGATCGGGTCCCCACTCCTATCGTCTCAGGCAGGTCTGACAATTCCTGGCGGCCGAGCCATTCGCGCACGTCAGCACGCACATCGGAGAGCGACTTCGCGCAGCCTGGGCGGCCGGTGCAGGCGCTGACGCCGTGCCACGGCGAGTCCGGGGCCGTGATCAGGCCGGAGACGTCGGCGCCGGCGGGCACGACCAGGCCGCGCCACGGGGTCAGCCGCAGTGGGACGCCGGGCAGCTGGTGGGCGTCGAGCCGGCCGAGTGGGACGCCGGGAGTCGTCGGGGAAGGTGCGACAGGCGTCACAGCCGGGGTGAACAAAGCGTCGGACGAGACCCCGAAGTGCTCGGTGATCTTTCGCACACCGTCGTCCACTTCGGACAGGCGCCAGGCGGTTCCACGCATCTGCTGGAACAGGCGGGCGGCCGTGACAACAGCGTCGACAGGGTCGGAAACACGCACGCCTGTATCGGTTCCGGCGAGCAGGAGCACGTCGTCGACCATGCCGAAGTCGCCGCCCAGCCCGCTCACCGACGCGCCGACCGTCACCAGGAAACGCCCTGGTAGCAAGGCCAGCGAGGGGTCCGCGCACAGCGCCATGTCGATCTCGTCCACCAGCGCCTGGTTGTCCTCCAACGGCGCCGCGATGATGTTGCGGACGCGTTCGTGGGTGGCAGACGGCAGCAGGCCCGCCGCGGCCAGCCGCGTGCCCAGCTCGACGCCGTCCGCGACCCCTCTGAGCTGGAGGTTCGCCCGCGAGGTCAGCTCGATGACGCCGGACCCCAACTCGAGTGCCGCCAGTCGCACGACGTCCCACTGAGCAGCGGAAAGAGTGCCGCCCGGCACCCGGATGCGCGCCAGGCCGCCGTCGGCCGCGGCGTGCAGCTCGACGGCGCCGGGGCAGGCGTCCGGGTGACTACGCATAGGTCGGACTGTAACCCGCCGGTTAGGGTGAGCCCGAACGACGAAGCGCAGGAGGAAGCCGGTGTGAATCCGGCGCGGTCCCGCCACTGTGACCAGCGAACACGCTGGGAGTCAGGAACTCCGCTTCCGAGTCACCCGCACTTTGGGGCGAGGACCCCACGAGGGATGGAGCCTGCGTGATCCTGCTGCTGTCGACCTCCGACACCGACCTGCTGTCGGCGCGTGCGAGCGGTGCCGAGTACCGCCTCGGCAACCCCGCGCGACTGACCGCCGACGACCTGCCCGCGCTCATCGACGACGTCGACCTCGTCGTGGTGCGCATTCTCGGCGGGCGCCGGATGTGGGAGGAAGGGCTCGACTGGCTGCTGGCCAGCGGGGTGCCCGTGGTGGTGCTCGGCGGTGAGCAGCAGCCGGACGCGGCGCTCATGGAGCTGTCGACGGTGCCCGGTGGCGTGTGCGCCGAGGCGCACCTCTACCTCGCGCACGGCGGGCCGGCGAACCTCACCGAGCTGCACAAGTTCCTGTCGGACACCGTGCTGCTCACCGGACACGGCTTCGAGGCGCCGACGGCCACGCCCACGTGGGGTGTGCTCGAACGCGAGACCAGCGCGGAAGGCCCGACGGTCGCGGTGCTCTACTACCGCGCGCATCACGTGGCCGGGAACACGGCGTTCGTGCACGCGTTGTGCGACGCGATCGAGGCCAAGGGCGGCAAGCCGCTGCCGGTCTACTGCTCGTCGCTGCGCACCGCGGAGCCCGAACTTCTCGACACCCTGCGTCAGGCTGACGCGCTGATCGTGACGGTGCTCGCGGCCGGTGGCACGAACCCGGCGAAGGCGAGTGCCGGTGGCGACGACGACGCGTGGGACGTGGGTGCGCTCGCCGCGCTCGACGTGCCGATTCTGCAGGGGTTGTGCCTCACCTCCAGCCGCGAGTCGTGGGACGAGAACGACGACGGACTGTCTCCTTTGGACACCGCGACCCAAGTCGCGATCCCGGAGTTCGACGGCCGGATCATCACGGTTCCGTTCTCCTTCAAGGAGATCGACTCCGACGGGCTCACCGTCTACGTGGCCGACCCGGAACGGTCGCTGCGCGTCGCGGGCATCGCGGTCCGGCACGGTAGGTTGCGGCACATCCCGATCAGCGAACGCAAGATCGCGGTCATGCTGTCGGCATACCCGACCAAGCACTCCCGCATCGGCAACGCGGTCGGGCTCGACACGCCCGCGTCCACCGTGCGGTTGCTGAAAGCCATGCAGGAGCACGGATACGACATCGGCGACGAGCTGCCGGGCGTAGCGGAACTGGACGGCGACGCGTTGATCCACGCGTTGATCGCGGCGGGTGGCCAGGACGCGGACTGGCTGACGCAGGAGCAGTTCGAGAGCAACCCGGTGCGCATCGCGGCGGCGGACTACCGGGCGTACTACGAGACGCTGCCAGAGGACTTCCGCGAGTCGATGCAGGAGCACTGGGGTGAGGCACCCGGTGAACTGTTCGTCGACCGCAGCAAGTCGAAGGACGGCGAGATCGTGCTGGCCGCGTTGCGGTCGAACAACGTCGTCGTGATCGTCCAGCCGCCGCGCGGGTTCGGCGAGAACCCGATCGCGATCTACCACGACCCGGACCTGCCGCCGTCGCACCACTACCTCGCGGCGTACCGGTGGATCGAGTCGTCGTTCGGCGCGGACGCCGTGGTGCACGTCGGCAAGCACGGCAACCTGGAGTGGTTGCCCGGCAAGACCGTGGGCATGTCGGCGTCCTGCGGCACCGACGCGGCACTCGGCGACCTGCCGCTGATCTACCCGTTCCTCGTCAACGACCCCGGTGAGGGCACGCAGGCGAAACGGCGCGCGCACGCCACGCTGGTCGACCACCTGGTGCCGCCGATGGCCCGCGCCGACAGCTACGGCGACATCGCGCGGCTGGAGCAGCTGCTCGACGAGTACGGCAACATCTCCGCGATGGACCCGGCGAAGCTGCCGGCGATCCGCGCGCAGATCTGGACGCTGATCCAGGCCGCGAAGCTCGACCACGACCTGGGCCTCGACGACCGGCCGCACGACGCCGAGTTCGACGAGTTCCTGCTGCACGTCGACGGCTGGCTGTGCGAGGTCAAGGACGTCCAGATCCGCGACGGCCTGCACATCCTCGGCGAGGCGCCGACCGGCAGCGTCCGGGTCAACCTCGTGCTCGCGATGCTGCAGGCACGGCAGATGTGGGGTGGCCAGGTCGCCGCGCTGCCGGGGCTGCGGGAAGCCCTGGGGCTGGTGACCACCGCGCGCGAAGACGTCGACGCCGTTGAGGAACAGGCTCGGGCCCTCGTCCAGGCCATGGAGGACGCGGGCTGGGACCGCGAGGTCGCGAAGACCCTGCACGAGTCGACGGACGTGCAGAAGATCCTGGAGTTCGCGGCCGTCGAGGTCGTGCCCAGGCTCGCCCGCACCACGGACGAGATGACGAACGTGCTGCACGCGTTGGACGGCGGCTACATCCCGGCCGGCCCGTCGGGTTCGCCGTTGCGCGGTCTGGTGAACGTGCTGCCGACCGGCCGCAACTTCTACTCGGTCGACCCGAAGGCCATCCCGTCGCGCCTCGCGTGGGAGACCGGCCAGGCGATGGCGGACTCGCTGCTCGCCAGGTACCGCGAGGAGAACGACGGCGAGTGGCCGCCTTCCGTCGGGCTGTCGGTGTGGGGCACGTCCGCGATGCGCACGGCCGGCGACGACATCGCCGAGGTGTTCGCGCTGCTGGGCGTGCGACCGGTGTGGGACGACCAGTCCCGCCGCGTCACCGGCCTCGAAGTGATCGCGCTGGAGGAGTTGGACAGGCCGCGCATCGACGTCACGGTCCGGATCTCCGGGTTCTTCCGCGACGCGTTCCCGCACGTGGTGTCCCTTTTGGACGATGCGGTGCAGCTGGTCGCGAACCTGGACGAGCCGGCGGACCAGAACTTCGTGCACGCGCACAAGGTCGCCGATCTCGCCGAGCACGGCGACGAGCGCAGGGCCACGCTGCGGATCTTCGGTTCCAAGCCGGGCGCGTACGGCGCGGGCGTGCTGCCGTTGATCGACAGCCGCAACTGGCGTGACTCGTCGGACATCGCCGAGGTCTACGCGGTGTGGGGCGGCTACGCGTACGGCCGCGGGGTCGACGGGGTCGCGGCGCGCGAGGACATGGAGTCGGCGTACCGGCGGATCGCGGTGGCGGCCAAGAACATCGACACCCGCGAGCACGACATCGCCGACTCGGACGACTACTTCCAGTACCACGGCGGCATGGTCACGATGGTGAAGGCGTTGACGGGCAAGGCACCCGCCGCGTACGTCGGTGACAGCACGCGCCCGGAGGCGGTCCGCACCCGCACGCTGACCGAGGAGACGTCACGGATCTTCCGGGCCCGCGTGGTGAACCCGCGCTGGGTCGGGGCGATGCGGCAGCACGGCTACAAGGGCGCGTTCGAGCTGCAGGCGACGGTCGAGTACCTGTTCGGCTACGACGCCACGACCGGCGTCGTCGCGGACTGGATGTACGAGAAGCTGACCGAGACGTACGTGCTCGACCCGGAGACCCGCAAGTTCCTGCAGACCTCGAACCCGTGGGCGTTGCACGGCATCGCCGAACGCCTGCTGGAGGCGGCCGAGCGCAAGATGTGGGAGCACCCGGAACCGTCCACTCTGGACGCTCTCCGCGCCGCCTACCTGGAGACCGAGGGCGACCTCGAAGACGGCGCCTGAGGTGGATGAAGGGCGCCTTCATCCACCTCAGGTCGAGGAAGGCGCCCTTCATCGACCACTCGTGGGGCGGGCGATTTCCGCACGGTCGCACCGGGGCGAAAGCGCGATTTGAATTCGACCAGGCGTGCCCTCGGTGTCGAACGCGATTCGACGCATTGTTCGACGAATTCGCTGGTGGGGCAGGTTACCGAGCGGTTGCCCTTGAGTGCCCGGAAAAGATCTGGCAGTTTCACAAGGAGGTGATTGTTAGCGCTAACAACGTGCGGATCGACTTCGAGGGGGAATCACTGTGGATTCACTGCGTCACCGTGCGGCCGGTTTCCGGCGCAGCCGGTGGAAGTCCGCGCTGAGCGCCGTGCTCGCGGCCGTCGTCGTGGCTGCCGTGGCGGTCGCGTTCAACCCCGGCGCGGCGTCGGCGGCGACCGTCGACACGAACGCGTGGTACGTGCTGATCAACCGCAACAGCGGCAAGGCGATGGACGTCGCGGGTGCTTCCACCGCGGACGGGGCGGTGATCCACCAGTGGTCTCGGCACGACGGGGCCAACCAGCAGTGGCAGTTCGTCGATTCCGGGGGCGGCTACTACCGGTTGAAGTCGAAGAACTCCGGCAAGGTCCTCGACGTGGACGGCTGGTCGAACGCGGATGGCGGGAAGATCCGGCAGTGGGCGGATCTCAACGGCACCAACCAGCAGTTCCGGCTCGCGGACTCCGACGGCGGCCACGTCAGACTGATCAATCGCAACAGCGGCAAGGCCGTCGAGGTGACCGGCCTGTCGACCGCGGATGGGGCCGCGGTCGTGCAGTACGGCGATTGGAACGGCTCCAACCAGCATTGGCAACTGGTCCGTGTGGGTGGCGGGCCGGGCGGATCGTGCCAGCTCCCGTCGAGCTACCGCTGGTCGTCGACGGGCGTGCTGGCGAACCCGAAGTCCGGGTGGGTCTCGCTCAAGGACTTCAGCACCGTCGTTCACAACGGCAAGCACCTCGTCTACGGGTCGACCGTCGACTCGACGGGGCAGCACTACGGCTCGATGAACTTCGGCGCGTTCACCAACTGGTCCGACATGGCTTCGGCTCCGCAGAACACGATGAACCTCGGTACCGTCGCACCCACGCTGTTCTACTTCGCACCGAAGAACATCTGGGTGCTCGCCTACCAGTGGGGTCCCACCACGTTCAGCTACCGGACCACGAGCGACCCCACCAACGCCAACGGGTGGTCGGCGCCGCAGGAACTCTTCTCCGGCAACATCCCCGGCGGTGGCGCCCTCGACCAGACGATCATCGGCGACGGCACGAACATGTACCTGTTCTTCGCCGGTGACAACGGAAACATCTACCGCGCCACCATGCCGATCGGGAACTTCCCCGGCAGCTTCGGCACGTCGTACACGACGATCATGACCGATACGAGGGAGAACCTGTTCGAAGCGGTCGAGGTCTACAAGGTCAAGGACCAGAACCAGTACCTCATGATCGTCGAGGCGATCGGCGCGCGCGGCCGTTACTTCCGCTCGTTCACCGCCACCAGCCTGGGCGGCTCGTGGACCCCACAGGCGGCCTCGGAGAGCAATCCGTTCGCCGGCAAGGCCAACACCGGTGTCACGTGGACCAACGACATCAGTCACGGCGACCTGGTGCGCACCAACCCGGACCAGACCAAGACGATCGACCCCTGCAACCTCCAGCTCCTCTATCAGGGGCGTGACCCGGGGTCCGACGGCCAGCCCTACAACTCCCTGCCCTGGCGACCGGCTGTGCTGACGCTCCAGCGCTGATCACCTGATTTCGACCGGGCCGGCACCCTCACCGCTCATCGGATGAGGGTGTCGGTCCGTTCCGCTCCAGGCGGACGCAGCAGTGACCTGGTGACGGATCGAGGCGCGCGGTGTGGCTGCGCGCCTCGATGCCGTCCAGGATTCCGCTGATCAGGCAGAGGTTCATCCCGCACACCAGCTGAGTGTGCTTCTGGGCCAGGCTGTGGAACGGGCAGTTGCCCAGCAGGACCGTCGTGCCGTCCTGCCGCGGTTCGAAGCCGAGGTCCTCCAACGCCCGCGTGACGTCGCCGTTCGCGCCGGTCGCCAGGTCCTCGCCCCACTCGTAGGCGCGCCGGTTCAGGATCTCGCGCGGCGGTTCGCCCGTGGTCTGGGCTTCGAGGAGTGAGTCGGTGAGCAGGTGGCTCGCCGCCTCGTACCGCCGATCCGGCAGCGACACCTCGATCTGCTCGCCCGATCGCCGGTAGAGCTTCGCCGGCCGTCCCGCGCCTGGTCCGGTCCGGCCCGACCGCCGCTCGTGGATCACGTCCAGCAGCCCCATCTCGACCAGCTTGTCGAGGTGGAACCCGGCGGTCGTGCGCGGCAGCCCGATGGCCTCGGAGGCCTCGTCCTTGCTGATGGGCGCGATTTGGCGCACCACGTAGTCGTAGAGCTTGCGCCGGTTCGGCTCGTCTAGGGCCGCGACGGCGGCGACGTGGTCGGCCATCTCTAAAACCTACTCCAGTTGACGAAATTCGGCACCTGGTTCTAACGTTAGTCGAAGTTGTCGTTAGAAGGAGGAGTCATGGCAGTCCTGACGCGCACGGAACCGGCGACGCAGGCGTTCGTGTTGCTGCGCACGGTCTTCACGGTGGCGCCGATCCTGTTCGGGCTGGACAAGTTCTTCAACCTGCTCGTGGACTGGCCCGTCTACCTGGCGCCGTGGATCGACTCGATCGTGCCCGGCAGCCCGCAGACCGCGATGTACCTCGTCGGCGTGATCGAGATCGTGGCCGGCGTGCTGGTGGCGCTGCGGCCGAAGTGGGGCGGGCTCGTCGTCGCCGCCTGGCTGCTCGGGATCATCGTGAACCTGGTGACCGGGCCCGGCTACTACGACATCGCGTTGCGCGACTTCGGTCTGCTGGTCGGCGCGCTGGCGCTGTCCCGGCTCGCGGCCGCTCGATGACCGACGCGATCGACACCGAAGGGGCGCGGCAGGCGGTCGCCGACCTGCTCAAGGCACTGGGCAAGGACCCGTTCTCGGTGCACCTGGCCGACACGCCGCGCCGCGTCGCCGACGCGTACGCGGAGCTGCTCACCCCGCGCACGTTCAACCTGACGACGTTCCCCAACGACGAGGGCTACGACGAACTCGTGCTGGCGCGCGGGATTCCCGTGCAGTCGTTGTGCGAGCACCACATGCTGCCGTTCCACGGGGTCGCGCACGTCGGTTACCTGCCGGGCGAACGGATCCTGGGCCTGTCGAAGCTCGCCCGGGTCGTGGAGATGTTCGCCCGCGACCTGCAGGTGCAGGAACGGCTCACCAAGCAGGTCGCCGACTGGCTGCGGGAACACCTGCGGCCCAAGGGTGTCGGCGTCGTGATCGAGGCCGAGCACATGTGCATGACGTTGCGCGGGGTGCGGGTCAACGGATCCCGCACCGTCACGTCGGCGCTGCAGGGCGTGCTGCGGCAGGATCCCGCGTCACGTCAGGAGTTCTTCACCCTCGTGCACCAGCGCAGTTGGTGGTAGTTGANNTCGATTACATCGGCTCGTAACTACAACCAACTTACAGGTGCGGCATCGTGAGAACGCGACCACCGGGGTCGCCTGTGCCCGCTGTCGCGGAAGTCCGTCCCTCCGGACCCGACAAAGCACTACTAGACGGGTCCGAAGACGTAGGTGCCGGCGGCCTCCGCGTTGTCGCCGGCCCAGAACTCCAGCCACAGCTGGGCGAATTCCTCGCGCGACAGCCGGCCGTCGCCGTCGCCGTCCAGCGCGGCGAAGTCGGTGACGCCGTCGTGCCCGAGCCACGCGGTGATCATCGCCTGGTACTCGTCCGAGGAGATGTAGTCGTCGCGGTTCTCGTCCACGGCGCCGAACATCGCGTCCGCCGTGTCGGTGACCGCCTCCGGGGTCTTCGGGAGCGCGTCCACGATGCTCAGGACGTTGTCGATGGTCACCCGGTCCTGGCCGGCGGCCGCAGACAGGGTCGCCCACCAACCCATCATCACCCCGGACAGCAGTTCCTCGTCGCCGCCGCGCAACGTCACCCAGCGCGCGGTGAGCGCGCGGAAGTCGCCTTCGTCCAGGTAGCCGTCGCTGTTGGCGTCCATCGCGCCGAACACCACCGACACCTTGCGCCTCTGCAAGTCACTCGCCATGCGCAGCACGATAGGCCGAACGTCGCAACGGAAACCATCGGCCGAACGGGTCCGAACCAGTCTGACCTGCTCACTCATTCGACGCCAACGAATCGCCAGTGGGCAGGGGGTGACGCTGAGCGGGTCAGACCGGGACTCTGGAGGATCGATGAGAATCTGGTTACGCAAGGCGTTGACGCTCGTGGTGGCCGCGACGGCCGCGCTGTTCCTGGTGCCGGCCGCGGCGGTGGCCACGGAGCAGCAGCAGCCACCGGCGGTGCGAGGCATCAATCCGGGCACGTACCAGAACCTGATCAACAACTACCACCACAAGTGCCTCGCGGTGACCTTCGCGGGCAACAGCACGCCGGTGATCCACTTCGACTGCATCTCCTCGTTCACCGACCAGTACTGGCGTTTCGAGCCGATCGACGCCGCGCCGGGGTACTACCGGCTCCGCAACCAGAACACCGGCCGGTGCGTCGCCGCGGCGAACCCGAGGAACGGCGCCAAGGTCGTGCAGTACGACTGCGTCGACGGCTACTACGACCAGTGGTGGCTGCCGGAACTCATGCCCGACAACGTCCACTACCGGTTGCGCAACTACAAGAACGGCCGCTGCCTCGCCGTACCGTCCAACAAGGGCAACAACGGTGAGAGCGCCGTGACCTACAACTGCATTCTCGGTTACAACGACCAGTGGTGGCAGATCTGGCCGTGACGTGACTTCCTCCCCGTGCCCCGGTATGCATGCTGAAGGGGCACGGGGAGGAAACCAGATGACGGTGCGGTTCCGACTGCTCGGCGATGTCGAGGCGCACGTCCACGGCCGGCCGGTCGCGATCGGGTACGCGCAACTCCGTGCTGTGCTGGCGGTTTTGCTGGTCGAGGCGAACCAGGTGGTGTCAGTGGACCAACTGGTGGATCGGGTGTGGAGCGATCGCCGCCTTCCGCGCAAGCCGCGTGCCGCCGTTCAGCACAGCATCACCATGCTCCGCAACGCTTTGGCACCCGCGGCGGGGGTGACGATCGCCAGGAGGTCGACCGGCTACCAGCTCACCGCCGACCCGGAAACCGTGGACCTGCACCGGTTTCGCCGGCTCGTCGAGGACGGACGCGCCGCCGGTGCCGACAGCGAGGCCGCCGCTCTGTTGGAGGAGGCGCTGAAGTTGTGGGGAGGGGAACCGTTCGCCGGACTGGGCACCGCCTGGCTGGAGTCGTTGCGCGCCACGCTGATCCACCACCGGCACGCGGTCCGGCTCGACCTCGTCGACGTCCAGCTCCGCCTGGGCCTGCACGCCGCACTCCTGCCCGACCTGACCGCGTGGGTGGCCGAGCACCCGCTGGACGAACGCCTGGCGGGGCAGCTCGTGCTCGCGCTGTACCGCAGCGGCCGCACTGCCGACGCGCTGGAGCACTACCAGCAGGTGCGCAAGCTGCTGGCCGACGAGCTCGGCACCGATCCCAGCGAACCGTTGCGCCGTCTGCACGAACAGGTCCTCGCGGCCGACCCGGCACTCACGGTGCCGGCCGGACGAGCCAAACCGCAGATACCGCAACAACTTCCCGCCCGGCCACGGCTGTTCACCGGCAGAACCCGCGAGCTGGCCCGCCTCGACGCCGCCGCGGGACAGCACAACGACACCGTGGTGATCTCCGCGATCGGCGGACTCGGCGGGATGGGCAAGACCTGGCTGGCGTCGCACTGGGCGTACCTGCACCTCGACCGGTTCCCCGACGGCCAGCTGTACGTCAACCTGCGTGGGTTCGATCCCGCAGGCCAACCGATGCCCGCCGCGACCGCCATTCGCGGCTTCCTCGACGCGCTCGGTGTCGCGCCCTCCGGCGTCCCGGTCGACGTGGACGCGCAAGCAGGTCTGTACCGCAGCCTCGTCGCGGGCAAACGGATGCTCGTCTTCCTTGACAACGCTGTCGACAGCGCCCAGGTGGCCCCGCTGCTGCCCGGCAGCCCGACCTGCCTCGTGCTGGTGACGAGCCGCCGCCACCTCAGCGGGCTGGTCGCCGCGCACGGCGCACATGCGCTGAACCTGGCCCGGCTGACCGACGACGAGGCACGTCGGCTGCTGGCCACGCATCTGGGCGAACACCGGCTCGAACCTGGTGTGACGGAGGAACTGCTGGCCTGCTGCGCGGGTCTGCCGCTGGCGATCAGCATCGTGGCCGCCCGCGCCACCGCGCATCCGGACTTCCCGTTGTCGGTGCTGGTCGACGAACTGCGCGAGCAAAGCGCCCTGGACACGCTGGACGCGGGCGAGGACCTGGTGAACCTGCGTGCCGTGTTCTCGTGGTCCTACAACGCTTTGTCCGCCGAAGCGGCGGCCGTGTTCGGTGCGCTCGGGCTTGCTCCCGGCGTGGACATCGGCCTGGCCGCCACCGCGAGCCTCACCGCTCTGCCGATCGCCCGCGTCCGCACCTGCCTGCGCGAACTGGAACAGGCGCACCTGGTCGATCAACACGCCCCCGGCCGTTACCGGATGCACGACCTCGTCCGGTTGTACGCCGGTGAACGCGGCCGGCACGACACCGCCGTGCCGCGACGGGTAGTCGACTTCTACGTGCACACCGCGTTCGCGGCCGAGCGCGTGCTGGACGTGCCGGGAGATCCGGTCGAGCTCGGACCGCCCGCACCCGGCTGCGTCCCGCGCGAGTTCGGCGACGGCGCGGCCGCGATGGAGTGGCTGGCCGCCGAGTTCCCGAACCTGCTCGCCGTGCAGGAACTGGCCGCGGAACACGGCTGGCACGACAAGGTCTGGCACCTGGCCTGGGGTGTCGACACGTACCTGCGCCGAAGGGGGAACTACCACGACCTCGTCGCGGTGTGGCGGGCCGGGATGGCGGCCGTGGAGCACACGACCGACGAGCGCGTGCGGACCCTGGTCAGGAAACGCCTCGGCGTCGCCTGCGGCGGACTGGGCCTGCACACCGAAGCCTTCCAGCACCTCCGTGTCGTCCTCGCGGCCTGCGAGGAGATGGGCGATGTCATGGGCCAGGCCAACGCGCACCACGTCCTCGCCGGGTTCGGCGAGGAACTGGGCGACGACCGGCTGGCGCTGGACCACGCCGTTCCCGCGCTGCGCCTGTTCCAGGACATCGGCCTGCCCGTCTACGAGGCGTGGTCCCACACCCAGGTCGGCTGGCACCAGGCCCAGCTCGGGCAGTACGAGCAGGCGCGCGTCCATTGCGAGACCGCTCTCACGATGGCTCGCCAGAACCGCGACCGCGAACTGGAAGCGACCACGGTGGACAGCCTCGGGTACATCGCCCACCACACCGGGGACCTCGCTCAGGCGCTCGACCGCTACCAGCAGGCGCTCAGCCTGATCCGCGAGATCGGTTACGACTACCACGAAGCCGACACGCTCAAGCGGCTCGGGCACACCCAGCGCGCTCTCGGGCACCACGACCTGGCGCGAGCCACCTGGCAGCGGTCCCTGGAGCTGTACCGGGCGCAGCACCGGGCCGAGGACGCGTCCCGCATCCAGGAACACCTGGCCGGTTACCCGGCGTCGAGCGCTTCGGCGAGCTGCAACCGGCCGGAGACACCGAGTTTGCGGTAGGTCCCGGACAGCACGCCCTCGACCGAGTCCGCGGGCATCAGCAACGTGGCGGCGATCTCCTCGTTGGAACGGCCGCGTGCCGCCAGCGCCGCCACCTGGTGCTCGGTCGGGGTCAGCGCCGTCGGCCCGGTCTGGCGCATCCGCCGAGGCCCGGCGCCGGTCGCCACGAGTTCGGAGTGCGCCCGCGCGGCCATCGCGGAAGATCCGCACTTCTGCGCCAGGTCCACCGCTTCCCGCAGACTTGTTCGTGCACAGGAGGAATCGCCCTGTCGCCGGGCCACGACGCCGAGGTCGACCAACGCACGCGCCAACTCCAACCGGGCGGGTGACGAGCGCAGCACCCGCACGGCCTCTTCCAGCAGCGTCCGCCCGGCCGCGCCCGCGGTGACCCGGCCGGCCGCGCGCAACGCCATGCCCAACGCCCTTGGCGCGCCCCAAACGCGCGCGAGCTCGACCTCTTCCAGCGCGAGTTCGCGCGCCCGTTCGCCGTCTCCCAGCGCCGCACAGGCCAGCGCGGCCCCGGAACGCCAGGCCAGTGGCGCGGGATTGCGATAGGGCCAGCCCCCGCAGTGCCGTCCCGCCGCCAGGAACGACTCCAGCGCCTCGTGGTCGGCCCCTCGCACGGTCAGCATCCGGCCCTGAGTCGTGAGCAGACTGGCGTAGGTCCACGTCCTGCGGGCTTCTTCCGTCATCGCCTCGGCGATCACCGCCGCGGCCTCGTCGGTGTGCCCTTCCTCCAGGAGGATGTCGGCGAGCAACGCGGCATGCCACGCGGAAACCGCGTGCCAGCGCCGATCCTGCCGCAGCTGGTCGCTCGCCAGCTCCAGCTCGGCGCGGGCGGACACCAGATCTCCCTTACGCCGCTGGACGTTCGCCCGCATGACGTACGTCAGCGCCCGCACTGCGGGAGGCTGCGTGCGATCCACGTCGTCGAGCAGCGCCAGTGCCGCGTCCAGTGAGTCGGCCAGGTTGAGGATCATCGCGGACGTCAGCGACGACATCGTGCTCTCCGCCGACACGAGCAGAACCGCCTCGGCCGCGCTGATGTCACCGACCATCACGCGGTGCAGCACCCCGGCGGGCGTGTCGAGCGAGACCGACGAGGGCACGGCCTCCTGCCACACCAACCCGTGCACGGCCAGATGTGCCCGCGCCCACGGCGAACCGGCCAGCACCGAAGCCAGCTCGGCCGGTTTTCCCTCGGCGTGCAAGGCGTACGACAGCGCGACGGCGGACTCCGGATCGTCCGAATCGGACTCGAAGGCCTCCCGCAATCGTGCGGTGGCACCAGGCAGGTCGCCGACCAGCTCCGCGACACCCAGCAACCGCAGTGCCCGCGACGGGTTCGCCACCGATTCGCGCAGGGTCCGCCACAACAACCGCGCGGCACCCGAGGTGTCACCCCGGTTCACCGCCTCCTGCGCGGCCCGGTCGAGCACCTCGCCCGCCCACGGTTCCAGCCCCGGCGAGGTCTCCAGCAGATGTTCGGCCACCACCCGGTCGGACGCACCGTGCGTGCGCAACGACTGTGCGGCCCGCAGATGCAGTGCAGCCCGCGCAACGGCAGGCATGTCGTTGAGCACGGCCGGTCCGGCCTCCCCGAGCAGTTCGACCGTCCGGACGGCCTCGGCCAGCTCGGCCGGCGAGAGCCGGGTCAGTTCGGCCAGCACGCCGGGATGCGGGGACGGTCCGAGCACGGCCAGCGCGTGCGCCGCGGCCACCACGGCGGCCGGACGACGCCGCAGCCGGGCCGCCATGATCTCGCCGGACACCTCCGCGCCGCGGTGCGCGACCCGCCACGCGGCCTCGGCGGTCGGTGGCACCCCGTCCTCCGCCAACGCCCTGACCAGACGGGTCACCGCCAGCGGATTGCCGCCGGTCGCCGCCAGGCACGCCGCGACGAACTCGGGAGCCGGGGCGGGGGAGATCAACGCGGCGACGGCGTCCGCGGACATGTTGTCGAGCGTCACACGTCCGCACGCGGCCATGATCTCGCCATGAGAAGGGTCGTCGCACCGCTCGCCCGCACCCACCGTCAGCACGACCGCGATGGGCAACCGTTGGACCCGCAACGTCAGATAGGCGAGCCAGCGCAACGACGCGGCGTCCGCCCAGTGCGCGTCGTCCACCGCGATGAGCAGGCCCGACGTGCCCGCCAGCGTCGCGGCCAGCCGGTACACGCCGTGCAGCACGGCGAAGTCGGCGGCCGGCGCGGTCAGCCGCAGCGCGCCCAGCGCCTCCGCGGGCACTACATCCGGGTCGATCATGTCGAAGAGCTGGGCCACGATCCCGAACGGCAGGTCGCTCTCCAGTGCACTGCCGCGCGCCCGCACGACATGCCGGCCGGAAGCTTCCCAGCGCGCGGCGAGGTCGTCCAGCGCCGCGGTCTTCCCGGTACCGGGAGCGCCTTCCACCACGGTGGTCGTGCCCGGCGTCACTCGGTCGCTGATTCCGGCACACCACACTTTCAGCCGGTTTTCCAAGATCTCTCCACAATCCGTGGGTGAATGGATCAGCGGAATTGATGCTATGAGAAAGCGCGCCACTTGCCCAGGTAAAGGTTCCTGCGCTATGGGCGTCTCAACAGGGTGGCGGCCCGTATGATCCGCCGGGCAACTACTCGAATGGGTAGCGGCAGCCGGACAGTGGCCTCCTGTGGTCATCCCAACGGCCTAGAGGTGCTGCCTCAGGGCTGGTCGGGATGCAGGTCGTTGTGGTAAGGCAGATCTTCATCTCCGCCGCCGCGGAGCGAAAGGAAAATGGGTGTCGGGGAATCGGGACGGAGTGTTCCGCGGCCGTGCGGGAGAACGGGAACTCCTCAGCGGTGTGCTGGACGCGGGCACCGGTGTGGTGTTGGTGGACGGCGCGGCGGGAACCGGCAAGACGCGGTTGCTGAGCGAGCTGGCCGCCGTCGCCACGCGCCGCGGTTTCGAAGTCGCCACGGCACAGGACGAACTGGATCAGCCCTTTCTGCTGGCCCGCCTGGCCGAACGGCACCCCGACGGTCCCACGCTCGTCGTGCTGGACGATCTCCACCTGGCCGAGCCCGCGACCCTGACCGCGCTGCGCGCCCTGCTCCCCGCCCCCACCCACGAGAAGGTCGTCTGGCTGCTCGCCCGCCGCTGCGGCGAGGGAGCGGACCGCCTGTTCGCCGCCGCCGCACAGCGCGGAGCCCTGCGGATCGAGCTGCGACCGTTGCCGGACAACGTGGTGGTGGACCTCGTCGCCGATCTCGCCGGAGGCGTTCCCGATCACGATCTCCGGGCGCTGGCGGCGACCGCCCAGGGAAATCCCGGGGCCCTGGTCGGTCTTTTCCAGGCGCTCGGCGAAGACGGTCAGATCGTGATCACCGCCGAGCACGCGTCGCTCAGGTCCGACCGCTCGCCGCGGCGCACCGAGTCGCTGCTCCGCGACCGCGTCAGTTCGTTGAGCGGCAAAGCAAGGCACGTGCTGCAGGTCGCGTCCGTGCTCGGTCCCCGCTTCGAACCCGGTGACGTCGCCGAGATGCTCGCCTCCAGCACCGCGATCCTGTTGCCCTCCCTGGAGGAGGTCATCGGCGCCGGGGTGGTGACGTCGCTGGACGACCGCCTGGCGTTCCGGCACGAGCTGCTCTGGCGGCTGGTCGCCGACTCCGTGCCACCGCCGGTGCGTCGCGCGCTGCACCGCGAGGCCGGCGAGATGTTGCTGCGGCGCGGGGATTCCGCCGTCCACGCCGCCAAACACCTCCTGCACGGCGCCCAGCGCGGTGACGTGCGGTCGATCGACGGACTGGTCGCGGCGGCGATCGCCGTGCTGTGGAACGCGCCTGACGCCGCGGCCGAACTCGCGGTGCGGGCACTCGAACTCACCGACCAGGCGTCCGCTTCGCTGGTGCACCGCACGGTCGTCGCGGTGCGCGCGCTGATCGCGGCCGGGAAGCTCACCGCCGCGCAAGCGCTCGCGCAGGACGCGTTGTCCCGCCAGGTCTCCCCGGAACCCGCGGCCAAACTGCGGCACTGCGTCGCCACGACGACGTTGCTGGGAGCGCGGCACAGCGAGTCGGCGGCGATCTCCGAGGCGTTGCTCGCCGAACCCGACCTGCTGCCGGAACTCGCGCCGTGGGTGGAGATCACCCGGATGATGGCGCTGCTCGGCCACGACCGGCGCCGCGCGGAGGAGCTGGCCGAGACGGTCGTGCGCACCCACTCGGGTTCGCCGGACGACGTGCTGGCAACGGCGCTGGCGGTGCTGGCGGCGATCGCGCGCGACACCGGACGACCCGGTGCGGCACTGGAACTGGCCCGCGAGGCCGCGCAGTCCGTGACCTCGCACGACCTCTGCGCGTACCCGCAGTTGTTGCTCGCGACGCTGCACTCGGGCATGCGCGAGTTCGCCGAGGCCGACAGCGTGGTGCGGCGAGCGCGCAGCGGGCCGTCCGCGGTCGTGACCAAGGAACTGATGACCGCGGTCGTGCAGGCGCGCATCCTGTTGCAGGCAGGGCGGATCGAGGAGGCGTCGGTCGAGGCGCGCGGCGCGCTGACGGTGGCGGAGGAGACCGGGCACGTCGCGCTGGTCGCGCCGGCGTTGGCGGTGCTGGCCGTGGTCGCGATCCACACCGGTGACCTGCCCGCCGCGATCGACCACGTCGAGCGGTACCGCGAACGCGTCCCGGTCGACGGGATCATCTTCTCGCGCGCCTACTACCAGTGGGCCGACGTGCTGGTCTCGTACGTGGCCAATGGTCTGGAGAAGGCGCTCGGGCTGCTCACCGACGAGTACCCGGGACTGGTGGCGTCCGGGCTGTTCGCCGAGGAACCCCGTGCCGCCGGCTGGTTCGTCCGCCGCGCGCTGGAGGCGGGGGACGAACGGCTGGCCAAGGCCGTGGTCGACCGGGTGGAACGGCTCGCCGAGGAGAACCCCGGACTGCGCGTGGTGGCGGCGGCCGCGCTGCACGCCCGCGGCCTGTTCGACGCCGACGCCTCGCTGCTGGAACTGGCCTCGCAGCAGCACCGCGACCTGTGGGCCAGGGCCAACGCGGCCGAGGACCTCGGCGTGCTGCTGACGACCGCGGCCGATCGCGCGGCCTCGGTCAAGGCGCTGGAGAACGCGCTCGGGCTGTACCGGGAGATCGGCGCGTCCCGCGACAGCGCCCGCGTGCTCGGCCGGCTGCGCAAACTCGGCCGCCGCCGACGCGCCGCACCGATGCGGCCGGCGTCCGGATGGTCCAGTTTGGACGACACCGAACGGGCGATCGCGAACCTCGTCGCCAAGGGGCAGACGAACCGGCAGATCTCCACGCAGCTGTTCATGTCACCGCACACGGTGAACTTCCACCTGCGCAAGATCTTCCGCAAACTGGAGATCAGCTCTCGCGTCGAGCTGGTGATGAGGTCGAGGGACGACCAGTGATCCGCTTGGCCTGACGGCGCAGTTGCAGGATGCGGGCCGCACCGACGACCGCGACCAGCACCGCGCCGCCGATCGCGCCGAACAGCAGCGCCACCCCGAGCGGCAGGCTGAACTCGCCCCACAGGAAGCGGATCGTCGCGTTGTCGCCGTTCTGCAGGATGAACACGAGCAGGAAGATCAGCACGACGATCGCGATCAGCACGGCGATCCACGTGCCGCTGATCCGGGTGGGCCGCAGCTTCTTCGGTGCGGCCGCCGCCGGAGGCGTGGTCGGGATCGGCTCGGTGATCGGCGTCTTCGGGGTCTCGTCGCTGGGAGTCGCCACGGTGCTGATTATCGGCGACCAGGCGCGCTTCCGCCCGCTGGCAAAAGGGTTACAGCCTGCGCAAACCTGAGAGAACCCGTTCGAGCAGCGCCATGTTCGGCTTGTCGCCCGGCTCGTGCACGGCGACCAGCTCGAGCGTGATCAGGTCGCTCAGCAGCACTCTCGTGACGCCGAGCGGGATCTTCATGAGCGCGGAGATCTCGGCGACCGACCGCGGCTGCAGGCACAGCCGCATCATGGCCGCCTGGTCGTTGTTGGCGCGGTACAGCCGGTCCTCATCCGTGGAGAGCAGTGTTTCCAGGCGAAGGTCGTGGCGGGCCGTGGTGCGGCCACCGGTGCGGGCGTAGGGACGGATGAGCGAGCTGTCCCGTGCGGGGGCGGGTGGTGGATCTTCTTCCTGCATCGGCCACTCCGGTGGCGGTTCCGGTGGGCGTTGGCGCAACGGTTGCTGACGGGGCAGTTGCTGCGTCTCCGCGCCGTGCGGGTCAGGTCTTTGATCGGCGCGCAGTCGTCTACGGGTCGCCGGAGACCCGAAACGCGCCCCCGTGTAACCGATTTCCGTCGCTTCCTTGTCGTGCACGTCCTCAAGCTATAACGAACACGGCCAAATGTATGTCGATCACGTTGCCTTTTTGTTCCCCAGATCGAATCTGACCTGGATTGCAGTGCCGGACGACGTCGTTTGGGTGCGCACGAGGTCGGCCAAACGGTTCACCAGCAACAGTCCGCGACCACCTGGTTCGTTTGCGTGAACCGGTGTACGGCCGGCCAGCACATCGGTGATGTGGCCGTTGTCGTTGACTTGGCAAACAATACTTTCGCTTTCGGTCCAGACCCGGACCGTGCTCTCGCCGCCGCCGTGCCGGACGCTGTTCGTCGCGAGCTCGGTGACCGCGAGCGCGAAGTCGTCGACGCGGTCGCGGGACAGGCCGAACTTCGTGGCCTGCTCACGGGCGAACGCCCGCACCGCGGCCATCGCACCCGCTCCTGCCAGCGTGCTCGCCGCGTCCGCCGGGGTCGCCAGCGGGAGCGAGTGAGTGGCGACGACGACCCGCGCGGGGTGGAAGTGGTCGCTGGGACGGTGACCGCTCGCGTCGATGACGATCGGGTGGGTCTTCTCGGCGTCGGCCAGGACGTCGTGGGAGAGGCCGGAGATGTCGTACGGGCAGAGGATGCTGAGGTCACGGCCGCTGAACGCGTAGTTGACCAGGGCTTCGTGCAGTGCGCAGGCCGGGTACTCGACCTCGGTGCGCATGTCCCACACCGGCTCGCTGATGATGCGGACGGCCCCGCGGTGCCGGTCGGCGAACGCGCGGAGCTCGGGGATGATCCGGCCGGGGTTGCGGCCGGTGTCCGCCATGTCGATGAACGTCACGTGGTGCGCGAACCCGCTCAGCGCCTCTTTGAGCAGCTCCAGGTTCCGGCTGGGCACGGCCACGGCGACCGGTTCGGCGTTCGCGAGGCCCTCCATGACGAACGGGACGGTCCCGTCGATGTAGGACTCCTCATCGGAGTAGAACAACGCCGGATGTGCGAACGTCATGTGCCACCTCTCGTCAACGCCCCAGGGTGCGCACCCGGCGCGTTGCTCAAACCATCATTTCTTGACTCTTACACCGTGTCAGCCCCTACACAGGAGCAGTCATGTTCACCATCGGAGACTTCGCCCAACTGGGGCGTGTGTCGGTGCGGATGCTGCGCCATTACGACGCCGTCGGCCTGCTCCCGCCGGCCCACGTCGATCCGTCGTCCGGCTACCGCTTCTACACCGCGGCCCAGCTGCAGCGACTCAACCGGCTGATCGCGCTGAAGGACCTCGGTCTCACGCTCGACCAGGTACGAATCGTGCTCGACGACAAACTTTCCGTCGAGCAGCTGCACGGAATGCTTTCGTTGCGGCGCGCCGAGCTGCGGCAGCAGATTCTTGCGGACGAGTCGCGGTTGCGCCGGGTCGAAGCACGTCTCCGCGCCATTGAAAGGGAAGGCGCCATGCCCACTGACGACGTTGTTGTGAAACCCGTTCCCACCGTCCGCGTCGCCCGTTTGACCGCGACCGCCGCGTCCTACGGGCCCGAGGACATCGGTCCGGTCATCCAACCGATGTACCCGGAGCTGATGGCGCGGCTCGACCGTGCCGGCGTGCCCATCACCGGGTACGGGATCGCCACCTACGAACCCGCCGAGGGCGACACCGTGGTCGTGCACGCCGGGATGGCGGTGTCGGTCGAACCGACCGCCGCCTTCGAGTTCGAGGTCGTGGACCTGCCGGCCCTGGCCACCGCCGCGACGGTCGTGCACCGGGGGCCGATGGACGACGTCGACGCCACCTACCAGGCCGTCGCGTCGTGGATCGAGGCTCACGGCTACCGGCAGAACGGGTTCGCCCGGGAGGTCTACCTGAACTACGGCCACGGGGACCCCGCCGAGTGGACCACCGAGCTGCAGGTGGAGATCACCAAGCCGTAAGCGCGATCACGACGGCCAGCCCGAGCAGGCCGGCCGGGAGCGAGGCGACCGCGGCGAGCCCGCCCGTGATGAGCGGGCCGCCCGCGTCGCCGAGCTCCCGGCCCACCTCGGCGCTGCCCATCGTCTGACCCATCCGTTCGTCCGGTGTGGACTTGGCCAGCGCCGTGAACGCCAGCGGGGTCACGGCTCCCGAACCGGCTCCGATGAGGACGGCCGCCACGAGCGCGCCGGGGAGTCCGGGAATCGTCGCGGCCGCGACGAAACCCGCTGCCGCCGTGAGGATGCCCGCACGGGTGCCGCGGCGGGTGGCGATGCGTCCGGCGTCCAAGGCCTTGCCGATGCGCGGCTGGACGAGTGCGGCGGTGATCGCGAGGAGGCTGACCGCGGCGCCGGTGACGATCGGGCCGTGCTCGGCGGCTTTCACCGGCAGGAAGCCGACTCCGGTGGCCAGTGCCGCCGTGGACGCGGCGAGCGCCGCCGTCGGCCGGAGGAAGTCGCTGTGGGACAGGCGTTTCGCTAGGTCCCGGACGGTTTGCCGGTGGCGCGGCAGGGGTTCCAGGTGCGGCACTGTCACCGCGGCCCAGATCGCCACTGCCGCTGCCAGCGCGGCCATCGTGAGGAACAGGACGTCGAAGCTGCCGAAGTGGATCAGCACGCCACCGAGCAACGGACCGGCGGTGTAGCCGATGCCCTTCCACGCGCCGTAACGCCCGAACGCCTTGCCCCTGGCTGATTCCGGGGTCAGGCGGGCGACCATCGCGCTGGCGGCGGGGGAGAACGCCGCCGCGGCGACACCTTGAGCGAACCGGGTGATGGCGACGTTGTCGATCAGCACGAACGCGGCGCTCGCGACGGCGAACGCCGCCAGTCCCGCGAGCAGGACCGGGCGGGGACCGATTCGGTCGGCCAGGGAGCCGAAAACCGGTTTCAGGACGATTTCCGCGCCGTCGTAGATCGCGAGGATCAGGCCCAGTGCCAGCAGGTTCGTCTGGAGGAAGCCCAGGCTGGAGGCGACGCTGTGCGCGCCGAACGCCGTGACGAAGCCCGCTGCGCACAGCGGCAGGACGTTCCTCACGCTTCGTCTTGGTGGATGCGGCGGTGCAGCGACTCCATCCGCTCGTCCAGCTGAGCCGCGATCATCGCGGAGGACATCAGCTCGTCCACGAAGTCGGCGGGCGGGCTGTCGTCGTACTTGTAGAACAGCTTGTGCTCCAGCGTGGCCCAGAAGTCCATCGCGATGGTGCGCAGCTGCACCTCGACCTTCACGTGCTCGACCCGGTCGGACAGGAACACCGGGATCTGCACGATCAGGTGCAGGCTGCGGTACCCGTTCGGCTTCGGGGAGGCGATGTAGTCCTTGGTGCGCAGGATCTTCACGTCGTGCTGGCGGGAGAGCATCGCCGACACCCGGTACACGTCGGACACGAACGGGCAGATGACGCGCACGCCGGCGATGTCGTCCAGGTGGTCGCCGATGCGGTCGACCTCGAGCGGGAAGCCCTTGCGCCGCAGCTTCTCCAGGATGCCCTCTGGCTTCTTCACCCGGTTCGTGATGTGCTCGATCGGGTCGTGCCGGTGGACCGAGTCGAACTCCTCGCTGAGGATCCGGAGCTTCGTCATCAGCTCCTCGATCCCGAACTTGTAGACGAGCAACCGCCGGTCGAGGTCGCGAAGGAGGCTCAGGTCGTCGGCCAGGTCGGTCACGACTCCAGGGTACTGATCACGCGGAGTCCCCGGCTCGGAGGTCACGCCCACTCGTCACGCAGAGCGACGGCCTCGGCCAGTTCGGCCGGTCGTTCCCGGCGTTCCCACAGGGCGATGGCCTCGGTCAGGGCGTCGGCCGCGGCGGCTCGCGACCCGGCCCGGTGGGCGGCTTTCGCGTACTGCACGAGGGTGGCGGCGAGGTGCGGCTCGAACCGGTCGGACGACGCCTGCGCGGCTCGCCGGTACAGCTCCACCGCCTGTTCCACCTGCGGCAACGCGTCGGGAACCAGCGAGGCCAGACACGCCTGGGCGGCGGCGTAGCGGTGGATGTGGGCCCATTTGTTCTTGCGGTAGAGCTCCTCGGACCGTTCCACCGCCTCCTCCGCGGCGGCCAGCGCGATCTCGGTTCGGTGCACCTGTGCGGCACGTTCGGCGAGGTTGACGAGCGCGTCGGCCAGTTCCGGTGAGTACTCGGCGGACTGGGTGGCGGCGAGGCTGCGCAGGATCCGCACGGCCTGGAGAACGTCCTGCAGCGCGTTCGGCGCGTTGCCGGCGCGGGCCTTCTGCCGGCCCAGGTTCGCGAGCGCGGAGCCCAGGTTCGCGTTGGGCCGGGCCCACTGCCGCAGCTGCAGCTTGCGCAGGCGTGCCTCGGCGTCCTCGGCCACGGTCAGCGCCTGTGCCGGGAAGTCGAGCTCGCCCAGCAGTTCGCTCTGCAGGATCAACGCCTCGCACAGGCTCTGCGTGTGCACGCGTGGTTCGGTCAGCACGAGACGGCGGTACTCGGTCGTCGCGCGTTCGGCCGACGCCAGCGCGGTTTCCGGCAGGCCCGCGCGAGCCTGGCTGTGCGCCAGCCGCAGGAACAACGGCGCGTCGCGGCCGGGACCTCCGCCCGGTTCCTCCATCCTGCGGTCCACCAGTTCGCGCTCCAGCTCCGCGATCGCGGGCGCGAGGCGGACGTCCGGGACGTCGCGCAACGCCTGGCTGATCACGTCGAGCAGGTCGGTGTCGGCCTGCCCGACGACCGACAGGATCGCCGAGGGGCCCGCCGCGGCCAGCAGTTCCGGCCGGGCCCGCACGAGCGGGTTGAGGTGGTCGGTGGCGAGCTTCGCGAACCTCGTCGCGGCGTGGCCGAGCGCGGTCAGCGCGTGCGACTCGGCCTTCGCGACATCGGGGTCCTCGGCCGGAAACGTGGCCGCCGCGATCGAGCTCACGAGGCCCAGTGCCCAGCCTGGGTCGACGCCGAGGTCCGCGTCGCGGTCGACCAGCACGCCCGCGAGCAGGTGGTCCGCGAGCTGGCAGCGGCCGAGCGGGTCGAGCGCGTCCTGGTCGAGCGGGTAGAGGCGTTCGTACGCGGCGAGCAACGGCCGCCAGTCGTCCTCGGACTCGATCAGTCCGAAGTGGAGGCTCAGCTCCCTGGCCACGCCGACGTGCAACGGCCGCAGCAGCGTGGCGAGCAGGACGAGCGCGGCGAGCCGGGTGGCGTGCGCGGACTCGCGTTCCTCGCGGTAGCGATGTTCGTGCCGCAGCACGGCTTTCGCGGCGCTGGTCTGGCCGGCCGGTCCCTTCATCAGGTCCAGTGCGGCCGCGACCGCGCTGAGTTCCACGTCCTCTGGCCGGCCGCGGTCGCGCGGGCGCAACGACGACAGGTCCTCGCCCGCCGCGTCCGCCACGACGTCGACGATCGCCGCGAACAGGTCGGCCGAGCTGCGATGAGGCTGTTCCGGCAACAGCTTCTGCACGCCGAGGTCCACTCCGGACCCTTCGAACGAGCGGGTGATCGCGTTCCACCAGTGCCCAGCGTCGGGTGAGAGCAGCAGCACGCGGGTCGGCGTCTCGTCGTCCAGCAACGCGCTCAGCATGCCCAGCAGGTGCTGTGGGTGCCACGAGTCCGCACGGTCCACCACGAGCAGGACACCGCTGCTGCCCGGCCGCGGCTTGTCCGCGCGCAACCACTGCGCCGCCGCCGGGTCCTGCCGGCCGCGGTAGACGTGCCAGCCGTGCTGCTCGCTCTCCGCGGCGATCTGGGTGGCCAGCCGGATCCGGTGCTCCTCGGTCCACCCGTGCAGCAGCCGGATCGCCGAGCGGGTGCCCTGCGCGAGCCACTTGTGCAGCCTGGTCAGCGCGTTCGGGTCGACCGGGATGGTGTCCAGCACCTTCATCAGCAACGCCACGGGCTGCCCCTGCCGCGCCCGGCCGCCGGTCTCGAACCGCACCGGCTGCAACCAGAACCGGGCCGGCTCACCCTGTGCGCCCTCCATCTGGGCACCCTCGACCTGCACGAGCACCGGAGACGCGTGCACCGCGCCACCGATCGCCTCGGGGATCTCGAACACCCGCCCGTCGAGCGTGCGCAGCCGGACCCCGCCGGGGCGTTCCGGGCGGTAGTACCTGATCTTGCGCAACGACAGCCAGCGCGACTGCTCGCTGCCGTTGTCGACCAGTTCCACCAGTGGCGGCACGTGGTGCGGCAGCTTGATCGTGATGCCGCCCTCGACGCCCTCGCCGAGCACCAGCACGCCGTCGTCCCAGCGCACCCCGATGACGCGGCGCATGGCCGTGTCGGCGCCGTCGTGCGCGACCGGGATGAGGATCTCCTCGATGACCTTGCGGTCCATCCCCTTCGGCTCGGCCGAGATGTCGTCGGACCGCATCTTCCGCGCGTTCAGCACGAGGTGCCAGCCGTCGTTGCTGTGCAACACCTTCGCGGGCAGCCGCGACATCGCGTCGATCACCCAGCCCGCCACGCCGTCGCGCAGTTCGACCGCCATCGCCTTGGAGGCGCTGCGCAGCAACGTCCGCGCCTTCCGCAGCCCCGGCTCGCCGCCGGTGCAGGCGAGCCAGGTGACCTGTTCCTCCAGCGCCAGCGCGGGGGAGAGGTTGACGTGCACGCGTTCGACGGCCGCCCACAACGCGGCGCGCGCCGGTTCGTCGAACAGGTCGAGCCGGGCGCGCAACGGTTCGAGCAGATCCGCCCGCAGCGCCACGACCTGCCGTTGCCGGGCCCCGACCCACTCGCTGAACCAGAAGTCGGACTCCGCGCCGACGTCGAGCTGCGGCAGCACGGCCAGCCTGACCTCGCGGACCAGCTCCGCCTCGATCCGGGTCGCGGTGCTCAGCGCGACGGCGAGCAGCACGTCCGGCCGCAGCCGCTCGCGGGAGAGTTCGGCCCGCAGCCGTTCGCGGATCACGACGCCTTCCCCAGCGCCGCCCGCACCGCCCCGACGGTGGTCACCCGGTCCCAGCAGACCACCGGCATCAGCGAGGTCAGCCAGCCGGGCCACCGGTCGCGCGGGAACGGCACCAGGGCCGCCACCCGGCACTCCCGCTGCCGCAGCCGGCCCACGTAGTTCTCCCACGCGTTGCGTTCCACCCGGCCCCAGCGGATGCCGAACCCGGCGAGCACGAGCACCGCGCGTCCCGGTTCCGGATCGAGGTGCCCGCGGCGCATCCGGCGCGGCGAGCCGTCCAGCACGCTCACCCCGGTCAGCGTCTCGCCGACGACACCGCGGATCGCGTCGAGGAGCGTCTGCTGGTCCCGCCAGAACAACGACATGCCCTCGGACTGGTCGACCAGCACGTGCGCGCCGAACCGCAGCGTCGGCCGGGGCAGCCGTGGCAGTTCACGCACCGCGCGGCCCGTCGCCGTCTGCTCGACCAGCGCGGCCACGTCGATCTCGTCGTCCGGCACGTGCCGCGACAGCAGCGCCTGCACGACGGCCGGCATGGTCGCGCGCCGCAGCAACGGTTCGTGCGGCGGGTCCGCCACCAGCTGCTCCGGGGTGATGCGGGGCAGATCGGGCACGGCGTCGGTGGCCCACGGCTGCTCGGGCACCTCGACCCACGACCGGCGCAGCCCCGCCATCGGGTCCTGCTCCCGTTCCTCGGCCTCACCGGTCGCCCTGCTCCGGCGGACCACGCGCTCGGTGGCGGCGGGAGCCTGCTCCTGCCACGCCGGCACGGCCGCCTCGGTCGCGTGCAGCCGATCCGGAGGGAGAACGGACGCCGGCTCCTCGTCCGCCGCCAGGTGGTGCTGCCCGAGGTCGACCCCGAGCAGGCGCGCGATCCTGCGCACCAGCTCGGGATCCGGGGTGGTGCCCGGCGGGGTCTCGGCGGCGACCGCGCGCACCACGTCCCCGAGCCACGTCGCGGGCGTCACGACGACCACTGTGCCGAGTCGCTCCCGGTCTCCTTGTTGAAGATCATCTTGAGGACGGGCTTCAGCTCCGCGTGCCCACCCGAGGTGATCCCGATGCCCAGGCACGCCCGGATGGCGTCGATGAACTCGGCGGTGCTCGGCCGCCGGCGCCGGTCCGTGTCGGCCTTCGCCCGCGCCTTCTCCAGCGCCTTGATCAGGTCGTCCAGCGGGTAGTCGACCTCGGTGCCGACGTGCAGCTCGGCGATCTTGCGCAGGTCCTCCTCGTCGTGCTCGCGCACCTGGTGCACCACGCACCGCCGGACGAACGCGGGCGGCAGCTCCCGTTCCTGGTTGGAGGTGATGATGATCAGACACGGCGGGTCGGACTTCTCCTGCACGTCCTTCGCGTCGCGGAGGTCCGTGATGGTGAAGTATCGGCCCGCCAACGGGACCAGCAGGCTGTTCGGCACGTCCGGGTCGGCCTTGTCGATCTCGTCGATCAGCACGACGGCGCTGCGGTCGCGCCGCTTCTCCACCGAGTTCCAGTCGTGATAAGGCTCGGTCGACTTGGACAGGCCCAACGCGTCCGCGCGGTCGAAGGCCCACCACAGCACGCCCGGCGTGACGTAGTCGTCGTCCCGCAGGCCTTCCCGGCGCACCTGGGCGTCACCGAGCCTGCGGACGCTGTCGAACGACCACAGCAGATCCCGCGCCGTGGTGCGGGCGGTGACGACGTGCTCGTAGTAGCGCAGGTCGTAGTCGAACGCGATGTTCTTGGCCAGAGTCGACTTCCCCGAACCCGGAGCGCCGAACAGCAGCAGCGGCCGGTTCGTCGCGCGCGCCACCCGCACGGCGAGGCTCAGGTCCTCCGAGCGGACGTACTTGCGGCCGTGCTCGGCGATCTGGTTCGCCCCGGTCCCGATGCTCATGACGCCTGCCTTCTCACCCCGAGGTGCTTGCGGATGCGGTCCATCGCGAGCTTCGCCGAGTGCTCGTCCTGTTGTGCCACCACGGTGTGGCAGTAGTTCTCGCCTAGGTGCTTGGCGAAGTCGTCCGGGGTGAGGTCGGTGTCCGGCCCGATCACCAGCACCACCATGACGTCCGGCCACGCGTCCTGGGCGGCGAGCACGCCGTTCAGCCGCGAACCGCGCCGCGAGCCCTCCTGGAGAACGAGGTAGTTGTCCGTCCAGTTGGGCCACTCGTACTGCTTGAGCAGCAACGGTTTTATCTCCGCGGGATCACCGACCGGCACGTCCCCGCACGTCTGCACGTCGACGGTCACCTCGTCCCAGTGCGTCGCCCGGCGGACGAGCTGCTCACCCGTCGCCACGCCGATGCTGGTGCCCAGCACGCAGACGTGCCGGCGGTTCTGCGGTGCGTCGGGGTGCTCCTCGACCGCCCTGTTCGCCACCTCGAAGTCGATCCAGCTCGACGCCAGCATGTCGGTGAACATCTCGCGCCCGTCATCGCTCACCTTGGTGAGGAAGTGGTGCTTGGAGTCGATGATCAGATCCGTGACGTTCCTGTCCAGTTTGGACCGGAGGATGCGGAAGGAGAGCTCCTCCCTGGGCAGCAGTGGTGGCGGCTTCGGCTGCTCCTTCAGCCGGCGGTACATGTTCGCGAGCTTGACCTGGTTCTCCGGCAGGTACTCGGTGAGCCGCTTCACCAACGACATCTCGCCCTCCTCGATGTCGCCGAGCACGTTGAGCCGCAACACCTCGACGAGCTTGCGCACCGCCTCGTCGACCGCGTCCGCCTCGACGATCAACGCCTGCAACGTGTCCATGAGGCGGGTGAACTCCTTGACCCCTTCCTGTTTCACCCGTGCGGGGCGGATCCCGATGAGTATGGGAATGATCCGGTAGTTCTTCTCCCTGGGCTGGTCCAGCATCTGCCGGGTCTCGCGGCGCACCCACCTGCTGCGCAGGGCGTTCTCGTCGAGCAGGACGAGGCCGAGGTGGCTGTCGTTGATCGCGTCGCGGATGCCCTCCTCCCACCGCTCGCCCTCCACGAGGAACGTCCGGTCGGCCTGGATCCGGCACGCGGCCAGCGGGAACCGGGTGATCAGCTCGTCGAGCAGCCGTGACGCGGTGCCGTCCGGCGCGGACGAGGTGCTGTGGCTGACGAAGACGTCCCACAGGTAGTCCGTCATGGCTGCTCCTTTCCCGCCAGCGGCGTGAGGTGTGCGTGCCAGTCGTCGTTCTGCTCGACCAGCACGCGTTCGCAGTCCGCGACGAACGCGTCACGTGCTGCGGGATCCGGGTCGTCCGGCAGGTTCTCGAGCAACCGCCGCAACTCCTTCACCGTCTTGCGATAGCGGGCGCACAGCCGTTGGTAGCCGATCTGCGTGATGTGCGCGGCGACGATGCCCGCGATCGCGGTGCACACGCCGGCCCACACCGCGATGTCCTGGCCCCACAGCGGTGCCAGCAGCGACAGCATTGCCGCCATGAACCCGAACCCGACCTCGACGACCTTCGCGATCTCCAGCCCGGTCTCGTATCTGTCCGCTTTGGACTGGTGGTAGTCGATCTGCCCGGTGACGCGGACCTGGAGGTAGCTCTCCATGTCGTGGATCCGCGGTTTCTCCTGGTGCCGGACCGGCCCGCTGACGCCCTCGTGGGTGACGAGCAGTTTCTTCAGCCGCTGGGCGGCTTTCGGCGTGCGGTACCGGCCGGCGCCGACGAGGTACGTGCACAGTTCGGAGGTGATCTCCTCGGACGCGCGGCGCGCGTCCGCCCAGCGCTGCCGTTCCCTCGGCTCCTTCGAGGTGCGTAGCCAGGTGCCGATCGACACCACCGCCGCCGTGGTCACGCCCACGACGATCATCCAGGCCTGGTCGACCGGTGCGAGCTGGGAGGCCAGCACCGCCCCGATCGCGCCCATGATCAGCGCGACCAGCCCGAGCAGCCGGTAGAGGAGGACCTTCGTCTTGGCCTTGTCCGCGCTCTCGGACCACTGCAACTGCCGGTGCCACACGTCTTCGACCAGCTTCACGTCGATCTCCGGCCGGGCGGGCGCTGCGGGTGCCGTGACGCCGGCGGGTTCGTACACGTGCACTTCAGCGCGCGACCGGCGGCCGAGCGCGGTGTCGACGGCGGCGCGGTCGAAGGGGGTCAGGTGCTCGGCGAGGTAGTTGGCGCGCGTCACGTGCACCTCCGGATCGGCGATCGCCGCCAATGCGCTTTCGCGCAGTTCGGTCCTGTCCGTGGTCCGGACGAGTTCGGCGAGCCGGAGAAGCCCGTCCAGCACCGGTCCTTTGTCGCGCACGACGCGGTGCCACTGGTCCTCGACGACGGGTGGCGGCGGGACAGGGGCGATCACCGACTGGATGACGACCGTCGGCGGCTCGTCCGGCACGGGCCGGGCGCTCTCCGGCGGCTGACTCGGGCCGGCGACGTTCATCCGCTTCCGGCCGGCCCCCTCCACGTAGGCGTTGGCGGGAGGTTCGGAGACGAAGACGAGCCGCGGCAGGTTGTCCCGCGGGACGTCGTTCTTCTCGTAGGTGGAGAACGTCCAAATCTCGTTCGGCAAGGCCTCGCGGACGCGCCACACGATCGGCAGCCGCGACTCGTCGGGGACGCCGATGATGGTGAACGAGCAGTTCTGAGACGAATACACCTCGTCCAGCACTTTCCGTACCGTTTCTTCGTCCACTTCGGACTGCGGCGGCGTGCCGGGGAAGTCGCCCGGCCACAACGCGTCCATCTGCTCGCTGTCCGGGTGCTCGCCCTGCCATCCGTTCCAGCCCGTGAGCCGTGGCACGAGCCGCTCGATCGTGGCGCTGTCGCCGATGATCGCATGTGCCACGCCCCGGCCCGCGTCGCTGGGCAGGGCGAACCGCCGCAGCACCGCCGCGGTGTCGTCACCGAAGTCCAGGTGGTTGAACGCGACGGCGGGTGGCGGGTGCTCCGGCCCGCTCAGCAACCGCGCGTGCTCGCGCAGCCGGTGGTGCCACGTAGAGCGGGCGGTCGCGCTCGCGATCGACGACGCGACCAGCTGCATGCCGTTGGAGGTGAACCCGATGACCAGCTGGTCGACCCGTTCACTCATCTGCCCACCTCCGCCGCGCCGGGCTGCTGGACCAGCCCGATCATCGCGAGGAGCGCGAGGAGCGGTTGCAACACGCGAGCCGGGTGAACACCTCGCGGGTACACGCCGTTCTCGTCCACCGACGAACCGGTGGCGGACACGACGTGCAGGGTGCCCCGGCTGAAGGTGTCGAACACCTGCAGCATCGCCTGCGCGCCGTGCCGGTCGAGGAAGGCGTAGACGTCCCGGCTCTCGTCGCGGAACAGGCCGGCGTCCAGCGGCGCGCGGCTGTCGTCGCGCCGCAGCCAGTGGTCGACCGGGTGCTCGTAGCGGACCTCGTCGGCCTTGGTCAGCACCACGGCGATCGGCAGGTCCTTGAAGCCGGGACGTTCCTGGATTCGCGCCAGGGCACTGTTGAGCGCGTCGTTGGGCAGGTTGGCGGGCAGTCCGAACAGCGCCGGGATCGCGGACACGGGTTCGTCGACGAACATGAACGCGGTGGCGGCCAGCACGAACTGCCCGCCCAGGTCCTTCTGGCCGGGGTCGACGAAGTCCTCACCTGCGACGTCGAAGAACACCACCGGCCGGGCCCTGTCGTCGGGCGTGCGCACGAGCAGGTAGGTGGTGAAGTCCTGCTTGAGGTCCTCGGTGGCCTCCAGCTTCTTCCTGCCCTGCATGAGCGCGTTGACCTGGCTGCGGAAGCCGGCGTGGCGCAGCTCGTCCGCGGGTTCGAAGACGAGCCCGTGGTGGCGCAGGCCGCCGCCCTGCGTCGCGGCGTGGATCATCGTGGCCAGCAGGTGGGTCTTGCCGGCCCTGCTCGACCCGACGAGGCCGATGATGATCGGCTCGCCGTGGTCGCGGTAGGTGATCGGCAGGAAGTGCTCCTGGTGCTCCCGGCCGGGGTTCGGGCACTTGACGTAGCAGCGCCGGCGCCGGTCCTTGCGCAGGACCGGGTTGTTGAGGTGCGCGAGGTCGACCTTCACCCACCGTGCGCCGACGTTCTGGTCGGTTTCCGGCCGGTACAGCTCGTCCTCCCGCCACGGGAAGAACCCGAGACAGATCGGGCACAGCACGCGCTGGGGTTCCGGGGGAGCGGTCATCACATCACCCACATGGTCACGAGGGTGGCGGTGGCCACGATGAAGAAACCGACGGCGAGCGGGAAGAAACGGCGGAACAGCGGGCGTCGTGGCGGGGCCGGCGGGACAAGTGGTTGCACGGCAGCGGGTTTCGCGTACGGCGGGTGCAGGGCGTCGAACCGGTCGTAGCCGGGTTGCAGGGCCGATCGCACGTTCACGGGCGGTGGCAACGGTTCGCGGTCGTTGAGCCGGGCGAGCATCTCCACCGCGGTGGGGCGGTCACCGGGGTCCGGGGCGAACACGTCGCGCAGCAGCGTCGCCAGCTCCTCGGGTTCACCGGACAGGTCCGGGGTGTCGGTGCGGCCGATCCGCTTGCCGGTGAACAGCTCGTGCACCACCCGGCCCGCCGCACGGACGTCGTCGCCGGGGTGCGCCGGAGCGCCGTCGCGGGCCGGCTCGCCGACGCGGACGGCCTGTTCCAGGTTCACCAGCTGGGCGGTGCCGCCGTCCCAGCACAACGACGACAGCTCGACCGACCCGTGCACCAGGTCCACCGCGGCGAGCTGGGCGAGCGCCCGGAACAGGCCGATCAGG
The DNA here is from genome assembly GCF_002150765.1 of Lentzea kentuckyensis. Classification (GTDB taxonomy): domain Bacteria; phylum Actinomycetota; class Actinomycetes; order Mycobacteriales; family Pseudonocardiaceae; genus Lentzea; species Lentzea kentuckyensis. The sequence continues at coordinate 142,491 of NZ_MUYM01000050.1, forward strand.
AACCGGCGCCGCTCGTCGATCAACAGCGTCCGGCTGCCGTCGACGAACCGGCCCTTCGGCGGTTCGACCAGCACGAACGGCGCCGCGGAGTCGAAGTCGTAGCCCACGATCGCCGGCAGCTCCGGCACCGGCTCGCGGTACCGGGCGTGCAACCGGGTCAGCGCGCGGATCTCGTTGTCCAGCAACGTTTCCGCGAGCGCGCGGTCGGCCGCGTTCTTCAGCTGGGGCAATGACCTGCGCACCAGCTCAGGGCCGTCGTGGGTCTTCACCCGCTCGGCGACGAGCACCGAGCCGGGGAACGGCGCGGGACCGGCCACGTGGATCTGCCACGACGCGGGACCGCCCGCCGGGTCGCGGCCGGCGACCGGGTCGTAGTGCCTGTCGGTCACGGGACGTCTCCTTCCTCGGTCTCGGCGGGGTGCTCGGCCGTGTGGACCTCTCGCTCGACGTAGCGCCGCAGCAACGGGGTCAGCCTGATCGCGCCCACCGCGTCACCCCTGGTGCGGATGACCTCGGCACCGTCGGTCGGCGGCAGGTCCATGTCGGAGGAGGCGAAGTGGACGACCACGGCGCCGTCCGCCTGCAGCCGCCGGACGTCCTCGGCCGCGCAGAGCTGGGTCATCCGGCTGCGTTCGGTGAGCAGCAGCACCCGCCGGCTCGCCGCCGAGCTCTGCCACAGCGTCGCCGCGAGCCGCCGCCGGGGACCGTCGTCCGTCACGAACGGCGGCAGCTCGCGCAGGCCGACGTGTTCCAGGTGGTCGTTGTAGTCCGACACGAGTTCCTGCGCCCGCAACAGGGATCGGTGCGTGTCACCGGACAGCGGCATCCGGGAGGCGATCTCGTCGAACGACGGCCGCAGCACCTCCAGCGTGATCGCCACCAGGTCGCGGTGCAGCACCTCGGCCAGACCCTCCGAGCTGTCACCGCTCACCGACTGCCCGCCGTCGTCGTCCGGCCGGTTCTTGATGACGTCCGCGAAGACCTCGGCCACCGCGTCGATTCCGCCCGCCACCACCAGCAACGCGTCCGCGAGCCGGCGGGTGCGGTCGGCGGGCGTCCACCGGTGCTCGATCAGGCGGGTGACCTGGTCGGCCAGGCGTTGGTGCGCGGCGGCGGTGCGGCGCAACGGAATCGCGGCGGTCCACGCGTCCACCGCGCGGTTCCACCCGATCACCGTGCCGGCCACCGCCACCACGACCAGCAGGCCCAGCACGCCACCGGCGACCGGCCTGCCCACCTCCACCCCTGGCACGACCCCACCGGCGACGGTCCCGACGGCGGCGGCACCGGCGGTCGCCGCGAGCAGCAGCCAGGCAGGCTGCCGACCGGCCGCTCTGCGCCCCTGCACTCTTGGCACGAACCCGCTGGTCGCCGTGCGTGGCGACGAAGCCTCGTGCCGGCCGGGCGCTCTGCCCGTCGCCGCCGACGGCCCGGCACCGGCGGGCGCCCTGCTCGTCACCAAACCCAGCAGCAGCAACCACACCAGGCCGAGTCCCGCCGCCGGCCACCAGTCCATCCCCGGCAGCCACGCGGCCACCAGGCACGTCAGCAGCACCACCGGCAGCAACCCGGCGACCGGCGTCGGCCACAGTCGCATCGGCGGTGGCGCGAGCGTCCACACCTCGGCGTCGGTGTGCCCGCCCACGACCGCGAGGCTGCGCGCGGCGCCGAGCTGGTTGCCGAACCCGCGTGCCTGGTCGGCGAGGCCCGGCAGCGTCCGTCCGCCCGCGAGTTCGGTGGTGATCGCCTTGCGCAGCGACTCGGCGAGCTCGACGGAGTTCACCGGCGCCGGTGACGGCAGGCCCTGCTCGACCAGGTCGGTCGGCGGCGGGTAGCCCTCGGCGAGGCTCGCGTCGGCGTCCTCCAGCGCGCGGCGCGCCACCTGCTGGTGCCGTGTCACCGCCTCGCCCGCCTCGGCCAGTCTGCTCAGCACGACCCGGTGCGCCTGCCGGGTGCCGAGCAGGCCGGTCCAGCCGCGCAGCGCGGTCACCGCCCGTTGAGCCTTGGCCAGCCGGTCCCGCGCGAGCGTGGTCGCCTCGCTCAGCGGCGAGCCGGGCTTCAGCGTCGCCGTTTCGTCGCCGGTCGCGCTGCGCACCACGGAGGTCAGCTCGGCCGACTCGCGATCGTGCTGGCGTGCCGACACCCCGGTCGCGACCAGCTGCCGCAACGCCCGCAGCCGCAGCGCGCGCATCATCGCGGGCTCCACCGTCGCGTAGTCCACCGCCAGACCGGGGTTCGCCGCCTGGTGCGGCATCTCACCGATCGCCTCGAAGACGCGGTCGAACACGCTCGGAAACCGCAGTGCCGTCAGCAGATCGTCGAGTCCCGCGGTGCCGGCACCGGCGCCAGGTCGTTGCGAACCGCCCTCCCACGGCACGCCGGGACCGTCGCCCACCCACAGCGTCACGCCCACGCCGGTGAACGCCGACGGGGTGCGCAGCATCGGTCCCGACCCGGCCGTCTCCAGCGTGCCGACGGCGACCAGCACGACCGAGGTCACCTGCGGCAGCCGGGCCAGGCGGGCGAACCAGTCGTGGTGCGCGCTCAGGCCGGTAGTGGTGTCCACGACCAGCACCCGGCTCGACGGCCCGAGCTCGCTCGCGTCGCGGCGGCGCAGGTTCTCCGCGTAGACCTGGCCCTCGGTGGAGCGCAGGTCCAGCGTCATCACCGGATCCGGTATCTCGAACCGCTTCACGGCCGCAGCCACTCCGGGTCGCGGGCGACCCACTCGCGGAGGTCGTGCAGGTTGTCCTGCAACGGGTTGTTGACGCCGCGGAACGGCAGCCGCACCGCGCCGGGCAGCGTCGTCTCCCAGAACTCGCGCACCGCGAACAACCGCCGGGATCCGCTTTCGCTGCTGCGCCGGGCTAGTTCGGTGTCGACGCGGTCCAGCTCGCCCGCGGCCATCTCGACGATCCGGTCGTAAACTCGGGCGGGCTTGTCCGGCCTGCGGTCCACGCCGATCGGGGTCGTCCCGATGAGCTTCGAGCAGAAGTCGCGGCGGATCTGTTCGTCGTCGGTCAGCACCCACGCCTCGTACGCGGACAGCACGCTCGCCCAGCTGGACAGCCGGCCGAACGGCTGCAGCTCCAGCCGCATGGTCGCCTGGGCGTTGTCGCCGAGCCGCACGACGATCGCCGACGGTGAGTCCTCGTCGCCGACCACCGAGATCTGGTCGTTCCAGGCCGCGCACAGCAGGTGGTGCAGGATGCGTTCGCGGTGCTCGGGAATCGTGGCCAGGTAACCGAAGTCGTAACCGAGCCGTTGGCGCCAGCGCAGGAAGTCCTGCTGTTCCTCGTTCTTCAACGCGTCCGACCAGTGCTTGAGCACCTCGCGGACCTCAGGCACCTCGGTGAGCCCCATGGAACTGCGGAACAGCACGACCGCGATCGACTCGGCCGCGATCGGCCGGAACTCCACCACCGCCCCGCTGCGCGGCAGCGACACCTCCTGCTGCAGGAACTTCTCCAGCTGGAAGTCCTTGGCGGACGCGGGATAGGAGAAGAGGATGCGCAGCCGGCCGGTACCGCTCGGGGCGAACCCGCCCGGCACGAGCCCGGCGAGCTTCTCCCGGAACTGCTGCAGCTCGTCGTCGCCGACCGCCACGCCCGGCTTGCCCGCCGCGGCCGCGAGCAGGTCCTGCAACGCGGGCAGCAACGGCCGGTGCTGCCCGTCGCGGTAGGAGAACAGGCGCTTCACCGCCTGCTTCACCCGGTCCTTGACGTGCGCCACGGCCATCCCCGCGCCCCGGCCGTCGAGCACCATGTCGAACGCGTACCGCCAGCCCTCGTCGCCGAGGATCTCCGTCACGAGGTCGCCTGGCGTCGCGGTCGGCCGCAGCCGTCCGCCCTGGTGCACGTAGTAGTCCACGAACCGGCGCACCACGGCCTGGTAGAACGGTTCGAGATCGCCCTGGCGCGGCAACAGGTACGTGACGCCGACCCGCTGCTGGTACAGCTCGCGCGCCCGCGCCGTGAACCGCCGTTCGCTCTGCCGTGCCTGGTCCTCGAACGCCTCGACCAGCCCGGCGACCTGCCCGCGCACCGCCTTGAGCTTGAGGTCCCAGCGCACCGCCTGGTCGTTCCACGCGGCGTGCCACACCCTCTTGGCCCGCCACGCGTACCAGTCGTCCTGACGCGAGATCGCCGACCGCACCGCGGGATCGGACCACTGCAGCTTGCGCAGGAACTTGCCCTTGATGCCCGCCGCGGCCGGTGGGTTCAGCGTCATCCCCGCCGGCGCCTGGGGTTCGCCGCGCCGTTGCTCCAGCAGCTTCGCGAAACCGAGCTCGCTCGCCGGATCGTGCAGGCCGTCGTGCCCGTTCAGCACGCGCCGCAGCCGGAACAGGTCGATCTCGCCCAGCAACGACCGCACCGCACGACTCGCGTCGAACGTCGCGACCAGCTCCGGGATCTGCCGCGACAGCTGCTGGTCGAGCGTGCGCAGGCCGGACTCCATCGTGCGGGCCCTGGTGTTGAGCGCGCGCTGGACGGCCTCCGCGCCGACCGCGGGCGCCGGTTCGCTGATCGGGACCGGTGCCCGCAGCCGCAGCGGGTCCAAATTGGACTCGGTGAAGAAGCGCTCGATGAACTGGGCGTTGTTCTCCGCCTGCCCGGTGGGCGGTTCGTCCAGCTCCAGCACGGCCTCGGCGAGCAGCCGGGTGCTCACGATGTCCGCGATGTCGTCCACCGGCACCGTCATCGACGCCACCGAACTCGTTGACACACCGCGGTTTCCGATGCCGGTCGGGGCGGGCACCTCGCGTTCCACCGCGCTGTTGATGAAGCTGTCCGCGAACGACATGTAGGTCTGCGCGATGGCAGTGCGGCCGCCGTCGCCCTCGGTGCCGAGGTCCGTGCCGATCAACGACAGCACCAGCGACACGATCGACCGGTGCAGGTCCTCGCGCTGCACCCCGGCACCCTTGCCGAACAGGAACGCGGTCTGCACGGTCGAGGCCCGCAGCCGGATCTCCTCACGGTCCGGATAGCGCACGGACAGCGTGCCGTTGATCCCGGAGCTGTCCAGCTCGGTGCCCGCCACCTGCGCGTTCTGGTCGTCCACCAACCGGAACAGGTCGAGCAGCGACCGGCCGGCGTTGAGCCGCGCCGCGCGGCCGCCGCCCAGGCCCTCGTCGAACGCCGACGGCATCAGCACGAGCGGGAAGATCCGGGCGCGGTAGTCCTGGTGCGCGAAGACGTCGCCGATCAGGTGCAGGAAGTCGAAGAAGATGCCACTGCCCGTGCCGCCCGCGACGGAGAACGCCACGAACACGTCGCAGGACAACGACCTCTTGCCGCCACCGAGCATCGCGAGCTCGCCCAGCGAGTTGTTGATCTCGCCGACCGCCTTCGCCAGCGGCGCCTGCGCGGCCGACGTGCCACCGCGGAAGGTCTCGAACAACGCGGCCCGGCCGACCGTCGGCAACTGGCCGGCGCCGCGCGCGAGCGGCCCGATCCGCGGCTCGCCCTGCGGCGGCGGCAGCCACGCGTCCACGTACCGCGCCGCGCCGAGCCGGAGACTGCGGGCCACCTCGGGGTAGGTGTCGTGCTGTGGCACGAGTTCCCGCACGAGGTGCATGGTGCGTTCGGCGGCGGGCAGGTATTCGGGGTCGGGCACGATCCGGCGTTCCAGCGCGCCGAACTCGTCCTCGCTCAGGTCGGCGTAGACGAACTGCAGGCACGACGGCAGCTGGTAGGGCAGGAAGTTCTTGCCCTGCATGCGTTGCTGGAGCTCACGGCCGTCCGGTCCGCACAGCTCCTCGCGCAGCCTGCGCTCCAGTTCGGCACCGACGCGGCAGCCGGTCCCGCCCAGTCCGACGTACAGCATGGGCTGGTAGATCTGCATGGTTGTCCTTCCGCTGCCGCTAGAGCAGGCCTGAGTCGCCGGATGACTGGGTGGTGAGCGGATCCTGCTCGTCGGTGAAGGCAACAGGTGCGTGCTCGTCGAGGACCTTGATCGCGAGCGCCGGGGTGACGTCGACGAGATCGCCCACGTGGCAACGGGTGTCCTCGCCGTAGGGCGTGACCAGCCGGAGCCGGCCGCCGGTCCGGCGCAGCACGTAGGTGTCGTCGCCGCCCGTCGAGTGGGTGAGCAGCGGGACTCCCGGCGCCGCTTCGGTGAGTGTGAACCGGAACGTGCGTGACGGCTGTTCCGGCGCCGCGAGGTCACCGCGCGGCCGATGGCCCTCGTACAGGTGGACGACGAGCCCGCGCACGTCCCGCTGCCGGCGCCAGACGACGAACCCGGCGAGCGCGGCCAGCGCGATGACCGCGGCGGCGATGACGAACCAGACCACCGGGGAGGTGGGCTTCACGACGTTGGCCGTGAGCCGCCACTCGTAGATGACGTCGTCGGGCTTCTCGTCGTCGACGACCTTGAGCGTGACGGCGTTCGGGCCGGGCACGGTGTCGTCGGCGAAGAGCAGGTCGAAGTCGAACGTGCTGTTGCCCGACGGCGGCAGGTCCAGCACCGTCTGCTCGCCGGGGATCGACACGAGCGTGCCCGGCGCGGGATCGGTGGCGATGATCCGCGCCTTCCTGGCCCGCCCCGAGTTGTTCGTGACGGTGACCTCGCCCTTCATCGACCCGCCTGGCGCGACCTCGCGGTCGGAGTTGCCGAACGTGCTCGACGCCGTCAGCGCCGGCGGCCCCTGCACGATCGGCGCCTCCACGCTCCGGGTGTCCCCGCTGATGCCGACGCCCGCGATGGTGCCGGTGAACTTCACCGAACCCGTGGCCTCGGCGGGCACGACGACCTTGCCGGTGTAGACGCCGTCCTGGCTCTTGTCATCGCCGTCGCGAGCCTCGTCGTTGAGCGAGATCGGGGTGGTGAAGCCGGTTCCGGCGGCCTCCGCGGTGAACGACAGCTCCTTGAGCACCGCCGGGTCGGTGATCGACCTGGTCCGGGTCTGCAGGCTCAGCGCGACCGTGACCTCCTGGCCGGCGCGCGGCGACGGCGGGTTGAGGATCATGGTCGACCGCACCGCGCCCTGGTACATGACGACCGTGCTGACGTCCTGCCGCGGCACGTCCGGCGTCGAACTGATCTGGACCTTCCACTTGCCCGGCAACGGGTTCACGATCCGCAGCGCCTCGACGGACCCGTTCTCGCCGCTCACCTGGAACGTGGACTCGTCCTGCTTGCCGTTCTTCGGCACGGTGGTGCCGTTGGGGTCCACATAGGACACCGAGATGCGGGAGTCGTGCTTGGTCACCACGATCGAGCCGTCGGTCGCGATCACCGGGATGACCACCTCGGCGGTCTGGGTGCTGCCGCTGCCGACCGTCGTCCGCTGGATGTCGCCGATACCCGCACAGCGCGCCGCCCCGAACGCCTTGAGCAGCACCTGTTCGACGTCCGCGCTGGTCCGGACGATCGCCGCGGACGGCGTGGGGGAGCGGGCGCCGCACTTGCCCTGGTAGGCGCTCTTCGCGAACTGCTCCAGCCGTGACCCGTCGACGTCGCCGAAGCCCAGCGGCCAGATCTGCACCTGCTCCTCGCGGGCCTTGACCAGCAGCGTGTCGATGATCCCCGCCGCGATCCTGTTGCGCTGGTCGCCGACGTTGTCCGGGGCGTAGCCGGGACTGTCCTCCACGTTGAGCTTGCCGTCGGTCAGCAGGAACACCAGCTTGGCGCCGTCCTTCTGGCCGGAGAGGTGGTTCAGCGCCTGCTGCAGCGCGGCCGCGTGGTCGGTGCCGTCACCCTCGGCGGCCGTGCGGCTGTGCAGCTGCTTCACGCAGTCGCTGAGCCGCTGCTGGTCCTGCGCCGAGGCCACCTTGCTCGGCGGGCACACCTCGTTGACGGCCTTCTGCCCCGGCTGGCCGTTGTTGCTGCCGAATCCCGCGACCGTCACCGTCGAACCCGGCGCGAACTCCCCGAGCGCGATGACCGCGGCCGCCTCGCGTTCTCTCTGCATGTCGTCGGGCTTGATGCTGCTGGACTCGTCGACGAGCACGACGATGTTCGCGGGAGTGATGACGGGGTCTTGTTCCGACTGTTGTGCCACGCCCGCCGGTAACGGCACCAGCAGCGCGACAACCGCTGTCGAGGCGAGCACTGATAGACGCATGGCTCAATTCACCCACTGACGCTCGTGGAATGGTGCACTGGCGGGTCGCGGTATTTCGATCGAGCGCGCACGCTGAGTTGTTACGCCGCTGATCAGAGGTGTTACCGCAGGTCAGAGGATTCCAGTGGGCGTGGATTTCTCACGTATTGCGCCGGTAGGGTGAAAAATTGGCAGCGCTGAAACGTACTCGTACATGGACGCGATTATGCCCGCCCAAATGACCTGAAATCATGGACAAAACGTGGTCAATTGGCGGCTGATGCATGTCGGGTGCGCCGAGGAAACGCATCGATAGGATGCGTTAATGGGTCACGCCCTCAGAACTGGGCGACGGCTTCCGGCGCGTACCCGTAAAAGCCGGGGAGACCACCCGTGTGGACGAACACGACGGGCACATCGCTCTGTGGCGCGAGGTCGCGGAACTTGACCGCGGCCTTGCCGGTGTAGACCGGGTCCAGGATCACGCCCTCGGTCTCCGCGAACAGCTTGAGCACGTTCCACATCTCCGGCGTCGGCACGCCGTAGCCCGGCCCGATGGTGTCGTCGGTGACGGTGACGTGGCCGAGTTCGGGTGCCGGCCGCCCGAGGAGGGCCGCGGCGTCGGTCGCGAGGGTGCGGAGCTCCTGCTCGGCGTCGGACGCGGTGTGCGAGACGCTCGCGGCGTGGACCCTGCCGGGCCAGCCGAGCAGTTCGGTGCCGAGCGCGAGGCCGGCCGCCGTGGCGCCACTGCCGTCCGGCACGACGATGGTGGCGTTGTCGATGCCTCGGTCGTGCAGCTGGCCGACGAGTTCGGCGGCCGCCGCGACGTAGCCGAGCGTGCCCAGTCCGTTCGAACCACCGACGGGCAGCGTGACCGCCTTGTCGTGGTTGACCTTCTCGTAGGCCGCGACGGTCTCGTCGGCGTCCGCGCAGATGTGCACGCCGGCGCCGAACATGTGGTCCAGCACGACGTTGCCGGACCGCTCGTACGCGTCGCCCTTCATCGGCACCTTGGCGGTGAGCACGAGCTCGCAGCGCAGCCCGAGCTTCGCGCACGCCGCGGCGGTCTGGCGCCCGTGGTTGGTCTGCAGCGCCCCGAACGTGATGATCGTGTCGGCGCCGTCCGCGATCGCCTGCCCGAGCAGGAACTCGAGCTTGCGCAGCTTGTTGCCGCCCGCGCCGAGGCCGTTGACGTCGTCGCGCTTGATCAGGACCGGCGGGCTGCCGAGTGCGGCCGCGAGCCTCGGGGCGTCGTCCAGCGGGGTCGGCCAGCTGCCCAGTGCGACTCGGGGGAACGCGCTCAAATCCATGCGCGCGAGCCTAGTGTCCTTTTCGCGGCTCAGACTTCCCGGCCGAACTCGGCGTACCGCGTGGTGCCGCTCTCCAGCGCCGCGACGGCGAGAGTGAGCCGCCGGTGCAGCGACGGGTAGATCTTGGGCCTGGCCTCGTCGAGCGTCAGGTAGACCACCCCGGACAGTTCCGGATCGTGCGCCACGGCACCGTCCACAACGCCACCGTCGAACACGAACTGGTGGCAGTCGCGCCAGACCCCGTTGCGCGGCGTCCAGTCCACGACGAGCAACCGGCCGAGCGGCAGGGAGAGGCCGAGCTCCTCCCGGATCTCGCGGATCGTCGCCGCCTTGGGGGACTCGTCGTCCTCGGTCATGCCGCCGGGGATGTCCAGCACCGCCTTGTAGACCGGCACCACGAAGAGCACACGTCCCGCGGAATCACGGATCAGCGCGCCACCGGCACACGTCTTGGTGGGACGCCGGGACGCCACGCCCGGCTCGTACTCGAGCTCGGCCGGACCCTCGTCCAGGACGTCGGCGGCGAATGAGGCGGGATCTCCCGCGTGCAGAGCGGACACCAGCCGATGATCACACCACAGGGTGAATCGCGCACGGCTGTACAGCGGCTATTCGCAAATCCGCAGATCTGCCGAAGATGACGGAACGCAACCAAACGACCAGGGAGTACGCTGAGGGCTGTAACTCCGTGCGATCAATCGCCGATGTCCACGACAACATCGGTGGAGGTGACGCCAATGGGGGCAACCGGTGCCGCCAAGCGCAGAAGCGACGGTAGATCGGCCCCGTGGTCGGTGGTCGGACTCACTGTCGTCTTCGTCGTGGTGGCCCAGGTCCAGTTCGCCATCGCGGTCGCGGAATCGGTCCTGTGGCCGGTCGCGATCGGGGTGCTGCTGCTGGCCGCGGCGGTCGTGTTCGTGAAGACGGCGCGCAGGCTGCGTTGGGAAGACAGCGACCCGTACGAGGCACCGCCCGAGGTGGCCAAGCCGCTTCCGTCGGCCGTCCAGTACGAGAGCCACGTCGACGCCGACGGAAGTCTTGCTCGCGCGGTCGGCGAAGTCGTCCACGCGTCCAGGCGCTGGCGGGCCTGACAGCCTCACAGAGCGGAGACCGGGCTGGATAGGGCGGCCCGGTCATTTCGCCATGTGCGCTGCCTGACAATGGGGTCCATGCCGACGTCTGCCGAGTGGCTCGAAGTGCGTGCTCACCTGCTGGAACACCGCCACGACCTGGCGCTGAAGGCCGTTTCGGAGTACCCGGACGTGCCCAGGGTCGCCGGCACCCCGCCCCGCACTGGCTGCCCGCGGCGCCCGTTCCGCTCTCGGACCTGTCGCTCGACCTGCGGAGCTCCGGCGAGTTCCCCGGTGCGCGCTCGGATCTTCTGCCGGACGGCTTCGGCAGCTACTCCGCGGCGATGGCCGCTCTCGCCGCGCCCACGGTGTTCCAGAACCGCGAGACCTACCGGCTGCTCGACTTCGACGGCCGGCTCATGACGTTCGGCATCGGCTCCTACTTCGACGGCATCGACGTGGGCGAGGCCTGCGCGCACGAATACGCGGCCCGTTCGCTCGGCCGGGTCTCCGAGTTGCCGCTGCGGTCGTCGATCGGCAATCCGTGCGATCTGACCCGCCGACCGGTCAACGTCGCCATCAGCACGCTGACCATCCGCCACTCGCCAGAGGGCTCGACGTTCTTCCTGCACTGGCGCGACCCGAAGCGCGTTGGCCACGCGGGCGGGATGTACCAGGTGCTGCCCGTCGGTGTCTTCCAGGGCTCGCAGGACAGCGACTTCTCGTTGTGGCACTGCATGATCCGCGAGTTCGCCGAGGAGCTGCTCGGTGCGCCGGAGATCCACTCCGTCGACTATTCGAGCTGGCCGTTCGCGCACCAGCTGACGTCCGAGGCTCGGGTGTTCTACCTCGGCATGGGCGTGGATCCGCTGACGTTCGCCACCGACATGCTGACGGTGGCGGTGATCGAGGCTGCCCGGTTCGACGAGCTGTTCGGGGATCTGGTGTCGCACAACGAGGAAGGCCGCGTTCTGGAGGGGCTTCCGTTCACCGCCGCGAACATCGAACGGTTCGGGCGTGACGAGCCGACTCAGGCGGCGGGTGCGGCGCTGTTGTCGTTGGCGTGGCAGCACCGTTCGACGTTGCTGGGCTAGTAGTGCTTTGTCGGGTTGGGTACGACTTCGGCGATCGCGGACACAAGCGTCCGCGATGGTCGCGCTCTCACGGCGCCGCACCTGCGAGTTGGCTGTAGTTACGAGCCGATGTAATCGATTGCAGATCACCTCAACTACCACCAACTGCGCTGGTAGTGGCCATGGGCCGCGTTCCGTCAGCGGGCGGCGAGCTCCATTTCGGAGCGGGCCGGCAGCGGCTCG
>NZ_MUYM01000051.1 GCF_002150765.1 Lentzea kentuckyensis
TCAAAGAACACGCGCTCACCGCAGTCACGCCAGCTTTTAGCTGGTTACTTCCGGGGCTTGTGTTGCCAGGCTCGTTCCGGCTTGTTTTCCGGCCGGTGTCGCTCTGACTTGGAGAACATTACACGGGCCAGTTTCGATCTCCAAATCGGGGGGTCACCTAAGCCCCGGAACCACCGCTGACCTGCACGTTCTCCACCTGGAAGACCGGATGGCGGTGAGCCTCCGTTTCGAACGCCGAGACCGGGTCGCCGACGCGTGCGTCGAAGAAAGGCCTAGTCACCGGCTCCTTGCGCACATAAGCGGCCAGCACGGGCGCCGCAACGGCGGCGGAAACCTCCACCAAACGAACCTGACGTGACCTACGTCCCCTTCGCAGGACCGCCGAACCGGCAGCCCGTGCGTTGCGCACCCAGTCGCGAACGCCGTACGGCGCGACGAGCCACTCCTGCCCGTCATGGCGCATCAGACGGATCGGGATCGTGCGCTCCGCACCACTGCGCCGGCCACGGATGGAAAGCAGCACGTAGTAGGAGGGCGCGATGCCGAGCGAAACAGCGCGACTGATGACGACGTTGCCGACGCGGCGTACGAGGGTCTGGCGGTAGGTCTTGGCCACAAGGTCAATCATGGACCTCGTGGTGTTCGACGTGGTGGTGATTGGCGGAGGTCCAGCCGGCCGTGCGCTCGCACGCGCCTGTGCACAGGAAGGCCTCCACACGGCGATAGTCGACCGTCACCCGCACCGCATCTGGTCAGCCACCTACGGCGCGTGGGCCGACGAGCTCCCACCAGACACACCGGTAGCCGCCACAAGCTCAGTGGTCCGCGCGTACGCACGCGATGAGCACCTGCTCCCACGCACCTACGTCGTGCTCGACAACGCGCGTCTGCATGAACTGCCAGAAGCAGTCACCGTGCTCCAACGACCAACGACGGCGCGCTACACGTTCAATGCCACAGGCGCGCGCAAAGGCCGTGCCGAGCAAACGGCCGTAGGCACTGTCATCGAGTCCAACAACACCGAGACCACTCTGATGGACTGGCGCAACGGCGACACGTTCCTCTACAGAGTCCCGCTCGGCCACGACAAGGTCCTGGTTGAGGAGACCTGTCTGGCCAGACGGCCGGGTATGCCGCTCAGCGAGCTCCGCGCGAGGCTTCACACACGGCTAGAAGCAGGCCAACGGGAGGAGCGCGTCCGATTCCCCTTGGACGCACCACGGCAGAAGGGCCTCACGTTCGGTGCGGCGGCAGGCCTCATCCATCCCGCGACCGGCTACAGCGTCGCCACGTCACTGGCCCTCGCGCCGAAGGTCGCCCAGGCCGTCAAAGCCGGCGAGAACCCGAAGCACGTCATCTGGTCGCCCAAGGCCCGCGTCGTGCACGCCCTGAGGCGGCTGGGCCTGGAAGCGCTGCTCCGCATGGACGCCGACGAGACCAGGGACTTCTTCGAACTCTTCTTCCGGCTCCCGGCAGAACTGCAGCGCGCCTACCTTTCGGGCCGCGAGGACGTCACCGGCACCACGGCGGCCATGTCCACTCTGTTCCGAACGGCTCCGGCGAAGCTCAGGTGGAAGCTGGCCCTCGGCGCACTCCCAGCGTGAGCACCGGATCACCGAACGCAGTCGGGCAGTGGCGAGTCGCCGCCAACATCGTGAACAGCTGGTTAACCCTCTTCCGACCAGGTCGTTCGCACCGGCACGATTTGAGACGTGCCCGCATTGCTGGATGACGTCAGGTTCGCCTTCCAGCCGCTGTTCAACCTGAACACCGGGGGCGTCGTCGCGGTGGAGGCTCTGGCCCGGCCGCACGACGGCAGCGTGCAGGATCTGCTCCAGGCCGCCTTCCAGGCCGGTCTGCTGGCCAACGCCGACGTCGGACTCGCCTGCCGCGCCATTCGCTCCGCGGCCGACTTCGACCTCATGCTGCCGTTGCACGTCAACCTGCTCGCGATCACGGTCGCGGACAAGCCCGAGATCATGAGCCCGCTGTACGGCGCGCTCAGGGACGCCGGCCGCGCGCCGGACAGCATCGTCATCGAGGTCGGCGAGCCGTACTCACGGGCGAACCGCGCGCGTCTCGCTCGTGGGATGCAGACGTTGCGGAACAACGGCTTCCGCATCGCGCTCGACTGCGTGGGCGAGGGCGACGTGCCACTGGGGCTGCTGACCAGCGCGAGCCCCGACTACATCAAGCTCGACCGCGAGATCGTCCGCACGCTGCCCGGCGACGCCGCACGCGGCGCGCTGGTGAAGTCGTTGGTGCACCTGGGCGAGTACACCGGTGGCCAGGTTGTCGCCGAAGGTGTGGAGACCGAGGCGGAGCTGACCTACCTGCGCAAGCTGGGCGTGGGGTACGCACAGGGCAACATGCTCGCGCCGCCGCAGCGCAGACCGGCGGTGAACGCCCGCATCGCACCCGAGGCGGTCACCGAGACCGGGGAGATCCGGCGGAGCAACACAGGCCCGCGGATCACGGCTTTCCTGCACCCCGCCACGACGTTGCCCGAGCACGCCACGAGCGAGGACGTGCGCGAGGTGTTCTCCACACAGCCGTCCATCACCGGTGTCGTGCTCATCGACGACGAGGGGCGCCCGAAGTGGTCGGTGGACCGCAACCGGTTCCTGCTCGCGGTCACCGGGCCGTACGGGCACGCGCTGCACGCGAAAAGAGAAGCCGCACGGCTCGCGGACAAGCCGCACATCATCGGCGCTGAGTCGTCGGCCCTTGAACTGCTCGACCTGGTGGCGCACGCGAACCGTGAACGCACCAACGACGACCTCATCGTCGTGGACCACAACGAGCGGTGCATGGGTGTTGTGCGCGTTGCGGACGTTGTGCGCGGGGTCGCAGAGCTCAAAGTGGAGCAGGCGGCGGCTCTGAGTCCGCTCACGCGTCTGCCGGGCAGCGACGCGATCGCGAAGGAGGTCGACCGGCGCATCGAGGCCGGCGAGATCTTCGCGGTGTCCTGGCTGGACGTCGACAGCTTCAAGCTGGTGAACGACACGGTCGGGTTCGCGGCCGGCGACGACCTGATCCGCGAGATCGGGCACGACCTGGCGGACCTCGCGCACGCGTTTCCCGGCGTGCAGGTCGGGCACGTGGGCGGTGACGACTTCCTCATCCTCGCCGGGCTCGACGAAACGGTGCCGCTGAGTGCTCGTTTGCTCGACAAGCCGTACACGGCGGAGGGACGACACGTCACCCTCTCTCTTGCGACCCTTATCTGTGCCCCGGGGTCAGTCGGGTCGTATCGCGAGGTGTCGCGGTTGCTGGCGCCAGTGAAGGAACACGCGAAGTCACTCGCCGGGTCGAGCTGGGTCATGGGCCGGCCGGGCAGCGATCGTCGCGATGTGCTGCGTGGTGTCGCGCAACGCGCGGTGAGTTGACAAGTACAACCCAAACGCATCCTGTGCCACGGCCTGATCACTCATAGCATCGAGGTCGCTACTCAGCGCACAGGAGGTTCGGCGTGCAGGTCGGCAGCAGAACTCAATCGGTACCCGCGCAACGCACGAGCATGGACGGCCTCCTCAGCGTTGGAGTGGAAGAAGAATTCGTCCTCGTCGAAGCCTCCACCGGCCATTTGGCCAACCGCGCCAACGAAGTGCTCGCCGGAGCCGACCGCTTCCAGGTCGACCTGCAGCCGGAAATCGCGCAGTACCAGGTGGAATCGGCCAGTGGTGTCTGCACGGACATGGGTGAGTTGCGGGACGAACTCGCCGAAGCGCGCCGGGCGTTGATCGAACGGGCCGCGCGCCACGACGCCAGGCTCGCAGCGACCGGAACGCCCGTGCTGGGCCTGACGATGCCGACGCCGCTGACGAACTCCCCGCGCTACCACCGGATGGCGCAGGAGATGGGAGCGCTCACCAACGACCTCGCGATCTGCGGCTGCCACGTGCACATCGGGCTGCCCGACGACGAGTCGAAGATCTTCGTGAGCAACCACCTGCGGCCGTGGTTGCCGACACTGCTGGCGCTCGGCGCGAACTCGCCGTACTGGCTCGACGGTGACACGGGCTACGCGAGCTGGCGCTACGTGGTCTGGAACCGTTGGCCCACTTCGGGTGCGCCGCCGCAGTTCGACTCCGCGGCCGAGTACTACGCGGCACGGGAGGAGATCGTCGCGAGCGGCGCGGCGATGGACGCCGGGATGCTCTACTGGGACGTCCGGCTCTCCGCCCGTCACCCCACGCTCGAACTGCGGGTGTCCGACGTCGCGCCGACGGTCGAGGAAGCCGTGCTGATGGCCGCGCTGGTGCGCGCGATCGCCGCCACCGCACTGAATTCCGGTGCCACGCCCGTGCACGTCCCTCCGCACCTGCTGAAGGTCGCGATGTGGCGGGCCGCGCGGGACGGCCTCGCGGGGTTCGGCATCGACCCGGTCACCGGCTCGCCGACGCCCGCGTCCACGATCGCCGCGTCGTTGCTGCGGTGGGTGCGGCCGATGCTGGAGTTCGCAGGCGACTACGAGATGGTGACCGACGGGATCGACAGGTTGCTGCTCGACGGCACGGGTGCGGCCAGGCAGCGCAGGGCGTTCGCGCGCCGCGGCAGGCTGGACGACGTGGTGGGCTTCCTGGTCGCGCAGACCGCTCCGGTGTAGGGACCGGCGCGGCAGCCCGGTCCGGTCGGACTGCCGCGCCGGTTGCTACTGGTCGCGCGTGGTCTGCGTGCTCACGGCGTCCAGTTGGTCGGCGGTCCTGCCGGCACGCTTTGCTCTTTCCCGTCCGGAGTCGCCGGGTCGGTGGTGGCGGCCTGCGCAACCGGCCCGAGACCCAGTGCGGCCAGGCCCACGATCGTCACGACCACCGCACTCCGGCGAATCGCATTGGTCACTCGCTGCATTCTCTTCCCCCTGGAATTCCTGAGTTCGGACCAGATCTCGTTTCCGGCCTGCCAAGAGAATGGATGGAGCGCATCCAGTAAACGCATCATGATCGTGGAACGCGCTGGTAGGAGTGGTTTTCGCGAAACCCCCACGATCTTGCGGGAATTGCGGCAGGGTGGTTTCCGGGGGCTGTGATGGTCGAGCTTCGGGTGCTGGGCGATGTCAGCGCGTGGATCGGTGACCGCCGAATCGAGGTGGGGCACGCACGGCAGCGGTGCGTTTTCGCGGTGCTGGCGGTGGAGGCCAACCAGGTCGTCACGGTCGACCAGCTGTTGGAACGCGTCTGGGAGCAGCACCTGCCGTACCGGAGCCGGCAGGTCGTGCGGACCTACCTGTCGCGACTGCGGTTGCTGCTGTCACCGGAGGGCATCGCGATCGAGCGCCGCCCCAGCGGCTACGTGCTGCTCGCCGGCACGGACGTCGTGGACCTCCACCGGTTCCGCCACCTGATCGCCGCCGCCCGTGCCGCGGGTGACGATCAGGCCCTCGATCTGTTCGACCAGGCCCTGGCGCTGTGGAGAGGTGAGCCGTTCGCCGGTCTGCGGACCGAGTGGCTGGCGACCGTGCGCACCGGCCTGGAGGGAGAACGGACCGCGGCCCTGCTCGACCGGCTCGACGTCGCGTTGCGCTGCGGCAGACACGCCGAAGTGCTGCCCCAGCTGTGCGCGCTGGCGGACAACGACGTCCTGGACGAACGCGTGGCCGGTCAGTTGATGCTGGCCCTGCACCGCTCCGGGCACACCGCCGACGCCCTGGCCAGGTACCGGCGGCTGCGCGAGCGGCTGGTCGAGGAACTGGGCAGCGAACCCGGTAGCGCACTGCAAGACCTGCACCAGCGCATCCTCGGCGCCGATCCCGCTCTCACCCGGTCCTCGGTCGTCCACACCACCGCGGTACCGCCGTTGCCGCGTCAGCTGCCCGTGCCGCCGCGGTGGTTCACCGGCCGCGGCACCGAGCTGGCCCGCCTGGACAAGGCGCTGGTCGCCGAGCCCGCCACCGTGGTGATCTCGGCGATCGGTGGCGCCGGCGGGATCGGCAAGACGTGGCTCGCGCTGCGGTGGGCGCACGCGCACGCCGACCGGTTCCCCGACGGGCAGCTCTTCGTCGACCTGCGCGGTTTCACTCCCGTCGAGCAGCCGGTGGCGCCCGACGCCGCGCTGTTCGGTTTCCTCACCGCGCTGGGCGTCACCCCGGACGGCGTTCCGGTCGACCTGGACGCCAGGGCAGCGCTGTACCGCAGCCTGGTCGCGGGACGGCGAATGCTGGTCGTGCTGGACAACGCCGCCACGGCCGACCAGGTGACGCCGCTGCTGCCGGGCAGCCCGGGGTGCACCGTGCTGGTGACCTGCCGCCACCGGCTCGCTTCCCTGATCGACCGGTACGGCGCCCGCCACCTGCGACTGGACGTCCTGGCCCGCGCCGAGGGCCGCGCCCTGCTGGACGCGCGGCTGGGCACCGGGCGCGTCGCCGCCGAGCCCGGCGCCGTCGACGAGCTGGTCGAACTGTGCGGGGGCTACCCGCTCGCCCTGTCGATCACCGCCCGGCACGCCGCCGCCCGGACCGGCACCTGCCTGGCCGAGCTCGCCGCCGAACTGCGCGAGCTGGGCCTGGAGATGCTCGACCACGACACCGATCCGGCAGCCAGCCTGCCCGCCGTGCTGTCCTGGTCGCTGCGCCGGCTCAGCGACGAACAACGCACGATGTTCGGGTTGCTGGGCATCGCCCCCGGCAGCGACACGACCTTGCCCGCCGTGGCCGCGCTCACCGGACTTCCCGCGGCCCGTGCGCGAAAAACGTTGGCAGCGCTGGAGGAGGCGTCGCTGGTCGAACGGCGACCGCACGGCCGGTACGCGATGCACGACCTGATCCGCGCTTTTGCCGCCTTGACCGCGAACGACCTGCCCGAGGACGTCCGGAGCACCGCCCTGGCGCGAGTGATGGACTTCCACCTGCACACCGCTCACGCCGCCGACCGCCTGCTGGACTCCCACCGCCAACTGGTGCCGCCGGATCCGCCGGCGCCCGGCGTCGGGCCGCACCCGCTGCCGGACGCCGCGGCCGCGATGGCCTGGCTGGAGGCCGAGTACGCCACCCTTCTGGCCACCCAACGCGCCGCTGCCGCCGCCGGTCGCCATCAGGTCGTCTGGCACCTCGCCTGGTGCCTGGAGACCTTCCACCACCGGCGTGGCTACGGGCGCGAGTCGCTCGTCTTCTGGCGGGCGGCGCTGGACGCCGCCGCACACCTGCCCGGCCCCGCCCGCACCAGCGCCCGCAGAAATCTCGGCAACGCCTGCTCCCGGCTGGGACTGCACGAGGAGGCCACCGAGCACCTCTGCCAGGCACTCGACCTGGCCGTGCGCCGGGACGACCCCACCGAACAGGCACACGCCCACCGGACGCTCGCGTCGGTCTGGAGCGACCGGGGAGACGACCGGCGGGCCCTGGACCACGCCCGCCAGGCCCTCGGCCTCTACCGCGCGCTCGGCCTGCCGGTGCGGGAAGCCGACTCGCTCAGCCAGACGGCGTGGTACGCCGCGCGGCTGGGCGACTTCGACACCGCACGCGACGACTGCCGCGCCGCGCTCGGCCTGCACCGCAAGCACCACAACCGCTCTGGCGAGGCGGCTACCCTGGACAGCCTCGGGTTCATCGCCCACCGCACCGGCGACCACGCCGAGGCCGTCGAGCTCTACGACGAGGCCCTGGCCCTGTACCGAACCCTCGGCCACACCAGCATGGCTGCGGAAACCCTCGACAACCTCGGCCATCCGCACGCGGCCCTCGGACAACGCGAGCAGGCCCGCGCGGCCTGGCAGGAGGCGCTCGGGCTGTACCGGGAGCACGGCCGCGACGGCGACGCCGAGCGGGTACGACGGCAACTCGACGAGCTGGTGGCACCACAACCGGTCAGAACCCGAGATCAATTCGGGCATTATTAACCCGATCAGGTACACCTTTGGTCGGCTTGGTGTGCCTCCAAGCCTCGATCCGGTAGTTAGTCCCCGTGGCCACCCCCATCTGGGCACCGGGAGTGAACGGTCCGGACAAACCCAACACCGCACGCGTCAGGGATTATTGGCTCGGCGGCACCCACAACACGGAGGCCGACCAGGAACTGGCGGCCCACCTCGTGTCCGCGGCACCGCACCTGCCGTACCTGTGCCGCACGCATCGCGCGTTCCTCGGCAGGGTGGTCAGGAGACTGACGGCGCTGGGCGTGCGGCAGTTCATCGACCTCGGCTCCGGCCTGCCCACCGCGGACAACGTCCACCTCGTCGCGCCGGGTGCGCGCGTGGTGTACGTGGAGATCGACCCCGCGGTGGCGGGCGAGGGACGCGAGATCGTCGCGGGCCGGCCGAACGTCTCGTACCTGTGCGCCGATCTCGGCCAGCCCGAGAAGGTGCTGGAGTCGCCGGAGGTCCGCGGGACGCTGGACCTGACCGAGCCGGTCGCCGTGCTGGTGCTGGACGTGCTGCACTTCGTCCCGGACAGCGCCGAACCGCACAAGGTGCTGGCGAAGTACATGGACGCGTTGGTACCCGGCAGCTATCTCGGGCTCTCGCACACGTGCCGCGACCCGTTCATGCTGGCCGCCGTGGGGATGTTCGGCTCGATGTACGAAGACCAGCCGCTGCCGTCGTTCACGTTCCGGTACCCGGAGCAGGTCGTGCAGTTCTTCGACGGCATGGAACTGCTGTCGCCGGGGGTGGTGCCGATTCCGTTGTGGGAACCGGATCCCGACGAGGACCAGGACCGCAATCCGGAACACTTCCAGGGCTGCGGCGGGCTGGCGCGCAAACCCTAGGCGAGCAACGGGATGGCGGCCAGCACGATCGTCGACGCGACGGCCATCGACATGCCGTAACGCAACTGCTTCCTGGCCGTCGGCAGATCGCGCGCGAGCAGGAAGGCCGAGCACGCCACCACGCCGACGGCCGCCCAGAACGGCCCGAACCGGAACCACAACCCGCCGCCGACGAGCAGCAACCCGGCCACCGTCAGCTGTGTCGTCGCGTTGATCGCATGTCTTGTGCCGTACATGACCGCGGGCGTTCTGGACCCGACACGGGCGTCGCCGGCGCGGTCCGGCACGGCCCACCAGAGTGCTCTGCCGGTCGCGAGAGCGGCGACACCGGAGAACACCAGCCACACCGCCGGATCCGGCTGTCCCCCGGCCGCCGCGTAGGCGGTGACGCTCGGCAGCAGCCCGGCCGCGATCGCCAGCACCACCGGACCGGAATAGCCGCGCCGCTTCAACCTGATCGGTTCGAGGTTGTAGGCCAGATACAGCACCAGGATCAACCCGACGCCGGCCGCCACCCGCCACGACACCGCGATCGCCAGTGCCTCGGCGAAGATCATCTCGAAGATCGCCAGCGCGAGGACCCTGGTCGCGCCGATCTCCTGCACCGCCTGGGCCAGATGCCGTTTCTCCGCGGTGTGGATGTCGTTGCGGAGGTCGGCGTAGGCGTTGAGCGGGTTGCCGGAGATGATCGCGACGAAGTTCGCCAGCACCGCGATGACCACGGCGAGGTCGAATCTCGTGGCATAGCAGGCACCCCACGCGGCGCAGCACGCGTAGTGCATGCCGAAGGGGTGCTCCAGACGGTGGAGGTAGGTCAGCGCCGACAAGTGGCCACCATCGCGAGGCTCGGCGGCGGCGCCATCGCGGCGCCCCGCAACTGGGGTGAGCGGGGGTGCGGGATGCTGAGCCGGATCCGCCGGTGCCGCAGCAGGGCGGTCACGATCGTCCGGATCTCGGTGAGCGCCAGGTCCTTGCCGGGGCAGTGCCGCACTCCCCCGCCGAACGGGAAGAACGCGCCCGGCGGCGGTGGTGTCCTGGCCGGGTCGAACACGTGCGGGTGCGGGTAGGTCGCGGCGCGGCGGTGGGCGAGGTAGATGCTCGGGGTGAGCACCATGCCTTCCTCGCTCATCCGGTTTCCGGCGAGCGTCGCGGGCGGAGACAGCCGGAGCGACTCCGTGATCGTGGCTTCGAGCAGCGCGCTGTCGTCGGCGAGTCGCTCGGCCAGTCCGGGTGTGCGGTCGATCCAGTACACGGTCCAGGCGGTGGCGGACGCCGTGGTCTCGTGGCCGGCGAACAGAAGTGAGACGACCTGGTCGCGCAGGTCCGCCGGTGGCAGGTGAGCGGCGAGCGCGGGTGGTTCGGCGGTGTGGGCGCGGTGCAGGAGTCTTCGGTCGAGCTCCGGGTCTGATCTGGTGGCGCCGGGCGTCAGGCAGCGGTGCGCGAGGGTGCGGACGCGGCTGCCGAGGCGGCGGTCGAGCCAGCCGGTGAACGCGGTGAGCAGCTCGTCGTCGTCCACGCCGAAGACGATGCGGCCGATGATCCTGAGCGTGAGTTTTCTGGACCAGGCGGCGAGACCCACCGGGTCACCGCTCGGCAGTTCGGCGATGGAGCGCTCGACCATCTCGTCGATCAGCGCCTGATATCTGCCGCCGCGCAACATGGGCGCGAGCGTGCGCCGGTACGCGGCGTGCTCGGCGCCGTCGAGCCACAGCACGGAACGGTTGCCCAGCAACGGACTCAGCGTGCGGCTCGGCGGATGCCGCAGCTCGCGGTCGTTGCGGAACAGCGCGGCCATCACGTCCGGGTGCCAGACGAGCCAGCGCCGGTCCCGCAGCTTGACCAGGCCGTCCTCCAGGTCCTCCACGGAGTCCAGGAACGGGATCAGCCGCAGGGTGAACCTCAGCTCTGTGCGGTTCATCGGCACACCGCGCATGCGAGGTGGAGCGCCGCCGTGCCTTCCGCCTGAATGATTCTCGTTGGCGCGTAAAGGTCTTTGTCGTGCCACAACGGTGGATGCGGGCGGTCTCCCCACTCCTGCATGAAGTTCGCCCCGCGGACCATCGCCCTGCCGACGTCCCGTGCTGAATGCGACAGGATCCGGATCGCGTACGCCGTCTCCTCGTAGGTGCCTTCCCACCGGCCCCACGAGCCGTTGGCGTTCTGCGTCTGCAGCACCCAGTCGACGGCCTTTTCGTTGCCTTGCAAGGCGTTCGTGACGCACGCGGTCGCGTAGTAGGGCGAGGCGTGCCACTTGTCGAGCCAGAAACCGCCGGGTTGCCGCATGTCGCGCAGCCACTCCTCGAGCAGCCGGTCGTGGCCGAGTGCCTGCAGCGCGTGGGCGTTCGTGCTGGTCGACGGCGTGCGCTCGTTCGGGAAGCAGGCGAAGTGGCGGGCTTCCCGGTAACGGCCGAGTGCTTCGGTGGGGCGGGGGCTGTCGCACAACGCCAGCGCGTGCAACGCCGTGGCGGTGTCGTCGGCGTCGGCGGGAAGTCCCGGTCCCCCGGCGGCGCCGTCGCGGGTGAACGCGGCTCTGATCTGGTCCGCCATCGGGTCGGGGACGTCGAGACCCGCGGACTTCAGCGCGACGATGATCCAGGACCGTTCGAACAACGGGACCGGCACGCCCGCGGGCACCGGGCCGCCGTGCCGGTGCTGGACGGCTTCGAGGTAGTCGAGGCTCGCACCCGGTCTGGGCCCCTGCAGCTGGACGGCGGTCGCGGCGGGACTGGCGGCGACGATGCCGTTCACTCCCCTGACCTCGGGGCGAGGGCCGAAGATCTCCAGGGTGTGCCACAGCTTCTCCGGCAGCGGGCGTTGTCTGAGAGCGTGCAACGGGCGCGGGTCGAACGGCGTGCGCAGGCCGAGTCTGTCGGCGAGCGCGGGCACGATGAGTTCGACGGCGACCGTGTCCGGGAGTTTCAGCGGGAGGCTGAGCAGCCTGCGCAGCGCCAGGAGACCCTTGCGCGCCGCCGGATGTTCTTTGAGAGCGTCGACCGCGCTGAGGGTCGGGACCAGCGCGTACTCGCCGGGACCGCCCCAGGTGCCGTCCGGGTGCTGGGTGTCGACGAGGTAGCGGATCCGCGCTTCGTGGCCCTTCAGCCAGGGGGCGAGGGCGACGAGTCTGCCCGTCTCGTACACGGACGGTGAAACACCGCCCCAGGGATCGTCTGTCAGTTGCGCTAGCAGGCTCATGGCGGCCCCCGGAGATAGCAACTGCGTAACCCTAGGACCACAGAGAGTAGCACTCTGCGCCATCCAGCCCGCAAGGCCTTGGGCCGTTCAGCGGACCACCCAGCCGTGTGGTTTGAACGGCGAGAACGGTGTCCGCGTCCCGGAATGTCCCGGACTGTCCCGCTGGAGCCGGGTCCGGGGTGTCGCACTGGTGCACTCGGCAGGTCGCGGCCGGTCAGGCCGCTGACGGAGGCGGCGACCATGGGAGTGGTTCATGTTCAGTAGAAGGCTGACGGCGTTGGCGTGCGCGCTGCTGACGGCGGGCGCGATGACCGTGTCGGGCGCCGGGGCGGCGAGCGCCGAGCCCGTCGGGGTCCAGGGCCTGCCGACGTTCCTGGGGGTCAAGCTGATCGACGAGAGCAACAACGGGCAGTGCGTCGGCCCGGCTGCGGGTACGTGGGTGACGAACCCGAACCAGACCGCCTCGATGCGGCTGGACACCGACAACAGGTCAGGCGGCTGCCAGCTCTCGTTCGGCATCGGTGACATCGACGGCAGCCTGGCCGGGCTCCACCTCACCTATCAGCTGTCGCCCCACAACGGCAGCCACTCCGGACAGTGCGAGGGGTACTGGGGCGAGAACGACATCCCGGTCGGCTCGGAGTTCAAGTTCGGCAATCCGGTCCGGGTGGACTCCGACAGCCGGCCCGGCTGGTGCGATCTCACGTTCAGGGCGCACAACCGTCCCGATGTCCTGCTCGAAGTGAAGTTCACGGCGGAGAACAGCAGCAACCAATGCCTCGGTGCCTCTGACGCGTGGCAGCCGGTGACCATCGGTCTGCCGGTGGTCCTCGGCATCGACACGGACGGCCGGCCCGGCGGCTGTGGCCTGGCGTTGCGCCTGACGAAGTACTGACAGACCCGGGGTGGGGCGCGAAACCCGCGTCCCACCCCGTTCCACTCAGTCGGGTAGCTCGGTCGCGTAGGCCCGGAGCAGCCGGTGCATCTGGTAGCGGCCCGACGAGATCTTGACCAGGTGTGCGCGCACCAGGGTGTGCACCAGCCGACCGGCCGCCAGATCGGCCAGGTCACCGCCGGAATGCCTGCCCAGCAACCGGAACACGGCTGCCACGTCGGGGACCAGGCTCCGGTAGGACCACGAGAACACCGCCCGCACACCGGACCTGGGATCGCCGCCGGCGTCCAGCCAGTCGAGGCCGGAGACGTCGGCGACGTCGGCGAGCGAGATGTCCGGGCGCGCGACGCCGACCTCGGCGGCGACCCGGAGTGCGAGTGGTAAGCCGCCGCAGCGCCGGGCCAGCACCGCGACGCCGGACGGGTTCGCGGCCACGCGCTCCGTGCCCAGCAGGTTTCCCAGCAACGCCAACGCATCGGGCTTCGGCAGCAGGTCGAGGCTGATCCGCTGGGCGCCGTCCCTCGCCACCAGGCCCGCCAGGTCGTCGCGACTGGTCACGACGACCGCGCACGAACCGGTCCCGGGCAGCAACGGCCTGACCTGCTCGGCGCACGAAGCGTTGTCCAGCACGACGAGCATCCGCCGCCCGGCGAGCCGTGACCGGTAGCGGGCGGCGCGGACCGCGGGATCGGCCGGGACGTCGTCACCGAGGCAGCCGAGCAGCGTGCCGAGCGCCGCGGAAGCCTCGACCGGCGGATCCGGTGCGTAGCCGCGCAGATCCACGTACAGGCAGCCGTCCGGGAACCGCGTGCGTGCCCGCTGTGCCCATTGGAGGGCCAGCGCGGTCTTGCCCACCCCGGGCGGGCCGGTCAGCGTCAGGATCGGGAGTCCCGGGTCGCGGTCGAGCAGACGGTCCAGCTCGGCCAGTTCGGCGGTGCGCCCGACGAACCCGCGAATGGTGGCGGGCAGGGCGTCCGGGACCGCCGCCGGGACGGGCCGCGGAACCCCTGCGTGCACGCGGTACCAGGCCTCGTTCCAGTCGCGTTGCTCCGCCGGACTGGCGCCGAGTGCGATGACGATCCGGTCGAGCACCTCCGACGGGACCAGCGTCTGCCCGGTGACGTACCTGTGCAGCGTCGAGCGCGGCATGCGCACGAGCCGCGTCAGGTCTTCCAAACTGACCTTGGCCTTCAACGTCCCGGCCGCGGCGCGTGCCCGCAACAGGTCCAGTTCCCTTGCCAGCCCGGCAAGTTCGTGCACGCGACCAGGATTCGGGCCGAATTCCCTCATGAGCACCAGATGATCGACCGTTCGCGTACACGAGCCCGTATACGTACCAATGTACGTCTCAAATACTCACTCCGATCGGGCGCACGCGAAAGTCGTTCGCGTCCGTAAGCTCGGCTCGTGAGGCTTCGCGTTCTCGGGCCGGTCGAGATCATGTCCGACGACGGATCCGCGTTGCCCACGCGGCACATGGCCAGGATGCTGCTCGGCGTGCTCGCCTTGCCCGCCAACACTTTCGTGCCGGTCGGCCGGCTCATCGACGCGTTGTGGGGCGGGTGCCCGCCACCGTCCGCGCCCGTCAACCTCCGTTCGTACGTCAGCGAGCTGCGCAGGCTGCTGCGGTCCGGGCACGGCGTGCCGCGCATCGACACGGTCAAAGGCGGGTACCTGCTCACCGCCGGACCGGACGACCTCGACGTCCTCGCGTTCACCGCGCTCGCCCAGCAGGGCCACGACCGCCTCGCCCTCGGCGACCACGAACAGGCGGCGGAACTGCTGACCAGGGCGACCGGCCTGTGGCGAGGTCCGGTGCTCGACGGAACGCCGGTGCCGGAAGCGGTCCAGCCCGCCGTCCGGATGCTCGAGGACCGGTGGATCGACGCCATCGAGGACTGCGTCCAGGCACGCCTGGAACTCGGCGAGCACACGGGGATCGCGGCCGAACTGCACCGGCTCGTCGGGCAGTACGAGTTGCGCGAACGGTTGTGGGGCCAGCTGATGCTCGCGCTGTACCGCGGCGGGCGGCCGGGCGAGGCGATGCAGGCGTACGAGAAGTTGCGGCAGGTGCTCGCGGCGGAGCTCGGCACCGACCCGAGCCCCGAGATCAAGGGGCTGCACCAACGGATCCTGCACGACGATCCCGCGCTGGCCCCTCCGGTGCGGGTCAGCTCGCCCGTGCCGTGGCAGCTGCCGCCGGGCACCGACCCGTTCATCGGCAGGGACGACCAGCTGCGCGCACTCGACCAGGTGGCCGGGATGGCGGCCGTCGTCGCCGTGGTCGGAACAGCCGCGGTGGGAAAGACCGCGCTGGCTGTGCGGTGGGCGCACAGTGCGCGCGCGAAGTTCCCCGACGGATGTCTGTACGTCGATCTGGGCGGCTACGGACCGGAACCACCGGTGCCGCCGGAGCAGGCTCTCGCCGGTTTCCTCCGAGTGCTGGGCGAACACGCCATCGGGACCGGGCTCGACACCGCGGAGCTGTCCGGCCGGTACCGCACGGCGATCGCGGGCCGGCGCATGCTGATCGTGCTGGACAACGCGCGTGCCGCCGACCAGGTGCGGCCGCTGCTGCCGGGTATGGCGGGCTGCCTGGTCGTGGTGACCAGCCGCGACGACCTCGCCGGGCTGGTCGCGCGGGACGGTGCGCACCGCGTGGCGCTGAACCCGATGCCACCGCACGAGGCACAGGCGCTGCTCGGCAGGCTCGTGGGTGACCGAGAGGGTGTCGCCGCGCTCGCGGAACGCTGCGCCGGTCTGCCGCTGGCGTTGCGCATCGTCGCCGAGCTCGCCGCGCAGTCCGGCACTACGCTCGCCGGCCTCGCCGTCGCACTCGCCGACCGGCAGCGCGGCCTGGACGAGCTGGACGCCGGCGGCGATCCGCGCACCGCCGTGACGGCGGTGTTCGACTGGTCCCACCAGGTGCTGCCTCCGCCTGTGGCCAGGGCTTTCGAACTGCTCACCTGGCATCTGGGCGCCGACTTCGACGTCTACGCGGCCGCTGCTCTGCTGGGCACGACACCGGTGGAGGCCGGACGGCTCGTCGGGCAGCTCTGCCGTGCGCATCTGGTGCAGCGCCTCGGATCCGGCCGTTTCCAGATCCACGACCTGTTGCGCGCCTACGGAAGACGACGGGCGGGCGCTGCCGAGACCGCGCTGGCCGGACTCGTCGACCACTACGTGCACGCGGCGGCCATCGCCGAGGCCGCGCTACCCCTCGCCCGTGGTCGCGCACCACGCCCGCCCGCGGTCACGACTCCTCCACTGCACGACGAGGTGCAGGCGACGCGATGGCTCAACACCGAGCGGGCGAACCTGGTCGCCGTGGTCGCCCACTGCGCGACGCACGGCCTGCACGCCCAAGCCTTCGAACTGTTCGAGGCGCTGCGGCCCTATCTGGACAACGGGTACCACCTGGCGGAGGCTCTGGCGATCTACCAGCACGCACTGCACGCCGCACGCAGTCTCGGCGACCCCGCCCTGATCGGCGCGGCGCTGAACAGCCTCGGCAACGTGTGCGAGACTCTCGGCCGCTATACCGAGGCGATCGAGCACCTCGGTGCGGCGCAAGCCATCCGAAGACAGATCGGCGACCGGACGGGTGAAGCGAAGACCACGTCCTGCCTCGCCATCGCGCACGGCAGGCTCGGCAGGTACCGCGAAGCCGACGAGCACTGCCGCCGGGCTCTGCTCATCGCACGTGAGACCGGCGATCCGGCGAACGAGCTGACGGTGCTGGCGAACGTCGCGCTCGTCCACAGCAACGGCGGCCGCTACCGGGAGGCGGCGGGCTGCCACGAGCGTGCGCTCGCACTGGCCATCGCGCTGGGCAACCGGATGAGAGAGGCCACCGAACAGATCAACCTCGGTCTCGCGTACGCCCTGCTGGGTCGCCACCGCGACGCGGCGGTGTCGCTGTGGCGGGCGACCGGGATCTGCCGGGAGCTGGGCGACCACCAGAGCGAGGGCTTCGTGTCCGGCAACCTCTCGATCCTGCACATCCGCCTCGGCAATCACTGGGTCGCGCAACGCCACGTCGAGCGCGCACTGGCCGTGCACCGCGCGTCCGGTGACCTCGGCAGCGAAGCGGCAGTGCTCTGTTTCCAAGGCGAACTACTGCTGCGGACGAACCAGCCGGCGCACGCCGTGGGGTGGTTCCGCAAAGCCCTGGCACTGGCCCGCCGGCTCGGAGCACGCTTCCTGGAGACCCTGGCTCTCAACGGAATCGCCGCCGCGGCGCTGGCGATGCGCCGGTTCGACCAGGCCGAGGAACACCACGAGGCGGCCCTCGCACTGTCCCTCGGCGACGCGTACGGGAGGGCCCGCGCACTCGCCGGTCTCGGGCACGTGCGCGAGGCCACCGGTGACCTGGCCGCGGCTGCCGCGTTGTGGCGCGAGGCGGCGGATCTCTACGAGGAGATCGGCATGCCGGAAGGCGACCAGCTCAGAACACTGCTGGTCGCCTCGGCCGGTCGTCCCGCCAGGATTTGAACCTGGGACCTACCGCGTATCAGACGGACGCTCTCACCGGGCTGAGCTACGGGACGGGTGGAAGACGAGGGTGTCGAACCCTCCAGGGCGATCTTGCAAGGATCACCTGCGCGCCGGCGCGTCCCCCGATGTAGTTGTGTCCTGCCGTGCCCCAACCAGGATTCGAACCTGGACTGGACGCGTTCTGAGCGCGTTGCCTCTTCCGTTGGGCTACCGGGGCGTGCGGATCCGGGGAGTCGAACCCCGACTGTCATGGCCCTCAACCACGTGCCTCTGCCAGTTGGGCTAGATCCACGTTCTGTTCGTGCGATATTCGGTTTTGCCGCACCGACGGAAGGAGTCGAACCCTCGGGCAACTGTTTTGGAGGCAGTTCCGCTTCCGAAGCTCGTCGGCATTGTTTTCGGTGCGCAAAAAGAAAACCGCCCAGGTTTCCCGTGGGCGGCTCCGAGGTCATGACCTGGGGATCAGGTCATGGCGTGGAGCCCCACGCCACCGCCAGCAGCACGCCGGCGATGAGGGCGAGAATTCGCCATCCCGCGAGCTGAGCCTTGGCAAGCATGTCTTCCTCCGGTTGATCTCTGGTGGTCGTGATGGGATCAAGTTAGGCGAGGGGCGCGCGGGGTCGCAACGCATTTATTGGGAATCTCAGAAGATGGACAGCGGCCTGGTTGGGGGCAGCTGGTCACGAATCAGAGCTCAACGCCGTGCTCCAAATAAAGGGTCGTCCCCGTCCTGCGAGCACGTACGGCTGACACCACTCGGCGCGTGAGTCTGGGGATCATGCGATCGGCCGCAGCGGAGAGATCGACGAACTCGAACGAAGCGATCTCCGCCGCGGCCAGGCTGACCTCGGCCAGTTGATCCGCTCCGAGCACGCCACCGTCGAACACGAACAGGACCTTGGCCCCTTCTGCCTCACTCGGCGCCCAGTCGACCACCAGCAACCGGCCGAGATCGACCTCCAGACCGAGCTCCTCTTCGATCTCACGTCTGCACGCCTCGCTGGGCGTCTCACCCGCTTCGACGTAACCACCGGGGATGTCCCAGTGGTTCTTGTAGGTCGGTTCGAGGAGCATCACTCGATCCGCGTCGTCGAAGAACAGCGCACCGGCCGCAGACACCGCCCGGCTGAAGCGAGTCGTTTGATCATCCGCCACACGGCAAGCCAACCATGCTCAGTTCAGCGCGCCCAGACGGGTGGCGAGGGCACTGAGTTCTCCACTCGGACGACCGCGATTCGCACGGACCAGGTCGCGGACGACCTGCTGTGCCAGGAAGTGGACGCGAACTTGCTCTGGCGCCAGCCGCTCGGCCATCAGGAGCGTGGTGAGCGCCTCGTCCTTCCGATTGCTGCGGCTGTACGCTCGCGCGATCTCCAAAGAGTGCCGAACACGACGTTCTGTGGGCAGGACTGACGTGTCCAGCGCAGAACCCACGTCCAGCGCCGTGTGGGTGTCGCCGAACTCCATCGAAGTCGCCACTCGGTGGATCGCGACGTTGGTCGGCCCGAAAGACGTCCATAGCTCGTTGCCGTCGCCTGCCATTCTGTCGGCCGCGGCACCGGCCTGTGCGAGATGGGCACGCGTCGCCGTTCGGTCACCCAGCCGGGCAGCGGCGATCGAACCGGCGAGAAACAACGAACCGTAGACCGAAACGGACGTCTCGTTCCCGCTCCGAAGCTTTGGGCCGAAGGACGAGGACGTGTCGTCGACGAGTGCGACGGCTTCCTGATACCGGCCGGTGGCCTGAAGGGCATGGACGACTGATCGGCTCAACGAGCAGATGACCAACGGATTCTCGGTCGCCTGTGCGGTGTTGAGACCTCTGTCGGCCGCGACCCAGGCGAGGTCGACCTCCCCGAGCTTGGTGAGGATCGCCGTTGCTGCCTGGTAACTCAGCGCCAAGATCGACTGCGCCTGCCGCCGATCACTCTGACACGTCGCCGACGCGGCCGCTCGCGCCTCGATCAACAGCGAGGGCAGCCGATTCACCACAGATCCGTACCGAGATTCCTGGTACGCGGCCCACACCGCGCCGAGTTCCCTTTCCAACTGTTCGCAAGGCAAGGAGCCATTGCTCTCAGCGCCCCGGCCGTAGCCGGTCAGCGCCGCCCGCATGGCGGAGATGTTCAACTCCGGCGAACGCCGTGGAGCGGCCGGTCCGTCCTCGCCGAGCAGGTCGGCCACCGACACTCCGAGCACGTCCGCCAGATCGCGAAGCACTGACACCCGGTCCAGACCGATCCGATTGCGTTCCGCCTTCTGCAGCCAGTCCGCTGTCCTTCCGACCAGGCCGGCGAGGATCTCTTGGGACATGCCGCGCCGACGGCGGAACCACGCCACTCGTTCGCCGACGGTCAACCGAGTCTGCATCTGTCAATCCATGACGTTGGATGCCCGGAAGACTTTTCCGGGTTGGTCGCAGGGAACGACCGTACGGTCACCACCAGTGAACACCGTCGGTCAAGACGACATCAGGAGCAACAGTGCAACACGCCGCCAGCGACCTCACGAACCGCACTCCTGTCGCCCAACGACTGTCTGGGCGGTCACTGGTGCCGGACGGCCTCTTCAACCGTCTGGTCGCGCGTGTCGTCAACGACGAGGGACACGACCGCGAGCTTGCCGAACGGATCGTCGACCAGGCATTGGTGTTCCTGAAGGCGTGCGCGGTCAACGATGGTTTACCTCTGGCACCGAGCAGGTTGGTCGACCTCGGCTGGCACACGTTCATCCTGCACACCAGGGACTACGCGGACTTCTGCGAGCGGATCGCGGGACGGTTCATCCATCATGTACCAACGGACGACATCCCTGAAGAACGTGCGGACCACATGATCGTGGCACTGGCTCGGACAGGGCTCGCCATAGACGACGACCTGTGGTCTGGAGCCCAGGCTGGTTCATGCACGGGATGCGCCAACGGATGCCATGACGACCCACCACCGAATCCGCCCGGAAAGAGGTAGCTGTGCGCCGCACGTGGACGGAGTTGCCCGCATCCGTTCGTACCGAGATTCAGAACAGGTGCAGTGCCGTTGTCACAACCGAGACACCGGCTGCCGGCACCAGCTCCGACTTCTCCGCGACCTTGCACCTCCTCGACGGCAAGGTCTTCTGCAAAGGTGTCGAGCTGGACAACCCGAAGTCGCGCATGCACCGTCACGAGGCACGAGTGAATGCCTGGCTGCCATCGACCGCACCGCGTCTGCTGTGGACGATCGAGACTGGTGGTTGGCTGCTGCTGGGCTTCGAGCACGTGGACGGACGCCATGCGGATCTGTCACCAGGCTCTCCGGATCTACCGCTGATCGCGAACACCGTGGCGACGCTGGATCTCACTCCGTGTCCTGTCGACGTGCCGAGTTTCGCGGAGCAGTGGACCTGGTTGTCGGCGTGGCGGCGGCTCGTACACGCAGGCGAGTTCCAGGACGAACACAACTTCGTCGAGTGGGAGCTCTCGGCCCAGCAGTTCGTCGATGGCGACACGTTGCTGCACACCGATCTGCACACCTGGAACATCATGGTTGGGGATCGAGTGCGGGTCCTCGACTGGGCGTGGTCACGACGAGGTGCGGCCTGGGTCGACGCGGGGTTCCTGGTGCTGCGCCTGATCCAGGCCGGGCACGACCCGCACGCCGCGGAGACGTGGGCGGAGAGCATTCCCGCTTGGCGGGAAGCCAACGACGAAGCACGGACCGCGTTCGCGATCGCCGTGCTCGGAGTCTGGGAGTTCAAACAGCGGGACGACCCGCTGCCGCACCGCGAGAAGCTCACCGCTGCAGCACGAATCTGGGTCAAGCATCGACTCGGCCTGACCTGAAAACGCAACGGCGCGCACCCCGTGCGAGGTGCGCGCCGTTCGGTCGTGCGGGAACTCAGACGGTGAAACCGAGCGCCCGCAGCTGCTCGCGGCCGTCGTCGGTGATCTTCTCCGGGCCCCACGGCGGCATCCACACCCAGTTGATGCGGAAGTCCGACACGAGACCGCCGCCCGCGCCGCCGGTCAGGGCCGCGCGGGTCTGGTCCTCGATGACGTCGGTCAGCGGGCAGGCCGCCGAGGTGAGCGTCATGTCGATGGTGGCGACGTTCTTGTCGTCGATGTGGATGTCGTAGACGAGACCCAGGTCGACGACGTTGATGCCGAGCTCCGGGTCGACGACGTCGCGCATCGCCTCTTCCACGTCGTCCAGCGCGGCGACGTCAGCCTTGGGCTCGAAGACCGGCATGCCTTCGGCTCCCCGGACCACTTCTTCGGTGCTCATGCTGCTCCCTGGCTCCGTGCTACTGCGTCTTTGAAGGCCATCCAGCCCAGCAGCGCGCACTTCACGCGTGCCGGGTACTTCGCTACGCCGGCGAAGGCGATGCCGTCTTCCAGGACGTCCTCGTCGGGCTCGACCTTGCCGCGGCCCTGCATCAGCTCGACGAACGCGTCCATCTTCTTGAAGGCCTCGCCAACCGGCTTACCCACGACGAGGTCGGTCAACACCGACGTGGACGCCTGGCTGATCGAGCAGCCCTGGCCGTCGTAGGAGACGTCCCGCACGACGTCGTCGACCACGTGCACGCGCAGCGTGACCTCGTCGCCGCAGGTCGGGTTGACCTGGAACGACTCCGCGTCGTACGGGTCGCGCAGGCCACGGCCGTGCGGGTTCTTGTAGTGGTCCAGGATGATCTCCTGGTACATCTGCTGGAGCTGCATCTCAGGCCACCCCGAAGAACTTCTGCGCCTCGCGGACGCCGTCGACCAGCGCGTCGACCTCGTCCAGCGTGTTGTACAGGTAGAACGACGCGCGCACCGACGACTGGGCGTTCAGGCAGCGGTGCAGCGGCCACGCGCAGTGGTGGCCCACGCGGACGGCGATGCCCAGGCTGTCGAGCACCTGGCCGGCGTCGTGCGGGTGGACGCCCTCGATTTCGAACGGCACGGCGCCGCCCCGGTCGACCGCGTCCTGCGGGCCGATCAGCCGGACACCCTTGATGCCGGACAGACCTTCCAGCGCGGCAACGGTCAGCGCGTGCTCGTGGGCGTGGACGCGTTCCATGCCGACGACGCTCAGGTAGTCGACCGCCGCGCCGAGGCCCACGGCCTGCGACGTCATCGGCGAACCGGCCTCGAAGCGCTGCGGCGGCGGGGCGAACGTCGAGCCCTCCATCTTCACCAGCTCGATCATCGATCCGCCGGTGATGAAGGGAGGCAACGCTTCCAGCAGCTCACGACGTCCATAAAGGACACCGATGCCGGACGGGCCGAGCATCTTGTGGCCGCTGAACGACGCGAAGTCGACGCCGAGCTCGTGGAAGTCGACCGGGCCGTGCGGAACGGACTGGCACGCGTCCAGCACCGTCAGCGCGCCGACCTTCCGCGCGGCCGCGACGAGCACCGAGACCGGGTTGATCACGCCGGTCACGTTCGACTGGTGCGTGAACGCGACGACCTTGGTGCGCGGCGTGACGACGCTGTCCACATCGGACAGGTCGAGCCGGCCGTCGGGGTTCAGCTTGAACCACTTCAGCGTCGCGCCGGTGCGCTGGGCGAGCTGCTGCCACGGAACGAGGTTCGCGTGGTGCTCCATCTCGGTCACGACGATCTCGTCGCCGGGACCGACGACGAAACGCGCGGCCTCGGGGCCCGAGGTGGCGGCGTTGCCCATCGCATACGCCACGAGGTTGAAGCCCTCGGTGGCGTTCTTGGTGAACACCAGCTCGCCGAAGTCGGCGCCGACGAAGTCCGCGATGCGCTGACGCGCACCCTCGTACGCGTCGGTCGCTTCCTCCGCGAGCTGGTGGGCACCCCTGTGCACAGCGGCGTTGTGCTGCTGCAGGAAAGCTTTTTCCGCGTCCAGAACCTGCGTCGGGCGTTGCGAGGTGGCGCCGGAGTCCAGGTAGACCAGGCGCTTCCCGTCACGAACGGTGCGAGACAGGATCGGGAAGTCCGCTCTGAGAGCGGTTACGTCCAACGGTGCTGCGGTGGTGGTCACAGCGCCTCCTCTCAACTACCGCAAAAATCCAACACAGGTCCGTTATGAAAGGGCTGCGGCTTCCTTGGATCCGGTGTACTTCACGTAACCCTCGGCCTCGAGCTGGTTCGCGAGCTCGGGACCACCGGACTCGACGATCCGGCCACCGGCGAACACGTGCACGAAGTCCGGGGAGATGTACTTGAGGATCCGGGTGTAGTGCGTGATCAGCATGACGCCGACCTCACCGGAAGCCTTGTAGCGGTTGACGCCCTCGGACACGACGCGCAGCGCGTCGACGTCCAGACCCGAGTCGGTCTCGTCGAGGATCGCGACCTTCGGCTGGAGCAGGCCCAGCTGCAGGATCTCGTGGCGCTTCTTCTCGCCGCCGGAGAAGCCCTCGTTCACCGAACGCTCGGCGAACGCCGGGTCGATGTCGAGCTCGGCCATCGCACCCTTGACCTCCTTCACCCAGTGGCGAAGGGCGGGGGCCTCGCCGCGGACGGCGGTGGCGGCGGTGCGCAGGAAGTTCGACATCGAGACGCCGGGGACCTCGACCGGGTACTGCATGGCGAGGAACAGGCCGGCGCGGGCGCGCTCGTCGACGGACATCTCCAGGACGTCCTCGCCGTCGAGCGTGACGGTGCCCGAGGTGATCGTGTACTTCGGGTGACCGGCGATGGCGTAGGACAGCGTGGACTTGCCGGAGCCGTTGGGGCCCATGATGGCGTGGGTCTCGCCCGCCTTGATCGTCAGGTCGACGCCCTTGAGGATCTCCTTGGGGGCGTCCTCGCTGACGACCGAGACGTGCAGGTCCTTGATCTCAAGCGTGGCCATGACTAGCACTTCTCCTGGTGGTCTAACGAAAGTCAGTTCGTGGTGACGGTGACGTCGACGAAAACATCGCCGTCACGGATGTCGACGGCGTAGACGTCGACCGGTTCGCTGGCGGGCGGCGAGGAGGGCTTGCCGGTCTCCAGGTCGAAGCACGACCCGTGCAACCAGCACTCGATCCCCTTGCGGGAGACCTCGCCCTCGCTCAACGACACCGCGGCGTGCGAGCACAGATCAGCGAGCGCGTGCACCCGCTCGCCGTCGCGCACCAGGACGACGTCAACGTCGTCGACGGTGGCTGCGAACGGCTTGCGGTCGTCCAATGAGGACAGTGCACACACCTTGATCACGCGCCGACCGCCTCGAGCTCTGCCTCGATGGCGGCCTCGAGGCGCTCGCGCACCTCGGGGACGGCGATCTTCGCGATCAGCTCCTGGAAGAAGCCGCGCACGACGAGACGCCGTGCCTGGTCCTCCGGGATGCCGCGCGCCTGCAGGTAGAACAGCTGCTCGTCGTCGAACCGGCCGGTGGCGCTGGCGTGGCCCGCACCCTCGATCTCGCCGGTCTCGATCTCCAGGTTCGGCACCGAGTCGGCGCGCGCACCGTCGGTGAGAATCAGGTTGCGGTTCAGCTCGAACGTCTCGGTGCCCTCGGCAGCGGCACGAATGAGCACGTCGCCGATCCACACGGTGTGCGCGCCATCGCCCTGCAGCGCGCCCTTGTAGACGACGTTGCTGCGGCAGTTGGCCTGAGCGTGGTCGATGAACGGCCGGTGCTCCTGGTGCTGGCCCGCGTCCGCGAAGTACAGACCGAACAGCTCGGCGTCGCCGCCGCGGCCCGCGTACTGCACGACCGGCGTGATGCGGACGACATCGCCGCCCAGCGTCACGACCGTGTGCCGGAACGTGGCGTCACGGCCCAGCTTCGCGTGGTGCTGCGTGACGTGCACCGCGTCGTCGGCCCAGTCGTGGATCGCGATCACCGTGAGGTGCGCGCCGTCCGCGACGAGGAACTCGACGTTCTCCGCGTACGCACCGGAACCGCGGTAGTCCACGATCACGGTGCCCTCGGCGAACTGCGAGGCCTTGACCTGGATGTGGCCGTACGCAACGGTTCCAGCGCCGGCGCCGGTCACCGTGACGGTGGTCGGCTCGGACTTCGCGTCGCCGGGCAGCGTCACGACGGTGGCGTTCTCGAACGACGTGTACGCCTGCGCCGCGACGCGGTCACCGGGGACACCGGCCTTGCCGAGGCGGTCGTCGTCACGACCGACCGTCTCGACGGTGACACCGGCGGCGGCGTTCACCTCGACGGCAGCGGAGCCCGTTGCCGCAGCGCCGGAGTGCAGACCGGCAAGACGCTTGAGAGGCGTGAAGCGCCAGATCTCCTCACGGCCGCCCGGTACCTCGAACGCGTCCACGTCGTACGACGTGAAGTGCTCCGCGCGAGAGGCAACGGGAACGACAGCTCCGTGGGAGTGAGGTTGAGTCGACAGGGCGGCCATGTCAGCCGACGGCCCCTTCCATCTGCAGTTCGATCAGGCGGTTGAGTTCGAGGGCGTACTCCATGGGGAGCTCGCGCGCGATGGGCTCGACGAACCCGCGCACGATCATCGCCATGGCCTCGTCCTCGTTCAGGCCGCGCGACATCAGGTAGAACAGCTGGTCCTCGGAGACCTTCGAGACCGTGGCCTCGTGACCCATCTGCACGTCGTCCTCGCGGACGTCGACGTACGGGTAGGTGTCCGACCGGCTGATGGTGTCGACCAGCAGCGCGTCGCACTTCACCGTGGACTTCGAGTGGTGCGCCCGCTTGTTGACCTGGACCAGGCCGCGGTACGACGTGCGGCCACCGCCACGCGCCACCGACTTCGAGATGATCGTCGAAGAGGTGTGCGGTGCCATGTGGACCATCTTGGCGCCGGCGTCCTGGTGCTGGCCCTCGCCCGCGAACGCGATCGAGAGGACCTCGCCCTTGGCGTGCTCGCCCATCAGG
This sequence comes from Lentzea kentuckyensis, assembly GCF_002150765.1. Classification (GTDB taxonomy): domain Bacteria; phylum Actinomycetota; class Actinomycetes; order Mycobacteriales; family Pseudonocardiaceae; genus Lentzea; species Lentzea kentuckyensis. The sequence continues at coordinate 26,070 of NZ_MUYM01000051.1, forward strand.
AAGACGGCCGGGTACTTCATGGTCACCTTGGAGCCGATGTTGCCGTCGACCCACTCCATGGTCGCGCCCTCTTCGGCCTTGGCGCGCTTGGTGACCAGGTTGTAGACGTTGTTCGACCAGTTCTGGATCGTCGTGTAGCGGCAGCGGCCGCCCTTCTTCACGACGATCTCGACAACGGCCGAGTGCAGCGAGTCCGACGAGTAGATCGGCGCCGTGCAGCCCTCGACGTAGTGCACGTAGGCACCCTCGTCGACGATGATCAGCGTGCGCTCGAACTGACCCATGTTCTCGGTGTTGATCCGGAAGTAGGCCTGCAGCGGGATGTCCACGTGCACGCCCTTCGGCACGTAGATGAACGAGCCGCCGGACCAGGTCGCGGAGTTCAGCGCGGAGAACTTGTTGTCACCGGCCGGGATGACGGAGCCGAAGTACTCCTTGAAGAGCTCCGGGTGCTCCCTCAGGCCCGAGTCGGTGTCCAGGAAGATGACACCCTGCTGCTCCAGGTCCTCGCGGATCTGGTGGTAGACGACCTCGGACTCGTACTGGGCGGCGACACCGGCGACGAGGCGCTGCTTCTCCGCCTCAGGGATGCCCAGCCGGTCGTAGGTGTTCTTGATGTCCTCCGGCAGGTCTTCCCAGCTCTGGGCCTGCTTCTCGGTGGACCGCACGAAGTACTTGATCGAGTCGAAGTCGATCCCAGAGAGGTCGGCGCCCCAGCTCGGCATCGGCTTGAGGTCGAAGAGCTTCAGCGCCTTCAACCGGTACTCGAGCATCCACTCGGGCTCGCTCTTCTTCGCCGAGATGTCGCGGACGACATCCTCGCTGAGGCCTCGGCGGGCGCTCGCGCCGGCAGTGTCCGAGTCGGCCCAGCCGAACTCGTAGTTGCCGAGAGACGCGATGGTCTCTTCCTGCGTGAGCGGAGACTGCACCGTGGTGGGCGTGCGCTGCTCGGCAGCGGCAGTCATGCGGGCTCCCCTCCATCATCTGGGATGAGCTTTCCGGCAGAGCCGGTTTGAACGTTCGGGATGTGCGTCGTGCACACGGCGTGGCCGCTTGCGATCGTCGCGAGGCGCTGTACGTGTGAACCGAGGAGGGCCGCGAAAGCTTCCGTCTCGGTCTCGCACAGCTGAGGGAACTCGGCAGCCACGTGGGCCACCGGGCAGTGGTGCTGGCACAACTGCTCGCCTACACCGACGTGACGTGCCGACGCAGCGTAGCCCTCCCTGGTCAACGCGGTCGCGAGGGCCTTGGCCCGGTCAGCGGGTGTGGCCTGCGCCACGATCGCTGCACGGTGCCCCCCGACGAGAGCGTCGACACGACTCTGCGCGAACGCCTTGACCGCTTCCTCGCCACCTGTCTCGGCGAGGAACCTGATCGCGGCGACCGCGAGGTCGTCGTATGCGTGGCCGAACCGGGCGCGTCCGGCGTCAGTGAGCAGGAAGAGCTTCGCGGGACGACCACGACCGCGTTGGGTCTGGCGGGGTGCGTCCCTCGTGAGTGCCTCACCGTCCGCGAGCAGTGCGTCGATGTGACGGCGCACCGCCGTGGGGCTGATGCCCAGTTCCTCCGCGACGGCTGCCGCGGTGACCGGGCCCTGCTCCAGCAGGAGCCTGGCGACGGCACGCCGAGTCTTGCCGTCGTGCTGTTGCACGGCGTCAAGGTGGGTCTCGGCGTTTTTCACAACACCAGTGTTGCGTATTTAGCCTGAGGTCGCAAAGATCGCGGTCACAGGGTGACCTGACTCACGGCTGAGACGGACTAGATACCCTGCGGCCATGCCCACTTCCGGCGGAGCCGTGACTCCGGAGAGCGACCTCTTGAACGGTCGAGAGCGTCGTCAGCTGGACATCGTGCGTCGCTGGGGCACCATCGGGGCGTTGTTGCTGACGGTCGGATCGCTCGGTGGCGGTGCCGCGCCCATCTATTCGCCGCTGTACGGCGTGCCGGTGCTCGGGCTCTTCTCGAGGATGCCCAGCGTCGCGATGGGGGTCGTCTGGACCGGCGTCTTCATGATCGTGTCGGCCTGGCTGGCGCTGGGCCGGTTCGTCCGTCCCGGCAGACCCCGCCTCGTCTCGCGCAGCCAGATGGACCGCACGCTGCTGATGTGGACCGTCCCGCTGGTCTTCTGCGTGCCGATGTTCTCCCGCGACGTGTACTCGTACCTCGCGCAGAGCGAGATCGCCGCGCGCGGCCTCGACCCGTACGTCCTGGGCCCGGCCAACGCCCTGGGCGTCGACCACATCCTCACGCGCGGTGTGCCGAACATCTGGCGCGAGACGCCCGCGCCGTACGGCCCGCTGTTCCTGGCGTTCGGCCGGGTCACCGCGATGATCACCGGCGACCACGTCGTGTCCGGCGTGTTCGTGCACCGGCTGCTGGTGCTGTGCGGCCTGGCGATGATCGTGTGGGCGCTGCCCCGCCTGGCCGCGCGCTTCGGGGTGCCGCCGGTCGGCGCGTTGTGGCTGGGCGCGCTGAACCCGCTGGTGCTGTTCCACATCGTGATCGGCGTGCACAACGACGGTCTCGCCCTGGGCCTCATGCTGGTCGGCCTGGAGCTGGCGATGCGCGGGCTGGAACCGTTGAAATGGTCGTGGATCACCTTGGGAGCCGCGATCATCGTGTGCGGCGCGATGGTGAAGATCCCCGCGATGGCCGCTCTGGGCTTCCTCGGCGTGATGGTGGCGCGCAAACTCGGTGGTCAGCTCAAACACCTTGCCCTGGTGGCAGGGATCATGACCGTGATAGCCGCGGTCGGGGTGGTGGCGATCTGCCTCGGCACCGGGTTCGGGTTCGGCTGGATCCAGACGCTGAACGTCGCCGAGACGGTGAAGTCGTGGATGTCGCCGCCGACCGCGCTGGGCTTCCTGGGCGCCGGCACCGGGATCATGCTCGGGCTGGGCAACCACACCGAGTCGATGATCGCGCTGACCCGCCTGCTCGGCCAGGGCATCTCCGTGGTGATCACCATCGGCCTCCTCTGGCGCGCCTTCAAGGGCCGGATCAAGTCGATGAACGGCCTGGGCGCGGCCTTGGGCGCGATCCTGGTGCTCGGGCCGGTGCTGCAGCCCTGGTACGTGCTGTGGGCGGCGATTCCGCTGGCCACGGCCGTCGTCGGACCCAAGTTCCGGCTGTTCGCGATGGTGTCCTCGGCGGTCATCGCGATAATCCTGCCGCCCACCGGGTCCGCTTTCGACGGGCGCGCCTACACGGTGCCGCAGGCGGTGGCCGGTGCGGTGATCACGTTCGCGGTCTGCGTGCTGATCGCGCGCAAGCGGGTGGGGCCGTTCCTCAAGTCCGACCCCGCGTGATGAACCAAACGGGTCAGTAACCACAACCCTTCGGCGGACGAAGCACTAGTAGGGGGAAGATCGAAGCCGGAGGGGGTGATGTGGCATGACCGAGCAACCCATGTCGCGGGAAGAGGTCCGGTTCGCCGTCGTGCTCAACGGCGGGGTGAGCCTGGCCGTCTGGATGGGCGGCGTAGTCCTGGAGCTGGACCGTCTGACCAGGTCAGGGAGCACGTACCAGCCGTTGCTGGACCTGGTCGGCTGCACCGCGCGAGCGGACGTCATCGCCGGCACGTCGGCGGGCGGCATCAACGGGGCCGCGCTGGCGTTGTCGCAGGTCAACAAGCGGGCCGACCTGAGTCGGCTGCGTGATCTGTGGGCCGAGCAGGGGCGGATGGAACAGCTGCTCAGGACGCCGTTCCGGGGTGAGCCCGCCAGCCTGCTCAAGGGCGACGAGTTCTTCCTGCCGCGACTGCAGGAGGCGCTGGCCCGGCTGACCACGGACTTCGAGCCCACCCCGCCGGACGAGCGTCCGATCGACCTGCGCATCACGACCACACTGCTGGGTGGCGTTCCCACGATCACCTACGACGACCTGGGGCAGCCGCTGACGCAGTCGGTGCACCAGGGCTCGTTCTCGTTCCGCCGCGACCCGTACACCTGGGTCAGCGAGAAGACCAGGGACGACTTCACGCCGGAGACGCTCAACGACCGCGTCCAGCAGCTCGCCCTCGCGGCGCGAAGCTCCGCGAGCTTCCCGTTCGCGTTCGAGCCGAGCTTCATCCCGGTCGGCGGCCAGGCGACGCCGGACCGTCCGGACATGGCGGACGTCGCGAGCTGGGCCAACGGCGGCGACCGGAGCAGGTTCGCGGTCGACGGTGGCGTGCTGGTGAACACGCCGACGAGAGAAGCCCTTGAGGCGATCGACCGCATGCCCGCGGACGGGCCGGTCCGGCGCGTGATGCTGCTGGTGTTCCCGCACGCCGAACCGCTCGGGTCCGAGCCGCGCGCCGACACGCTCGACAAGGGGCTGACGACGGTCAGCTCCGGCGGCAAGCTGCTGAGTGCCATGTCCAGCCAGGCGAACCGGACGTACGTCGAGAAGATCGAGGAGCACAACCGCAGGGCCGCCGGCAGCAGGGGCGGCCGGATGGCGTTGCTGGAACGCCTGCACGCGGGCGGCGAGAACGTCGTCGACGAGGTGTACTCGTTGGCGGACAAGCTCTTCGGTCACTACGAGGACGTCGAGATCCGGCTCGCGGCCCGGCAGGTGACGACCCAGCAGTTCACCGTCGCCGGTGGCAACCCGTGCAACTGGTCGTTCGAACGGGCCCGGCGCGCGGCGGAAACGGCGCAGCGCAAGTGGAAGAAGCAGCAAGGCGTGCTGCCGTACGTGCCCGGTGTCCGGCTTCCGGCGCCGGTGTGCCGCGACGACGTCGGCTGGGAGTGGGGCATCACGATGGCCGAACGCCTTGGCGCGTCGGCACTCGACGTGCTCAAGCGGCTGGTGTGGGTGGCGCCGGACGGCAGCGCGGACAAGATCGCCGAGGCCCGCCGCGAGCTGCACCAGGTGCGTGCGGAACTGCGGCGGTTGCGGGAAGAGCTCTTCGCGTGGAAGCCGTCCGACTCACTCGGCGAGACGTACTGGACCGGGCGGCTCGCGAGCTATCACGAGCACATGATCGACGGGCACCTCGGGCTGGAGGTCAAGGCGCAGGTCGCCGAGATCGGCCGGGTCGTCGGCGTGGCCCTGCAGGTGATCGGCGGCCTCGACGAGCACCGCGTCCAGCTCGGCGGCCTCGCGCCCTGGAAGGCGTTGCTGGGCACGGGAACCACGCCGGGCGAGGCCGGGCTCGGGGTGGACGAGCGGTCGCTGAGCCGGCTGCTCGCACTGGAGATCGCGGGCACGTGCCTGTCCGACGACGCGTCGACCGGGCTGGACACGCCGGTCGAGCTGGTGCAGGTGTCGCTGCAGACGCGCAACGCGTTCGCGCAGCAGTCGATCACCGCCGACGACAAGGCGGGCGGGGCGTCGCTGTCGCGGTTCTCCGGGTTCCTCAAGCGGTCCTGGCGGGTCAACGACTGGATCTGGGGCCGGCTCGACGGCGCCACCATGCTGTGCCGGGTGCTGTTCGACCCGCGCCGGCTGCGCAGGATGGACACGCTGGGCCGCCCGGCCGACGACGAGCGCACGCCGGAAGAGCGGGCGGCGGCCGTGGTCGACGAGGTCATCAGGGCGATGTTCGGGCCGGAGCTGCCGATCAAGGTGGCCGTGTGCGCCGAGGAGGCCAAGGCCGAGCTCGCGGGCATCTACGCGGCGGAGGGCGAGCTGTCGCCGTCGTCGATGAAGCTCGCCGAACTGGCCTCGTGGGGGCTGCACTGGCGGATCATCTGCGAGGAGCTCCCGCGGCTGCGCGCGGCCATCATCGCCGACCGCGGTGACGGTGCGGACCAGCGCTCACGGGGCGAGCTCTTCCTGGAGGAGCACGCGGACCTGTTGCGGCGCCTGGAGTATCCGCACGAGCACACGGTCACGCTCGGCATGACCGCGCTGGACGCCTTCGACCGCGCCGGGATCGGCCGCGAACCGCTCACCCAGGAAGCCGCGTCGGACCAGATGATCCGCACGGCCGCCACCGCCGCGGCGGTGGC
>NZ_MUYM01000052.1 GCF_002150765.1 Lentzea kentuckyensis
GTCGCCGCGATCGCGGCGACCAGGGCTGAGGACGGTTCGAGCGGGGCTTGCAGCAGGGTCGTCGCCGCGACCGTGAGTCCGAAGGTGGTCCAGCCCGCGATCGGGGTGAACAGGGCCAGCGCGCTGCCGGCGACCAGGCCTGGCACCGCGATCCAGATGTGTCCGACCAGCAAGAACGGCAGGAATGTGAGCACTGCTTGTGCGGCCAGAGCGATGCGGCGGGCGGGTGTGTTCAGTCGGCCGAATTGGAGTGACTGCAGTGCGAGAACCAAGGTCAATGCGATGAGATATATGGCGGAATGAGTCGTTTCCCGGTCGCTCAGAAGCAGTCGTGCGAGGTCGGCCAGGCAGATGGCGACTACTGCGACGACCACTACGGCGACTACCGGGACGTGGATGATCCTGCCGAGTCTCGGCGGTTCAGGCGACTCATTCACGATTCCCCCAAGCGAACCGAGCTCGCTCCTTCGGCTGCTCGGCGAACCCAGGGCAAATGCTAGACAGTGCGGTCCCGCTGCGGATCATGTTCTGAACCGGTACAGAGCATACTGTCGAAGTTCATGGTTCGGGCGGATTTCGCTCGAAAGGACCAGTATTTCTCGGGCTGATCACGACGGGTGTTCGAGTGGTTACCCATAGGATTTGTTTGGGTACGTCCGGGCCCGTGAATATCTCACATCCACAGCGGTAGTTCGCCATCTCGGAGTCATGCCGCGCTACGTGGCGTTCGATAGCCCCGCTCAGGTGAACTTGATGGCACAACAACAGCAAGCCGCCGCTGAAACTGGAACTGGGGAGGGCTCCCATCATGGAGATCAAAGTTCTCGGACCGCTGGAGGCACGGGAGAACGGCATCTCGATCACGCCGAGCGCGGTCAAGCCGCGTCAGGTGCTGTCCCTGCTCGCGTTGCAGGCCGGGCACGTCGTCACGGTGCCCACGCTGATCGAAGAGCTCTGGGGGGTCACGCCGCCGAGAAGCGCGCTCACCACACTGCAGACATACGTGCTGCAGGTGCGCCGGCGCATCGAGGCGGCGTTGCCGGAGGGCAGCGCGGGCGCCGCGAAGAACGTGCTCGTCACCCGCTACGGCGGCTACATGCTCGACGTCGCGCCGGAGACCATCGACGTGCGCAGCTACGAGCGGCTCGCCGTCGCCGGTCAGCGCGCGCTGGAGGTCGGTGACCTCGAGTCGGCGTCACGGTTGCTGCGGTCGGCCACCGACGTGTGGCGCGGGCCGGTGCTCGTGGACGTGCAGATCGGTGTCCGGCTGGGCATGGAGGTCACGCGGCTGCAGGAGTCGCGGCTCGGCGTGCTGGAGGCCCGGATCGAGGCGGACCTGCGGCTGGGCAAGCACCAGTCGTTGCTGAGCGAGCTGTCCGTGCTGACCGCGCAGCACCCGATGCACGAGAACCTGTGCGCGCAGTACATGCTCGCGCTCTACCGCGCCGGTCGTCAGTGGCGTGCTCTGGAGGCGTACCAGTCGCTGCGCGACACCCTGATCGAGGAGCTCGGCCTGGAGCCGTCGGAGCGCCTGCGCCAGCTGCAGTGCGCGATCCTCAGCTCCGAGCCGACGCTGAACGGTCCGACGTCCGCGCTTCAGCTGGAGCGTCAGCTCGCCGGTTGATCGGCAATCGATCGGGGAGAGCCAGAAAAGTGGATACCGTCACCGGTGCGAGCTCGCTGGTCCGCGCGCTCGAGGACGCCGGGTGTGAAGTCATCTTCGGCATTCCCGGCGGGGCCATCCTGCCCGCGTACGACCCGCTGCTGGACTCGATGAAGATCCGGCACGTGCTCGTGCGGCACGAGCAGGGCGCCGGGCACGCCGCGTCGGGCTACGCGCAGGCCACCGGCAGGGTCGGGGTGTGCGTCGCGACGTCGGGTCCCGGCGCGACGAACCTCGTCACACCGCTCGCCGACGCCTACATGGACTCCGTGCCGATCGTGGCGATCACCGGCCAGGTCAACAGGTCGGTGATCGGTACGGACGCCTTCCAGGAAGCCGACATCCGTTCCATCTCCCTGCCGATCACCAAGCACGCGTTCCAGGTGACGGAGCCGGCGGACATCCCGGCGGTGATCGCGGAGGCGTTCGCGCTCGCCGCTGGCGGACGGCCGGGCCCGGTGCTGGTCGACATCCCCAAGGACGTCCTGGCCGCCACCACCACGTACACGCCGGCATCGCCCGTCCCGAACCCGCGGGTGACGCCCGCGGCCAACGAGGTCCGCCGCGCGGCGAACCTGATCGCCTCTTCACGGCGCCCGGTGTTCTACATCGGCGGGGGAGTGGTCCGCGCCGGCGCCGCGGCCGAGCTCAAAGCGCTGGCCGAACGCACCGGCATCCCGGTCGTGACCACGCTGATGGCCCGCGGCGCGTTCCCCGACTCGCACCGCCAGCACCTCGGCATGCCGGGCATGCACGGCACGGTGCCCGCCGTCGCCGCGCTGCAGCAGTCCGACCTGCTGATCGCGCTCGGCACCCGCTTCGACGACCGCGTCACGGGCGTGCTGGAACTGTTCGCGCCGAACGCCGCGGTGATCCACGCCGACATCGACCCCGCCGAGATCTCCAAGAACCGCAAGGCGGACGTGCCGATCGTCGGCGACTGCAAGGACGTGCTGATCTCGCTGAACGCGGCCGTGCGGCAGACGCCGGTGCTCACATCGTGGTGGGCGTATCTCGACGGCCTGCGCGACCGGTTCCCGCTCGGCTACGACTGGCCGGCCGACGGGAAACTCGCGCCGCAGCACGTGATCGAACGCATCGGCACGCTCGTCGGCCCCGAGGCGATCTACACCTCGGGCGTCGGTCAGCACCAGATGTGGGCGGCGCAGTACGTGGGGTACGAGCGGCCGGGTTCGTTCATCAACTCCGGTGGGCTCGGCACCATGGGGTTCGCCGTGCCCGCCGCCATGGGCGCGCAGTGCGGCGTGCCGGACCGCGCGGTGTGGGCGATCGACGGTGACGGCTGTTTCCAGATGACCAACCAGGAACTCGTCACCTGTGCGCTGGAGGGCATCCCGATCAAGGTCGCCGTCATCAACAACGGCAACCTCGGCATGGTCCGCCAGTGGCAGAACCTCTTCTACCGCGGCCGCTACTCCAACACCGGCCTGTCCACCCACCAGCGCGTGCCCGACTTCGTCGCTCTCGCCGAAGCGTTGGGCTGCGTCGGGTTGCGGTGTTCGGAGAAGTCCGAAGTGGACGACACCATCATGCGCGCCATCGAGGTGCGGGACCGGCCGGTGGTGATCGACTTCGTGGTGGGCGAGGACGCCCAGGTGTGGCCGATGGTGGCCGCCGGAACCGGCAACGACGAGATCATGACCGTTCGGGGCATCAAGCCCCTGTTCGACGAGGACCTGTGATGACCAGACATGCGTTGTCGATGGTGCTGAGCAACGTCCCTGGCGCGCTGGCCAGGGTCGTGGTGCTGTTCTCCACCCGCGGCGTCGACGTGGAGTCGCTCAGCCTCGACCCCACCGAGCGCGGCGACGTCTCCCGGATGGACGTGGTGGTGGGGCTGCCGGCCGGACGTTCTCCCGATCAGCTGGTGAAGCAGCTTTCCCGGTTGGTCGACGTGAAGAGCGTCGTGGCGGTCGCCGATCCCGCACGGGACCAGATCGGCGCCTGAGAAAGAAGAGGCCCACCACCCCAAGCCTTCGGGGTGGTGGGCCTCTTCGTCGCGCGGCGGGATCACACCTTCGCGGGTGCGTGCTTCAGCACCGCCGTCGCGAACTTGGCGAGCGTGTCGCCGGGGCTGGGGCCGTCCAGCGCGCCGAAGATCTGGCCTGCCAGCGGCTGGCCGTGGCGGTCCAGGTCGGCGTGCGTCAGCGTCACCTTCGTGGTGGCCGGGCCGACGGCCTCGAAGTCCACCTTGATGAACGACGCCCTGGTGTCCTCGTAGATCGGCTGCCAGCCAGGGCCGACGCGCCAGGTCATCACCAGGCGGGTCGGCGGGTCCCACTCGGTGATCGTGCCCCAGGCGATCTCCTGACCGTCGGCGCCGGTCTCGTAGTAGCGGCCGCCCACGACGGGCTCGATGGTGATGGCTTGACGGTCCCGCACGAAGACGTGCTTCTCCGGCCACCAGTCGAGCGGGTGCTCCGCGAAGATCGCGAACGCCTGCTCGATCGAGCACTCGACCGTGACGGACTTGGCGACATCGGGAGTTGCCTCCGACATGAGCCCTCCAGGTGTGATGGACAAATCGGACCGAGCATCCGCGAAACCGCTGCACGGCAACTAGAAGCGCCCTCGAACGAGGCTTCCTCCACCGGTCTTCCAGCACCGTTGTGGATCGTCGATGGCACAGATCACAGGAGGAGGGAGTCGTAGTGTCCCCAGTCAGCGTGAACACCTACATCGAGGTGAAGACCTTCTACGCGCTGCAGATGCGGCTGCTCGATGCACTCGACATCGAGGGGTACGCGGCTACCTTCACCGTCGACGGCGTCACCGACCACGCCCACCGCGGCGAGAAGGTCGTGGGCAGGGCGCAGCTCATCGCAGGCGCCAACGCCGCCTTGCCGCGCTACGCCAACGGAGCCGTGCGGCACTGGAACGACCACTACGTCATCGAAGAGGTCGACGAGAACACGATCAACGTCTCGTACTGCTCGCTGGTCACCAGGACCGACAAGGCGGGCAACGTCACGTTCGAGCCCACGTTCTTCATCGAGGACGTGCTGGTCCGCGTCGACGGCGAGCTGCAGGCCCGGTCTCGCACGATCCACCGTGACGAGCCCTCGCCCGTCGCCATCGCCGCGGCGGCGGCCGCCAGGGAAGGAGCCGCATGAACGACACCGGTCTCGTCCCGGTAGCGGAGAAGGTGGGTGCGCTCGCCGCCGAGCACGCCCAGGAAGCCGATCGGACGCGCAAGCTCGCGCCGGAGGTCGTGGCGGCCGTGCGGGAAGCCGGGTTCGCCCGGCACTTCGTCGCGAAGTCCTACGGTGGCAGCGAAGGCGGGTTCGGCGAGCTCACGCAGGCCGTCATCGCGGTCGGCGAAGGCTGTGCCTCGACGGCCTGGTGCGCCTCGCTCTCCGCGCTTTCCGCCCGATATGCGACGCATCTGCCGCGGCTGGGGCACGACGAACTGTGGGGCACCAGCCCGGACACGTTCGTCGTCACCGCTCAGCCACCGCTCGGCAAAGCCACGAAAACCGACGAGGGACACCGGCTCAGCGGGCGTTGGGCGTACGTCAGCGGCGTCGACTTCGCCGACTGGGCCCTGGTCTGCGGCATGGTCGCGCCAGAGACCAATTCTGGCGGGGAACCCGAGGCGCGCTTCTTCGCGTTGCCGCGCAAGGACTTCACCGTCATCGAGGGCTGGGACAACGCGGGCATGCGCGCCACCAGCAGCCACACTGTGATCGTCGACGACGTGTTCGTGCCGGAACACCTGTCGTTCCGGCGCGCGGACTTCATCTCCGGTAAGAACACCACGAGCGACCTGCCGGCGCACAACGCGCCGTTCCAGGCGGTCGGCGGCCTCACGTTCGTCGCTCCCGCGGTCGGTGCCGCGTACGGCGCGCTGAACGCGGCCGCGAACGCCATGCGGGGCAAGAAGGTCAACACCACCCAGGGCGTCGACCTGTGCCGGGCGTCCGCGCAGATCGACTCCGCGCGGTTCCTGGTGGAGCAGAACGCACAGGTGCTCGACGAGCGCACGTTCACGCCGAGGCTGATGGCGCGTTGCGAGCGCAACGCGGCCTTCACCGCGGACAGCCTCGTCGACGCCGTGGGCACCCTCGTCAGGGCAGCGGGCACGAGCGGGTTCAGCGAGACCTCGCCGTTGCAGCGGTTCTGGCGCGACATCGTCAGCGCGTCGAGCCACGTCGCGTTGCGGTACGAGACGGCGGTAGCGCGGACATGGCCAGCGGCGTTGATCGGCGAGTGAGGCTCGGGGTCGTCGGCTGCGCGGACATCGCCCGCCGCAGGATGCTGCCCGCGTTCGCTGGACTGTCCGATGTGGACATCGTCGCGGTGGCGAGCCGGGACGGGGAGAAGGCAGGCAAGCTCGCGGCCGACTACGGCTGTGAGGCCGTCACCGGGTACGACAGGTTGCTCGGCATGGACCTCGACGCGGTCTACGTACCGTTGCCCGCGGCGCACCACGCCGTGTGGATCGAACGTGCGTTGCGCGCCGGAAAGCACGTGCTGGCCGAGAAACCAGTCACGCCGTCGCTGGAGGAGACCACCGATCTCGTGGCCCAGGCCAGGGAGTGCGGGCTCGTCCTGCGGGAGAACTTCCTGTTCCCGTTCCACTCCCAGCACCACGAGGTGCGCCGGCTCGTCCTCGCGGGCGCGGTCGGCGAGGTGCGGTCGTTCGAGGCGGCGTTCACGATCCCGCCGCGGCCGTCCGGGGACATCAGGTACCGCAAGGATCTCGCCGGCGGGGCGTTGCTCGACGTCGGCGTCTACCCGCTCAAGGCCGCGATGCTGATGCTCGGTCCTGGCCTGCGGGTGCTCGGCGCGAGCCTGAAGGTCGACAGCACCTACGGCGTCGACGTCTCCGGATCGGTGCTGCTGGGCGCACCGGGCGGCGTCACTGCGCAGCTCACGTTCGGCATGGAGCACACCTACCGGGCGAGCTACGCGGTGTGGGGCAGCGAAAGCCACATCAGCGTCGACCGTGCCTACGCCCCGCCCGCCGATCTCACCCCGATCGTGCGGCTCGGTGGCGAGGAGCTCTCGCTCGAACCCGACGACCAGTACACGAACGCGGCCCGCAGCTTCGTGTCCGCGGTCCGGACCGGCGGCCCCACCTCCGGCGAGTCGGTGGAGCTGGCCCAGCTCGTGGACGCGGTGAGCGAAGCGGCGAGGTGAAACGACGAAGGGGCCCGGATCACTCCGGGCCCCTTCGTCGTTTTCAGGCATCCGCGGGGATGTCCGGCCGAGGGGTCGAACCCGGCACGCCGACGCGCTTGTCCGGCAGCACGCCGTCGACCAGGTAGGCGTTGACGATGTCGTCGAGCACGGTGTTGCCGGCGAACGCGTACACCTCGTGGTCACCGGAGTCCTCGACGACGACCAGGTGGTGGCCCAGGCGTTCGGCCATCGCGACACCGCCCTCGTAGCGGTCGAACTGGTCGCCGTCCGCCTGTACGCACAGCCCGACCGGATAACCGACCCGCTTGAGGTACGTCGGCTCCTCGAGGTTCTCGAACGTGCGGAACGCGCCGACCCACGGCTGTGCGCGCAGCACACCGAAGCCGTACGGGTGGTGCTCGCGGTGGTAACGCATGTCGGCGAAGTAGACCTCGAGGTCGGTCGGCCACTCCGTCTCCATCGTGATGGCTTCCAGCACCCCGATCCTGAGCTCACCGGTCGTGTCCTGCGGACGCCAGGTGCCGTTGCCCGCGATCAGCTTCTGGGCGGTGGCAACGTCTTCTGCCTTGCGCAGGTCGCCGACCAGGTAGCCCAGCGAGTCCCACTGCGCGCGGTCGGTGGCGCGCGTGCCCACCGCGCCGTCGAACAACGTGCGCAGGTGGACGGCACCCATCTCCTCCAGTGCGGAGACGACCTCCTCGACCGTCTCCAGCACCGCGGCGGCGGACCGGCCGAGTCCGAAGTGGACGTTGCGTTCGGCCGTCCACTGCGCCCACTTCTGCACGTTGCGGTACACGGCCTCGGCCTGCGTGACGAACTGCTCGCGCCACGTCCAGTTCGGGTTCACGCACGAGTCCAGGACACTGCGGTCCAGGCGCGCAGGGAACATCGACCCGTAGACCGCGCCGACGAGCGTGCCGTACGCGTACCCGACGAAGCTGATCCGGTCCTCGCCCAGCACGCCGCGGATGACGTCCATGTCCCGCGCGATGTTGCGGGTGGTGATGTGCGGGCGCAGGTCGCCGCCCGCCCGTGCGCAGGCCAGCTCGCGCTCGCGCATGTCGATGGCGATCTGCTCGAACAGCGAGTCCGGCGGCCGCGAGTCGAACGGTGCCACGGGCACCGCGACCTCGCTGTAGAGCTTGGTGGACTCGCCGATGCCGCGCGGGTCGAACCCGATCAGGTCGTAGGCCTCGCGCACCTCGGCAGGGAACTCCAGCGGCAGCTTGAGTCCCTCGCCGTTGTCGCCGCCGGGACCGCCGTTCACCGAGAACAGCACACCCCGGCGCTTGTCGGGGTTCGTCGCGCGCAGGCGGGAAAGTGCGATCGTGAGCTGAGCACCTCGCGGGTCGCCGTAGTCGCGCGGCACCGAGATGGTGGCGCGCTCCAGGCCGTCTTCCGCCGACGGCGCGGACCATTGCGGTCGCTGTTCGTAGAACTCGTGCAGTGCGTCGGGCACGGTAAGACCTCCGCGTCGGTTGCGTCGGGTTGTGAGGGTCGCAAAAGGCCCTAGAGGAGATCTCGAACCCGTTCGAGGGGAGTTCCAGGCGATCCCCAGGCCATCCCGGCACCGTGACTGGAGTCCGGCGAGCCGACCCGTGGGGAGACACCGCGATGGCCAAGATCACCTATGTCCACCCGGACGGGACGTCGTCGGTCGTCGACGTCGAGCCGGGCAACTCGATCATGCGCGGCGCGAAGCTGGCGAACGTCGAAGGCATCCTGGCCCAGTGCGGCGGTGGCGCGACCTGCGGGACCTGCCACATCTACGTGGACAAGGACAACACCAAACCGTTGCCCGCCATGCACGACCTGGAGGACGGGCTGCTGTGCGTCACCGCGAGCCCCCGTCAGGACAACAGCCGGCTGAGCTGTCAGATCCCGGTCACCGAGGAGCTGGACGGGCTCGTCGTGCACCTTCCCGAGAAGCAACTCTGAGGAGCGTTGAACCATGACTCGACGGGTCGCCTTCGTCACGGGCGCAACCAGCGGAATCGGCCTCTCGGTCGCGGAGTCGCTCGGCGCGGCGGGCCACGCGGTGTTCGTGGTCGCGCGTGACGCGGAGAACGTCGCGTCCACGGTCAAGCAGTTGCGCGAGGACGGGTACGAGGCCGGCGGCACGACCTGTGACGTCAAGTCCACAGAGGACATTCGCAAGGCCGTCACGAAGGCAGTGGAGACGTTCGGTCGCATCGAGATCCTCGTCAACAACGCCGGTCGCGGCGGTGGCGGCGAGATCGCCACGCTGGACGAGGCCATCTGGACCGACGTCATCGACACCAACCTGCACAGCGTCTTCCGCGTCACCAAGGAAGTCCTCTCCACCGGTCAGATGAACCAGGGCGACTGGGGCCGCGTCATCAACATCGCGTCCACCGGCGGCAAGCAGGGCGTCATCTACGCCTCGCCGTACAGCGCGTCGAAGCACGGTGTCGTCGGCTTCACCAAGGCCGTCGGGCTGGAGCTCGCGAAGACCGGCATCACGGTCAACGCCGTCTGCCCCGGTTACGTCGAGACGCCGATGGCCGGCAAGGTGCGCCAGGGTTACGCCAACCACTGGGGCATCACCGAGGACGACGTCCTGGAGAGGTTCAACGCCAAGATCCCGCTCGGCCGCTACTCCACCCCCGAGGAGGTCGCCGGCCTGGTCACGTACCTGACCACGGAGACCGCGAACTCCATCACCGCGCAGGCGCTCAACGTCTGCGGCGGTCTGGGGAACTACTGATGACCGTTGTCATCGTGGGAGCGGGCCAGGCGGGATGCCAGGCCGCGGTGTCCCTGCGAGAACGGGGACACCGCGGCGCCATCACGCTGATCGGCGACGAGGGTGTGCTGCCCTACCAGCGTCCGCCGCTCACGAAGGCCTATCTGCAGGGGGACATCGGGTTCGGTGACCTGGTGTTCCGGCCGGAGACCTACTACGCCGAGCACGACATCGGCCTGGTGCTCGACGACCCCGCGGTCTCCGTGGACCGCGCGGCCCGATGCGTGGTGCTGCGCTCCGGCCGCGTCGTCGGCTACGAGAACCTCGTGCTGGCAACGGGTTCGCGCCCGCGCCCGCTGCCCGGCGCGCACACGATCCGCACGATCGGGGACGCCGACGCCGCCCGTCCACGAGGTCGCGTGGTCGCGATCGGCGCCGGGTTCGTCGGCCTCGAACACGCCGCTGTGGCAAGCGAAGCCGGATGCGACGTCACGGTGATCGAGGCACAACCCCGTGCGCTGTCACGGGTCCTGTCCGAGCAGACGGCCGAGCACGTGGTGCAGGTGCACCGGCGGCGCGGGGTGAAGTTCCTCTTCAACGCCACCGTGTCCGAGGTGCGGCCGGACGAGGTCGTGCTCGCCGACGGCACGGTGCTGCCCGCCGATCTCGTCGTGGCGGGCATCGGTGTGGTGCCGAACACCGAACTGGCCGCCGAGGCCGGGCTGACCGTCGACGACGGGATCGTGGTCGACCCGTGGCTGCGCACCTCGGACCCGGCGATCTTCGCGGTGGGTGACTGCGCGCGCTTCCACCACGGGGCGCGGCAGATCCGGCTGGAGTGCGTGCAGAACGCCGTCGACCAGGCCAGCGCGGTCGCCGCCGTGATCACCGGGTCGGCCGAGCCATACGCGCAGGTGCCGTGGTTCTGGAGCGACCAGTACGCGATGAAGGTGCAGATCGCGGGAGTCACCGACGGCCACGACAACGTCGTGGTCACCGGAGATCCGATTTCCGGCGCGTTCTCGGTGTTCTGCTTCGTCGGCGACAGGCTGCTCGGCGTGGAGTCGGTCAACAAGCCGGTCGACCACGTCCTCGCGCGGCGGCTGATCGCGGCGAACTGCCCGATCCGGCCGGAGATGGTCGCCGTCCCCGGTTTCGACCTGCGCACCGCGGCCTGAGTCCCGGCGACGGGTGGCCCAGCGGCGGGTTGGCTCAGCGGCGGGCTGGCTCAGCGCCGCCCGCCGCGCACCACGTAAGCGGTGATTCCGCTCAGGAACAACACACCTGCCGTCCACAACGCCACCGCGTCGTCGGGGGTGCACTGCGGCCACGTGAGAATCCGGCCGGGCACCGATTGGGCGGGCGGCATGATCGCGCTCACGGCCCACCACAGCACCGGCGCGGCGGCGGCGAACCTCGCCCCGATCACCGTCGCGGCCAGTCCCGCCAGCCCGACCATGCCCGCTGTGTCGCGCACGACGAACTCGAAGCCGAACGTCTCGGACCCGAGTTCCTGCACCAGCAGCACCGGGATCGCCGCCAGCACGCCCGCGAGCACCAGGTGCCAGAACCGCCATGCCGGCCACGGCACCGCGGTGGACCGGTCCAGTTCGGGGTCCTGCCCGGCGAGACCGACCGTGATCACCAGCACCGCCGCCAGCGACGTCAGCGAGGCGCTCAACGGCGTCCACGGCGAGTGCATCGCGGACCACGCGAGGAACACCACCACCGGCAGTGCCGCAAGGGCAGCCGGCACGCTGCGAGAGCGCGCGTACAAAGCAACCGGCCTCATCGCGCCACCAGCACGTCGTGGATCCGCGCGGGATCCTGGCACGTCAGCAACATCTCCCGCACCTTCGCCACCCGGCCCAGTTGCTCGGACGGCGACTGGCTCCGGAACACCCGCCAGTCCTCCTCGACGGCGGAGCGCATGGACGAGCTGCCCCAGACGTACGGGTCCGAGGCCAGCGCGGTCAGTTCCCCGGTGAAGTAGGCGGCGGTCAGGTAGCGCACCGCGGACTCCCGGCTGTCGACGGAGTTCGGTTCGGCGCAAGGAGGGACACCCGCTCCGGCGAGCATCTCGAGCCGCATCTGCTCCGGCGACATCGTCAGCACGGAGGGATGGAGCTGTGAGTTCAGGTAGACGACATCGCCACTGCGGCGCGGCACCTCGAAGTGAGCCATCGCCGACGTGTCCTCCCGGACCGCGGTGGGCGGATGGGGCAGCACCGACAGCTTCTTCAGCACGTCGCGGCCCACCTCGGCGGCCGCGGGAAGCCCGGCTTCGTGCACCCGGCTCACGCACACCTCACCGTCGCAGACCAGCTGCCCGGCGATCGAGTCGGTCACCAGCACGTCGGACAACCTGCCCGGCAGGATCGAGACCGCGAGCGCCAGCGCGAGCCCGGCGGGAACCAGCGCCACCAGACGTCCGCGCCACGACCGCGACACCAGCAACAGCAACGCCGTGACCCCGAGTCCGGTGAACCACACGATCTGGCCGACGTCCACCGACGTGGAGGTGGTCACCAGGTCCGAACTCGGCGGGTTGAGAACGGGCGCCAGCAGCGCCAAGCGGGGCATCACGCCGTCGGCGGACCGCACGTCCTGCGCCTGGGCGGCCGTCATGGCCAGCGTGAACGTCGCCACCAACGCCACCGGAACGGCCAGCGGGTGCGGCAGCAGCCGTCCCACCGCGAGGCCGAGGACGACGCTGCCCGCCAAGGCGAGCACCACGGTCAGCATCAGCGGGACGAACCCGGTCGAGACGAACCCGCTGCCGGCGGCGACGCGAACGACCACACCGACGCACAGCAGCAACGTGGCCGCCGCGACCACACCCGCCACCGCGGAGGCGAGCGTGCCCAGCCGGACCCAGCCGGGACGGGAGGTCGTGGCGAACAGTTCGTCCACCCGTGCCCGGCCGTCCCGCATGCCCTGCAGGACGGCCAGACCGACCACGAGCGCCCACACGTACGCCAGCGGCTTGCGCAGCTCCAGCACCGCCGAAGTCGAGTTGTCCTGCCACTTCGCGCCCGTCGTCGTGAGCAGCACCAGCATCGCCGTGCCGGACACGATCACGAGCAGGCCGGCCCAGATCGCGGACGACCGCCGCAGCTCGATCCGCAGCCCCATCACCAGCCACCACCCTTGCCCGGCGCCGCACTGATCAACGCCGAGTAACCGCGTTCGATCGGGCTGTCGCCCACGTGGTCCTCCGTCCCGGCGGCGACGAGATCGGCGGGAGTCCCCTGGAACACCAGCGATCCCTCCGCCACGAGCACCACGTCGGTGCACGCCGCCGCGACGTCCTCGACCAGGTGCGTCGAGATCAGCACGCACGACTGCTGTCCCAGTTCGGCCACGAGTTCGCGGAAACGCAGCCGCTGCGCCGGATCCAGGCCCACCGTCGGTTCGTCCAGCAGCAGGATCTCGGGGTCGTTGACGATCGCCTGCGCGATGCCCGCGCGGCGCAGCATGCCGCCGGACAACGTCTTGAGCCGGTCGTCGGCGCGGTCGGCCAGCCCGACCTTCTCCAGCGCGCGTTGCACCGCGCCCGGGATCGCCTCCCGCGGCATCTCCTTCAACCACGCCAGGTACTCGACGAACTCCCGCACCGTGAACCGCTTGTAGTAACCGAAGTGCTGCGGCAGGTAGCCCAGCTTCCGCCGCAGCTTCCGCAATCCGGTGGAGCCGCCGAGCGGGGTGCCGAGCAGCGACAGCGACCCCGCGCTGGGCTTCTGCACCGTCGCCAGCGTCCTGATCAGCGTCGTCTTCCCCGCGCCGTTCGGACCGAGCAGTCCGTGCACGCCCCTGCCCAGTCGCAGGGTCAGTTCGTTCACCGCGTTGCGGCCACGCCTGCCACCCACCCGCACCACCAGACCGTCGGCCTGGATCTCCCAGGGATGGGAGGTCGGTGCGACCTCCTCGGCTCCCACTGCACGCATCACGAACTCCTCGACTGGGTACGGAAACGGACGGCGATCACGATCAGCCCTGCCGCGAGGACGGCCGCCCACACCGGTGCGGCGGCGCCGTCGAACGCGACGGACGTGCGGCTGAGCGCGATAGTCGGCAGGACGATCCCGGCGGCCCACCCCGCGATGAGCGTGATGGCGGCACGGGTGATGCCGATCAGGCCACCGAGCGCGAGCGTGCACGTGGTGAACGCGAGGCACGGCAGCATCCACTGGGTGAGCGAGGCCCCGGTCAGCAAGCTCGCCACCAGCAGACCGGGCACGACCACCGCGAGCACCGCCACGGTTCGGCGGAACACCAGCGGCAGGCCGGCACGCGGGGTGGAGGCGGCGAGTTCGTGGGCGGGGTCCATCGCCCGGCCCCACGACACGGAGACCCCGAGCACCGGCAGCACCGGTGCCACCAGCAGCACCAGCGAGATCTGCCCGCGCGCCACCGATCCGGCCTGGTCCAGCACCACGGCGGTGGCGGTGACGAGCAGGATCATCGCGAGCCACGGCCCGGCCACGGGGGAGACCCAGTGGCTGACGTGCCGCAACCACGACCGGGCCGGCGGCATCTGCGGGGTGCGGTCCAGCGCCGGTGCGAGATCGGCCCACACCAGCTCGGCGATCGGATCGGGAGCGAGGCGGTCGCGGCACGGAGCACAGCCCTCGAGGTGTGACTCGACGGCCCACAGCTGGTCGGCGGGGATGTCGTCACCTCGCACGTACTGGCGCAGCAGCTGCTCGCCGGGGTGGTGCGCGGTCATGACAGGGCCTCCCGCATCGCGATTCGCGCCCGCCTCGCGCGGGTCTTGACGGTGCCCTCCGGCACCCCGAGCAGCACCGAGGTCTCCCGCACCGACAGCCCGTCGAGCACCATGGCCCGCAGCACCTGCCGCAGTTCGGGGGCGAGCGTCCGCAACGCGTCGCCGATCTCGTCCCCGAGCACCGTGTCGAGCGCCTCGTCCTCGGCGGCGCGGACGCTGTGCTCGGGGGCCGCGGTGGCGGGCGGCTGGGCGTGGTGCGCACGCCTGCGGAACGCGTCGACCAGCCTGCGGGCGGCGATGGACCACAGCCAGCCGACCGCGCTGCCGCCCACGGCGGTGCCGGCGAACGCGTCGGCGGCCCGCCACACGGCGAGGTAGGTCTCCTGGAGCACCTCGGCGACGATCTGCTCGTCCGAACACCGCCTGCGCAGCCGCACCGTCAGCCACGGTGACGTGCGGCGGTAGAGCTCTTCGAACGCCCTGCGGTCACCTCGTGCGACCCGGCGCACGAGCTGCTCCTCGTCCAGGCCGGCCGGCTCACCCCGGATTGCTCTCACACTCCGCAAGACGCGGAGATCCGCTGCCGGGTTCTCAGATCGCTGTGGCGTGCGTCACAGCATGGTGATCAGCGGACGTGCCGGAAGAAGGTGCGGAGCTCGGACACGAGCACATCCGGGCGTTCGATGCCGGGGAAGTGGCCGCCGGCCTCGGCGTCTTTCCAGTAGCGCAGATCGGTGAACCTGGCCTCGATCCACGCCTGGGGCATGCGGGCGTCCTTCGGGAAGATCGTCACGCCGGTCGGCACGGAGACCTGGTGCATCGGCACGCGGTTGTGCGACTCCCAGTACAGCCGCGCGGCCGACGTCGCGGTCCCGGTGAACCAGTAGATCGACACGGCGTCCAGCAGCTTGTCGACCGGCACCAACTCCTCGAAGGGCCGGTCGTGGTCGGTCCACGAGTAGTACTTCTCCGCGATCCACGCCAGCAGTGCGACGGGGGAGTCGTGCAGGCCGTAACCGATCGTCTGCGGTTTGGTCATCTGGATGGCGGAGTAGCCGGCCTCGCGAGCCTGGAACTCCTTGAGCGCCGAGAGTCCGGCGTAGTCGCGCTGGGTCAGCTCGACCTGTGCCACGGGCGGGCCGGCGAACACCATCGTGAGGTGGATGCCGATCAACCGGGAAGCGTCGATGTGGCCCAGTTCCGCGGTGACGAACGAACCCCAGTCGCCGCCGTGCGCCGCGTAGCGCTCGTAGCCCAGTCCGGTCATCAACGACGACCAGGCGCGAGCGATCCTCTCGACGCCCCAACCGGTTTCGGCCGGCTTGTCGGAGAACCCGTAGCCCGGCAGGGAAGGCACGACGACGTGGAACGCGTCGGCGGGGTCGGCGGGGTTCGTCAGCGGCTCGATCACCTCCAGGAACTCCAGCACCGAACCCGGCCAGCCGTGCGTGAGCAGCAACGGCGTGGCGCCGGCGTGCGGGGAGCGGACGTGCAGGAAGTGGATGCCCAGCCCGTCGATCTCGGCGCGGAACTGGGGCAGCGCGTTGAGCCGGGACTCGACCGAACGCCAGTCGTACTTGTGCTCCCAGTGCTCCGCGAGTGACCGGACGAAGGACAGCGGCGCGCCCTGCGACCAGTCGGACACCGTCTCCGCGTCGGGCCAGCGGGTCAGCGACAGACGGGTGCGCAGATCGTCCACAGAGGACTCAGGGACGGTGACCTCGAACTCGGTGACGTTCATGCGTGGGCACGTTACGGATCGGGCCTCGAAGCGACCTCGAAAGCGGTTGAGCGGACATCCAGGGCATCTCCACGCGGGGCTGGCACGGTCAAGCGCGGCTGACGAGAAGGGAACCGCCATGACCAACGCCGAGACAGAGCTGACGCCTTTCCCCTGGCACCGCAAGTGCCCGTACCAGCCTCCGGAGGAATATGCGCAGCTTCGGCCGGAAACCCCTATCGCGAAGGTCGGGCTCCGCACCGGTCGCGAGGCGTACGTGGTCACGAGCTACGAGCACGTGCGCAAGCTCCTCACCGAGCCGAACGCGAGCTCCGACCGCGGCCACGAGGGTTTCCCGTACTACATCGACATCCCGCCGCAGTTCCGCACCGAGGGTTCGTTCATCGGCTGGGACCCGCCCAAGCACACGGCCTACCGCCGGATGGCCGCCGTCTCGGGTGAGTTCACCAAGCAGCGCGTCCGCGCGATGCTGCCCCGCATCGAGCAGATCGTCGACGAGCGGATCGACGCGATGCTGGAGCAGGGCCCGGTGGTCGACCTCGTCACCGCGCTGGCGCTGCCGGTGCCGCTGACGATCGTCTGCGAGATCCTCGGCATCCCGCACCAGGACCACGACTACCTGCACGACCGCACCGACAAGCTGTTCGGCGGCAGGTCCTCCGCCGAGGTGCGGATGGCCGCGATCACCGAGCTCAACGGTTACCTCGCGGACCTGCTGGAGAAGAAGCTCAAGGAGCCGGGCGAGGACCTGATCAGCCGCATCGTCGTCCGCTTCCACGAGGCCGGTCTCTACGACAGCCGCGAGCTCGTCAACCTGGTCCGCCTGCTGCTGAACGGCGGTCACGAGACCAGCGCCGCGATGATCGCGATCGGCGCCATGACCCTGCTGGAGCACCCCGACCAGTTGGAGAAGCTGAAGAACGACTGGAGCCTCGCGCCCAACGCAGTCGAGGAACTGCTGCGCTACCTCACGCCGGGCGACCTCGCGTCCTCCCGCGTCGCCCTGGCCGACATCGACGCCGGCCCGGTCACCATCAAGGAGGGGGAGGGCATGATCATCTGCGGTGGCGCGGCCAACCGCGACCCCGAGGCCTTCCCCGAGCCCGACAAGTTCGACATCACCCGCCCGAACGCGCGCAACCACGTCGCGTTCGGCTACGGCGTGCACCACTGCATCGGCGCCGAGATCGCCCGCGTCGAGCTCACCGTGGTGCTCACCAAGCTGTTCCAGCGCATCCCGAACCTGAAGCTCGCCAAGCCGTGGAACGAGCTGCAGTACAAGGACGGCGCGGTCATGTACGGCGTCTACGAGATGCCCGTCACCTGGTGACGACAACGAGAAGGGCCCGCCGGTCGCGACCGGCGGGCCCTTCTCGTTGTGTCCTTATCGAACCGCGCCAACGACATCCTCCTGCGGCGAGGTCTGCAGGGGCAAGACCTGCGTGCGGCCGAAGCGTCGCATGAACGGCGCCTCGACCCAGGCGAACAGCGCCCAGGAGACCAGCAGGGACACCGCGAAGGCCGCCACCAGGAACGCCAGCGCGACCGGAGCTGACCACGCTTTACCGCCCAGCGCGCCGAACGCGTTGATCTCCGTGCCGAACGCCCAGTGCCCGTACGTCAGCACGAGCCGGTGCACCAGGTAGAACGCGAACGACACCTCACCCAGCCACACCATGCTCGGCCGCGCGAAGAACGTCCTGCGCCCCTTGACGTCCGCGACGGCCGCGGCCGGGATCAGCAGCGCCAGCGGGATGATCGTCGCGCCGACGAACGCGTACAGGAACGGCACGAACAGCGAGGCGACGTAGCCGGCGAACGCGAGCGCGATACCCCACTTGACGCCCAGGCCGATCCACCGCCCGGTCATGACGATCCGCGCCAGGATGATGCCGAGCGTGAACTCGAACAGACGCGTGACCGGGAAGTTGTAGACGAACCAGATCTGGGCGTAGGAAGCGGGACCCCACGGCCACACCGGCGTGGACGGCAGCAGAGCCTTGGCCAGCAACGGCACCGCGAGTACCGCGAGGACCGTGAGGCCGGCGTAGAACCACAGCCGCGACGGCCGGATCTTGTTGATCAGCACCAGCAGGAACGGGAACGACAGGTAGAAGATCGCCTCGACGGACAGCGACCACGCGACACCGTTGCCGGACAGCAGCACGTCGTAGTTCGGGATCCACGACTGCACCAGGAACAGGTTCGCGACCGCGGCGGCCGGGTCGACCGCCTGGCGGAACACGAGCAGCAGGATGATCGCCGCGACGAACGTGACGACGTGGTTGGGCAGGATCTTCGCGAACCGCCGCCGGAAGAAGTTCCCCTTCGTGTCACCGGGCCGCGCCGAGTAGGTCAGCACGAATCCGCTGAGGATGAAGAAGAACGACACACCGACGAACCCGGCGGTGCTCGTCGCGATCATGTACAGGAAACCGACCTCGGGAGTCCGGAAGAGGAACTCCAGGCTGCCGTGGAAGACGAAGACCATTGCCGCGGCGACGAACCGCATGCCCGTCAGCGACGGGAGTCTCGACGAACTCGCTACTTGGCTCGACACGGTGGGGACCTTTCGGAAACGACGATGTTGGGTCGCCCGATGGTGAGAACTCGCCAACGCGAATGGCTCGCGACCTGCTCGAAAGCCTTTTCCTCAGCCACTTCCCGATTCGCGCTTGAGCGTGCGCGGACACGGTTTCGGAGTCGAGGGAGTTTCCCAGGGAGGTTGCCGTGCCACCGTCCACCACGGAGCTGCGCAGGCGGGAGGACACCGACCTCCCGACGAGGCTCGCGAAGTCCGCCGCCACCGAGCAGGGCGCGTTCCTGCAGACCGAGCACTTCGACCTGTGGCTCACCGAACGCTGGCTCGCCAACGCGTTCCGCGTCGAGCGCATTCCGTTCGCCGACCTGGACCTCTGGTACACGGAGGCGGAGACCGGCAACATCCGGCACCAGAGCGGCAAGTTCTTCACGGTAGAGGGCCTGAAGGTCGACACGCCGACGCGGTCGTGGAGCCAGCCGATCATCCGCCAGCCAGAGGTGGGGATGCTCGGCATCCTCGTGAAGGAGTTCGGCGGCGTCCTGCACTGCCTGATGCAGGCGAAGATGGAGCCGGGGAACCCGAACCTGCTGCAGCTCTCGCCGACCGTGCAGGCCACGAAGTCGAACTACACCCGCGTGCACAAGGGCGCCAAGGTGAAGTACCTGGAGTACTTCGCCGAGGGTGCCCAGCGCGGCAAGGTGATCGTCGACGTGCTGCAGTCCGAGCACGGGTCCTGGTTCTACCGCAAGAGCAACCGCAACATCGTCGTCGAGGTGACCGAGGACGTCCCGCTGGACGACGACTTCTGCTGGCTCACGCTCGGCCAGGTGAACGCGTTGCTGCACCGGGACAACCTCGTCAACATGGACTCGCGCACGGTGCTGTCCTGCCTGCCCGCCCCGGGTTACGCGGAGCCCGCCAACGACTTCCAGGCCGCGCTGCTGGCGTCGCGCGACCCGCACGCCGGCGCGCTGTCGGCGACGCCGGACGTGCTGAGCTGGTTCACCGGGCAGCGCGCCGACCACGACATCGAGGTTTCCCGCGTGCCGCTGGGCGAGGTGCCCGGCTGGATCCGCACCGAGGACGAGATCAGCCGGGAGGACGGGAAGTTCTTCCGGTGCGTGGCGGTGCGGGCGATCGCGGGCAACCGCGAGGTGACCAGCTGGACGCAGCCGTTGTTCGAACAGCACGGCAGAGGCGTCGCGGCGTTCATCGTGAAGCAGTTCGCCGGTGTGCTGCACGTGCTGGTGCACGCGCGGCTGGAGGGCGGGTTCCTCGACACGGTGGAGCTGGGGCCGACCGTGCAGTGCGTGCCCGGCAACTACCACGACGCCGAACGGCCGCCGTTCCTCGACCACGTGCTGGCCGCGGAGAAGTCGAGAATCCATTACTCGACGGTGCATTCCGAGGAGGGTGGGCGATTCCTCGACACCGAGAGCGACTATCTCGTCGTCGAAGCGGACGAATCGTTCCCCGCCGAGGTCCCGCCGCAGTACACGTGGGTCACCGTCGGGCAGCTGACGGACCTGTTGCGGCACGGGCGTTACGTGAACGTGCAGGCCAGGACCCTGGTCGCGGCGCTCAACGCGCTGGGCTAGTCGAGCGGACCGGAAATACTACCTGTGCCACCTGGGAAAAACACGATCGGGTTACGCGGCTCCAGCGCGATTCGAGTGCCACCCGATCCGGCTTGAATAGCGTGGACGACATGAAGATCCTAGTGAGTAGCGGTCCGTCGTTCGGCCTCTACTTCCCGGTCGTCCCGCTGGCGTGGGCCTTGCGGGCGGCGGGTCACGAGGTGCTCGTCGCGAGCCCGGAGAGCATGGCCGCCACGGTCAACGGCTCCGGGCTCCCGCACGTGGCCACCTACGGGCCCATGCACATGCGCGAGGTCATGCTGCACGACCGAGCGGGCAACCAGCTCGCGCAGGCCGGTACCGAGGAAGGCCTGCTGGAGCAGGTCGGCCGCGGGTTCGGCCGGCTCGCCGCCCGCACGATCGACGGCATGCTCGCCATCACCGAGGCCTGGCAACCGGACGCGATCATCGGCGAGGCCCACGCGTTCTCGGCCGGGGTGGCCGCGAAGATCCACGGGATCCCGTGGTTCGAGAACGGCATCGGCATCGGTTACCGCTCCGACATCGACGGCTGGACGGCCGTGGAGTTCGCCCCCGAGCTGGAGAGGCTCGGGTTCGACTCCCTGCCGGAACCGGACATGGTGCTCGACACCTGCCCGGCGCTCATCCGGCCCGCTGATGTCGTTGCGGGACGACCGATGCGCTGCGTCCAGTACGACACACCGGCCCCGGTTCCCTCGTGGGTCTTCGAAAAACGCGACCGCCCGCGCATCATGATCACACTCGGCACCATCCTGCCGAACTCCCCCGCGGGCCCGGCCATCTTCGACGAGCTGGTCCGCACCCTGCCCTCGCTGGGTGTGGAGCTCGTGCTCGCGATGCCGGACGAGGCGGTCGCCAAACTCGCTCCGCTGCCCGACGCCGTCGTCGCCGCCGGGTGGATGCCGCTCACCTCCGTGCTGCCCGCCTGTGATCTCACGGTGCACCACGCGGGTGGGGGATCGACCATGTCCTCCCTGATCGCCGGACTTCCGCAGCTGCTCGCTCCGGGAGTCATGGCGGAGCAACGGGATTCCGCACAGCGTCTCTGCGAGTTCGGTGCTGCCCGGCAGCTCCAGTCGCAGGAGGTGGAGCCGGTCGAGGTGCTCGAGGCCTGCCGGGCGTTGCTGGAGGACGCGTCCTACCGGGATCGGGCGAGTCAGTTGAAGCACGCGATAGAGGAAATGCCCTCGCCCGGCGCGGTAGTGCCGGTGATCGAGGACTTCGTCCGTCACCGCGCCGTTGGCGCAGCGGAAGAAACTGAGTGAGGAGCTATGACCCAGAACATCGACGCGGCGCCGGATTCGGGTGCGCAGAGTTGGCCGGGAGCCAACGCGAGCCAGGGTGAGCCGTTCAAATGGCGCTGGCTGGCACTCGGCGTCATCCTGCTGGCCACCGCGATGGACATTCTCGACTCGCTGATCACGGTCATCGCCGCGCCGTCCATCGTGGCGGACATCGGTGGCGGCGCGACCTTCATCCAGTGGCTGGGTGCCGGGTACACGCTCGCCATGGCGTGCGGTCTGATCATCGGCGGCCGGCTGGGCGACATCTTCGGCAAGAAGCAGATGTTCGTCGTCGGCGCCACCGGCTTCACGATCGCCTCGGCGCTGTGCAGCGTCGCGACGACACCGGGCGTCCTGGTGACCGCCCGCGTGTTCCAGGGCCTGTTCGGCGCGATGATGCTGCCGCAGGGGCTCGGCGTCATCACCGAGGTGTTCCCGCCCAAGGAGATGGCCAAGGCGTTCGGCGCCTACGGCCCGATCCTCGGTCTCGCGACCATCGGCGGCCCGATCCTCGGCGGCTGGCTGATCAACCTCGACCTGTTCGGCACCGGCTGGCGGATGATCTTCCTGATCAACCTGCCGCTCGGCCTGCTGGCGGTCTTCGGTGCCATCAAGTGCTTCCCGAAGGCCAACAAGACGGCGAAGAAGCTGGACCTGGTCGGCGCGCTGCTCGCCTCCGGTGGTGCCGCGCTGCTGGTCGTCCCGGTCGTGCAGGGACGTGAGGAGGGCTGGCCGGCGTGGACCTTCGTGTCCATCGTGGCCGGTGTGCTCACGTTCTTCGTGTTCGGCTGGTACGAGGGACGCCGCGACAAGAAGGGCGGCGAGCCGCTCGTCGTGCCGTCGCTGTTCAAGAAGAAGGCGTTCAACGGTGGTCTGGGCGCCGGCCTCGCGCTGTTCTCCGCGCTCACCGGCTTCTCGCTGGTGCTGAGCGTCTACCTGCAGCTGGGGCTCGGGTTCAGCGCCCTGGGTGCGTCGCTCGCGGTGCTGCCGCAGGCGATCGGCTCCACGTTCGGCTTCGCCGCGTCCGGTGCCGGTCTGGCCGCGAAGCTCGGCCGCCGCCTGATCCACATCGGACTCGCCGGCATGATCCTCGGCCTGGTCGCGTTCTTCCTCACGATCAAGCTGGGCGGTCCCGACGTCGGTGGCTGGGCGATGTCCCCGTCGCTGTTCTTCGCGGGCATCGGCATGGGTCTCGCGATGGCGCCGTTCTTCGAGCTGATCCTCGCGGGTGTCGACCCGCAGGAGACGGGCTCGGCGTCCGGCACGCTGACCTCGGTGCAGCAGTTCGGTGGCGCGCTGGGCGTCGCGGTCCTCGGCACCGTGTTCTTCGCGGTGGTCGGCGGTTCCGGCTACCTGTCGGCGATCGAGACCAGCATCTGGGTGGTCGTGGCCCTCGAGGCCGTGGCGGCCGCGCTGATCTTCTTCCTGCCGAAGATGCCGAAGCCCGCCTGGGACCCGTCCCAGTGGGAAGGCGGCGACGGCGGCGGCGAGTGGAGTGCCGAAGCCGCGGCGCAATGGGGCGGTGGCGACAACGCTGCTGCGGCCGACTGGAACGCGGACGCCAAGAAGTAAGCGCTACACCGGATTTTCTCTCCGGAAGGCTCGCCGATCACTGCGATCGGCGGGCCTTCCGCCCGTGATGGGCTCTTTTCCAGGAATCTTCGAGGGAGACTCAAATGACGGCCGTCACCGAACCTTCCTTGTACGTCGCGCTCGCCGCGACGTACAAGAAGTCGATCAGCGAGCACTACAAGGACCTCGCGCTCAAGCTCCAGGTCGCGTTGAACACCCAGGACCTCAGCCTGGTCGACGGGCTCATCCACGACGACTTCTTCGACGTCACCGGCCCGCCCGGAATGTTCCCCGACGGCCCGGAAGGCGTGCGGCAGCACATCCTGTGGCTCAACCGCCGCTTCAAGGACGCGAAGTGGGAGGTGCAGCAGGCCGTCGCCGAGGGCACCACGGTCGTGCTGCGCGTCCGCTTCACCGGAACCGAGACCGAAGAGGGTCAGCCGGCACCCGTCGGCACGCGTTTCACCTACGCGCAGGCGCACTTCTTCGAGGGCCGCGACGGCCTTCTGGTGCAGCACATCGGTGTCCGCAGCGAGCAGGACATCTCCCAGTAAGGGACTTCCATGGACGTCATCGGGCGTGGCTTTCTGGCCATGAACCTCGCACGCATCGCGGGCAAGCATCATGACGTCGTCGCGTTCGCGGCCGGATCTTCCTCGACCGTCGCCACGTCGGCGGACGAGTTCGGTCGCGAAACCGGCATCCTGCACGACCAGATCCGCAGGTGCCGGGCCGAAGGCAAGCTGTTCGTGTACTTCTCCACCGCGTCCGCCGCCATGTACGGCTCACCGGACTCGCCGGGCACCGAGGACGGGCCGGTGTACCCCGGCAACGCCTACGGGCGCCACAAGCTCGCGATGGAGGCGTTGATCCGCGCCTCCGGGGTGGCGTATCTGGTGGTGCGCCTGGGTCATCTCGTCGGACCGGACCAGCGTCCACATCAGATGATGCCGACTTTGGTGGCACAGGTGCGTTCCGGCGAGATCGAGGTCTGGCGCGGAGCACATCGTGACCTCATCGACGTGCTCGACGTGGTGCGGCTGCTCGACGCGTTGCTGACCATCCGGGTGTTCGACGAGGTCGTCAACGTCGCCAGCGGCGTGCCCGTCCCGGTCGAGGACGTGGTGGCACACCTGGAAAACCGGCTGCGCGTGCCGTTGCGGAAGACCTACCGCGAGGCGTACGCGCGGCACGACATCTCCCTGGCCAAGCTCACCCGCCTCGCGCCCGTCGTGCGCGAACTGGGTTTCGGCCCCGACTACTACCGGCGCGTCGTCGACCGCTATCTCAGCGCCACGACCGGCGTGCCGCTCGAAGACCTACCGTCAGCCGGATGAAGGAGCAACGGCAATGCGAGTACTGATCAGCACGTGGCCGGCGAGCGGGCACCTGCAGCCGATCGTCCCACTGAGCTGGGCACTGCGCGGTGCCGGTCACGAGGTCATCGTCACCACACCCCGGCACCTGGTGCCCTTCGTGAAGTCCACCGGCCTCGACGCGATCGCGCTCGGCGAGGAGCAGGACCAGAAGATGATGCTGCAGGGCATCATCCAGCAGGCCGGCGAGAACGCCTCCCCGGCCGAGGCGCTGCCGCGGCCGGACCGCCAGTTCTGGGGCAACATCGCCTACGGTCCCGCCGGCCGCACCGCGGAGATCCTCCCGCTGCAGCTGGAGAAGGCGAAGGCGTTCGCGCCCGACCTGATCCTGACCGACCCGATGGACCTCTCCGGGCGGCTGCTCGGCGGCATCCTCGGCGTGCCCGTCGTGCGGCACCGCTGGGGCGTCGACCCGCTGACGGAGGCGTTCGAGGAGACCGCCCACATGGTCCTCGACCCGGTGGCGCAGCAGATGGGCCTGACCGGGCTGCCGGAGCCGGAGCTGACCATCGACCCGTGCCCGCCGTCGTTCCAGCTGCCCGGACTGGAGAAGGGCCGTCCCGTGCGGTACCTGCCGTCCAACGGGTTCGGCGCCGTGCCGGACTGGGCGCTGGAGCAGCCGTCGAAGCCGCGGATCTGCGTCTCCTTCGGCTCGATGCCCAAGGAGCTCGGCATGCGCAAGGTGCTGGGCTGGGTCTACGAGGCCATCGCACGCCTCGGTGACGTCGAGGTCGTCCTCGCCGTGCCGAACGGGATCGACGCCGAGGACCACTCGGTGATCGCGGACAAGGTGATCTCGTCGTCGCACCTGCCGCTGAACCTGTTCATGCGGACGTGCTCGGTGATCGTGCACCACGGCGGTTCCGGCACGGGCCTGACCGCGCTGGAGGCCGCCACGCCGCAGCTGGTGCTGCCGCAGTTCGCCGACCACTTCCCGTGGGCGGAGCGGCTGGAGGCCACCGGTGCCGGTGCGTACGTCGAGGGCGTGGAGAAGCAGCAGGACGTCGGGTTCATCCAGGACCGCCTGGAGGAGCTGATCCACAAGCCCGAGGCCAAGGAGGCGTCGCTGGCGCTGCAGCACGAGATCCACAACGCGCCGTCCCCGGCCGCGCTGGTGCCGGAGCTGGAAGCCCTCGCGGCCGTCTGATGGTGCGTCTGCAAGTACTACCAACAGCACCGCTGGTAGTACTTGCAGACGCCATTTCCGCAGCGCGAAGATGCCCCCGGCTCGCGAGCCGGGGGCATCTTCGCGGGCGCGTTCAGTCGTTGAGCTGTAGCACGACCGTGCCCGCGTACTTCTTGTCCAGCAACGCGATGAACGCCTCCGCCGCGACCGGCACGCCGCCCTTGACGACGGTGTGGGCGAAGGAGATCTTCCCCTCGTTCAGCCAGGTCGAGAACGTCTGGTTCCACGCCGCCAGCTGCTCTTCGGTGTCGAAGGTGGCGAACCCGCGGAACGTCAGCTGCTTGGCGATGGCGCGCATCAGGGCGAGGCGCGGGTGGTCGCCGTCCGTGCCACCGATCTGGCCGCTCAGCGCGCCGCACAGGGCGAACCGGGCACCGGGCTGGGCGTGTTCGACGGCGGCCTCGAACTGGTCGCCGCCGACGTTGTCGAAGCACACCGTGATGCCGTCGGGGGCGAGCTCGCGCAGCCGGTCCAGCACCGGGCCGTCGTGGTAGTCGAACGCCGCGTCGAAGCCGGCCTCGTTCAGCAGGAAGTCGACCTTCTCCTTGCTGCCGGTGGAACCGATGACGAGCTTGGCGCCGCGGGCCTTCGCGATCTGACCGGCCAGCGTGCCGACCGCGCCGGTCGCGCCGGACACGAACACCACGTCGCCCTCGCCGGCGTCGGCCATCTCGACGATGCCGCGCCACGCGGTCGGTCCGTTGGCGAGGTAGTACTCCGCCCCCGGCAACAGCGAGCGGTCGAGCTTCTTCACGCCGAACCCCGGGCTCACGACCGCCCACTCGCGCCAGCCCTCGTAGTGCAGGATGAACGTCCCCACGGGCAGGTCCTCGTTGTTGGACACCACGACCGTGCCGACGGTGGTGCACCACGGGGTCTTGCCGATCTCGTAGTTGGGGATCGGCAGCGCGGTCTCCTCGTTCATCAGGTCGCGGTACACCGAGCCGAGGAACATCCACTCGTTGCGCACCAACACCTCGCCGTCGCCGGGTGTCGGCGTCGGCACCTCGACGAGCTCGAAGTTCTCCTGGGTCAGCCGGTCCGCCGGGCGCGAAACCAGGCGCAGCTCCCGCGACGTCGCAGGAATCGCTTCGGCGCTCATACGGGTCTCCTTTTCACAGTGGGGTTTTCACCGTCCCCGAGCACGGCTTCGCCTGCCTTGAGAGGAACCTGAGCCATCTCAAGGCACGTGCGAGCGGGGTTGCAGGGCGCACTGGCTGACTAGGGGTCATGGCTGACTTCGACGTCATCGTGGTCGGCAGCGGCTCGGCGGGCGGCGTTCTGGCGGCACGGCTGTCGGAGGACCCTTCTCGGCGCGTGCTGCTGCTGGAAGCGGGACCGGACGACCCCGTCGCGGGCCCCACGCACAACTGGATGTACCGGTCCGAACCGCAGGTCGGTGGCGAGCCGCTGAACCTGCCGCGCGGCAGGATCGTCGGCGGGTGCTCGGCGGTCAACGCGTGCATCGCCCTGCGCGGTGCGCCTTCCGACTACGACGCGTGGCCCGGCCCGTGGTCGTTCGACCTGGCGTCACGGTACTTCGAGGCCGTGGAGTCGGTCGTGCCGATCCGCCGGCCCGCCGACGACATGACGTCCACCAACCGGGCGTTCATCGAGACCGCGGTCTCCCTCGGCATGGAACGGGTCGAGGACCACAACGCGCCCGGTGCGATCGGCGCGGGACCGGTGCCGTTGAACGAGATCGGCGGTGTGCGGCAGAGCACCGCCGTCACCTATCTCGCGGCCGCGCGGTCCAGGAGCAACCTGACGATCCGGCCGGACTCCCTGGTGTGCAAGGTGCTCGTCCGGGACGGCAGGGCCGTCGGCGTGGTGCTGCTCGGCGGTGAGACGGTGTCCGCGCACACCATGGTGGTCGCCGCGGGCGCGTACGGTTCGCCCGCCGTGCTGATGCGGTCCGGGATCGGGCCGGCCACGGCGTTGTCGGCGCTCGGCATCGCGGTCGTCGCGGACCTGCCGGTGGGGCAGGGGTTGCAGGACCACCCGCTGGTCACGGTGAAGCTGATGGGTCGTGGTCCGGCGCTGTACCAGGCGGTCGCGACGACCCGGTCCGGACTGCAGTTCCTGCCGGGCACGCCGTCACCCGCCGAGACTACCGGCGCGAACCTGATCATCTCGGTGGCGCTGCTCAAGCCCTCTTCGCGGGGCAGGGTGCGGCTGCGCTCGGCCGACCCGACCGACGCGCCGCTCATCGACCTCGGCCTGCTGCGGTCCTATGAGGACAGGGCGTTGATGCGGTCGGGTGTGCGCGACCTGCTGCGCCTGGTCGGCACCAAGCCGTTCGCCGGGGAGATCGACGGCCCGCCGCTCAACAGCCCGCCGGCCGACCTCTCGGACGACCAGGCGCTGGACCGGTGGATCTTCGCGAACGCCGGCACCTACCACCACGCGGTCGGCACGTGCGCGATGGGTTCCGTGGTGTCGCCGGACGGGCAGGTGTTCGGCGTGGACGGCCTGTGGGTCGCGGACGCCTCGGTCATTCCGGAAGTTCCTGCCGCCAACACGAATCTGCCCACCATGATGCTCGCGGAGCGCATCTCCGCGGTACTGATCGAGGAGTCGCGCCATGTCGCTTGAGCTGGACGCCGCCGCCCAGGACCTGCTGTTCCGGGAAGCCCGCACGGCCAACACGTTCTCGTCCGAACCGGTCTCCGACGAGACGATGCAGGCCGTCTACGACCTGGTCAAGTACGCCCCGACGTCGATGAACCAGCAGCCGTTGCGCGTGGTGCTGATCCGCTCCGACGACGCCCGTGAGCGGCTGGTGAAGACGATGTACGGGCCCAACGGCGCCAAGGTCGCGCAGGCGCCGCTGGTCGCGATCCTGGCGGCGGACCTCGAGTTCCACGAGCTGATGCCGAAGCTCTTCCCGCACTTCCCCGAGGCCAAGGACATGTTCGCGGACCCGGCGATCCGCGAGGCCTCGGCCGTGCAGAACGGCACGATGCAGGCCGCGTACTTCCTGCTCGGCATCCGCGCCGCCGGCCTGTGCGCCGGGCCGATGATCGGGTTCGACGCCGACGCGGTGAACCGTGAGTTCTTCCCGGACGGCAAGCAGAAGGTGCTGCTGGTCATGAACATCGGCAAGCCCGGCGAGAACGCCTGGTGGCCGCGGTCGCCGCGGCTCGAGTACGACGAGGTCGTCACCGCCGCCTGACCTGCCGCAAGAAGAAGCCCCCGCCGGACTGGCGGGGGCTTCTTTTCGCTTATCTGGGCCGGGGAATCGCGACCGACGTGTAGGTCGTCTCCGGCGTCGCCTCGGTGGTGAACCTGCCGTTGATCACGTACAGCAGGTCGTCGTGCAGGGCGAGCGAGCTCGGGATGTCGAACCGCGGGTCGCTCACCCGGCGCAGGATCTTGCCGACCGTGCCCTCGTGGTTGAGCCGCACGAGCACGACCTCGTTGCGCACGCCCATCGCCACGTACAGCAGGTCGCCGTCGAGCACCATGCCGTCGCAGTCCAGCAGGTCCTCGCCGCCGAGGTCGACGCTCGTGGCACGGCCGGTGGCGGTGTCGACGTGGAACAGTCCGCCGGTGTTGGACTGGTTGACGAGCAACGCCGTGCCGTCCGGGGTGCGGCAGATCCCGTTGGCGTTGAAGCCTTCCTCGAGATACCGGATGTCGCCGGTGAGCTCCAGCCGCTCGACCTGCTCCGGCTCCGGCAGCTCGCCGTTGCCGCCCAGCGGCAGCTTCCACAGCACCGGCAGCACCGAGTCGGTGGCCCACGCGGCCGTCGGGGTCAGCGCGAAGTCGTTGACCAGGCCCGCGAGCGGGTACGACGCCAGCGTGGCGCCGGAGGCCGCGTGGATCACGTGCGCGTCGCCGGCGAAACCGCCCGCGATGAACAGGCGGCCCCGGCGGTCGATCTTCACCCCGGCCGCGGCGGTGCCGGGGCCGGGGTGGATGGTCCTGCCCTCGCCGGTGATCAGGTCCGCGCGGTAGATGGACCCGTCGGCCAGCGAACCGAAGTACGCGAACGGACCGGGCCCGATCGTCATCGACTCTGGCCGGAATCCGTCCGGCAGCGCGATCGTCGTCATACCGGCAAGAAAACCGCAGCGTGCTCTAGGTTTGCTCGAACACCACGGCGTGCTCGGCGTCCGGTGCGGCGAACTTCAGCAACCGGCGTCCCTCAGCCTCGACCGCGGCGGTGTCGCGCTTGAGCAGGCGCTGGTACGGCGCGATGAGCAGGGTTTTCTTCGCCATCTTCCAAGTGCCGCTGATGAACCCGTCGACGGTGAAGCTCCCGCGCGTCGAGGAACCGTTGAAGCCGGGGGAGATGATCCTCGTGCGGTCAGCGTGCGACAGCGCGATGTTGTCGAACTCGGGCAGGAACCGCGGCGGCGCCGGGGTGTCCTCGTCCGGGCGCGGCGCGTCCTCGTGGTCGAACAGCGTCCGGCCGTTCTCGTCGCTGAACCTGCGCAGCGGCAGCCGTTCGACCACCTCCGACAACCTCGTGAGCCCGGACCAGGTCTGCACGTCCTGCACGCTCGCCGGGCCGAACGCCCTGAGGTAACGGGAGACCACCTCGGTGATCGACGGCTCCGGCAGGGATTCGGCGCCCAGCCAGGTGTTCAGGATGGCGTGCGCGCCACGGCCAGGTGCGAGGCCCCAGATCCCCCGTGGCGGGAGCTGGACGAGCGGCACGAGCAGTTGCACCGCATAGGCCAGCGCGGTCGCCTGGTGGCCCGTCCAGTGCTCTTTCAGCAACTTGCCGAGATCCTCGCGGGTGCGCGGTTGCGCTTCGAGCAGCTCGCGACCGCGTTGAGCGAGCTCGTCCGGGTCGATGCCCGCGATCTGCTTGCCGTTGTGGCCGGTGAAGTTCGTGCGGTCCAGCACGGGTTTCACCAGTGGCCGCAGCAGAAGCGCGTCACGTGCGCTCACGAGGTGGATGGTGGCCCTCATCAGCACGATGCGGACCGTTTCGCGGTTCTCCAGGGTGGTGGCGAGGTCTGACGGCTGAAAGTCGCTTATGCGAGACCACAGGCCCACGTACGGCGAGAGCGGGACCTGGGACTGCATGCCCACCAGGTGTTCCACGACCTCGATCGGTGTCTTGCCGGTGCGTTCCAGGAGGAACTGCCGGGCCAGCAACGCCCGGTTGAGCTGCCGTGCGCTGAGCTTCACTCGACCACGAACTCCCGCGTCGTCGCGTCCGGTGCCGCGAACCGCAACAACCCGTCGGCTTCCTTCTCCACGGCCTTGAGGTCCTTTTTGGACAGCGGCTGGAACAGGGTCAGCGTCAGGGTCGCGGTCTTCTTCTGCTCCTTGATCTTCCACATGCCGCGCACGAACCCGTCGACCAGCAGTGTGGCCGCGATGCCCGCGCCGACGCAGACCCTCTTGCGGATGTCGTCGTCCATCACCCGCGTGCGGTCGAAGTGCGACACCATCAGGTTGTCGTACTCGGGCAGGAACCGGACGGGCGCCGGCGTGTCACCGTCCGGCCGCGGCGCGTCCGGCAGGTCGTAGAGCTCCTGGCCGGTGTCCGAGGTGAGCACCTCCAGCTCGTCGCCCATGTCCTTGAACACCTTGGCCATGAACGTGAGCCCGGTGAACGCCTGGAGGTCCTTCACGGTCGCGGGCCCGTACGCGGCGAGGTAGCGACGCACCAGCTGCTTCGGGTCCGGATCCGAGACGAACTCCTCGTCCAGGAACGGTTCCGCGAGCGTCGACGGTACCGAACCGCCCTTGCCCCACGGCGGTACGTGCACCAGCGGCACCAGGTACTGCACGGAGTAGGCCAGCGACAGGGGATCGCGGCCCGGGAACCGCTCGCTCATCGACTCGCGCAGCTGCACCTGGGTGAGGGCCTTGCCGCGCAGCAGCTTCCGGCCGTGCTCGGCGATCTCGCCGAGGTCCATGCCCTCGGTCTGGCGGCCGAAGAAGCCCTTCTGCGCCCGGTTGAGCACCGGCTGGAGCAACGGCCGCAGCCACAGCAGGTCCGGTGTGGTCACGAGGTGCATGGTGTAGCGCATGAGCGACGAACGCACGATCTGGCGGTCCAGGATGAGTTTCGACAACTCGTTGCGGTCGAAGCTCTGAAGACGCGCCCACAGCCCGATGTAGGGCGGGAACGGCAGCTGCGCCTGCAGTCCGACGAGCCGCTCGGTGGCGTCGAGCACGCTCAGGTCGTGGCGCCGCA
This sequence comes from Lentzea kentuckyensis, assembly GCF_002150765.1. Classification (GTDB taxonomy): domain Bacteria; phylum Actinomycetota; class Actinomycetes; order Mycobacteriales; family Pseudonocardiaceae; genus Lentzea; species Lentzea kentuckyensis. The sequence continues at coordinate 31,748 of NZ_MUYM01000052.1, forward strand.
GCAGAAGTTGGCGCGCGAGGGTGGCTCGGTTGATCGCGCGGCGGTCCAGCACGGGAAGGCCCTTTCTGCAACTACTTCTGGAAACGCGGAAACGCGGCCGTCACCGGAGACTACCGGTGACGACCGCTCTGGTGACGGTGCTGATCAGGCCGCGTCGCCTTCGAGACGGGCGCGGAACCACGACATGAACAGGTGGTCGGTGCCGGCGGTGAGGTCCTGGCCACCGTCGATGGTGATGATCTGGCCGGTGACCCAGGAGCTGGCGGGGCTGGCGAGCTGCGTGATCCACGGCGTGATGTCCTCGACCGTGCCGGTGCGGCCCAGCGGCATGATGTCCGCCAGCGTCGCGAAGATCCCGTCGGTCTCCTCCTCGTTGAGCCCGTTGGCCGCGTAGACCTCGGTGCGCACGCCGGCCGGGGCGACGGCGTTGACCCGGATCCCGAGCGGGGCGAGCTCGCGTGCCCACGTCAGCGTGAGGCTGTGCATGCCCGCCTTGCTGGCCGCGTACAGGGCGGCGCCGGGCTCGGGGTTGTGGCCCGCGACCGAGGAGACGAACACGATGTTGCCGCCCGGCTTGGCCAGGAACCGGTACAGCGCGCCGGTGAGACGGACCGGGCCGAGCAGGTTGATGTTGAGCAGCTCGTTGCTGGCCTTCTCGTCGAAGTACTCGGCGAGCGTGTTGCGGAAGATGCCGGCGTTGTGCACGAGCACGTCCAGCTTGGCGCCGTTGGTCTCGACGGCGTCGGCGACGGCCTGCGCGCCTTCGGCTGTGGTGACGTCGGCGGCCACGGGGACGATGTTCGGGTGCAGCTCGGCGACCTCGTCCAGCCGTTCCTTGCGGCGACCGGTGATGATCACACTCGCGGCGCCGAGCTTCGCGAACTCGACGGCCGCGTGCTTGCCGATTCCGGTGCCACCACCGGTGACGACGACTCGCTGGCCTTCAAACGGCTGGTCGGACATGGTCTGAGTTCCTTTCGAAATGCCACCGGGTGTCGCCTACATCCAGCCAAAGCGGACTGGTATCCCACTAGAACCGCACTCAGGCCGCCCAGGACGGCTTCGCGTCGATCTCGACGACCGCGCATCCCCAGCTGTATCCGGCGCCCACGCCGAACAGCACGACCCGCTGCCCCGGTCGGGCCTGGCCGGTGTCGACGAGGTGGCCGAGCCCCGCGAACTGGTCGCCCGCGCCGAGATGCCCGATCGTGCGGCTCCACTCCCACGTCGTGCGCGCGGGGTCGATGTCGTAGGGCCGCAGGTAGTTCACGTCCAGGCGGCGCCGGCCGAAGTGCGGCAGCACCACCCAGTCCGCGTCACCGAGCTTCATGTCCGCGTCCGCCAGCGCCTCCTCGACCGCGGCCGCCTGGCCCGCGTTGGCCCGGTTGATGCCGAAGGAGAGCCCGAACTTCCTGGCGAACGCGTGCTTGGCGGCCTCGAAGTCCACCGGCATGCGGTGCTCGAACGGAGCGAGCCCCATCGGTTCGTCACCGCGGTGCAACGGCTCCAGATCGGAATCCGCGTTGATGGCCAAGGAAAGCAGCCGTGCGTACCCGCCGCGCCGGGAGAGGACGAGAGCGCTCGCACCGTCCGCGTAAGGCGTGCCGGGATCGGTGCGCCACCGGTCGATGCCGGGCAGGCAGAACCGGTCGGCCGTGGTCAGCAGCGCGTCGCGACCCGGACTGAGATAACGGACGGCGAGGTCCAGCGCGGCCATGCCACCGTTGGACATCTGCCGGATCTCCAGCGCCAGACAGCTGTTGCGGACGGTCTCGCGCTGGATGTAGCTGCCGACCGGCCACAGGTCCTGGCCCTGGTGGTAGGTCGTGGCGTGCAGGATCAACTCGACGTGGTCACCGGTGCTGCCCGCCCGCGCAAGTGCCTGCTGGGCCGCGCGAACGCCCATCTCGGCCGCAGACTCGTCGGGGGAGTACGCGACGCTGGTGACGTCCGTGCGCGCGACCAGCTTCGGTTCGCACTCACCGGAGTCGATGGCGTCCTGCACGTCCAGCGTCGCGGGGAGCCGGATTCCGTTGCCCCGCACGTAGATGCCGTCGACGCGCACTCAGACCTCCTTCAGCGCACGGGTGACGCGCACGACCCGGTCGGCCTGCACACGGGCGGACTGCAAGGCGATCTCGCTGACCGGCGCGCTGTCCGAGCCGAGCACGTGGGAGGTGCCGTAGGGGTTCTCGTTCAACCCCGGCGGCACGATGATCCCGCCGAAGTGGCAGACCATGTTGTAGATGGAGACGATCGTGGTCTCCATGCCGCCGTGCGTGCTGCCGCCGGAGGTGAAAGCGCTGTACACCTTGCTCGCCAGGCGTCCCTGGAACCACGCTGGCCCCAGCGTGTCGATGAACTGCTTGAGCTGCGCGGACATGTTGCCGAACCGCGTGGGCGTGCCGAACAGGACCGCGTCGGCCCACAGGACGTCGTCGACCTGGGCGATCGGCACGTCCTCGGTCGCCCTGAGGTGCTGCGCCCACGCTGGCCGTGAGTCCACGGCGGCCTGCGGCGCGAGTTCGGCCGCCCTGACCAGCCTGACCTCGGCTCCCGCCTTCTCCGCCGTCTCGGCGATCTCGGTGGCGATGCGGTGGATCGTCCCGGTGGACGAGTAGTAGACGACGGTGACGTTGACGCTGCGTTCCATGGCGGGATCCCTTTCGCAGGCAGGTCCCCACCACCGTTGCCGGTACACCTCGACGCGGCGTCGAGCGCGGCCTGAACGCCGCGGGATATGGTGTCTCGCCGGAGGGGCGCAATGATCAGGGTTCTGCTGGCCGAGGACATGCACATGGTGCGCGGTGCCCTCATCGCGCTGCTCAATCTCGAACCGGACATCGAAGTGGTCGCCGAGGTGAGCTCGGGGGACAAGATCCTGCCGATGGCGCGGCAGCACAAACCGGACGTCGCCGTGATCGACATCGACCTGCCGATCCTCGACGGTCTCAGCGCCGCCGCGAAGATCCGCGAGACGATGCCGGAGGTCCGGACGCTGATGCTCACGTCACTGGGCCGCCCAGGCACGCTGCGCAAGGCGCTGGCCGCCCGCGTGGACGGGTTTCTGCTCAAGGACGCCCCGCCCGGCCAGCTCGCCGACGCGATCCGCGACGTGGCGGCCGGCAAGCGGGTGGTCGACTCCCAGCTGGCGCTGGCCGCCTGGGACCGCGGGGAGTGCCCGCTGACCGACCGCGAGCTGGAGGTGCTGCGCCTGGCCGCGGCGGGTTCGGACGCGCCGGAGATCGCGGTCGCGCTGTCGTTGTCGACGGGAACCGTGCGCAACTACATGACGACCATCATCACCAAGCTGAACGGCCGCAACCGAGTCGACGCCATCCGCATCGCCGAAGAAGCCGGCTGGATCTAGACGCTGGATCTGGACGGCCGGCCCGAAGCACCACCCGTTCACCCACAGGAACCCCGTCAGCCCCATTTTGCGACACGCGGGGAGCTTTCGTTCGCTCTGACAGTACGAGAGGCCCCCGCGTGTCGGCCGGCAACAGGGGTTAGGCGAGGGGGATTTCGGCGTGCAGGCGGAACGTGCGCTCGGACGTTGGACCGGCGTCGAGGCTGCCGCCCAGGGCGCAGACGCGGGTGGTCAGGTTGCCGATCCCGCTGCCGTCGCGGGAGTTCCGGTCCGTCGTCGCGAGCCCGTCGTTGATGATGTCCATCGTCACCAGCCGCGGTGAGCTGCACAGCACGATCTCGCAGCGCTCGGCCTTGCTGTGCCGCAGCAGGTTCGTCACGCCCTCGCGCAGCACCGTCGCCAGCGTGACCCGCACGTCCGTGGGCAGCTCGTCGCACGCGTCGATCCGCACGGTCACTTCGATGTCGGCCGCGGACAGCAACGCCTGCGCCGACTGGGTCTCCTCGTTCAACGACAGCTCGCGGTAGCTCAGCGCCACCGACCGCACGTCCGCCAGCGCCTGCCGGGAGATGTCCAGCACCTCGGTGAGCTCCTGCCTGGCCCGGTCGGGATCGATCGTGAGCAGCCGATGGGTGAGCTCGCTCTTCAACGTGATCGCGGACAGGCTGTACCCGAGCAGGTCGTGCAGGTCGCGCGCGAACCGCAACCGCTCCTGCGTGACCGCCGCCGTCGCCAGTTCCTCCCGCGCCTCGTGCAGCTCGGTCACCATGGACCGCAGGCGGGTCAGCGCGTACAGAGCCAGGCCGTGGTTCATCGTGGCCATCACGCCGTAGCCGACCGCCACGGGGTGTGCGCCGAGCGCGTCGTAGATGACGCCCTGGCCGATGACGACCGCGAAGAACGCCACCCATCCCGCGCGTCCGGGCAGCACCAGCGCCGCCGCCCCGGCGAGAAAGCCGGGCACCGCGAGGTACGGGTCGCCGTACAGCAGCTGGGGCGCGTAGACGCACGCGGCCATCGCGGCGAGGAGCGTGCCCGTGCGTGCGGTCAGCCGGTCGTGCTGGCGGGGGACGAGGGCCAGCGTCAGCACGCCGGTGCCCACGATGCCGGCGACGGCGGCGAAGACCCCGAACACGCCGACCTTGCTGTACTCGTAGACCGCCACCAGCATCGACATCGCCACGTAGCCGATCACCACCGCGGTGACCAGGACCTGTGCGAACCGCGTCGCCATCGGCGGGCCCACCGGCCGCGGGTCGCTCGTGGGCTCCTCCGGCGAGGGATCGGCCGGCACCTCGGCGTGCAACCGGTAGGTGCCGTCCGCGGACCTCCGCGCGAGCAGCGAGCCGCCCAGCGCGGTGGTGCGGGTGGCGAGGTTGGTGAGGCCGCTGCCGTGGTCGGTGCCGGCCTCGGCGGGCGCGCCGTCGTTGACGATGTCGATCGACACCAGCCGGCCCGTGCCGGTGATCTCGATGGAGCACAGGGTGGCGTCGCTGTGCCGCAACAGGTTGGTGACGCCCTCGCGCAGCACGGTCGCGAGCACGGTCCGGGATCGCGGGGAGAGCTCGGCGTGGTCCGTCTCGATCGTGGCCGTCACCCCCGCCGCGGCGAGCACCGACCGGGCCGAGTCGATCTCGTCCGCCAGCGACAGCTCGCGGTAGCTCGACGCCACCGCACGAACGTCCGTCAGGGCCTCGCGGGCGATGCCGAGGATCTCGGCCAGCTCCTGCGCCGCCCGGTCGGTGTGTTCCCCGATCAACTTGCGGGCGAGTTCCACCTTCAGCGTGATCGCCGACAGGCTGAAGCCGAGCAGGTCGTGCAGGTCGCGGGCGAACCGCAGCCGTTCCTGCGACACCGCGAACTCGGCGAGCCGCGACCGGGCGGTCTCCAGCTGCTTGACCAGGGGTGGCAGCCGGCACAGGCCGTACACGACCAGACCGGCGACCATCGGCAGGATCGCGTAGTACAGCAGCTGCACCGCCACCTGCACGCCGTTCGCGTACTGGACCACGGGGTTGCTGAGGGCGACCGCGCCGAACACGAGCCACCGGACCCGGCCAGGCAGCACGAGCAACGCGCTGCCGGCGAGGAATCCCGGCATCCCGGTCCACGCGTTCGGGAAGAACGCCATCGGCGCATACACCAGGACCGCCATTGTGCCCAGCGCCAGGTACGCCCGGCCCGACCGCAGGTCCGCGCCCGGCCTGCTGAACACGCGCAGTTGCAGGTACCCGATGGCGAACAGGCAGGCGAGCGACCCCGCGATGCGCACCGGCGTGGCACCGGCCTCCAGCACGTAGGAGAACGCGTTGCCGAGAAAGTTGGCGAACACCACGCTGATCACGACATACGCCAAGCGACGGGACACCGATGAGCGTTCCTGTCGCAGAGTCACAGCAGCAGCTCCCACGCGAGGGTCGGGACGCGGCCATGATACGGGCGCTTCCTGGGAAATCTCGCGTTTCGCGAACCTCGTTCGGAGCAACATGACGACGTCTCAGCACCTCGTCACGACGAGTTGCGCACCGGCGAGGTAGGCGACGACGTCCGCGACCAGCGTCCTGCTGACCTGCAGCGCGTCCGCGATGTGCGTGATCGTGGTTTCCCCGTCGAGCAACGACTTCGCGATCTCCGTCGCCGGCGCGCTGTGCAGGATCGCCTGGTACTGCTGACCCACGCAGGTCAGCGCCTGGTCGCCGTTCAGCCGCTCGATCTCGGTGCCCGGCCGCATCGCGACGGCCTCGTCGTCCTCGATGTGCGGCAACGTGAACACGGCGTCACCGGTCACCGCCACCACCGAGAGGATCGGCCCGGCGCCGTCGTCCAGGCCCAGCGACGGCACGACGCAGCCACCGAGCTGGTCGAGCGTGTTCTTCAGCTTGCGCCAGACGAGACACGGCCCGCTGCCGGTCTTCCAGCGCACGAAGTTCTCGTGCAGCGCGGAGATGTTCTCCAGCGCGACCGGACCGAGGCTCATCCGGTGCAACGCCTCCCGGACGATCGGGCTGGTGTCGACGAGGTGGATCGCACCCCATCGACCGTGCACGGTGAGGTGTTCCGCGCTCTCGTCGACGAACGCGTCCTCGAGCAACGACCACAGCGGGCGTCCCGTTGGGACGTGCGATCGCGTGGGCACCACGGCGCGCCTCCGCTCCGGCAGGTGATGAGTCACATGAACAACGGGATCGGGTTGAGCTCTTCGAGTCTGTGCGGCCGGTCCAGTCGACCAAGTTGTACCGGGACGTCGTAGAGGCGCCCTTGAGCGAACCTCGACCAGAAGTGGCGCAGTCCCGGCACGACGACGCGGACGACGGGGAGCCCGATGTCGGGCCTGGTCTGGTCGAGCACGAGCACCTCCATCCCGCGACTCTCCAGGGTGTCCTGGATGGCGCGGATGTCGTCGGCGAGGTCGCGCCGGTGCTGGTAGCCGTGGTGCATCGCGTCCCGCGGCGCCACGGCGGGGTCGGGGGCCAGCCAGGACTGCTCGGCGACGCGGGTGTGCTCGAACCAGTTCCGCGTGTCGAGGTCGAACTTCTCCAGCCGCACCGGTTCGCAGACCATCGGCATGCACTGGTTCAGCTCAGTCAGCGCCCGGCGGGCTGCGACCCGCGGGTCCAGGTGCGCACCGCAGCCGAGCATGATGTCCTCGCGGGGACCGTTGGTGCGCCGGGACACGGCCACCATCACGGGCACGCCCAGGTCGGCGGTGACGTCGAGCAGCCACACCTCGCGGCCGAGACGCGCGTGCACCTCGCGGCACTCGTCGATCCACCGGTCGTGGAACGAGTCCAGGTCCACGCCGGGCAGCGGTGTGCGGTTGTACCACCAGATCGCGACCGCGTCGCGTTCGACGAGTTCCAGCAGGGCCTGCAGCACCGCGTCCTCCAGGCTGCTGCCGGCGGCGCAACCGTTGGAGTTCGACGAGACGCTCGGCGGGCAGGGGGCGCCGAAGTAGGACATGCCGGTGGGCAGGAACCTGTGCCGCCCTTCGGTGAGCGACCAGTACGGGGTCCAGCTCATCACCTCGTCGTCGTCGAACGGGGTGGTGACGTGCTGGAACTTCGAGTGGCTCGCGTTCCAGGCGTCGCGGTCCGCGAACTGGCGCGGGTGGTACTGCTGAACGGTGTCGGGGTGGATCGCCCGCTCGCCCAGCGACCGGTAGCTGCCGCTCACCTGAGCTTCGTCGCCGCAGAACGCGCCACTGCGTCGTTCCACGGCCTCGCACAACGCGCCGACCTCGGCGTCGAGCGGCGTCACACCCTTGCCGCCGGTCTCGACCCGCAACGACGCGCACAGACCTTCCAACCCGTCACCCGCGGCCGCGATGTTCGAGCCGGACCAGAAGGAGTTGAAGAAGGCGGGACCGTTGGCGTTGCGGCGGATGTCCCGCACGATCCCGGTGACCGGGTTGACGAGGTGCCGGTACGTGTCGAGCACCTCCTGCGGCGACGACGACCGGTGGCCGCCGCCGTCACAAGAGCGCTTGACCCGGCTCGTCAGCTCGACCGGCTCGAACGCCCGGCGTGCGACCAGTCCCGGGTCACCGCAGCCGGGGCACTGCGGGCGAACCCGCACCTCGTGCTGAGTGACCCGCATGGTCAGGCTGTCGTAACTCCAGATGGCCCGCTGGGTGTCCTGGCGCAGGCCCGCGAGCCACTTGGCCGCCTCGACCGAGGCGATCTCCAGCGCGGTCGACCGCAGCGACGGCAGCCCGATGGCGGCCCGCGGTGCCGGGCCACGCTCCCCGCAGCGCGCCCGCACGTGGGCCTCCGCCGACCGGTTGGCCGACAGCCGGGTGGCCAGGCAGCGCCAGCACGGGCCGTCGCCGGGGGTGAAGAAGGGACCCACGCACACCTGTGCACCGACCGGCTTGACCAGCAACCACGGGGTACCGGTGGCGCGATGTGCGGCGTCGATGTCGCGGAGCTCGGGTGCCAGGTAGTCCGCACACGCCACGACCGTCAGGTCACCACTCCCCGAGGTGACCGCGAGTCCGTTGCGGTGCAAGGTGTCCACGAGGTCGTCGCGATCGATCTCACCGATCGCGACGACGGAGACGAGCGACGTCGTTGTCGCCGCCACCGCGTCCGCGGGATCGAGGCCGGCCGCGTCCCAGTACGCGAGCGAGGCCTCGATGTCGGCCGAACCGTCCTCCATGCCCCTGCTGCCGATCAGTCCCGCCGCGGCGAGCCGGGCGAGCATGCGCTCCACCTGCTCGGCGGTGAGGTCCTCGGCCGCGTCGCGCAGCAGTCCCGCGAGGTCGCGGGTGCCGTCGAGCAGCGGTGCCAGTGTCTCGACCTGCGAGCCCTGGATCGCGGTGACCCCGGACTCCCCGAAGAGGTACACCGCTTCGCCCCGCACGATCTGCGGGCGGAGATGTCGTTTGAACCCGATGCGTTGCTCACCCGGTTCGGCCAGGTCGCGTCTCATGCCGCGAGGACTTCCTCGTACTTCACGAACCGGCTGCCGGGCATGGTGTTCGTCCAGCTGCTGCCGCCGATGAAGACGTCCAGCGTGGCTTCACGGTCGAACTCGTAGATCTTCATGTCGTCGGAGTCGTCGGTGAAGGGAACGGAAGACAGGTGCTCCACGGTGACGGTGGGGTACATGTGCATCTCCGATGTTTATGTGTCGATTGTTGGGGTAATCGTGCCGACCAGCGGTAATGGATCGGTAGTTACCGGCTAATGCGCCTCGGTATGAAGTTCTCATACCCGCGCCGGGGAGAACTCACCTGACATCGATGGCTGGTGCACTAACGCCGTCTCCACCTGCGGACCACACTGGTTCTCAAGTTCGAGCAGAAGGAGGACGGCGATGCAGATCAAGGTCCTGGGGCCGGTCGAGGCCAAGGTGAACGGTCGATCGGTCACGCCGTCCGCGGCCAAGCCGAGGCAGATTCTGGCGCTGCTCGCGTTGCACTCCGGCTCCGTGGTGTCCGTGCCGACGCTGATCGAGGAGCTGTGGGACGACCGCCCGCCGCGCAGTGCGCGCACCACGCTGCAGACCTACATCCTGCAGCTGCGCCGGCTGATCGGCGAAGCGCTGGCCTCGTCCGACGAGAGCGGTGCCAAGGAAGTGCTCGTCACCCGATACGGCGGCTACCTGCTCGACGTGCCGGAGGACGCCGTCGACGTGCACGAGTTCGAACGACTGGCGCGGTCCGGCCAGCACGCCTACGACGCCGACGACTACGCGTCCGCGTCCCGGCTGTTGCGCTCGGCGCTGGAGATGTGGCGCGGGCCCGCCGTCGTCGACGTGCGGCCGGGCATGCCGCTCAGCGTCGAGGTGGTGCGCCTGGAGGAGTCCCGGCTCGGCGTGCTGGAGATGCGCATCGAGGCGGACATGCGGATGGGCAAGCACAAGGCGTTGCTGAGCGAGCTTTCCGTGCTGACGGTGCAGAACCCGATGAACGAGAACCTGTGCGCGCAGTACATGATCTCGTTGTTCCGCGCGGGACGGCAGTGGCAGGCCCTGGACGCGTTCCGGGCGTTGCGGCGCACCTTGGTCGACGAGCTCGGCGTGGAACCGTCGGCACGCCTGCAGCAACTGCAGCACGCGATCGTGACGTCCGACCCGCGGCTCGACCGTGCGGAAGCCCGTCAGCTGCAGGGACTTCTGGCCTGATTCAGACTCCAGCGGCCCCCGCCACACTGTGGCGGGGGCCGTTTTTCGTTGTGCGGCAACGCTTTTTCGGTCTGGTGTTCGAGGAAACCTCCACTGGACTACCAGTGCGTCCTGGCAACCTCACTTCGTGGGCGAGCGGAAACGCCCGGTGAGGAAAGGAAAAAGCCGTGAGCGCACTGACCATCGAGGGTCTCAAGGAGATTCTCAACGAGGCCGCCGGCGAGGACGACTCGTTCAAGGCCGGCCAGGACATTCTCGACACTCCGTTCCTCGAGCTGGGCTTCGACTCGCTGGCCCTGCTGGAGACGGTGGCGCTGATCAAGCGCCGGTACGGCGTCGGTGTCGGCGACGACGAACTCGCGGACATCGAGACCCCGCGCGAACTGCTGTCCAAGGTCAACGGAGACCTCGCGGCCTGACCGCCGGCGAGCCGAGAACGGAGACACGGGGACATGACCCACACCACCACGCACACGGTCATGATCGGTGCCCCCGCCAAGGTGGTGTACGACCTGATCGCGGACGTGACGCGCTGGCCGTACATCTTCGGGCCCACGGTGCACGCCGAGGTGTTCGAGACCGACGGGGCCACCGAACGGTTGCGGCTGCACGCCTTCGCCAACGGTGACGTGCGCACGTGGACGTCTCGCCGTGAGCTGGACTCGGCGAACCTGCACGTCAAGTTCGAGCAGGAGCGTTCGGCGGCGCCGGTGAAGTCGATGGGAGGGGAGTGGCGCATCGTGCCGATCGCCGACTCGGCGACGCGCGTCGACCTCCTGCACCACTTCACCACCGCGCAGCCGGAAGCCGTCGATCTGGTCCTGAAGGCGGTGAACAACAACAGCGACGCCGAGCTCGCGGCGCTCAAGCGCGCCGCCGAGCTCGGCGACGACTACGACAAGTACGTGCTGTCGTTCTCGGACAGCATCACGATCCATGCGACCCGCAGGGACGTCTACGAGTTCCTGTACCGGTCGGACCTGTGGCCGCAGCGGTTGCCGCACGTCGCCCGGCTCGACCTCACCGAGGCCGTCACCGGTGTGCAGTCCATGGAGATGGACACGCGCAGCCCGGACGGCTCGATCCACACGACGCACTCCGTGCGGGTGTGCACTCCGCACGACACGATCGTCTACAAGCAGACCAGGACGCCGCCGATCATGGCCGCGCACGTCGGCCGGTGGACGTTGCGGGACATCGGCGACGGCATCGAGGCCGGCATCGAGGCGACCTCGCACCACACCGTCGTCATCCGTCCCGAGGTCGTGCCGGAGGTGCTCGGCCCGGACGGCACGATCGAGCGCGCACGTGAGCTGATCCGCCACGCGCTGGGGACGAACAGCCTCACGACCCTGCGGCACGCCAAGGAGTTCGCCGAGAACGGGTGACCCGCCGGGTTTGAGGAGGTGATGGGCGATGGGGTTGGTCGGGGTGGACCTGCTGACCGCCGCGGCCCGTGCCGCGAGCCGCAACGGGCTCTACGTGGTGTCGATGTACCTGGAGAAGGCCGCGGTCGAGCACCAGCGCAAGGGATGTCCCTCGGAGGTGGCGCCCTGTGCTTACGAGATCGAGGCCTCCCGCGTGCTGCTGTCGGGGTTCTAGATGAAGCTCTACGACATCTCGCTGCGGGGAACCAAACCGGGCAGGATCGGGTTGTCCGTCACCGACAGGCTGGTCGCGGCACGGCGACTCGACGCGCTCGGCGTCACGTTCGTCGACGGAGGCAGGCCGGGCCGCTGGTTCTACGCCAGGGCCGCGATCGAACTCCGGTTGCGGGCCGCCACCCTCATCGCCTCCGGCAGGCCGGAGGACCTCACCGCACTGCTCGCCGCGGAAACGCCCGCGGTGGCGATAGTTGTTCAGGGGCACGGCTTCTCGATTCTCCGAGAGGCCGTGCGTCAACTCGTGCGCGCCGAACGACGAGTGATCGTCGAGGCGCGGGACTTCTTCGACGGCTGGCTGATCGACCCCGAACACGCTTTGGAGGTCGTGCTGACAGCCGCCGAGGCTGGGGCGGAAACCGTGCTGCTGCACGACACCGCGGGTGCGTTGTGGCCAGACCAGATCGGCGAGATCGTCGGGTCGGTCGCGGAAACCGGTGTGCCCCTTGGTTTCGGTTGTCCCGACGACGGCGGATCGGCGGCGAAGCAGCTGTTCGCGGCCGATGCGGGAGCTGGGCTCGTACAGGGGTCCTACGCCGACGTTCGAGGTGGCCTCGATCGGGCCGTTTCACCATTGCCCTGTCCGAGATTGGAGCAGACCGTGTCCGCACAGAAGGCGATTGGAGGTGTCCGATGAGTCGTCGCGCCGTCATCACCGGGGTGGGCGTGGTCGCACCTGGTGGCATCGGAACGAAGGCGTATTGGAAACTGCTGTCCGAAGGGCGTACGGCGACTCGCATCATCACGCACTTCGACGCGTCTCCGTACCGCTCGCGCATGGCGGGTGAAGCGGACTTCGACCCAGTTCGCGAAGGCCTTACGCCGCAGGAGATCCGCAGGCTCGACCGGGCCGCGCAGTTCGCGGTCGTCGCGGGCAGGGAGGCGATGTCCGACTCCGGCATCGAGTTCGACCAGCTCGACCCCGGCCGCATCGGTGTCTCGCTCGGCACCGCGGTCGGGTGCACGACCTCGCTGGAGCGCGAGTTCATCGTCGGCTCCGACCGGGGCAAGTACTGGGAGGTCGACCAGTCCTACGCCGTCCCGCACCTCTACGACTACTTCACGCCGTCCTCGATGGCGACGGAGCTGGCGTGGACCGTGGGCGCCGAAGGTCCGGTCTCGGTGGTCTCGACCGGGTGCACCTCGGGGTTGGACTCGGTGGGTTACGCCGCCGAGCTGATCATGGAGGGCTCCGCGGACGTCGTCGTGACCGGCGGCACCGAGGCTCCGCTGTCCCCGATCACCGTGGTGTGCTTCGACGTCATTCGCGCGTCGAGCACCCGCAACGACGACCCCACCACCGCGTGCCGTCCGTTCGACAAGACCCGCGACGGCCTGGTGCTGGGCGAGGGTTGCGCGATCATCGTGCTCGAGGAGCTGGAGCACGCCCGCGCTCGCGGCGCGCACATCTACGGTGAGGTCGCCGGCTTCGCCTCGCGGTGCAACGCCTACCACATGACGGGCCTGCACCCCGAGGGCATCGAGATGTCCGACGCCATCAACATCGCGCTGAAGCAGGCGCGGGCGGACGCCACGGACGTCGGGTACATCAACGCGCACGGCTCGGGCACCAAGCAGAACGACCTGCACGAGACGGCGGCGTTCAAGCGGTCGTTGGGCGCGCACGCGTACAAGACCCCGGTCTCCGGCTTCAAGTCGATGATCGGGCACTCGCTCGGCGCGATCGGTTCGCTGGAGATCGTCGGCTCGCTGCTGGCGTTCGAGGAGGACCTCATCCCGCCGACGGCGAACCTGCACGAGCCGGACCCCGAGTGCGACCTCGACTACACGCCGCTGGTCGCGCGCGAGAAGAAGGTGAACACGGTGCTGACCGTGGGCAGTGGTTTCGGTGGATTCCAGAGCGCCATGGTGCTCAAGAAGGTGGAAGGGGCAGGCCGGTGACTCGCGCGGTGGTGACGGGAATCGGCATCGCGTCGCCGAACGGGCTGGGGCCGACCGCGTACTGGCGGGCGACCCTGCACGGGGAGGCGGCGATCAAGCCGATCACCCGGTTCGACAGTGCCAACTACTGGGCGAAGATCGCCGGTGAGGTGCCGGGCTTCGAGGCAGGCCGGCACCTGCAGGGCCGGCTGCTGCCGCAGACGGACCACATGACGCGGTTGACGCTGGTGGGCACGGACTGGGCGTTGCGCGGCGCGGGTGTGCAGCCCAACGACATCCCGGACACCGACATCGCGGTGATCACCGCGGCGACGGCGGGCGGGTACGAGTTCGGTCAGCGGGAGCTGCAGAAGCTGTGGCACCAGGGCCCGGAGTACGTCTCGGCGTACCAGTCGTTCGCGTGGTTCTACGCGGTCAACACGGGCCAGATCTCCATCCGTCACGGCACACGCGGTCCCGGCGCGGTGGTGGTGTCCGAGCAGGCCGGCGGCATCGACTCCATCGGGCACGCTCGTCGTCAGCTGCGCAAGGGCGTGCAGCTGGCGTTGACGGGCGGCATGGACTCCTCGCTCTGCCCGTGGGCGTGGGTGGCGCACCAGGCGTCGGGTTGCCTGTCCCGCAACAACAACCCGAAGCGCGCCTACCTGCCGTTCGACCGCGACGCCTCCGGGTACGTCGCCGGTGAGGGCGGCGCGATCATGGTGCTGGAGACGCCGGAGTCGGCGGCCGGGCGTCCAGGCACCCGGATCTACGGCGAGATCGTCGGGTACGCCTCGACGTTCGACTCGCGGATGCCGTCGCGGGAGCCGGGGCTGAAGCGGGCGGCCGAGCTGGCGTTGCGCGACGCCGGCATGGACGCCTCGGAGATCGACGTGGTGTTCGCCGACGCGGCGGGCATCCCCGAGCTCGACAAGGCGGAGGCCGAGGCGATCAAGGGCATCTTCGGGCCGTTCGGCGTGCCGGTGACGGCGCCGAAGACCATGACCGGGCGGCTGTTCGCCGGCGGCGGGTCCCTGGACGTGGCGTCGGCGATCCTCTCCATCTACTGGAGCGCGATCCCGCCGACCGTCAACGTCGAGAACCCGGTGCCGGAGTACGAGATCGACCTCGTGATGAACGAGGCGCGGCACGGCAAGGTCAAGGCCGCTCTGGTGCTCGGGCGCGGCAAGGGCGGGTTCAACTCCGCGATGGTGGTTCGCGAGTACAGGTGAAGTCATGCCTCAAGGCCGTGAAGGTGTCTCCTTCACGGCCTTGAGCCGTTTCTGGAGGCGTGTCGTGGATGTAGCACTGATGTTTCCGGGCCAGGGATCGCAGTACCCGCGGATGGCGGCGTCGCTGTACGGCACGGACGCCGTGTTCACCTCGGTGATCGACGAGGTGGTCGAGCTGTTCGGCGAAGTGGGTTCCGTCGCCTGTGAGGACTGGCTGTCCGGGGCCGATGTCGATCACGTGTCCCGTGCGCAGCCGTTGCTGTTCGCGGTCGACTACGCGTTGGGGCGCATGGTGTTGTCGTGGGGTGTCAAGCCGGTCGCGTTGATCGGGCACTCCGCGGGTGAGGTCGTCGCGGCTACTTTGGCCGGCGTTTTCTCGTTGGAGGACGCGGTGTCGCTGGTGCGGGACCGGGTGGTGTCGGCCGTGTCGATCCCGTCCGGCGGGATGCTGGCGGTGGCGGCCTCCGAGGCCGAGCTGCTGCCCTATCTGGCCGGTGACGTGGCGATCGCGGCGGTCAACTCCGCCCGGCAGACGATGCTGGCGGGGTCCGACGAACCGTTGGCTCTCGTCCGGGCGCGGCTGGAGGCGGACGAGTTCATCGTGGTGACCGTGCCGGCCACCACACCGTTCCACAGCCCGGCGATGCAGCCCGCCGTGGACGAGGCCCTGTCCGCGTGGAACGTCTCGCCTTCCGCGCCGCGCATGCCGGTGTACTCCGGGTATACCGGCACGTTGATGACCCCGGAGGACGCGTTGTCCGCTCGGTTCTGGACTCGTCAGCTGACCGACGCCGTCTACTTCGGACCGGCGTTGAACGACCTGCTGGCGATGTACGACGTGCTGCTGGTCGAGGCCGGTCCCGGTCAGACCCTGACGTCCTTCGCGCGCCGGACGAAGGCAGTGCGGCACGGGGCTTCGCAGGTGTTGCCGTTGCTGGACGCCGCGGATTCCGTCGAGGCTGCTCGCGCTCGCCTGGTCTAGCACGTATAAAAGGGCCGCCCTCTGCTGGGAGGGCGGCCCTTTGGCGGATCTTCTAGTCGATGCCGCGGACGATGTGGTCTTCGTTCTCGGGTGGTGTTGTTTCGTTGTTTTCCATACGTTCCAAGGTAAGTACGGTGATTCAGCTCTCACTTGAGAGCTAGTCGTCGAGCAGGGCGACGGCCCTGGTCCAGCCCGCGCCGGCCCCCTTGATCTTCACCGGGAACGCGACGACGGTGAACCCGAAGGCCGGCAACGCCTCCAGGTTCGCGAGCCGTTCGATCTGGCAGTACTCGCGGTCGCGGCCGGCGAAGTGCGCGGGCCACAGCACGCTCTCGTCCTTGGTCGTCAGGTAGCGCTTGACGATGTCCGGGAACGGCGCGTCGAGGCTGAACGCGTCGGTGGCGATCACCTTGACTCCCAGGTCCAGCAGGAAGTTCGTGGCGGGCCCGTCGAGTCCGGTGTAGTCGGTGAAGTAGGTCTGGGTGCCCGCGTGCTCGGCGGCGCCGGTGTCGAGGATGACGATGTCCATCGGCTTCGGCGTGTAGCCGATCCGGGCGAACTCCTTCTCCAGCACCTCGACGCCGATGACGCCGGTGCCGTGGCCGCGGACGTCGAGCTTCACGCCGGGGTTGTGGAACCACTCCAGCGGCATCTCGTCGATGTGGCGCGGGATTCCGCTGCCGTACGTGGTTTTCGAGCCGTAGTGGCTCGGGGCGTCCACGTGCGTGCCGGTGTGCGAGGTGAGGCTGATCCGGTCCAGCGTCAGGAACTCGGAGTCCCGCAGCACGGACACGTCGAACTCGATGCCGAGCCGTGCCTTGAGCTGCTCGGCCATGTGTTCGGCACCCTGGGCGGCCGTGAGCACCTCGTGCGTCACCGGGTCCGCTTCGTACGCGGATGCGTCAATGTGGGAAGACAGATCGATGATGCGCATGGACCGAGCCTGGCGGGCGTTCCTTGAGCACGTCTCAAGACGCGGTGTGCATGGTTTTGGGGAGCTGACACCGTTTCCTGCAGGGGAGTGCCTGGCATGATCACCTTCGTCAACCGCTTCACACTCACCGGTGACCCCGAGGAGTTCGAGAAGGCCTTCGACGAGACGGCGGCCTTCCTGCGCGCGCAGCCGGGCCTGATCAAGTACACGCTGTCGCGCCAGCTGGACGACCCGGCGTCGTACGTCAACATCGCGTTGTGGGAGAGCGCCGACGCGCTGCGTGCCGCCTTGGCGCACCCGGACTTCGGCAACCACGCCAAGGCGATGCGGGGCCTCGCCGAGTCGTCGGGTGCGATCTTCGCGCCGCGCCTCTCGTTCGAAGCCTGATGGGTCCTCTCGCGGGTTTGCGGGTCGTCGAGTTCGGCGGCATCGGACCCGGTCCGCACGGTGCGATGCTGCTCGCGGACCTCGGCGCGGAGGTCGTGCGCGTCGAGCGTTCGTCCGGCGGCCTGTCCGTAGTGCCGGACGCCTCCCGCGACTTCCTGTTGCGCGGCAGGCGTTCGGTGTCCGCGGACCTGAAGTCCGCGGAGGGCCGTGCTTCGGTGCTGTCGCTGATCGCCGCCGCCGACGTGGTGATCGAGGGCTTCCGCCCCGGGGTGCTGGAACGGCTGGGGCTGGGGCCTTCCGACTGTCTCGCGGTCAATCCCGGGCTGGTCTACGCGCGGATGACCGGCTGGGGCCAGTCCGGACCCCTGGCTCCGCGCGCGGGCCACGACATCAACTACCTGTCGGTGACCGGGATGCTGCACGCGATCGGCAAGCCGCCGCTGAACCTGGTCGGCGACTTCGGCGGCGGCTCCCTGTACCTGGTGGTGGGCGTGCTGGCGGCGTTGTGGGAACGCCAGCGCACCGGTGTCGGTCAGGTCGTGGACGCGGCGATCGTCGACGGGGTGGCGTCGCTGGCGCAGATGATCTGGTCGATGAAGGCGCAGTCGGTGTGGGAGGACTCGCCGGACGCCAACCTGCTCGACGGCGGGTGCCCGTTCTACTCGATCTACGAGTGCGCGGACGGTCGTTCGGTCGCCGTGGGGTCCTTGGAGCCGCAGTTCTACGCGTTGTTGTTGTCCGGCTTGGGGTTGTCCGCGGACGATCTGCCGGCTCAGCTTGACCGCGACGGATGGCCGTTGCTGCGCAAGACGTTCGCCGAGATGTTCCGCACGCGGACCCGCGACGAGTGGGCGGAGGTGTTCGCGTCGTCCGACGCGTGCGTGACACCGGTGCTGACCTTGGAGGAAGCGGCCTCGCACCCGCACCTGGTGGCACGCGGCGTGTTCACTTCGGACGGTGCCGCCGCTCCGGCACCTCGCTTTCTATAGCTTGGCGAAGAACTCGATGATGTCCTCGGCGTGTGCCCGAGGCTCCTCCATCGCGACGAAGTGGCCGCCGGGGTTGCCCTCGCCCCACCGGACGATGTCGTTCGTCTGTTCCGCGAGCCGGCGAATCCCCGGCGCCCCGTTGTACACACCGGTCGGCGCGACCTGTTGCCCGGTGGGCCAGGCGAACCGCGTGTTGTCGTACATGAACCACGACGAGCTCGCGGCGGTGCCGGTGAACCAGTAGATGCTCGCGTTGGTCAGCAGCAGGTCGCGGTCGATGGCCAGGTCCGGCGTCGCGGCCGTGAACGTGAACTCCTTGAACTTCTGCATCAGCCAGCCCAGCAGCCCCGCCGGTGAGTCGGTCCAGCCGTAGGAGAACGTCTGCGGCGCGACGCGCAGGAGCGTGTGGTGGTCGACGGCGTACTTGGACCACTGCTCGATCTGTGCGAACGCGGCTCGTTCGTCCTCGGTCAGGTCCGCGTTCTCGTCGGGGAAGCCGAGGCCGCCGTCGATGTGCACGCCGACCACGCCGTCCGGATCGGCTTTCGCCGTCTCCTGGGCGATGTATGCCCCGAGGTCTCCGCCCTGCGTGCCATAGCGTTCGTAGCCGAGCCGGTGCATCAGCTCGGCCCACATGCGCCCGACCTGTGCGGTGCCGAACCCGGTTTCCGTTGGCGCGTCGGAGAAACCGAAGCCGGGCACGGACGGTGCCACCACGTGGAAGTGCTCGGTCAGCAGGTCGATGGTGCTGGTGAACTCGACGACCGAGTTGGGCCAGCCGTGCGTGATGATCAGCGGGAGAGCGTCCGGGTTCTTCGACCGCGCGTGCAGGAAGTGCACGCGCAGCCCGTCGATCTCCGTCGTGTACTGGGGAAACGCGTTGAGCCGCTGTTCCTGTCCGCGCCAGTCGTAGCTGTGCCGCCAGTGGTGGGCGAGGTCCTTCAGGTAGTCGGCCGGGACGCCGCGGCTCCAGCCCTCGCCGGGGAGCTGCCGGGGCCAGCGCGTCTGGTCGAGCCGGGCGTGCAGGTCGTCGAGGTCGGTCTGCGGGATGTGGAGGTGGAACGGCGTGATCGTCATGTCCGTGACGCTATTCTCGAAGTAGGACAGGTTCGGTCCCACTTCACACGGGGATGTCGTTCGCAGGGCTAAGTTCTTCGTCGTGGAACTGCGCATCTTCACCGAGCCCCAGCAGGGGGCGAGCTACGACGACCTGCTCCGGGTGGCCAGGACGGCCGAGGACGCCGGGTACGGCGCCTTCTTCCGCTCCGACCACTACCTCAGGATGGGGTCGGTCGACGGTCTGCCCGGCCCGACGGACCCGTGGATCACCTTCGCCGGTCTGGCCCGCGACACGACGACGATCCGCCTGGGCACCCTGATGACGGCGGCGACGTTCCGCCACCCCGGCCCGCTCGCCATCAGCGTCGCCCAGGTCGACCAGATGTCCGGCGGCCGCGTGGAGTTCGGCATCGGCGCGGGCTGGTACGAGGGCGAGCACACCGCGTACGGCATCCCGTTCCCGTCGCTGGCTGAGCGCTTCGAGCGCTACGAGGAGCAGGTCGCGATCATCACCGGCCTGTGGGAGACCCCGCTCGGCGGCACCTTCTCGTTCGAGGGCAAGCACTACACGCTGACCGACTCGCCCGCGCTGCCCAAGCCCGCGCAGGAACGCGTCCCGGTGCTGATCGGCGGCATGGGTGCTCGCCGGACGCCGGCACTGGCCGCGTCCTACGCCACCGAGTTCAACCTGCCGTTCGTCGGCATCGACGCCGCCATCGAGCAGTACGCCCGCGTCGACGCGGCCTGCGAGGAGATCGGCCGCGACCCCAGCGAGATCATCCGCTCGGTCGCCCTCGTCGCCTGTGTCGGCCGCACCGACGCCGACGTCGCCCGCCGCGCGGCCGCGATCGGCCGTGAGGTCGACGAGCTCAAGCAGAACGGCCTCGCCGGCAGCCCGGCCGAGATCGTCGACCGCATCGGCGCATGGCGTGATGCGACCGGTATCCAGCGCGTGTACCTGCAGATGCTGGACCTGGCCGACCTCGACCACATCACTGAGATCGCCGAGGACGTCGCGCCCCAGCTCTGATATATCGGTTGGCCTGATACATGGGATACTGATATATGGGATATCAGGCGAGCGCTTTGTGAACCTCTGCCGGCATCGGCATGGCGTACTTCGCGAAGCGCCGCCGATATCCGATATATCGCAGCTGCAACGCGGGATCGTCCAGGAAGCGCTTTTCCAGCCCGTCCTGCCCGAACACCAGCTTCAGCCCACGCCCGAGCATCGACGGCGAGTCGAGCTCGAAGCGGTCGCGCAACACGTCGGCGGCCGCGTGGTCGCCGAACTCGAGCGCGGCTCGTCGCACGGACTCGACCGGCACCATCAGGTACGGCTCGTCAGCGCGAACACCGTCGCGATATGCGATGTCCAATGCGCTGAGCGCCTTCTGGTGAGCTCCACCGTCGAGCCCGAGGTAGTACTGCTCCCAGTCGCCGACGCTGATCTCACCACTCCAGGAGCGGACGGGTGCGGTGACTTTCTTCGGCGCCGCCGCCGCATCCGAGAACGTTCCTGATGACGCGAGCGCCGTGATTCCGGCAGCCGTGAACAACTGGCGTCGAGAAAGTCTCACGACGCACCCTCCTCCGCGATCCCGCGAGCTCCCCGCCGCGGGGCTACGGAATGCTAGCGAAGGTGATCCCCGGCGCGACGGGGCCAACCGGCTTGTGATGTGCCTGGCTCAAAGTGCGGTCCGTCAGGGGGAGTGTTCCGTCGAGCGCCGCAAGCACGGCGTCACGGGCCAGGGGAAGCACCTCGGCCACCGTGACGTCCCTGCCCAGCTCGTGCGAGAGGGAAGCGACGCCCGCGTCCTTGATGCCGCACGGGATGATGTCGCCGAACGCCTCAAGGCTCGCGTTGCAGTTGATTTCGAAACCGTGCATGGTCACGCCGCGCTGCACGCGGATGCCGATGGCGGCGACCTTGCGCTCCGGGCCGCGGTCGTCGGCCGGGATCCACACGCCGCTGCGGCCCTCGACCCGGCCGGTGTGCACACCGAGCTGGTCGCAGACGTCGATCAGGCCCTGCTCGATGCGCCGCACGTAGTCCACGACGTCCATCGGCTCGGCCAGCCTGACGATCGGGTAGCCGACCAGCTGGCCAGGTCCGTGCCAGGTGATCTTGCCGCCGCGGTCGACGTCGATGACGGGGGTGCTGCCGCCGCGCGGGCGTTCCTCGTCGAGGGTGCGCCGGCCGCAGGTGTAGACCGGCGGGTGCTCCAGCAACAGCAGCGTGTCAGGCCCGGTGCCACCCGCGCGAACCTCCACGATCTCCTTCTGGAGGTCCCACGCCGCCATGTAGTCGATGAGCCCCAGCTCACGGATGACGACGGGGTCTGACGAGGTGCGGCACGAGTTCACGACCCGACGTTACCAACCCCAGCGCGAGCGCTGCCACGAGTCCGACACCTGTCACACCCAGCACCGCGCCGATGACGTCGGTGACCCAGTGCATCTCCAGCACGACCCTGGCGAAACCGGCCACGAGCACCGCCAGCGCGGCCCACAGCACACCGCGTCCGAGCAACACGACCATCGTGAAACCGACCGACGCGACCGCCACCGTGTGCCCGCTCGGGTAGCTCGGCAGGTGGTACTCGATGGGCCGCACCCGGTCGAACAGCCACCGCGCCAGCAGCGTCGCGCAACACAGTCCGTGCAACGCCAACGCCTTCCACAGCCGTAGATCGCGCCGCCGCCACGCGAGCACGAACAACACCGCCGCGAAGCCCCACCCGATCGTCGGCCCGAGCACCAGCCCCACAATGTATGCAGTCGTCCGAAGCCATTCCGGCCGCGGCAGCGTGTCGTGCACCCACACGTCGAGCCAGGTGACCTCCGGCATGCCGAGCAAGATCCAGGAGATCACCAGAAGGGCCGCGACGACACGAGTCATGCCACCGCCGCGTTCAGTGCGGCCGGCAGCGCGGGATGCATGAAGTGGAAGCCGCGGCTCTCCAGCACCTTCGGCGTCAGCCCCGGCCCGCTCAACAACAGCTCCTGCGCCATCTCACCGCCGAGCAACGTCTTCAACGCGAACGCCGGCACCACCCACGGCGTCGGCCGGTTCAGCGCCGTGCCGACCGCCTTGGTGAACTCGGCGTTCGTCACCGGCGTCGGTCCCGCGACGTTGACCGGTCCGCGGATGTCGTCGTGCTCGACGACGAACCGGTACGCGGACACGACGTCGTCCAGCGACACCCACGGGAAGAACTGCTCGCCGGTCCCGAGCTTGCCGCCCAGGAAGAACTGGAAGACCGGCTTCAACCGCCCGAACACACCGCCCGATGGCGAGATGACGACAGCGGTGCGCATTAGTACGACACGCACGCCGCCCTCCTGGGCCACGGACGTCGCCGCCTCCCAGTCCTGGGTCAGCCGCGACATGAACGTGTGGCCGCCCGGCGCGTCCTCGTCCGCAAGCCGGGATCCGGTGTCGCCGTAGAAGTGGGCGCCCGACGAGTTCACCAGCGCGGGCACGCCGTGCTCGACGACCGCCGCCGACAGCACCTCGGCCGGCACGACACGGCTGTCGTGCAGCACCTGCTTGCGCGCGTCGTCCCACCGCTTGTCGCCGATGCCCGCACCACAGAGGTTGACGACGGCGTCGACGCCGTCGAACGTGCCGTCGTCGATGCGGCCGGCGTACGGGTCCCACCCGCGCTCGTCAGGAGCAGCGGCTTTGCGGCGCACCAGCCGCAGCACCTCATGGCCGGCGGCGCGCATGGACGCCACCAGGCTCGTTCCGATCAGGCCCGACGATCCCGCGATGACAACTCGCATATGTAGATCGTTCCCCACTCAAGCACCGCATGCACAGCCACAGATCCCCTACTGGCCCCAGGATGTGCCGAAGGCCACCCCGGCAAACCGGGGTGGCCTTCAGATCACACCTTCTGGTCACACTGTTCAGCGATATCCGATATATCGGATATCAGTCCTGCTCAGTGGCGTCAGAGACCGAGGTCGGCCTCGAACGCGCCCTCCTCGAGACGGTTCTTGACCGTCGTGAGGAAGCGGCCCGCGTCGGCACCGTCGACCAGGCGGTGGTCGTAGGTGAGCGCCAGGTACATCATCGAGCGGATCGCGATGGTGTCGTTGCCGTCCTCGTCGGTCATGACGACCGCGCGCTTCTTCACGACGCCGACGCCCAGGATGCCGACCTGCGGCTGCTGGATGATCGGGGTGTCGAAGAGCGCGCCGTTGCTGCCGAGGTTGGTCAGCGAGAACGTGCCGCCGGTGAGCTCGTCCGGGGTGAGCTTGTTCGAACGGGCGCGCCCGGCCAGGTCACCGATCTTGTGGGCGATGCCCGACAGGTTCAGGTCACCGGCGTTGTGGATCACGGCGTTGAGCAGGCCGCGCTCCGTGTCGATCGCCAGACCGAGGTGCTCGGCACCGTGGTAGGTGACCTCCTTGCGCTCCTCGTCGATCGACGCGTTGAGCACCGGGTGGGCCTTGAGGGCCTCGATGGCGGCCTTGGCGAAGAACGGCAGGAACGTGAGCTTCGCGCCCTCACGAGCCTCGAACGCCTTCTTCGCCTGGTTGCGCAGCCGGGCGATCTTGGTCACGTCGACCTCGAACACCTGGGTGAGCTGGGCCGACATCTGCAGCGACTCACGCGTGCGCTGCGCGACGATCTGGCGCAGGCGCGGGAGCTTCTGCACGGTGCCGCGCTTGCCCGAGTTGTCGACCGCGGCCGGGGCGGCGGTACGAGCGGCGGGCGCGGCCGGAGCAGTGGCGGCCGGTGCCGGAGCCGGGGCCTTCTTGGCCTCGACGGCGGCGAGCACGTCCTGCTTGCGGATGCGGCCACCGACGCCGGTGCCCTTCAGCGAGCCCAGGTCGATGCCGTTCTCCGACGCGAGCTTGCGCACGAGCGGAGTGACGTACGGCGTGCCGTTCGCGTCGTCGCTCGAAGAAGCGGAGGCGGGAGCGGGCGCGGCCTGCGGGGCCGGAGCGGCGGGGGCCGGAGCCGGTGCCGGGGCGGCCTGCGGGGCCGGAGCCGCGGCGGGCGCGGGTGCCGGAGCGGCCTGCTGGGGAGCAGGCGCCGGGGCGGGCGCGGCGGCCGGAGCCGGGCTGCCCGAACCGATGACGGCGAGCTTGCCGCCGACCTCGACGGTCTCGTCCTCACCGGCGGTGATCTCGAGCAGCGTGCCCGCGACCGGCGACGGGATCTCGGTGTCGACCTTGTCGGTCGAGACCTCGAGCAGCGGCTCGTCGACCTCGACGCTGTCGCCGACCTGCTTCAGCCAGCGGGTGACGGTGCCCTCGGTGACGGACTCGCCGAGCGCGGGCATCGTGACGTCGGTGCCCTCGGCGGAACCACCCGACTGGGCGGGAGCCGGGGCTTCCTGCACGGCCTCGGCGGGCGCGGCGGACGGCTGCGTCTGCTGCGGCTGTGCCGATTCCTGGGGCTGTGCCGTTTCTTGGGGCGCGGACTCCTGGGCCGGAGCCGGCGCGGCGGAACCGCCGTCACCGTCACCGATGACCGCGAGCTCGCCACCGACCTCGACGGTGTCGTCCTCCTGCGCGACGATCTTCTGCAGGACACCGGCCGCCGGGGACGGGATCTCGGTGTCGACCTTGTCGGTGGACACCTCGAGCAACGGCTCGTCCACCTCCACCCGGTCGCCTTCCTGCTTCAACCACCGGGTGACCGTGCCCTCGGTGACGCTCTCACCGAGTGCGGGCATCTGGACGGAGAAGGCCATTGTTCGCTGACTCCTCGTGCTCTCGTGTGGCTGACTTTGTGTGGGGAACGGTCAGCCGTGCACGTGCAGCGGCTTGCCGGCCAGGGCGAGGAAGGCCTCGCCAAGGGCTTCAGTCTGGGTCGGGTGGGCGTGGATCAGCGGAGCCACGTCCTCGGGGTAAGCCTCCCAGCTGTAGATCAGCTGGGCCTCACCGATCAGCTCGCCGACGCGCTCGCCGACCATGGTCACACCGACGACGGGGCCGTCGGGCGCCTTGACCAGCTTCACGCCACCGGAGGTCTTGAGGATCTGGCTCTTGCCGTTGCCCGCGAGGTCGTAGATGAACACCTCGGCGGAACCGTACTTCTCCTTGGCCGCGGCCTCGGACAGACCGACGGAGGCGACCTCGGGCTTGCAGTAGGTGACGCGCGGGATGCCCGCCTCGTCGATCACCTTCGGGTTCTGGCCCGCGATCTCCTCGGCCACGAAGATGCCCTGCTGGAAACCGCGGTGCGCGAGCTGCAGGCCCGGCACGATGTCGCCGACGGCGTAGACGTTCGGCAGGTTCGTGCGCAGGCGCTCGTCGGTGATGACGAACCCGCGGTCGATCGTGACGCCGGCCTCCTCGTAACCGTGGCCCGCGCTGTTCGGGCCGCGGCCGACCGCGACGAGCAGCAGGTCGGCGTCGAGGACGTCGCCGTTCTCCAGCGTGATCGACACGCCCGAGTCGGACTGGGTGGCGCCGGTGAACTTCACGCCGGTCTTGAACTTGATGCCGCGCTTGCGGAAGGCGCGCTCGAGCTGCTTGGACGCGTACTCGTCCTCGGCCGGCACCAGGCGGGGCAGGGCCTCGACGATGGTGACGTCCGCGCCGAACGACCGCCACACGCTGGCGAACTCCACACCGATGACGCCGCCGCCGAGGACGACGACCTTCTCCGGGATGAAGTCCAGGTTGAGCGCCTGGTCACTGGTGATGACCCGGCCGCCGATCTCCAGACCGGGCAGGCTGCGGGCGTACGAACCGGTCGCGAGCACCACGTTCTTGCCGACGTAGCGCTGACCGTTCACGACGACCGTGTTCGGGCCGACGAACGTGCCCGCGCCCTCGACGAAGGTGACCTTGTTGGCCTTCGCCAGACCCTGCAGACCCTTGTAGAGCCGCGAGATCACGCCGTCCTTGTACGAGTTGACGCCGGCGATGTCGATGCCCTCGAGCGAGCTCTTCACGCCGAACTGGTCGCCTTCACGCGCGTTGTCCGCGACCTCGGCCGCGTGCAGCAGCGCCTTGGTCGGGATGCAACCGCGGTGCAGACAGGTGCCACCCAGCTTGTCCTTCTCGACCAGGACGACGGACAGGCCGAGCTCGGCCGCGCGGAACGCGCAGGCATACCCACCTGAACCGCCGCCGAGGATGACGAGATCGGCGTTGGTGGCCGACTCCAGTTCCGGCGAAGTCACTTCGGATCTCCTCGGGATTACTTACTACGCGCGGGTGCGCGCGAGGTACGCGGCCATCTTGTCACTAGTTGCCAGAGCATGGTGATCCGGCATGGGACACCACGCCCGACTCTGATCATTCACCTACTCATAACACCCCTACCTGGCACCATGGTGGAGGGAAGCGCAGGAGGTGCCCGATGGGGCTGTTCGATCGTTTTCGCAGGAAGCCGCGTCCAGGAGTGCTCCGGACCGCCTCCAACCAGGACACGAGCCACCTCGAACAGTGGACGAAGAGCCGGCACGGCGTCGAGGCCTATGTGGAGCCGAAGACGACGGTGACCGAAACCACTGTGGTTCTCGTCGCTCACGACGGCGAGTGGACCCGCCGCCGAGTCGCCTCCCCGGACGCCGCGCGTTCGTTCGCCCGCAAACTCGGCATGCCGATCTACGACGCCGGCATCGTCGGCTACCCGAAGCGCATGCGCGACTACACCGCGCGCAAAAAGGCCTCAGGCGACTAGACGCGATCTCTGGGCGCGATCTCTAAACGTTCACCGTCGGCTCGTGCCGCACGGGAAAATTGACGCTCGCCGCGATGAAGCACATCGAGTGAGCTTTCTCGTGCAACGCCTGCGCGGTCTCTTTCGTGTCCGGATCGGCGACCGTGACGACGGGGTTGAGCACCACCTCGGTGAACCGCCCGGACCCGTCCGGGTGCTCGGCCATCGTGCCGCTGGCGTGATCGCGGTAGCCGGTGACGACGACGCCGTTCACCGACGCCAGGTGCAGGTACCAGAGCATGTGGCACTGCGACAGCGACGCGACGAGCAACTCCTCGGGGTTGTACCGGCTCCGGTCACCCCGGAACGACGGGTCCGACGACCCGAGGATCGTCTCCTTGCCCGCGGCCAGCACCTCGTGCGCGCGCTCATAAGCCTTGTATCCGGAAGTCCCGTTCCCGGTGTTCCCGGTCCAGACGACGTCCACTTCGTACTGATGCGTCCCCATGTGGAAATACTCCTCTGGCGAAGCCCTCCGACCTAGCCTCGCGACACGAGCATCTTCTTTCAGTCGCGCCCGTCCGTGCCCATCCCAACCGATATATCAGTTCCGCACCCACCCTGACCTGTACCTTAGCAATGAGTCTTTGGACGTCGACCGCAAACGACTCGTTGCAAAGGTGCTCGGGAAATGATTTCACGGGCGTCCGCGAGCGTTTGTGAGAAAACAAAACGGGCGGAGGCCCGAAGGTCTCCGCCCGCTTTTGGGAACAGGTGGACTCAGCCGTTGGCGGCGATGTCCGCCAGCACGGCCGCGATGGTCCGCACCGGAACGCCGGTGCCGCCCTTCGCGGTGTACCCGTACGCGCCACCCGTGTGGTACGCCGGGCCCGCGATGTCGATGTGCGCCCACTGGACGCCCTCGGCGACGAACTCGCGCAGGAACAGGCCCGCCGCGAGCATGCCGCCCCAGCGGTGGCCCGTGACGTTCGCCAGGTCGGCCAGGCGCGAGTCGAGGTCCGCGCGCAGCTCCTCGGGCAGCGGCATCGGCCACGCCGACTCGCCGACCGCGGTGCCGATGGCGGCCACGCGGTCACGGAACTCCTCGGAGCCCATGACGCCCGAGGTGCGCTTGCCCAGGGCCACGACCTGCGCGCCGGTGAGGGTCGCGGTCTCGATCAGGTAGTCCGGGCCGTCCTCGCACGCGCGCACGATGGCGTCGGACAGGATCAGGCGGCCCTCGGCGTCGGTGTTGAGCACCTCGACGGTCTTGCCGCCGTACATGGTCAGCACGTCGCCGGGGCGGTACGCGTCACCCGACGGCATGTTCTCCGCCATCGGGATCGACGCGATGATCTCCAGCGGGTACTTGAGCTTCGCGGCCAGCACCATCGTGGCGACGATCGCGGCGGCGCCCGACATGTCCGAGGTCATCTCGTCCATGCCAGCGGCCGGCTTGATCGAGATGCCGCCGGTGTCGAACGTGATGCCCTTGCCGACGAGCGCGACCTTCTTGGTGGCCTTGGCGCCCTTGTAGGAGATGCGCACGAGGCGCGGCTGGCGGGTCGAACCGCCGCCGACGCCCAGGATGCCGCCGAAGCCCTGCTTCTTGAGCGCCTTCTCGTCGAGCACCTCGACGTCGAGACCCGCGGCCGTGGCCAGCTTCGCGGCGCGGTCGGCGAACGAGCCGGGGTAGAGGTCGTTCGGCGGCGTGTTGATGAAGTCACGCGCGATGGCGACGGCCTCGGCGATCGCGACGGCGGCCTTCAGCGCGGCCTTGTTCTCCTTGGTGCCGGCCGCGATCAGGTCGACCTTCGCGACCGGGCCCTCGCCCTTGTCGGACTTGTACTCGGTGAACGTGTAGGCGCCCAGCAGGGTGCCCTCGGCCGCGGCGGCCACGTGCAGCGAGGCCAGCGTGTTCAGCGCGCGCTTCTTGCCGGCCAGCGCGCGGGCGGCGACACCGGACGCGCGGCGCACCTGCTCCTCGCCTGCGGACTTGCCGAGACCGACGGCCAGCACCAGCGGGGCGGCGAGCTTGCCGAACGTCGGGACCTTCACCAGTTCGTCGGCCTTGCCGGACGCGCGCAGGGTGCCGAGCACCTCGAGCAGCGCGCCGTCGAACGCGGCGTTGACAGCTTCGGCGCCGGGCGCGAGCTCCAGACCGTCCGCACCCTGCAGGGTTCCCACGACGACTGCGTCAGCGGCGGTGGTGCTCAGGTCACCTTCGGTGAGGGCCAGCTTCG
Organism: Lentzea kentuckyensis; assembly: GCF_002150765.1. Taxonomy (GTDB): domain Bacteria; phylum Actinomycetota; class Actinomycetes; order Mycobacteriales; family Pseudonocardiaceae; genus Lentzea; species Lentzea kentuckyensis. The sequence goes on from NZ_MUYM01000052.1 coordinate 60,749, forward strand.
GGGCTGTCACGTGCTGCTCCATGGTTGTGCGTGGTAGGGGTGCTCGGAATCGTGACCCATGCTAAAGGTCGGGCAGTCCCACTAATGCCCAGGCCCGCCACGTTCGCCGCAATCCGTGACGTTGACAGTTGCTCACGGTGGCGGTTCGCCCATTTCGCGCATCAGTCGACCGGGTGGTTACGGCCGGATGCCGCATCTGCGACTGTGTACCGGTGACCCACACGCCTCGCGAGATCGTTGCCACGATCGCGCTCGGTCTTCCCGCGGTGCTCGGTGCGGGGGTCTTCGCCGGATTCGCCCCTGCCGCAAGCCTTGCGGGCTGGTGGGTGCTCCCTGCGCTGGCCCTGTCCGCGTTCGCCGCGTTGTGCTCGGCCTTCTCGACCGCTGACCAGTCGCGGGCCTACCCGGATGTCGGCGGCGGTTACGGATACGTACGCGCACAGCTCGGTGTGTGGCCCGCCCGGATGACGGCGAGTGCCCACCTCCTCGGCAGGGCGGCGATGGCGGCGGCCGTGGCGTCGATGTTCGGCGCGTACGTCGTGCCGGACCAGCCGACGGTCGGCGCTCTCGCCCTCGTCGTCGCGACGGCGGTGCTCGGCGCGGCCGGGTTCCGCTTCAGCACGGGCGTCAGTGTGCTGGTGTCGCTGGTGGTTCTCGGTGTGCTGGCTCTCGTGGTGGCGTCGAGCTTCTCGATCGAGCCGGTGCCGTCGGCGGGCGAGACCGGCACTGTCAACGAACTCGTCGGCGTCGCGGGCCTGATGTTCATGGCGTTCGCGGGTTTCGAGCGCATCACGGCCCCGCACCGCGGTGAGCGGCACCACTCGCCGGCCGTGCTCAGGGTCGCGATTCCAGTCCTCATCGGACTGTCCTTCGTGGTCTGTCTGGCCGTCGGCGCCGGTCTGCTGCGACAGCTCGGCAGCGCGCGCCTCGCGTTGTCGCCCGCGCCGTTGCGCGACGCGCTCGTCGCCGCGGACGCGTCCGCGTTGGTGCCGCTCGTGCAGATCGCCGCGGCCGTGGCCGGTGTCGCCGCACTGCACTTCGTACTCGCGTCCGCACACCGCACGCTCACCGGTCTCGCCGAGGACGGCGACCTGCCGACGCGCCTCAAGCCCGGTGTGCTTTCCCTCGTCGTAGTCGTCGCCAGCGCTCTCGCGGTGCTCCTCGTGCCGATGGCGACCGCACTGGGCGTGGCGGCGTGCGGGACGTTGTTCTACTACGCCTTCACGAACGCGTCGGCGCGAGTCCTGCTGCAGAACGACCGCACATGGCCCATGCGCACGGCCTGTCTCGGACTGGGGCTCTCGGTACTGCTCGCGATGAGCATGCCGGTGCCCGCACTGCTCATCTCTCTCGCAGGGCTGGGCGCCGGCACCGGACTCATCAGCCTGACAGCGTTACTGAGAGGAAAACGAGCAGCGTCACGCCAACGCACACCGCAAGGCCGATGATGCGGCCGTTGGTGGACTCGCTGTCGTTGGTGAGCGCACGGTAGACGACCAGGAAGATCGCGGCGGCGAACACGGCGCCCACCACACCGCCGACGCCGCCGAGCACCCAGCCGTCCATCAGGGTCATGCCGGTGCCCAGCACGAGCAACGCGGCCTGCAACACGGTGCGGACGTCCGCACCCCTCGAAGATCTTTCCGCATCGGTCATGGGCGGGCACTCTATCGAGCCTGAGTTAGTAGGACGTCCGAGTTTTGGGAAGACGATTTTCCGTATCCCCACCAGCGGGTTACCGTGCTCACATGACGAGCGCGTTGCCTTTCACCCGGACTCCCCACCCGCACCCGGCGACCCCGGAGCGCGTAGCGGAGGTACTTGCCAAGCCGGGCTTCGGGCAGCACTTCACCGACCACATGGTGACGATCCGCTGGAACCGCGAGAAGGGCTGGCACGACGCTGAAGTCGGCCCGTACTCCACCCTCGCACTGGACCCCGCGGCAATGGTGCTGCACTACGGCCAGGCGATCTTCGAAGGGCTCAAGGCCTACCGGCAGCCCGACGGTTCGATCGCGTCCTTCCGCCCTGAGGCCAACGCCGAGCGCTTCCGCGCCTCGGCCCGCCGCATGGCGATGCCCGAACTTCCCGACGACCTCTTCCTGGAGTCCGTCCGGCAGATCCTCGCGGTCGACGACCGCTGGGTGCCGTCGGCCGAGGAGGAGTCCCTCTACCTGCGGCCGTTCATGATCTCCACGGAGAAGGGCCTCGGCGTGCGACCCGCGTCCGAGTACCTGTTCGTGCTGATCGCCTCACCCGCCGGCTCCTACTTCGCGGGCGGTGTCCGCCCGGTGAGCGTGTGGCTCTCGACCGAGTACGTCCGCGCGGCCCCCGGTGGCACCGGCGCGGCCAAGTTCGCCGGCAACTACGCCGCGTCCCTCGTGGCGCAGGCGCAGGCCGCGGAGAAGGGTTGCGACCAGGTCGTCTGGCTCGACGCGGTGGAACGCCGCTGGGTCGAGGAGATGGGCGGGATGAACCTGTTCTTCGTCTTCGGCGACAAGGTCGTCACCCCGGAGCTGACCGGCACGTTGCTGCCGGGCATCACCCGCAGTTCGTTGCTGCAGCTGGCAAGCGACCTCGGACTGTCCGTCGAGGAGCGTCGCATCTCGACCGAGGAGTGGGAGAAGGCCAACGCCTCCGGTGAGCTCACCGAGGTCTTCGCCTGTGGCACGGCCGCGGTCATCACGCCGGTCGGCCACGTCAAGCACGCCGGTGGCGAGTTCGACGTCGCCGACGGCGGCCCCGGCTCGGTGACGATGAAGCTGCGCGAGCGCCTGACCGGCCTCCAGCACGGCCACGTCGCCGACACCCACGGCTGGATGACGGTGCTCCACTCGTAGGCCTTCGCTCCTAAGCGATCACCAGCACGGCCAGAAGCGCGATTTCGGCGGCAGCACCGAGCACATCACCGGTGATGCCGCCGAAACGCTTTCCGGTGTGCTTCACCAGCAACCACACGAGCGCGCCCGCGACGACGACGCCGACGACAGCGCGTATACCGAGCGCATAACCTGCGGCGGCGAGCACCATCCACGTGCCGGCGACCAGCATTGGATGCTGTGTACCGGCTACCAGCGCCCCGAGCCCTTCAGGCCGTGCGGCGGGCACATTTCGCATACAGCAGACACCGAACGCGGCCCTGCTCGTCGCGAACGCGAGCACGACGACACCCCAGTGGGCCTGGGGGAGAGCGGCGGCCTGCGCCCCCAGCACGACGATCAGCGTGACGACACCGAACGGCCCGGCCCCGCCGTCCTTCATGACCTGAAGCGCGCGCTCCGGCGGCCCGTAACACCCCAGACCGTCTGCAGTATCCGCAAGACCGTCCAAGTGCATACCGCGTGTGGCCAGCGCGACGACGCCGACGGCCAGGAACCCGGCTACTGGCGCCGATATATCGCATACGGCCAACAACTTGAGCACGCCGACGACGAACGTGCCCAGCAGAACGCCGACAATCGGCGTGTATGCAATGGCCCGTCCCGCCGCCTTGCGGTCGACATGGTCGACGCGCAGCGGCAGGACGGTCAGCCAGGAGAACGCCAGCTTCATTCTTTGTTCGTGACGCCTGCGCTGTCGAAGGTCGCCATCTCGGCGAGCACCTTCACCGCGGAGATCAGCAACGGCAGCGCCGCCACCGCTCCGGAGCCCTCACCGAGCCGCATCTCGAACTCCAGCAGCGGCGTCAGGTTCAGGTGCCCGAGCGCGATCGCGTGCGCGGGCTCGGCGGACTGGTGTCCGGCCACCCACCACTCGCGCGCACCCGGCGCCAGCTCCTCGGCGACGACCGCGGCCGCACCGACGACGACGCCGTCGAGCACCACCGGAGTCCGTCGCACGGCGGCCTGCGCCACGAACCCGGCCATCGCCGCCAGGTCCGCGCCACCGGCCGTGGCCAGCAGCGCGACCGGGTCGCTGATCACCAGGCGGGCCCGGCGCAGGGCGTCGCGGATCGCCGCCGTCTTGCGCATCCACGCCTGGTCGTCGATGCCCGTGCCGCGGCCGACGACCGCGACCGGCTCCGAGCCGGTCAGCGACGCGATCAGCACGGCGGCCGGCGTCGTGTTGCCGATGCCCATGTCGCCGGCGACGAGCACGTCGGCGCCCGCGTCGACCTCCTCGTCGGCGATGGCGCGGCCCGCGGCGATCGCGAGCTCGCACTGCTCACGGGTGAGCGCGTCCTCGCGGTCGATCGACCCGGACGAGCGCCGCACCTTGTGCGCGCTGACCGCTGCCGGGGTGTCCGCGTCCACCGCCATGTCGACCACGCGCACCGTGGCGCCCGCGACCTGGGCGAGCACGTTCACCGCGGCGCCGCCGGTGAGGAAGTTCGCGACCATCTGGCCGGTCACCTCGCTCGGGTACGCCGAGACGCCCTGCGCGGTGACACCGTGGTCACCCGCGAACACGACGACGCGAGGCCGCACGAACGGCTTCGGCGGCACGACGCCCTGGCACGCCGCGATCCAGTTGCCCAGCTCCTCGAGCCGTCCGAGTGAGCCGACCGGCTTGGTCAGCACCGCGTGCCGGGCCTCGGCCTCGCGCAGAACGGTCTCGTCCGGCGGCTCCACCGGCGGGAACTCGGTGCTCACGGTTGCTCCTTAGCGCAGCTTCAACGGGATGCCCGCGACGAGGAGCGTCACCTCGTCGCACACCTCGGCGACGCGCGCGTTGAGCGCACCGAGGTGATCGCGGAAGAGTCTGCCTGAGCGCGTCGACGGAATGACGCCGAGGCCGACCTCCGCGCTCACCAGCACCAGTCGCGTCCGGCACGTGGCGACCGAGCGCACGAGTTCGTCGACATCGCTCTCCACCGCGTCGGTGCCGTGACCTTCCCAGGCCTCGGCGTCGTCCAGCACGCCGACCAGCCACGTCGACAGGTCGTCCACCAGGATCGGCGGGTCCTCGTACTGCGTCGCGGTGAGCAACGCCGGCAGATCGGACGGCGCCGACGCCTCGACCGTGTGCCAAGTGGACGGACGGCGCGCGACGTGCAGCGCGATGCGTGCGTCCCAGTCCGGGTCGTCGGGGTATCTGCGCGCGGTTGCGACGTAAGTCACGGTCGGGTCGGTGAGCAGGCCTTCCGCGTGCGCTGACTTGCCTGAACGCGCTCCGCCGAGCACCAGAGTCCTAGATGACAAGAGTTAGCCTTCGTCCCATGGAGTTCCGCTGGCGCTACCAGGATGCACAGGGACGCGACGTCGCGGGCCCGGATGTGATGTTCGCGGACCAGACCGAGGCCGAGGAGTGGTTCAGCGCCGGCTGGCGTGACCTGCTCGACGCCGGGGTCGAACAGGTCACGCTGCTGCGCTCGGAATCCGAGGTGTACGGCCCGATGAGCCTCCACCCAGTCCTTTAAGAGCAGGGTCCTTTAAGAGCAGGGCGAACTAACCCTGGGCGGTGAGCCTCGGGTCGTCGGTGATGACGCCCTCGAGGACGTTGTCGATCTGCTTGAGCACGTCGTCGTCGAGCTCGATGTCGATCGCCTTGACGTTCTCGTGGACCTGCTCCGGACGCGACGCGCCGATGATCGCGGACGCGACGTTCGGGTTCTTGAGCACCCACGCGACCGCGAGCTGCGCCATGGTGACGCCCGCTTCCTCGGCGATCGGCCTGAGCTGCTGCACGGCGTTGAGCACGTCGTCCCGCATCCAGCGCGAGATCATCTGCGAGCCGCGCGCGTCGGCCAGGCGCGAGCCCTCCGGCACGTCGGCGCCCGGCAGGTACTTGCCGGTCAGGATGCCCTGTGCGACGGGGGAGAAGACGATCTGGCTGAGGCCCTCGCGCTCGCAGGCAGGGATGACCTGCGGCTCGATGACGCGCCACAGCATCGAGTACTGCGGCTGGTGCGACACGAACGGGATCTGCAGCTCACGGGCCAGCGCGGCACCGCGGGTGATCTGCTCGGCGGTCCACTCGGAGACGCCGACGTAGAGGACCTTGCCCTGGCGGACGAGGTCGGCGAACGCCAGCATCGTCTCTTCCAGCGGAACGCTGTAGTCGTACCGGTGAGCCTGGTAGAGGTCGACGTAGTCGGTCTGCAGGCGCTTCAGCGAAGCGTTGGCCGACTCCATGACGTGCTTGCGACCCAGCCCGCGGTCGTTGGGACCGCCGGGGCCGGTCGGCCAGTAGACCTTGGTCAGGATCTCCAGCGACTCGCGCCGCTCACCCTTGAGCGCCCTGCCGAGCACCGACTCCGCGGCGGTGTTGGCGTAGACATCGGCGGTGTCGAAGGTGGTGATCCCCGACTCGAGCGCTGCCTTCACACAGGCGTGCGCCTGCTCTTCCTCGACCTGGGAGCCGTGGGTGAGCCAGTTGCCGTACGAGATCTCGCTGATGGACAGGCCGCTGCGGCCGAGTCGACGGAACTTCATACATCGGAGCTTAAACCGAAATCGTTCGTACTGCTAATGAACTTCGGGTGCGCGCCAGACCAGCGAATACCGCCAGAACACGTGCCTGCGGATGCGCGCGCCGGGCACGACCTCCGCTGCCACCGCACGGATCTCCGGCAACGTCGGCGCCGTCATCACCATCGGCATCTCGGTGTCGTGTGGCTTGCCCCCGGTGCCGTTGAAGGCCTTGGCGAGCCCGACGACGGCGTTCGCGGGCAACGTCACGAACTCCATCGCCCGGTCCGCAGGCGTCGCCGTCATGTAGAGGCCGATGACGATCAGCAGCCCGCCCGGCCTGGTCAGCTCGGCGAGCCTGGTGAGGCCCTCGCGCAACGGCAGGTGATGCAGGCTCGCCTCGGCGGTGACGACGTCGTACCGCCCGAGGTCGTGGGTGAGCACGTCGCCGTTGATCCACCTGATCCGGTCGCTGGTCGCGCTCGCGCGCTCGATCATGCGCGCGCTGGCGTCGATCGCGGTGACCTCGTCGGCCTTCAACGACCGCGCCAGGTCACCGAGGCCGCAACCGACGTCCAGCGCTGATCCGGCCCGAGACGGCAACTGCCGGAGCAGCCAGCGGCGGTACCACTCGTTGTGGTTCCACCGCAGCTTCTCCGGCAGTTGAAGCTTGCGCTGCTTCTCGCGCACTTACTTGATGGCCTCGCCCGGCTTCACACGCGGCTTGGGCACGCGCAGGCGGCGCAGCTGGCTCGCGCGGATGAACGAGTACCAGCCGATCGACAGGCCCTTGATCGGCTCGGCCGGGAACTTCGCCCGCACCCTCTTCGTGACGAGCCGGCCGAGCACGAGGCCCTCGATGACCATCGCGATCAGCATGAACGTCGTCGCGAGCGTCGCGTACCGCTGCACGGCGAGCGACGGCGTCAGCAGCGCCACGAACACCAGGATCGCGAGCGGCATGAACAGGCCCATGAGGTTGCGGCGCGAGTCGACGAGGTCGCGGATGTACGCCTTCACCGGACCGCGGTCGCGCGGCAGCAGGTACTTGTCGTCGCCGGCCATCATGCGCTGACGGCGCTCGGTGGCCGCGGCACGGCGCTCTTCCTTGCTCACCTTGTTGCCGCGCATGCGCTTGAACGCCTCGCGCTGCGTGCGGGGAGGCGGCGGAACGGGCCCGGAACGCCTGCCCTGCGCCTCACGCCGCTTCGGCGTGGGCCGGCCCTTGCCCGCCGTGCGGGTGGAGTCGGCGGCCTCGGCGGCGGAATCGATGGCCGGGGCTTCGGTATCGGCGGAGTTGCGGCGCAGGAACCTCACAGCACAAGGGTAGGACAGTGGTTCTTCTGTACCTTTCGCGAGGTGCGCGTACTCATCGCTCCGGACTGCTTCGGCGGCACCCTGACCGCCCGCGAGGCCGCCGACGCCATCGCCACCGGCTGGCGCGAGGCCAAACCCGACGACGTCGTCGTCGAACGCCCACTGGCCGACGGCGGCCCCGGCTTCGTGGACGTTCTGCACGCCGCGCTGGGCGGCGATATCCGATGTACCAGCGTCACCGGCCCGCTCGGCAAGCCCGTCGAAGCACGCTGGCTCAGCGTGCATGCGGACGGTCGACGCGTTGCATACATCGAGTCCGCCGAAGCGTGCGGCCTCCATCTCGTCCCGGCCGAACTCCGCCCGGAATCCTGCGAGACGGCGACCACGCGAGGCGTCGGCGAACTGATCGCGGCAGCGATCTCGCAGTCGACCATGGCTGACAACGATGTCATCACAGTCGGACTCGGCGGCTCCGGGACGACCGACGGCGGCGCCGGCATGCTCGCCGCGCTGTCCGACGCGGGCGTCGATCTGACTGATATATCGCTGGTGGCGGCGTCGGACGTCGAGAACCCGCTGCTCGGCCCACACGGAGCGGCTCGCACGTTCGGTCCTCAGAAGGGCGCGTCCCCGGAAGCCGTGGAACGCCTCGAAGCCAAGCTCGCCGCGATGGACGTCCTCAAAGCCGTATCCGATATACCGGGGGCCGGCGCGGCAGGCGGCCTGGGCGCCGCGCTCCTCTCGCTGGGCGCGACGGTGACGTCGGGCGCCGGACTCGTCCGCGAACTCACCGGCCTGGACGCCGCCCTCGACGACGCCGACGTCGTCGTCACCGGCGAAGGCAGCTTCGACTGGCAGTCGCTCCGAGGCAAGCTCATCACCGCCGTCGCGGGCGGCGCCGCCGAACGCGGTATCCCGTGCGTCGCCATCGCAGGCCAGGTCAGCGTCGGCAGCCGGGAGATGGGCGCTGCGGGCGTCCAGGAGGCCTACTCGGTGTCCGACCACGTCGGCTCTGTGCAAAAGTCGATTGCGGACGCCCGCAAAAGTCTCGTTGCAACGGCGCAGCACGTCGCGCGGCAGTGGTCTACGTGACGTTCGACATGAGCCATCGCTGTGGGACCATGGAAATGGAACAAAGCGGGGAACGCCCGTGTTGTTGAGGGGCGAACCGCCCGCAAAGGACCTCTTAGGAGAGCCATGACGACCGCTCAGGATGCCGCTTCGACCTCCGAGGCGCCGACCCACGGCGTGACGCTGACCGATGCGGCCGCCGTCAAGGCCAAGGCGCTGCTCGACCAGGAGGGCCGCGACGACATGCACTTGCGCATCGCCGTCCAGCCCGGCGGTTGCGCTGGTCTGCGCTACCAGCTGTTCTTCGACGAGCGCGCGCTCGACGGTGACGCGCTGGTCGACTTCAACGGCATGAAGGTCGCCGTTGACCGCATGAGCGCGCCCTACGTCGAAGGCGCAGTCATCGACTTCGTGGACACGATCGAGAAGCAGGGCTTCACGATCGACAACCCGAACGCCGGCGGGTCCTGCGCCTGCGGCGACTCGTTCCACTAAGGCGAACACGCGCGAGGCCGCGTTCCCAGATCAGACGATCAGACGGGAACGCGGCCTCGCTGTGTGTTCTGGGGATCAGCCCAGGGGCTCAGACGCCGTACTCGGCCAGGCCCTCGACCTGGTGGGTGCACAGGTCGTCGACTTCCCAGGGCACGGCCGCTCGCGGAGCGGGCAGGGGGTGCTCGGGGTGTGTCAGAGCGAAGGGGAGCTGTGCGCAGTCGTCGATCAGCTCACGCATCGTGGTCGCTTCGGGGATCGTCACATGCCGACCGTATGACGGTGGTCTGACCTGCGGTAGCCCTACCAAACGGTAGTCTTCACAGCTGCACTCATCCGGGTGAGTTGTCACGTAGCGCAACAACGTAAGGGAGAGCCGACGTGCCGGTAGCCGTGTGCGGCAGCATCGCGACCGACCATCTGATGCACTTTCCGGGTCGATTCGCGGACCAGCTGGTCGCGGAGCGTCTCGACCGCGTGTCACTGAGCTTCCTGGTCGACGACCTCGTGGTCCGGCGCGGTGGTATCGGCGCGAACATCGCGTTCGGTCTCGGCGTGCTCGGCGTGCGGCCGGTGCTCGTCGGCGCCGTCGGCAAGGACTTCGACGACTACCGCTCGTGGCTCGACCGGCACGGCGTCGACACGTCCGGCGTGTACGTGTCCGAGGTCGCGCACACCGCGCGGTTCGTCTGCACGACGGACGACGACATGTGCCAGATCGCCTCCTTCTACGCCGGCGCGATGGCCGAGGCGCGCAACATCGAGCTCGCGCCGATCGCGAACCGCGTCGAGAACCTCGAGCTCGTCGTGATCAGCCCCGACGACCCCGCGGCGATGCTCCGGCACGCCGAAGAGTGCCGTCAGCGCGGTTTCAAGTTCGCCGTCGACCCGTCGCAGCAGCTCGCCCGCATGGACGGTGAGCAGGCGCGCGCGTTCATCGAGGGCGCCGAGTACCTGTTCAGCAACGACTACGAGTGGGAACTGCTGCTGCAGAAGACCGGCTGGACCGAGGCCGACGTCCTCGCCCGCGTCGGCAAGCGCGTCACCACGCTCGGCGCCAAGGGCGTCGAGATCGTCGACCGCGACGGCTTCTCGCTGCACGTCCCCGCGGTCCCCGAAGTCGCGAAGACCGACCCGACCGGTGTCGGCGACGGTTTCCGCGCCGGTTTCCTCGCGGGCATCACCGCGGGTCTGGGCATCGAGCGCGCCGCTCAGCTCGGGTCGCTGATCGCCGTCGAGGTGCTCGAAACCGTCGGCACGCAGGAGTGGGTGCTGGAGCGCGAGGCGGCGCTCGCCCGCATTCGCGGTGCGTTCGGTGACGAAGCCGCGGAGGAGATCGCCCCAGTCCTGCCATGATCCGCACAGTCCTGCCATGATCGGACAATGGGGACGTACCTGTTCGGTGACGCCGGTGAGTTACACGGTCCGCACTTCGACGCGCTGAGCTCCCTGCTCGACGCGGGCACGTTCGCCCGCGTCGAGCAGCTCGGCGTGGCCGACGGCTGGCGCTGTCTGGAGGTCGGGGGCGGCGGGGGCTCGGTGGCGAACTGGCTCGCCGACGTCGTCGCCCCGTCCGGGCACGTGACGGTCACGGACGTCGACGTGGCGCGGCTCGAGGAACGCGACAACGTCACCGTCCTGGAGCACGACGTAGTATCCAATATATTGCCGGGGAACGCGTACGACCTGGTCCATGCGCGTCTGGTGCTGTTCCACCTTCCCGCCCGCGACGCCGTCCTGCGCAAGCTGCGCGACTCGTTGCGTCCCGGCGGCTGGCTCGTGCTGGAGGAGTTCGACTGCCTCCCGCTCGAGGTCCTGTCGACCGGGCCCGGATCTTCTGGTTCCGACGACGCGAAGCTGATCATGCGGGTGAAGAACGCCCTGCTGACGCTGCTCGACCACGCCGGCGCGGAGCTCGCGTGGGGCGCGCGCATCGAGAAGGCGTTGCTCGACACCGGGCTCAACGACGTCAGCGGCTCCCGCGAGGTGCAGGAGTGGGAGGGCGGCTCACCGGGGTGCCGGCTGCTCGCCACGACCGCGGGCAAGGTGCGGGACAAACTCCCGCTCTCCGACGACGAGTTCGACCGCTACCTCGAACTGATGGCGTCGCCGGAGACCGTCGTCAGCTCGTACGCGATCTGCAGCGCGCAAGGTCGTCGATGAGAAAGGGCCCCTCCGGAGAGGGGCCCTGATCCACTAGAGCTTGACCGGGTAGTGCGGTTCCGGCACCACCGGCTTGATGCGGTCCTCGACGAAGATGCCGTGCCAGATCATGAACACCAGCAGCGCCCAGATGCGGCGGCTGTGGTCGAGCACGCCCGAACGGTGCTCCTCGATCAGCCGCAGCACCGCGGTCTTGTCGAGGTACTGGTCGGTCTGCGAGCTGCGCACGATGTCGACCGCCCAGTCGTGCATCTCGTCCTTGAGCCAGTGCCGGATCGGCACCGGGAAGCCGAGCTTGCGGCGGTTCAGCACGTGCGCCGGCACGATGTCGCGGATCGCCTTGCGCAGCGCGAACTTCGTGGTGTCCGGCGTGATCTTCAACTCGCTCGGGATCTGCGAGGCGATCTTGAAGACCTCGGGGTCCAGGAACGGGACGCGCAGCTCCAGCGAGTTCGCCATGGTCATCTTGTCGGCCTTGACCAGGATGTCGCCCCGCAGCCAGGTGAACAGGTCGACGTGCTGCATGCGCGTGACCGGGTCCCAGTTGCGCGACTCGCGGTACGGCTGGGCCGTGACGTCCATGTGCGACACGTTCGGGTCGTACGTCCGCAGCACCTGGCGCAGGTGGTCGTCGAGGAAGATGCGCGCGTTGCCGTAGTAGCGCTCCTCCAGCGTGAGCGCGCCACGACGCAGCAGGTCCTTGCCGCGCACGCCGTGCGGGATCTTCGTCGAGACCTTGCCCATCGCCTTGCGCAGCGCGCCGGGCACCTTCTCGAACGCCGAGAGCGACAGCGGCTCGCGGTAGATCGTGTACCCGCCGAACAGCTCGTCCGCGCCCTCACCGGACAGCACGACCTTCACGTGCTGACGCGCCTCACGGGCGATGAACCACAACGGCACCAGCGCCGGGTCGGCCACCGGGTCGTCGAGGTACCAGGTGATCAACGGCAGGGAGTCCATCATCTCCTGCGCGCTGACCGTGCGGACGACGTGCTTCACACCGATCAGCGCCGCGGACTCGGCGGCCACGTCGACCTCGGAGAAGCCCTGGCGCTCGAACCCGGTGGTGAACGTGATCAGGTCCGGGTTGTGCTCCTTGGCGAGCGCCGCGACCACCGTCGAGTCGATGCCGCCGGACAGGAACGAGCCGACCGTCACGTCCGCGCGCATGTGCTTGGCGACCGAGTCGCGCAGCGCCGAGGTGATCTCGTCGTACAGCGCGTCCGCCTCGGCCTCGCTGCGGACCGTGCGCACCTTGAAGTTCGCCGGGAAGTAGCGCTCGAACTGGGGCGTCTCGCCCGGCACCAGCGTGAACGAGTGACCGGACTCGACGCGGAAGATCTGGTCGTGCAGCGAGGCGGGCTCGGGCACGTACTGCAGCGTCAGGTAGTGCTGCAGGCCCTTGACGTTCATCTGCGGGTTGATCGCGAGCGTGCGGGCGAGCTCCAGCAGGATCTTCTTCTCGCTGGAGAACCCGACGCCGAGCTGGCCCTGCGCCCAGTACAGCGGCTTGATGCCGAACGGGTCGCGGCCGCCGAACAGCATCTTGCGCTCGGCGTCCCAGATGATGAAGGCGAACATGCCGCGCAGCTTCGTGATCGCCGCGGGACCGAAGTAGTGGTAGGCGGCGACGATGGTCTCGGTGTCGCCGTCGGTGTGGAAGACCGCGCCGTACTTCTCGGTGAGCTCGGCGCGCAGCTCCAGGTAGTTGTAGATCTCGCCGTTGAAGTTGATCGTGTACCGGCTCGGCGACTCCGGCGGGCCCCAGGTCAGGGGCTGGTGGGAGTGCTCGATGTCGATGATGGCGAGGCGGTTGAAGCCGAACACGACCTCGTCGACCCGCCGGGTGCCGCTCTCGTCGGGGCCGCGGTGCCGCATGCAGCGCAGAGCGGCTTCCACCGCCGGGCGTGCGCTCTCGGCCTCGTTCTCGCTAGGGCAAACAAGTCCTGCCAGGCCGCACAAGGGTCTCGCACCTCACAAGAAATACGACGGGGAAGGTCCCAGTATGCCGAAGCGGCTTTGTGTGACCGAAACTGCACCGCAGCGGCGGTGCCCCCAAGGGGTGAGCGTGGTTGCGCTGGGCTACGCTCCCGCTTGATCCGTTGGCATGGCCAGTTGTTTGTGAACGAGGAGGCGGGCGAGCAGTGGGCCTGAAGGAGGGCACCAGGGCATCCCGGCTGGCGAAGACCGCCGGGCTGGTCGGCCTGGTCGGTATCGGGGCCACCGGTTGCTCCACGGACGAGGTGCTGCGCTTCGGCTGGCCGCAGGCCGTCACGCCGCAGGCCGAGAAGATGCGCGAGCTCTGGACGTGGTCCGTGATCGCCGCGCTCGTCGTCGGCGTCATCGTGTGGGGCCTGATCCTGTGGTCGGTGGTCTTCCACCGCAAGAAGTCGGAGGAGTTGCCGCGTCAGACGGCGTACAACCTCCCGCTGGAGATCGTGCTCATCGTCGTGCCGACGGTGATCGTGGCGGTGTTGTTCTACTTCACCGCCATCACGCAGAACTACGTCACGGACAAGTCGGGCAAGCCCGACGTGAACGTCGATGTGATCGCGTTCCAGTGGAACTGGGAGTTCCAGTACCCGGACCACAAGACCGAAGAGGGCAAGGTCGTCAGCACGGTCGGCACCTCCGGCGAGGTCCCGATCATGGTGCTGCCGGCGCACAAGCGCATCCAGTTCACGCTGCGCTCGACCGACGTCATCCACTCGTTCTTCGTGCCGGAGTTCCACTTCAAGCGGGACGTCTTCCCGCACCCGGAGAAGAACAACCAGGACAACGTCTTCCAGATCGACCAGATCGACCGTCCGGGTGCGTTCGTCGGCCGTTGCGCCGAGCTCTGCGGCTCGTACCACGCGGTGATGAACTTCGAGGTCCGCGCCCTGAACGAGGCCGACTTCGACAAGTACATCGAGCTCCGCAAGGAAGTGAACGCCAAGACGGGCAAGCCGTACACCACGGCCGAGGCGCTCGCGCAGGTCAACTGCGGTGAGCTGTGCGCGCCGCTGGCCACCACGACCACCCCGTTCAACACCGACCGGAAGGCCCGTGAGGCCTCCGGCGCGGGTCAGAAGTAGGGACACGCCCCGCGATGAAGATCGAAGCTCGCGTATTCGACCTGGTGATGGGTTTCTCGTTCCTGATGGCCGTCGTGTACGGCTACTGGACGCACGCGGCGACCGGCCACGTCGAGCCCACCGGCACGGTGGCGCTCGCGCTGACCGGTGGTCTGGCCCTCATCACCGGCACCTACTTCCGGTTCGTCGCCCGCCGCATCGAGGTGCGGCCGGAGGACAACCCCGAGGCCGAGGTGTCCGACGGCGCCGGTGACCTGGGCTTCTTCAGCCCGGGCTCGTACTGGCCGGTCGGTCTCGCGGCCGCGGCGGGAACCGCGGCTGTCGGCGTGGCGTTCTGGCACGTGTGGCTGCTGGTGATCGGTGTCGTCCTGGTGCTGATCATGGTCGGTGGCCTGGTGTTCGAGTACCACACCGGTCCCAACCACGACTGACACAACCCATATCCAGTACATCGGATATCAGTTCGCCGAGGCCCTCTCCTTCGTGGAGGGGGCCTCGGCCGTTTCCGGAAGCGATATCCACCATGTGATGTATCGCATATCGGATATCGCCCTGTCCGATATATCGCATATCGCGAGAAAGGCCCTTCCCGCCATCACGGCGGGAAGGGCCTTTCTCGGGTCCTCAGCGAGCTTCTGAAGCCTTACGCGGCGACCGGCGTCTTCTGGTACGCGTCGACGTACTCCTGGCCGCTCAGGTCCAGGATGCGGTAGATGATCTCGTCGGTGACGCTGCGCAGGACCGGCAGCGACTCCTGCATGCCGTCGTAGCGGCTGAACTCGAGCGGCTCGCCGAAGCGGACCGTCACCGGGACGATCTTCGGGAACCTGCTGCCGACCGGCTGCACCTTGTCCGTGCCGATGATGCCGACCGGCACGACCGGGGCCCCTGACTCGAGCGCCATGCGGGCGACGCCCGTGCGGCCGCGGTGGAGCTTGCCGTCGAGCGAGCGGGTGCCCTCCGGGTAGATCGCGAAGGCGTCGCCACGACCGAGGATCTCGGCGGCGGTGTCGAGCGCGGCGCGCGCGTCACGGCCCTTGCCGCGGTGCACCGGCACGTGGCCCATCGAGGAGAAGAACCAGCGGGACAGCGAACCCTTCACACCGGTGCCGGTGAAGTACTCCGCCTTCGCGAGGAACGACACGCGTCGCGGCACCACCATGGGGATCACGACGCTGTCGATGAAGCTGAGGTGGTTCGCCGCCAGGATGACCGGGCCGTCGGTGGGGATGTTCTCCAGCCCTTCCACCACAGGGCGGTAGACAAGACGGGCTGCGCGCGCGACGACATGCTTCATCACCGGGTAGAGGACCATGCCTCCAGCATTCCAGGTGGCGATTGCCGCCGCGTTACCACGTGGTGCGCATCTCCGGCCCATCACTCGCTCGGACTACGCCTGTGCGGCGGCCGTGCGAGGACGGTCACGCGCCGACGACGACGCGTGACCGAAATGCTCCGCTACCCCTTCAACGCGGTGGAGAGCTCCACCCAGCGGCCCAGCAGCGTCGCCGCCCTGCCCGAGTCGACGGCGTCGGCCGCGCGGCTCAGCGAGGCCGACAGATCGGCGTGCAGGTCGCCGGAGAACCCGCCGTGCGCCGCGATGGCCCCGGCGGCGTTCACGAGTACCGCGTCGCGCACCGAACCGGGCTTGCCGGCCACGAGATCACGGACCACCTGGGCGTTGACGGACGCGTCGCCGCCCTTCAGGTCCTCCTCGCGGGCGGGCTTCACGCCGAGCACCACCGGGTCGATCGTCTCCGCGCGCACCTCGCCGTCCTGCGCGAGCCACGCGGACGTCGTCGTGGTCGTGGTGATCTCGTCGAGGCCGTCGTCGCCGCGCACCACCAGTGCCGTGTTGCGGCGGCGGGCGAACACGCCGGCGATCAACGGCGCCGCGGCGGCACGGGCACAGCCGATCAGGCCGACCTGGGGCTGTGCCGGGTTCGTCAGCGGGCCGAGCAGGTTGAACGACGTCGGGATGCCGATCTCGCGGCGCACCGGGCCCGCGTGCCGGAAGCCGGGGTGGAACACCGGCGCGAAGCAGAAACCGATGCCCAGCTCGGCCACGGTCGCCCGCACGCCCTCGGGCGGCAGGTCGATCGCGACGCCCAGCGCCTCCAGCACGTCCGCCGTGCCGCACTGCGACGACGCCGCGCGGTTGCCGTGCTTCACCACGGGCACACCCGCGGCGGCCGTGACGATCGCGGCCATCGTCGAAATGTTCACCGAACCGGAATGATCGCCGCCGGTGCCCACGATGTCCGTCGCCCGCACGCCGACGTCGAACCGCCGTGCGTGGTTGAGCATCATCGTGGCGAGGCCGTCGATCTCCTCCGGCGTCTCACCCTTGGCGCGCAGCGCGACGACGAACGCCGCGATCTGCGCGGGCGTCGCCTCGCCCGACATGACCTGGTCCATGCCCCAGGCCGTGTCGTCGGCGGTCAGGTCGACGCCGTCGAGCAGTCTGTTGAGCAGCGAAGGCCACGTGCGCTCGGTCGCACCTGCTGGCACCGGGATCAGCCCTTGACGACAGGAACAGCCGAGCCCCGCAGCACCTCGGCCACGGTCTCGGCGGCGGCCAGCGGGTCCAGCGGGTGCACGAGCACCGCGTCGGCCAGTGACCAGGTCGCGAGCCAGCGGTCGTCCTTGCGGCGCACCGCCACGACGATCGGCGGGCAGTTCGTGATCTCGTCCTTGAGCTGGCGGGACAGGCCCATGCCACCGGTCGGCTGCGCCTCGCCGTCGAGGATCAGCAGGTCGACGGTGCCGTTGTCCACCTCGTAGAGGACGTCGGCGATCGCACCGGCCTCGACGAAGTCGACGCGCGGGAGGTCCGGCGCCGGGCGGCGGCCGACGGCAGTGATGATCGTCTCACGCACCTCGGGCCGGTGGCTGAACACCAGGATCTTCGTGGTCTGCGTGCTCATCTCACGATCCTCCAGAAAGTGACCAAGGTCGCCGCGATGCTATCGGGCGGGCTGCAGCGCGTCCCACCCCAGGGCTTCCCCGCCCAGTCGCTGGGCGAGCGACGCCATCCGCGAACGCTCCTGGGCGCAGTGCAACGCGTCCAGTTTCTGCACCCGACTGATATGCGATATATCACCTGCGACGAGCACCCAGCCGTCTGGAGTGAGCAGCTCTCGCGCGCGTTCTACCTGGTCAGAAGGTATGCGGGCGTGATGCCGGAGCACGGCGAGCTCGTCGGGACGCCACTGCGGGGAGCGGGCCAAAGCGGCCGAATCGGCTTCCGCGATGTCGAACGCCTCGACGACCACGACGAGCGCCGGGTCGTCGATCGACAACGCCGGTTCGTCCTCTCGTCCCACGAGTTGGCGCAGCGTGTCCCGCAATCGGCCCAGCAAACCCATCCGTTGATCTCCCTCGCGATCACCCGCCGTGTGACCCATCCGACCCATGATCCGCCCAGGACCCGATGGGCGGACGGAAATAGCGCAGGCAATAATGCTGCGCGTGACCACGGCAGCGCCTTCAATCGGCCAGCGCGTGCACTCGCTGAACCGTCCGAACATGGTCAGCGTTGGCACGATCGTCTGGCTGTCCAGCGAGCTCATGTTCTTCGCTGGCCTCTTCGCCATGTTCTTCACGGTGAAGGCCCAGAACAGCACGGGGCATTGGCCCCCGCCCCCGACCGAGCTGAACGTCCCCTACGCGGCCTTCTTCACGATCATCCTCGTGGCGTCGTCGTTCACGTGTCAGTGGGGCGTGTTCGCTGCGGAGCGGGGTGACGTCTTCGGTTTGCGTCGCTGGTACATCGTGACGCTGATCATGGGCGCGATCTTCGTCGGTGGCCAGGCGGGTGAGTACTACCACCTCGTCCACGAGGGCACGACGATCCCGTCGTCGGCCTACGGCACGGTCTTCTACCTGACGACCGGCTTCCACGGCCTGCACGTCATCGGCGGTCTGATCGCGTTCGTCTTCCTGTTGATCCGGACGAAGCTCAGCAAGTTCACGCCGGCACAGGCCACCGCATCGATCGTCGTGTCGTACTACTGGCACTTCGTCGACGTCGTGTGGATCGGCCTGTTCGCCATCATCTACATCGTGCCCTGACTTAGCCAGCACGCAGCCAAGCCACGAGCTCCCGAACTGACAGCAAGGGTTGCCGCACACCATGACCACCACTACGAAACGCCCGCGCGGCGCCCGCACGAAGCTGCGTCGCAGGGTCGCGGGTCTGCTCGCGCTGGGCTTCGCCCTGCTCAGCGCAGGCATGCTGTTCGCCGCGTTCGCGCCCCAGGCGCAGACCGCGTCGGCGCAGCAGCAGGACGCCCTGGTCCGCCAGGGCGAGCAGATCTACCTGAACACCTGCCTGAGTTGCCACGGCGAGTCCCTGCAGGGCGTCAAGGACCGCGGGCCGAGCCTGGTCGGCGTCGGCGACGCCGCGGTCTACTTCCAGACTTCCTCCGGCCGCATGCCCATGGCGCGGCAGGAGGCGCAGGCCATCCGCAAGCCGGCGAAGCTCACCCCCGAGCAGATCAACGCGCTGATGGCCTACATCACCGCGAACGGCGGCGAGGGCCCGAAGAAGCCCTCCGAGACCGGTGAGGGCCTGCGCGGCGACAACCCGGCACGCGGTGGCGAGCTCTTCCGCCTCAACTGCTCCAGCTGCCACAACTTCACGGGTCGTGGTGGAGCGCTGTCGTCCGGCAAGTTCGCGCCGACGCTCGACGGGGTGACCGAGGAGCAGATCTACACGGCGATGCTGACCGGCCCGCAGAACATGCCGAAGTTCGGCGAGCGTCAGCTCACGCCGGAAGAGAAGAAGGACATCATCGCGTACGTCAAGTCGGTGACCGACGGGAACAACAACTCCGGCGGTAACCCCCTGGGCGGGTTCGGACCCGTCTCGGAAGGCTTGATCGCGTTCATCGTGGGCATCGCCGCGCTCATCGGCGTGACCCTCTGGATCGGAGCCAAGGCATGAGCGGCGACAAGCCGATCGAGCTGCCCAGCGAGGCAGAGCTCGCGGAGATGAGCCGGGACGACCTCGTCAAGCTCGGCACGAAGATGGACGGCGTCGAGCTCGTCCACTACGAGGAGAAGTTCCCGGTCCCCGGCACCCGCGCAGAGCGTCGTGCCCAGCGCGTGGTCGCGCTGTGGTTCATGATCTCCGCGCTGTCGGGCCTCGCCTTCCTCGGTGTGTTCCTGTTCTGGCCGTGGCAGTACGAGGCCCCCTCGAACGAGCACGGCCACCTGCTGCACATGCTCTACAACCCGCTGATCGGCCTGTTCCTGGGCCTGTCGGTGGTGGGCCTGGGCGTGGGCGCGCTGCTCTACACCAAGAAGTTCATCCCGGACGAGCTCGCGGTCCAGCAGCGGCACGACGGCCCGTCGGCCGAGGTCGACCGCGCCACCCTGGTCGCCGAGCTCGCCGACGCCGGTGACCGCAGCGGCATCGCCCGCCGCAGCCTGATCAAGCGCACCGCCGGTCTCGGCGCCGGTGTGCTGGGTCTCGGCGTGGCGGCCGTCCCGCTGGGCGCGCTGATCAAGAACCCGCACTCGGACAGCGAGACCAAGGCGTCGCTGTGGCACACCGGCTGGAAGGCCGAAAAGGGCGAGAAGGTCTACCTCCGCCGCCACACGGGCAACTTCCACGAGGTCTCCCTGGTGCGTCCCGAAGACGTCGAGCCCGGCGGCTTCGAGACGGTGTTCCCGTTCCGGGAGTCCGAGCGCGACGACGAGCACGCCCTGGTCGCGGCCCTCAAGAGGTCCGACGCCCCGGTCATGCTCATCCGCCTGCGCCCGAACCAGCCGGTCACCAAGCGGGCCGGTCAGGAAGACTTCAACTTCGGCGACCTGTACGCGTACTCCAAGATCTGCACGCACCTGGGTTGCCCGACGTCGCTGTTCGAGCAGCAGACCGGTCTGCTGC
>NZ_MUYM01000053.1 GCF_002150765.1 Lentzea kentuckyensis
GGCCGCCGGGTGCTGACCCGCAAGGAACGCGCCGCCACCGACGTGGAGCCGAAGGACCGCGGCGTCATCCGCGGGTGGGCCGGTGCGGTCACCCGCAACCGCGTCGTCGCGCTGCTGCTGTCGGTCGTGGCACTGGGCATCGTCGCCATCCCGGTGGCGTCCATGGACACCACGCTGATCCAGAAGCCGCCGGCGAACTCCACCCAGGAGCGCGCCGACCAGATCCTCGCGCAGGGCTTCGGCGAGGGCTTCAACGGCCCGATCATCGTGCTGGTCGAGGGCAACGGCGCCGCCGCGACGGCCACCAAGGCCGCCGAGCCGATCGCGAAGATGTCCGACGTCGCCCTGGTGACCCCGGCCAGGCCGAGCCCGGACGGCAGCGCCGCGATGGTCACCGTGATCCCCAAGTCCGGCCCGGACAGCGTTGCCACCGAACAGCTCGTGGCCGACCTGCGCGCCGAACTGGCCAACCTGGACGGTGGCAAGGCGTACGTCACCGGCGCCACCGCGGTGAGCGTCGACGTGGCCACGTCGCTGGACCGCGCACTGCCGATCTACCTCGCGGTCGTCGTCGGCCTGGCGCTCGTCCTGCTGATCCTGGTGTTCCGCTCGCTGCTGGTGCCGCTGGTGGGCGTGCTCGGCTTCCTGCTGACCATCGGCGCCTCCCTCGGCGCCACGGTGGCGGTGTTCCAGTGGGGCTGGCTCGCCGGCGCGGTCAACCTCGACAGCACCGGCCCGCTGATCAGCCTCACGCCGATCCTGGTGATCGGCATCCTGTTCGGCCTCGCCATGGACTACCAGATCTTCCTGGTGTCCCGGATGCACGAGGCGCACCACCGCGGTGCCAAGCCGATCGAGGCCATCACCACGGGCTTCCGCCAGGCCGCCCCGGTCGTCGTGGCCGCCGCGCTGATCATGTTCTCGGTGTTCGCCGGCTTCGTCCCCGCGGGCGAGGCGACCGTGAAGTCGATCGCGTTCGCCCTGGCCGCCGGCATCTTCGTGGACGCCTTCGTGGTCCGCATGGTGCTGGTGCCGGCCGCGCTGGCCCTGATCGGTGAGCGCGCCTGGTGGCTGCCGAAGTGGCTGCGGTGGCTGCCGGAGCTCGACGTCGAGGGCACCGCGCTCGACCAGCTGTCCCCTGCCGAGCAGGAGAAGCGGGAGCCGGTGGCGGTCGGTTAACCCACCCTGCGTGCCAGTGGCCGGTCCGCTTCGTGGGCCGGCCACTGGTCTGTCAGCAGCCTGCGGACCCAGCGCGCCACCGTGCGCGGCGGCGGTTCCACCGCCCCGCCCAGCTGCGCCACCACGGTCAGTTCGGCGCCACCGGGTTCCTCGACCGCGATCGCCCATCCGCGGCGCTCGGTCCACAGCAGCGCCACCAGGCACTCGGGGTAGCCGGGCAGCCTGCCGTCCACCGCGATGTAGACCCGCAGCGGCTTGTCGCGGTCCACACATGACGATTCACCGCTCAAGCCGAGCTCTCTCGTGACTCGCAGTGCGTAGTCGAGCACAAGCGTCTTCAACGTCGTCACCGTCCTCCATCCACCGGGGCAACAACGCCGACTGCTTGACGCACGACGCGGTTACCCCGATGGAGGAAGTCCGAACCTCAGCCGTTCACTCGCCGCCGAAGTCGCCGAAGTCCTCGAACGCGTCGTCCATCATCTCGCCGACCACCATGCCGCCCACGACACCCGCGGCACCGGCCGCGACGACGGTGCCCATGCCCATACCGCCGCGGCCGTGGTGACCACCGGTGTGGCCGCCGTGGTGTCCGTGCTGGTCGTAGCCGTACATGGCGCCACCGCGCTCCGCCACCTGCGCCAGCCAGCCGTTGATGGAAGTCGCCCAGTCGGCCGCCTGAGCCTCCTGGTGCGACAGTCGGAAGTGGCCGAACGCGTCACCGCCCGACGAGAACATCCCGCCGCGCTTGTCGGCTTCCAGGATCACGAACAGCTCGTGCGGTGACGCGACGAACGTCAGCTCCACCTGCTGGATCCGGCCCGCGAACTGCGCGGGCGGGAAGAACTCGATCTCCTGGTAGAAGCCGAGCTCCTGCGGCACGCCGTGCAGGCGCCCCGCCTCGACGTCGGCGCTGCGGAACGAGAACCCGAGCTGCCCGAACGCGTTCAGCACCGCGTCCTGCGAGGGCAGCGGGTGGACCAGCACCGGGTCGAGGTCGCCCTTGTCCGGCGCACCCGCGATCACGAGCTCGGTCCGCACACCCACGGTCATGCCGGGCAGCTGGCCGCCGCCGACCGCCGTGATCGGGGTCTCCCACGGGATCGGCAGCTGGAACGGGATCGCGACCAGCTGGCCGGCCCCGACCCGCACGCCCTGCTGCACGACGACCCGCAGGAACTCGGAGACACCGCCGTACTCGTGGTCACCGTGCTCGACCTCGACGCGGGTGACGAGCGACAGCACGACCTGGCCGATCTCGGCGTCCGCGCTGCCACCCTGGATGCGCACCTGCCCGGTGACGAGCTGGCCGGGCGTGGCGTGCGGCGAGTCCAGCACGGTGTCGACCGACGGGCCGCCGACGCCGAAGGCGCTGAGCATCCGCTTGAACATGTTGCGTTTCCTCCCTGGGAAACTCCGGTCAGCGGACGCCGACCGGACGGGTGTCGGTTTCGTCCTCGAAGTCGCCGATCAGCTCTTCGAGGAGGTCTTCAAGTGCCGCGATACCAACAACTTCGCCGTCTTCGACCAACGCGAGCTGGGCACGTGCGTCCCGCATCTCGGTCACGGCCCGCGCCACCGGCAGCGACGCCGGCAGCGTCAGCACCGGGCCCATCAGCCCGCGTGCCTTCGGGTCCTCGCCGCGTGCCGTGGCCCGCATGGCCTCGCGGATGTGCACCAGTCCGACATAGGCGCCGCGCAGGTCGGTGACAGGGAAGCGCGACCGTCCACACTGGAGGCTGCGCCGCTCGATCGCCCGCGCGGTGGTGTGCTCGGTGACGGTGGAAACCCGATCGATCGGCACCATCACCTCCCGCACGGTCGTGCGCTGGACCTGCAACATCCGGGTCAGCAACCGTTGCTGGCCCTCGGGGATCAGGCCGTGTTCCGCGGACTGCCGCAGCAGCATCCGCAGGTCGTCCGGCCGGTGCGCCTGCGCCAGCTCGTCCTGCGGCTCGACCTTCATCAGGCGCAACAGGCCGTTCGACACCGCGTTCAATCCACTGAGGAGCCAGCGGACCGAGCGGGCGAACGCGCGGAACGGCAGTGCCAGGATCAGCGCGGACCGCTCGGGGTGCGCGATGGCCCACGACTTCGGTGCCATCTCGCCGACGACCATGTGCAGGAACACCACCAGCACCAGGCTGATCGCGAAAGCGATGCCGTACGCGAACGCCTCCGGCAGACCGGTCCACCGCAGCGCCGGTTCCAGCAGGTCCGCGACGGCCGGCTTGGCCAGCGCGCCGAGACCCAGCGTGCACAGCGTGATGCCGAGCTGGGCACCCGCGAGCATCAGCGACAGCTCGCGGACACCGGCCACGGCGGCGCGCGCCGCCCGTGAGGTTTCGGCGGCCTGCTCCAGCCGGTGCCGCTTGGCCGCGATCAACGCGAACTCGGCGGCCACGAAGAAGCCGTTCAACGCCAGCAGGACAACGGAGATCGCGATGCTCATCGGGACAGCACCACCATTCCGGGAACGTTGCGCGCGACGGTGGTGACCACGAGCTTCACGCCGCCCATCTCGATCTCGTCGCCGGCCTCGGCCACCCGGCCCAGCTGGTGCAGCACGAGGCCGGACACGGTGTCGTACGCGTCGTCGGCGGGCAGTTCCACACCGGTGACGTCCTCGACCTCGTCCAGCCTCATGCGGCCGGGCACGCGCCAGTCGTCGCCGACCTTCTCGATCATCTCGGCGACCTGGTCGTCCTCGTCGTGGATCTCGCCTACCAGTTCCTCCGCCAGGTCCTCCAGCGAGACCACGCCGGCGAACCCGCCGAACTCGTCGACCACGCAGGCGAGCTGACGGCGTTCGGCACGCAACCGTTCGAGCACCGCGGGCAGCGGCAACGTGCTCGGCACCACCAGCGCGGGCGAGGCGATCTTCTCGATCCCGGTCGAGGCACGGTCCTCCGGCGCCAGGGTCAGCACCTCGGCCAGCCCAACGACGCCACGCAGGTCGTCGCGATCGTCACCGACCACGGGAAAACGCGAGTTCCCGGTGTCCAGCAAGGAGATCACGCGCGCGGCGGGCTCGTCGAACCGTACCGTGTGGACGTTCACCCGCGGGGTCATCGCCTGTTCCGCGACCAGTTCGCGGAAGCCGATGCCGTGCTCCAGCAGCCGGGTCAGCTCGGGGTCGAGGTGTCCCCGCTCCCCCGCGTCCTCCACGATCTGCCTGAAGTCCTCCGGCGTCGCGCCCTGAGGCAGTTCCTCGACGGGCTCGATGCCGATCGCGCGCAGCAACCGGTTCGCGGCCGCGTCGAACAGCCGGATCACCGGACCCGCGATCTTCAGGTACACCAGGGTCGACGCGCTCAACGCCAGCGCCAGCTGTTCGGGCCGCGCGATCGCGAGGTTCTTCGGCAGCAGCTCACCGAGCACCATCTGCACGAAGGTCGCGAAGGCCAGCGCGATCACCATGGAGCCCGGCACGCCCAGGCCGGCACCGAGCAGCGGCTCGGCCACGTAACCCACGAGCAGCGCCGTCAGCGTGATGCCGAACTGGGCACCGGACAGCATGAAGGAGAGCTTCTGAGTCACGCGGTACGCGCGGTCGGCGGCCTTGGACCCGGCCTCCGCCAGCTGCTGCAGACGGCCGCGATCGACCGCCATGTACGCGAACTCCTGAGCAACGAAATAGCCCGTGGCGACAGTCAGCACCACGATGGCGAGCAAGCCGGACGCGATCAACAAGACGCACCCGGCCACGTACTACAGCCGTCTATGTCGGCTTCATCAGGCATACTCCAACAGTAGCACGTAGCACTGTACGGTTCTGGAGACGGGAGGTGCCTGATTTGTCCGACTCATTGCTCAAGATCGGCGAACTCGCCGCCCGCGCCGGCGTCAGCATCCGCACGGTCGACTACTACACGACGCTGGGCCTGATCAGCCCCGCCCAGCGCACCGCGGGCAACTACCGCCTCTACCGCTCCGACGACGTCGAGCGCATCCACCTCGTGCAACGCCTGGAGGTCCACGGCCTGCCGCTCGAAGACATCGCGCGGGCGTTCGCGGCGGGCCCCGCCGACACGGCCGCGGTCCTCGGCCAGATCGACACCGACCTGCGCACGCTCCAGGCCGCCGCCGACGCCGCCTCGCCCGAGATGCACGGCCTGCTCACCGTGATCGCGAACCGGGTCCACTCGCTGATCACCATCGCCCTGCAGCTGCCACCAGACCTGCCGCTCTAGCCGTGGTGCCGCTCTAGCCGTGGTGCCTCGACAGCCGGGAGATGACGTCGTCATGGCCTAGGGTCGAAGATCTCGAAGTCCGAGGAGGCGCCGTGACACTTCGCAGCGAGCACTGGTACGCGGGTCAGGACCGCAACGCCTACATCCACCGGGCCTGGATGCGCCGAGGCGCTCCCTCCGACGCGTTCGCCAAACCGCAGATCGCCATCGCCAACAGCGCGTCCGACCTCACCCCGTGCAACGCGCACCTGAACGAGGTCGCCGCGTCGGTGTCGAACGGCGTGCACGAGGCGGGTGGCGTCCCGCTCAACCTCCCCGTGGTGTCGCTGGGTGAGACCAACGTCCGGCCCACCGCGATGCTGTGGCGCAACATGGCGGCGATGGCCACCGAGGAGATGCTGCGCGCCAACCCGGTCGACGGCGTGGTGTTGCTCGGCGGGTGCGACAAGACGATTCCCGCGCTGCTGATGGCCGCCGCGTCCGTCGACATCCCCGCGGTCGTGGTGCCCGGCGGTCCGATGCTCACCGGCACGTTCCGCGGCGTTCCGCTCGGCTGCGGCACGGACGTGTGGCGGCTGTCGGAGGAGGTGCGCGCGGGCACGTTGTCGCAGGAGGCGTTCATGCGCTCCGAGTCGGCGATGATCCGCAGCCGCGGTCACTGCAACACCATGGGCACCGCCTCGACGATGGCGCTGGTCGCGGAGGCGCTCGGCACCGTCGTCCCCGGCGTGGCGGGCACTCCCGCGCCGGACAGCAGGCTGCTGGAGGCCTCGCACGGCACCGGACGGCTGATCGTCGAGCTGATCGAGAAGGACCGGCGCCCCAGCACGTTCCTGACGAAGGCCAACTTCCACAACGCGATCGTCGCGCTGGCCGCGATCGGCGGGTCGACGAACGCCGTGGTGCACCTGCTCGCCATCGCGGGCCGACTCGGCATCGACCTGACGCTGGACGACTTCGACCGCATCGGCTCCGGCGTACCGCTGCTGGTCGACCTGCAGCCGGCGGGCCGGTTCCTGATGGAGGACTTCCACCGCGCGGGCGGGTTGCTGGCCGTGCTGCGGGAGGTTCGTGACCTGCTCGACCCCGAAGCCTTGAGCGTCACCGGAATTCCCCTCGTCGACCACCTCGACGACGCGCCGATCTGGGATCCCGAGGTCATCCGCAGCCGGACCGAGCCGATCATCGCCGAGGGCGGGATCGCGGTGCTGCGCGGCAACCTGGCGCCGTCCGGTGCGTTGATCAAACCGGCCGCCGCGTCACCGAACCTGTTGCAGCACCGCGGGAAGGCTGTGGTGTTCGACAGCATCGAGGACTTCCACGCTCGCATCGACGACCCGGACCTCGATGTCGACGCCGACAGCGTGCTGGTGCTGCGCGGCTGCGGGCCGCGCGGGTATCCCGGCATGCCCGAGGTGTCGAACATGCCGTTGCCCAAGAAGTTGCTGGAACAGGGCGTGCGCGACATGGTCCGGATCTGCGACGGACGCATGAGCGGCACCGCGTACGGCACGGTCGTGTTGCACGTGGCACCGGAGGCGGCGGCGGGTGGGCCGCTCGGGCTCGTCCGCACCGGTGACGTCATCGTGCTGGACGTGGAGAACCGGCGGATCGACGTCGAGGCACCGGACTTCCTGGACCGCTCCCCCAGCCAGGAGATGACCGAGGCGTTCGCCCGGCCCGCACGCGGGTGGCAGCGGCTCTACGTCGACCACGTGCTGGGTGCCGACACCGGAGCCGACCTGGACTTCCTGGTCGGCTCCAGCGGCAGCGAGGTCACCCGCGAGTCGCACTGACCCGACCGGCACCGAGCCGGTCGACGACCTGCGCCTCGTACAGCGACTCCGGCACCAGCGGGCCGGTCTTGATCTCGATGCTGCCCCACGGACCGGGGAAGTACGCCTGTGAGCGCCGCGTGCCCTCGTCGGACACGGCGTAGTTCTGCGCGGTCGGTGGCTTCTGGACGACGATTTCCTTGTTGTAGTCCCAGATCACCGAGTGCGCGGCGCCCCAGCCGTGCGAGGTGCCGTAGTCGCCGCGGTTGATCAGCTTGGCCTGGTTGCCACCGCTGAGCTCCCTGATGTTGTCGAACAGCAGGCCCTGGCTCCACCGCCGGTGCGCCTCGGCGTCACCACCGTCCACAGTGGCCCGATGCCACACCACGCCGGCCACGGAGTTCGCGCCGTTGCTGACGAACGCGTGTCGTGCCTTCGCCGTGTGCAGGCCAGTGAACAGGATGAGGTGCGAGTTCTCGTTCGCGGCGAAGTTGTACATGCGGCCACCTGTGCGGATCGCGACCGGGTCCGTGGCTTGCGCGTCCTGCACGGTGATGCGCACGGACCGTTCGGTGACCACGCCCGCGTAACCGAAGTAGCGGGTCTTGACCGATCGCACCCAACTGTTGTCCGCGCCGAACGCACCGATGGCGTTCCACGCGTGGTTCTCGTCCTCGCCGCCCTTGGTCTCGATGTCGACGCGCAGACTCTCAACTCCAGACTCGGTGACGAGGTTCCGCGCGGTCACCGGCGCGACTGTGGAGGTCGTCAGCGACCGGTCGAGGTGGTTGTAGATCGGCGCGTCGAACGTGAGCCTGCGGCCGTCGATCGCCCTGATCCAGCGCACCCAGCGCAGGTCCATGGATCCGGGCGTCCACCTGGCGTCCTGCACCACGCCGCCACCGCCGACCGCGTCGATCCACTTCTGCGACGACGGGTGCCGGACGACGACCTCCTGGCCGACCCGGAACGCGGTGACGTTCGCGACCTCCAGACTCAGCGACCCGACCTGCACGAACGGCGTGGTCACCTCGGTCGCCGCCCCGGTCGTCCACGGGGTCCTGGCGTCGCTGCCCAGCACCACGATCGTGCGCTGGTGCGGGGTGTCGCCGCGGCCGAACAACGTGGTGGCATCACCGGATCCGCGCAGCACCACACCGTTGTGCCTGATCCGCACGGTGCCGCGGATCTCGTACCGGCCGGCCGCGAGCTTCACCGCGCCGCGATGGCCGTTCGCGTCGGGCGTGCGGGCGCCGACCTGGTCGAGCGCTTTCTGCAGGTGCGCGGTGTTGTCGCCGGACACCGGACTGATCGTGACGACGTCGGGCACGGCCGGCAGCGGCTTCTCGCCGTGGTGGTAGCCGACGTAGCTGAAGTCCGGCACGCGGTTGCGCGCCGAGTCGGAGGCGTACTTCAGGCGTCCGGCCGTGTCGTAGGAGACGTGGGCGGACGACCACTGACCTGTCTGAGGCGCTGGTGGGTACTTGCCGCAGAACTCCTGCCAGCACGCGGGCGCCGCCTGCGCCACCGGGGTGAGACCGCTGAGAAGAGCCAGCGTGGCAAGGACTTTCGCCGATCGGGACACTTGCACTGCTCCTGCCGCGTCAACGTGGAAGGCGGCAGATGGAGCAAGCGTAGCGGGTCACGCGGCACGGACCGGCCCCCGACATTTCGCCGGGCCGGACCGTCAGACTTTCAGCACGGCTTCCACGATGACGTTGTTGCGGTAGCTGCCCGCGACCCGGTCGAAGTCGCCGCCGCACGTCACCAGCCGCAGCTCGGACAACGGCGTCGGCGCGTACACCGCGGCCGTCGGGAACGCGGTCTTCTCCGTCGAGTACGTGTGGTTCACGACGAACGTGAGCTTGCTGCCGTCCTTGCGCTCCACCAGCACCTCGGCGCCGGGCTGCAACTCGGGCAGCCGGAAGAACACGCCCGGCCCGGTCTTCGAGTCGACGTGCCCCGCGATCACCGCGGGCCCGGCGTCGCCCGGCGCGACCCCCTTGGCGAACCAGCCGGCCTTGTCCGCGCGGCTGGGCGGTTCCAGCGCCCCGGCACCGTCCACCTTCAACGCCTCGAGCGACGTGTCGACGCCGATCGACGGGATGAGCACCGTCACCGGTTCCGGCGCCTTCTCCGCGCCGGGATCCTTCACGATGTAGATCAGCGCGACGATGATCACCGCGCCCATCACGAGCTTGCCCTTGCTCATCAGCCGAACCGGAACAGCCTGCCGCGCACCGAGAACATCGCGACCCCGACGATGAGCGCGATGACCAGCGCGGTCAGCCAGTCCCAGCCTCCGGCCATGCCGCCGAACCCGGTCTCCTGCCCGCCACCGGGCACGACCTCGGCCCCCTTGGCGTCGGTCCGCAGCTCGATCCGCCGCGCGCTCACCAGCATCGAGTAGACCCCGCCGGGTTCGAGCACGACGTCGAGCGACGTGGAGTCCTTGCCGCGGGGCAGCACCTGCAGCGGATCCTTGCCGGGCAGCATCACCACGTACCCGGTCGTCGAGTTCGCCTGCACGTTGCGGTGCACGAACACGCTGCCGCGCAGGAGGTCCATCTCCGCGTCACCGGCGTTGATCACCCGCAGCCGCGCCTGCCCGTTCGGCGGCAGGCTGACGTCGTCCTCGAGCACCTTCATCGACGACGCGATGTCGAGGACGGTGTACGCCTTCCCGGTCGCCGCCCTGGCGAGCACGGACCGCAGCACCGGCGAGCCGGGATCGGCCCCGGCCGTGCGGAACTCGACGATGTGATCCCCCGGCTCGACCCGCCGGTAGTCGTAGAGCTCGGCGTAGTCGAGGGTCCCGAGCTTGACCCCGTCGAGGGTGGCGTCGACGCGCGCCTGGTCCATCGAGAAGTGCCCGAGGCGGACGTACGTGCCAGTCGCGGCGTGCGCGGGCGCGGCCGAGAGCAGCAACAACAGCACAACAGCGAGCACTCGCACGCGGACCTCCCCTCACCGGACGCAACAACGATAACCCGCCTGATCAGCATCCAGTGAGGTCCGGCCGCCCGCCGGGACGTGACGGTGGGCGGCAGGACGCCTCGACAGCGGCCGCGGCACGGACCGCCGACGGTTCGCGGGCGCCACGCCTGCACATTCCAGCGGTTCGGCTCGCGGCCGTTCCGGTGTCTCGACCACGAACACCTGCTCGTGCTGCCGTGAGCGACCACGTGGCTGCGGCGCCCCACGCGTCTTCCTCATTGCGCGGCGAAGATGACCATGGTTTTGTGACACCTCCCTCGGGGACGGAAATAACTACTAGAGGGAGCAGGGCTCGAATCAGGCCACTGTTCACCCGTTCGGGCTAACGGCGGGCACCGCGGTGGGTCGTAAGCGGCCGGAGTGCGGACCGGCGTCCGATGTGGACCCCGCGTCAGCTCCGCTGATACTGGTCGGTGACGTCGACGCCGTTCGGCAGCACCGCGAAGAGGTCGACCGGCGTGCGCTGCGACACCATCTCGCTGCGGTGCTGCCGTTTCAACCGGTCCCTGGCGACGGAGACCTCCTGGCTCGGCCCCGACAGCACGAGCACCGGCACCGCGCCCTGCGCGACGTGCGCTCCGACCCGGTGGACGTTGCCCCGCCCGAACTTGAGCACTTTCCCGTACCGCACCAGGTAGAGCAGGTTCGCCTCACCTCGCGAGTGCTTGAGCTGCTGCACCTCACCGGTCTCGTCGTTGCTCCCCCAGGTGCCGTGCGACCTCGTCAGCCACCGGAACCCGGTCCAGGGCAACCCGTGCACGTCGGTGGCGAGCACGGTCCAGCCGGGCTGGACGTACTTGGCGAGCCGGATCTTCACCGTCAGTGCGGCGATGAGCTCCGAGTTCTCCCGCCAGGTGCCGTCGAGCTCCAACCGGTGCGCGATCTTCTGCACCGCCGGGTCCGGCACCGACCTGTCGTCCAGGCACACCAGGCACCTCGTGCGCCAGCCGATGCCGCACGAGCGCGCGACACCGCACCAGCCGCACTGGTGGATCTGCACCGGGGCGCCGCCGGGGCGGTCGTGCAGCAACTTCATCTGATCGGACACAACCTGCTGGCACGGCGCGCACAAAGCACACCACGCGACCTCGGCGACCTCTTTGCGCGGCAACCGGGTCATGCAGTTGATGCACTGCTTCACTTCGCCCTCCCCCTGTGGGAAAGCCTATTCCAACGCCCTTCGCAGGCGCGAGGAGACAAGAGCGTGACGAGGATCCACGGCCGGAAGGAGCAACCGGAGCCGTTCGAGCACCTCGGCGTCCTCGCCGCTGTCCGCGAACGACAGCAGCGCGTCGAGATCTCCCCGCTCCAGCACGCCTCTGCGCACCGCGGCGGCGAGGTCCAGACGCTCCTCGCGGATCACCGGTGCGTCCGAACGGGGCAGCAGCTCGCCGTGGTAGTGCCGGGTCGCCTTGCCCGCGTCGCCGGACCTCAACGCCGTCCGCACGTCCAGGAAGTCGCCACGCACCACGGCATCGAGCCGGTACGGCCTCGTCAACAGGACACCACCGAGCTGCGCACGCAGCCGATGCAGCTCCGCGCGGACCGTGGTCTGGTTCCCTCTCTCACCATAGAGCAACAATGCAAGTTGTTCGGCGGTGAGTCCCTTGGGGTGCAGGGCGAGTGCTGTCAGGACCTCCGCGTTGCGCAACGTCAGCGCCATCGGCCGGCCGTCGAGATCAGCGCGCAGGCCGCCGAGGAAGTTCAACGTCAGCACGTGCCGGCGTGGGGCGAACTGCCGCAGGTGGTGCTCAGCCAGTCGTGCGGCGGCGGACACGAGCTGCGCGACGGCCGGGTGCATGGTCCTCAACGGCCCGCTGACGTCGACGACGCCCAGCAGCAGACCCGTGTGCGGGTCGCGGATCGGGCTCGCCGCGCAGGTCCAGCCGTGGTAGGTGCGCACGAGGTGTTCGCGGGAGTGCACGGTGACGGGCTTGCCGGTCGCGAGTGCGGTGCCCATCGCGTTGGTGCCGATGGCGTCCTCGCTCCAGCGCGAGCCTTCGGTGAGGTGGACGCGTTCGGCGTTGTGCCGCACCCCGTTGTCGCCCTCGCACCACAGGACGTGGCCACCGGTGTCGGTGACGATCATGATCGTGTCGTCCATCGACAGGGTGTGCTTGAGCAGCGGCACGGTCGCCGCCAGCGGGTGCGCGACGCGCAGGTCCGCGATCTCGTCGGGCGCGTAGACGACCGGCGCCTCGTGACGGTCGGGATCGACGCGCGCCGCGAGAGACCGTTGCCACGACTCGGCGATCACCGGCCGCGTCGCTTCGCCGAGGTCCGTCACCTCCCCAGGATGACTGGCCTTCTGGACCCCCGCGTTACTCCTTTCGGATGCAACGTGCGTGAAACGTCGCACTACCTAGCGTCGCCACCGGTTTCGCAACGATGCGGGAGGCAAGCCCATGGCGAAGTACGCGGCCCCAGGACAACCCGGCAGTGTGGTGACGTACCGCGACCGGTACGACCACTTCATCGGAGGCGAGTACGTGCCGCCCGCCCAGGGGCAGTACTTCGCCAACCCCACCCCGGTCACCGGTGAGGACTTCACCGAGATCGCCCGCGGCACCGCGGACGACGTCGAGCGCGCCCTGGACGCCGCGCACGGCGCCGCGCGGTCGTGGGGCAAGACGCCGGTCGCCGAGCGCGCGAACGTGCTCACCAGGATCGCCGACCGGATCGAGGCCAACCTCGAACTGCTCGCCGTCGCCGAGACGTGGGAGAACGGCAAGCCGATCCGCGAGACGCTGGCCGCCGACCTGCCGCTCGCGGTCGACCACTTCCGCTACTTCGCGGGCGTGATCCGCGCGCAGGAAGGCGGTATCTCGCAGATCGACGAAGACCTGATCGCGTACCACTTCCAGGAACCGCTCGGGGTCGTCGGCCAGATCATCCCGTGGAACTTCCCGCTGCTCATGGCGACCTGGAAGCTCGCGCCCGCGCTGGCCGCCGGCAACGCGGTGGTGCTCAAGCCCGCCGAGCAGACGCCGGCGTCGATCCACGTGCTGATGGAGCTCATCGCGGACCTGATCCCGCCGGGCGTTCTCAACGTGGTCAACGGTTTCGGCGTCGAGGCGGGCAAGCCGCTCGCGTCGTCGCGCCGGGTGGCGAAGGTGGCGTTCACCGGCGAGACCACCACCGGCCGGTTGATCATGCAGTACGCCAGCGAGAACATCATCCCGGTGACGCTGGAGCTCGGCGGCAAGTCGCCGAACGTGTTCTTCTCCGACGTCGCCAACGAGCGGGATGCCTTCTACGACAAGGCTCTCGAAGGTTTCACGATGTTCGCGCTGAACCAGGGCGAGGTGTGCACGTGCCCGTCGCGGGCGTTGATCCAGAGCTCCATGTACGACCAGTTCCTCGGTGACGCCCTCGAACGCACGCGCGCCGTGAAGCAGGGCCACCCGCTCGACACCGCGACGATGATCGGCGCGCAGGCGTCCAACGACCAGTTGGAGAAGATCCTGTCGTACATCGACATCGGCAAGCAGGAAGGCGCGAAGGTGCTGACCGGCGGCGAGCGCGCGGACCTCGGCGGCGAGCTGTCCGGCGGCTACTACGTGACGCCGACGGTCTTCGAGGGCGACAACAAGATGCGGATCTTCCAGGAGGAGATCTTCGGGCCGGTCGTCGCCGTGACGTCGTTCGACTCGTACGACGACGCCATGAAGACCGCCAACGACACCCTCTACGGCCTCGGCGCCGGCGTGTGGTCCCGCGACGGTTCGGTGGCCTACCGCGCCGGCCGTGACATCCAGGCGGGCCGCGTGTGGGTGAACAACTACCACGCCTACCCGGCGCACGCGGCGTTCGGCGGCTACAAGCAGTCCGGCATCGGCCGCGAGAACCACCGTGTGATGCTCGACCACTACCAGCAGACCAAGAACCTGCTCGTCAGCTACTCCCAGAACGCCCAGGGCTTCTTCTGATGCCCCGCGTCGCACTGACCAGTGAGGCGGCGGACGTGCTCCGCCGCCTCCGGGGCGACCACGGCGAGCTGATGTTCCACCAGTCCGGCGGCTGCTGCGACGGCTCCGCCCCGATGTGCTACCCCGCCGGGGAGTTCCGGACCGGCTCGTCCGACGTGCACCTCGGGGATCTGGAGGTGGACGCGTTCGTCGTTCCCGTGTGGATGTCCGTAGCGCAGTTCGAGTACTGGAGCCACACGCACCTCACGATCGACGTCGTACCCGGTCGTGGGAGCGGTTTCTCGTTGGAAGCACCAATGGGGTTACGTTTTCTCGTGCGTTCACGGCTGCTGAACGAGGACGAGCTCTAGCATCTGGCGCATGACCGTCCAATGCGGATGCTGCGGAGCCGAGATCTCTTCTACGGACCGCATCGACTACCGGTTGAACCGCCCGGAGCAACTGATCGGCGTGCCCGGCGAGCAGCTCGGTGCCCCGACAGGCGGGCTGCTCGTCGGACCGGACGGCGACTCCTACCTCCGTTGCCTGCTCCCGGTTCGGCTGACCGGCGGAACCGAGCTCGTGTTCGGCGCGTGGATGAAAATCAGCAAAGTCGACGCGATGTACGCGCACGCCGTGTGGGACAACGACGCGGAATACGCGAATCTGCGCGTGTGCGGCACGTTCGCGAACATCATCAGGCCGTGGGATCTGCTCGGCATCCCGGTCGAGGCCGCGGTCCTCAACGCGGACGAGCTGCCCTACTTCACCTCGCACCCCGTGCTGAACGGCGAGTGGGACCGCGACGAGGTGCTGTGCCGCATCCGGCAGCCGTTGCCGGTCCCCGTCCGCGAGACGCTCGGCGAGGTCTGGACCATCGAACGCAGCGAGGGCATGCGCTGCGTGGTCGAGGGCCTCACCGTCCGGTTCTCGAGCCCAGGCCGCAAGGTGAGCGTCGACGTCTACGCCGACCGCACCGGCGGCAGCCCGAGCGACCTCCTGGGCGCGGTGCTCGACGGCTACCCCGCGAGCGCCGAGCACTCCGTCACGCACGACGGCGACGAGCTGCGGCACGCGTTCTGGCTGAGCGAGGTCATCGACGGCCACGAGGAACAGGTGTTCCACGGGCACGTGGTCCGCCGCGGCACGATGCTCTCCGTGCGCTGCGTGCACCGCTACCCGGCAGACCGCGCGTGGGCGCAGCACGTGCTGAACAGCGTCCGGTACATCGGATGACGGCCTGCCACTGCTGCGGCGCCGAGATCGACGAGTCCGGTGCGCTCGACCTGAACCTCGGGCTGCCTCCGGGCGCGGAGGGGTTCGAGCCCCTGGCCGGCGGCAACGTGCTGCTGTCCGGTGACGCCGCGTTCGCCCGGTGCGTGCTGCCCGTGGAACTGACCGGCGACCTGGACCTGTGGTTCGGCGCGTGGATGCGGGTGAGCGCGGCCGAGGCGCGGCGGGCAGCGGCCGTCTGGGGCGGCCCCGAGTACGCGTCGCTGCGGCTGACCGGCACGTTCGCACACGACATCAAGCCGTGGGACGACCTGCACGGCGCTTCGGTCGTCGCCGAGGTCCGCGAGCCTGATGAGCTGCCCGAATACGTCTCGCACCCGTTGCTCGGCACGACCTGGGACCGCTCCTTCGTGCTCAGCGCGTTCCTGGTGGAGCTACCGGTCTCGATCCGGCAGAAGCTGATCGGCACGTGGAGCATCGAGCGCACCGCCGGCCTCACGCCGCACCTCCTCGACGACGGCCTGCGGTTCGCGGGTCCGGGCCGCACGGTGTTCCTGGACGTCCGCCGCGCTCAGGGGACTCCCGCCGCCCGGTTGCTGGAGATGGCCTTGGACGGCGCGCCCTCCGTGCCGGCTGACCAGCAGTTTCTCGTCCGCGACGGGGTCGAGTTGCGGCACGGTCTGTGGCTCACGACGGAGGCGGGGCAGCACGAGTTCTACGGGCACGTCGCGCGGTTCGGTGAGCTTCTGCTCGTGACGTGCGTTCACGACGATCCGGCAGACCACGCGTGGGCGCGGCACGTGCTGAACAGCGTCCGCTACCGGTCCTGACCGAACGTCAGCCGCATGTCCTTCATCGTGAAAGTGACCAGCGGCGTTCGTCCCGTCAGGTAGCCCAGCGGGCCGCCTGCCGGGAACATCCACGCGGACCTGGCCAGGCCGACCCGCCCGGACATGCGCATCCGCGTGCGCACGTCGCGACCGTCCAGGCGTTGCGCGGTCCAGCCGTTCGCCTTCCAGAGGCCCGGCAGCTCCAGTCCGCTCGTCACCGCGACGGCCGCGATCGACGAGCCTTCACCGAATCGGGCGAGGTGTTTCGGGATCCCCCACATTTCCCGGCCGCCGTCCCGGGACGCCTCGCTGTCGACCCAGATCTGCGGCACCGACACCGCGATCCCGCCCCGGTCCCACACGGGCGTGGCGACGAGCAGTTCCTCGTAGGTGAGCGCGCTGCCCGGTTCGTACGTCACGAACGCGACGGCCACCAAAGCGTTGCCCGCCAACGTGATCATCCGCGCATCGGACGGGAGGTGCTCCTGCGGCAGGTGCCGTCGTGGCACCCGGAACAAGGAGATCGCGAGGGATCCCCGCATGTGCCACGGCTCTGCTGGGTACCGCACGCCCACGATCGTAACGTCAGGGAAATCCCAAGTTTGTGCGAGTGACCTGGACCACTAGTCGAGGTGGACTCACGATTCCCGCCATGAACGTTCTGCTGGCATTCGCGCTCACCGCGAGTCTCACGTCGCCGGTGCACCTGCCTCCGACCGCACCGTGCCCGGAGAACGTCCCGGCCGGCACCACCTGTTACGAGGGCCGGGACGCCAACGGCGCGTACTACACGATCGCCGTGCCGAAGAAGTGGAACAAGACGCTCGTCGTGCACTCGCACGGCGGCCCCGACCTGGGCGACCCCACACCCGAGCGCACGCGTGACGACCTGAACCGCTGGGCCGTCATGGTCAAGGAGGGCTACGCGTGGGCGGGCACCTCGTACCGGCGCGGTGGTTACGGCACGCGGATGGCGGCCGAGGACACCGACAACCTGCGCAGGATGGTCAGCGCGATGCTCAAGCCGCACAAGGTGTACCTACACGGGCAGTCGTGGGGCGGCAACGTCGCGGCCAAGACCATCGAGCTGTACCACGGTTATGACGCGGCGCTGCTCACCAGCGGCGTGCTGGCCGGCGGCTCGCGCGGGTACGACTACCGCGTCGACCTGCGCGTGGTCTACCAGTACTACTGCGGCAACCACCCGCGGCCGTCCGAGGTGCAGTACCCGCTGTGGCAGGGCCTGCGTCCCGGTTCCACGATGACCACAGCCGGGCTGCGCACCCGGATCGAGGAATGCCTTGGTGTCGCGGGCAGCCGCACGCCCGAGCAGCAGCAGAAGCTCAACGACATCCTCGCGGTGACCAGGATTCCCGAGGAAACGCTGAACTCGCACCTGAACTTCGCGACGTTCACGTTCCGCGACATCGTGCACAACCGCCTGGGCGACCGAAACCCGTGGAGCAACGCGGGCGTCGTCTACCAGGGCTCACACGACGACGCCGCCCTGAACGCCGGTGTCGAACGTTTCGCCGCGGACCCGGCGGCCCGCGCGGAGCTGGCCTACGACAGCGACCTCACCGGCAAGATCGACATCCCGGTGCTGTCGGTGCACGCGATCGGTGACCCGACGGCGTTCGTGGAGCACGAGTCGGCGTACCGCGACACGGTGCTCAAGGCCGGCCGTTGGTACAACCTCGTGCAGACCTTCACGACCGAGGCGACGCACTCCGCGTTCAGCGACTCGGAGTACGCCGCGGCGATGCAGTCGCTTGCGGCGTGGGAGAAGTGGGGTCAGCGCTCGAACCCCTTCCTGATCGCGGCTTCCTGTCCCAGCCACGACCGGAAGTACGGCACGGGTTGCTTCTACAACCCTTGGTACAAGCCGAATTCCTACGAATCTCGGGTCACACCGCGCACCTGATCGGTTGAGCCGGCAAAAGTCCGCACGAGGTCCAGCACCGGGCCGGGCGCGTCCAGCTGCACGAGATGGCCGGCGCCCGGCACCAGGTGCAGGTCGGCACCAGGGATCGCGGCGGCCAGCTCCTCGCCCTTGGCCGCCGGAATCCACTCGTCGTCCGCACCCCAGCACACGGTCACCGGGATCGCGATGTCGCCGTACCGGTGCTGGATCTCATCGGTGTAGCGCTGGTCGTTCTGCGCGATCTGCCGGTAGAACGCCGGCTGGCCGGCCGCACCGGTCCACGGCCTCACCAGTTCGTCGAGCGCCTCGGGAGCGAGCCCGGGCTTGCTGGCCGAACTCACGTACTCAAGCACCAGCGCCGTGTGCAGGTTGCCCGGCAACCGTTCCAGCACAGCGGAATGCTCCTGCACCAGCTTGAAGAACGGCGACCCCCACGGCGCCAGCGCGACCGGATCGAACAACGCGAGCGCGGCGTATTCCGCACCGTGCAGCAGGTGTGCGCGCAAGGCAACAGCGCCACCGAAGTCATGAGCCACCACGTGTGGCCGGGCAAGCCCCCACTCCCCCAGCAGGTCGGCGAAGATCCGCCCTTGCGCGCGCAGCGAGACGTCCTGTTCCGGCCCCATCTCGGAACGGCCGTAGCCCAGCATGTCCCACACGAACACTTCGTGGTCGCGGGCCAGGTCCGCGGCGATCGCCCGCCACACGACCGAGCTGAACGGCGTGCCGTGCAGGAGAACCACCGGCGGTCCCGCACCGAGCCTCGCCCAGCGCACCACACCGTCCGGGGTGACGAACTCCTCGGGAAGGTCCATCAGCCCCACGCTACCGAAGATCGTTGCGTGGCGCACACCCCTTGACCTCCACCATGGTCGAGGTACCACGATCATGACCATGACACAGGACATCACCGAGATCGAGAAGCTCGTCTCCACCGTTCAGCACGCCCAGCAGAACGAACTCCCCGAGGAGTTCATCGACCTCTTCCGCGAAGACGCCATCTGGACCACCGCGCACGGCAAGCGGTTGTTCGGACGGGACGAGATCGCCTCCTTCACCCGCCA
Source organism: Lentzea kentuckyensis (assembly GCF_002150765.1). Classification (GTDB taxonomy): domain Bacteria; phylum Actinomycetota; class Actinomycetes; order Mycobacteriales; family Pseudonocardiaceae; genus Lentzea; species Lentzea kentuckyensis. The sequence goes on from NZ_MUYM01000053.1 coordinate 19,104, forward strand.
GGTCCTGCCCGGCGCCGGTGCGGAGGCGCTCGCCACCTACGAGGTGTCGCACGTGCTGTTCATCCGGCCGGACGTGGCCGCCGTGAAGATCCGCCAGCGCCGGATCGCACCCGACGGCACCTACCTCGACGAGGCCGAGGGTTCCCCGCTGTACGTCCTGTCCAAAGAGGACGGAACGTGGCGGATCGTCGCCGGGCAGAACACCAAGGTGCTCTAAGCACCTGACCAGAAGTCTTGTCCGAAACCTCACGACTCGTTGATGCCGAGCGCGCCTGCAAGTACCACCAACTCTTGATCGAATCGCCCTCAACTACACCCAACCGGTTCGTCACCCGACGAACCGTCGCCGTGTCCTCCGTCCAGAACCGCCCTGTTGGTAGTAGAAAAATGCCTGTTGATGTTGAGTTGGCGGTACTTGCAGACGCCATCAGGCCGAACGGGCGTCCGTCAGGCGAGTAACGGACACAACTTCTGGCAGCCTGCTTAGCGGCCCTGCAGCGACTTCACCTTGTCGCCGAAGGTCCAGTTCTTCGAGCCGTCCCAGTTGATCGACCAGGTCATCAACCCCTTGAGCTGCCCGCCGAAACTGTTCCAAGCCTGGCCGACCAGCGACGGGCCCAGGTAACCGCCACCGGCGCCGGGCTGCGCGGGCAGCCCCGGCACCTGCTTGTCGTAGGGCACCTTGATCGTGGTGCCCTGCACGACCAGCCCCTTGTTCAGGCACTGCGTCTGGGCGACGAAGCCCTGCACGGTGCCGGCCTGGTAGCTGTCACCCGCGCAGCCGTACATGGAACCGTTGTAGTACTGCATGTTCAGCCACCAGAGACGGCCGTTGTCCGCGTACTTCTTGATGATCGGCAGGTACGCGCCCCAGATCGACCCGTACACGATGCTGCCGCCCGTCACGTACGCGGTCTCCGGCGCCATGGTCAGCCCGAACCCACTCGGCATCGCGGCGAGCACGCCGTCGATGATGCGGATCAGGTTGGCCTGCGAGGCGGACAGCTGGCTGATGTTGCCGCTGCCCACCAGGCCGGTCTCGATGTCGATGTCGATCCCGTCGAAGTTGTACTTCTTCAGGATCGGCACAACCGTGGCCACGAACCGGTTGGCCACGGCCGTGGAGCTCAGGTCGATGCCCGCCGCAGCGCCACCGATCGACATCAGAATCGTGGCCCCGGCCGCCTTCGCCGCACACATCTCGGCGGGCGTGGCGACCTTGACGCCGGCGTCCATGCCGTCCTCCCACAGCACCGTGCCGTCGGAGCGGATGACGGGGAACGCAGCGTTGATCACGTTGTAGCCGTGCTGCTTGATGCGGCTGTCGGTGATCGGCGTCCAGCCGAACGGCGGATGCACCCCGTTCGAGGCGCCGTCCCAGTTCTCCCAGTACCCCTGCAGGACCTTGCCGGCCGGGCGGGGTTTGAGGGCGCAGGTGTCGGCTGCCTGTGCGGTGGACGGGACTAGCACGGTGCTCATGAGCAGAAGCAGGGCGGTCAGTGCCCTCGGCAAGAAGCGGGCAGACATTCGCTCACCTTTCGCTTACAGGCGGCGACCCTTTGTCATTGAAGCACGAAATGGTCCAGACCTCTACTGGGCGGTGGTGCGGGCGTTTGCAGGTCGGGGACGCGCGAAGCCGGGC
>NZ_MUYM01000054.1 GCF_002150765.1 Lentzea kentuckyensis
GGTCTGGTTCGTGATGGCCGGGGGTGGGGTCGTTTTTTTCGGGGCTTGCTGGGTGCTCGGGTACTCGCTGCTGGGGGCGCTCGACGGGGCGCTGATGGTGGGGGTGGTGCTCCCGGTTGAGCTTGGTGGGGTGCTGGAGGTGGATCTGATCCAGCTGGACTCGGGTGTTCTGCTCAGCGGATCGTCGTCGGCCACGCCGTGGATCGCCATTCCCACCAGCACTCCGAGCAACGCGGACCCGAGCACGGCGGAACCACCCGCGGCCCACAGTGCGCGCACAGCAGATCTCCTCACATGCTCACGGTTGGAAGTCGGGCGATCACGCTCAGATTAGCGGGTAGACCAGTCGCAGCAGAACGCTCGCCTGCTTGCCTTATCGGCTTCTTGATGGCCCCGGTTGAGTGATCGCTGTCACTGATCTGTTATCCGGGCGAGTACCAAACTGGCCCCGGAAAGGCCTGCCACCAGCACGGTTCCGGTCAGATGCCACGTCGGAGCGTCACCCGTGCAGGTGAACACCTCGGTGAAGCGTTCAGAGGAGCAGGTGACGAACGGGACCGAGGAGAGGGCGATGGAGGAGGCCGCTACGCCGCCTAGTAGTGCGGAGCCGAACGTGCGCATGAGTGGGAACGCGGCGTTGGCTGTGCCTACTGCTGCGATGGCGAAGAGGAGGGGGACGGGTCTTGGGAAGAGGCCGGTCAGCGCGCAGCCGACCATCAGGACCCCGAGCACGGCCTGGCCGATCCTCGCCTGTGTCGCCACGGCAGGGACCATAACAACTCCGTAAGCTCTTTTTGGTCCGGTTTGGGCCAGTATTTTCGGTATGCCGTATCGCCGATTTCTGATTCCCATCGCAGTTGTGCTGGTCGTTGCGCTGGGGGTCGGGTTGTACCTGTTCCAGCCGTGGCGGCTGCTCACGAACCGCGAAACGCACGAAGCGCTGCTGGTGCCGACGTCCACGGCTCAGTCGGAGACTTCCAGCGCGCCCGCGCCCGTTGCGGAAACGGCCAAAGAGGTTGCCGCGGGTGAGTGGCGGTCTCTTGAGCACGCCACGACCGGTAAGGCAAGCCTGATCAAGCTGCCGAACAGCGGCTACTCGGTCCAGTTCGCCTCGTTGGACACGAGCGATGGTCCTGACCTGCACGTATACCTCTCGCCGCACGCTTCCAGCTCGCCGGAGAAGACATTTGGTCAGGGATTCACCAGTCTTGGCAAGTTGAAGGGAAATCGTGGCGACCAGGTGTACGAAATTCCCGCCGGAGTGGACGTGTCCGCCATTCGGAGTGTGGTGATCTGGTGCGAGCGGTTCTCGGCGGGCTTCGCTGTAGCACCGTTGGAACAAGGCTGAAACATCGCGGCGAGTTTGCTCTCTTCACACTATTGACATTCCTGGTCTAGACCACATAGCGTTATCCGGACGGACACAACATCGTCCCTTGCCGATGGGCGTGCGGAAGCCCCGTTGGCGAGGGGTACGGCTCACTGGGTGGGCCTTCACCGGCGGTGACGCGACTCCAACTCTCCCCGGAGCCGCGTCACCGCCGGTGGCGTTTACTGTGGTTCGTGCACACCCGGACCGTGGCGATCCATTACGTGCGTGCGGCTCTCCGCGCGTGCCCGGCGCCGTCCGACGTGCTCAGCGGTGCGGGTATTCCGGCCAGTCTGCTCGCCGACGACCGTGCGCGCGTCACGCCCGCGCAGTACACGAAGCTCATTCAGACGCTTTGGGAAGTTCTCGACGACGAGTTCATGGGGTTCGGGCCCCGGCCGTCGAAACGCGGCACGTTCGCGATGATGTGTTTGCTGGCCGTGCACTGCCCGGACCTCGAGTCGGCGCTCCGGCGCGGCCTGGCCTTTTACGCGCTCTTCGACGAACCGCTGCACCTGGCGCTCGACGACGGCCGGTTCGAGCTCGACGTGCCGGGCGATCCCGACCACTTCCTCACCGAGTCGCTTCTCGTGCTGTGGCACCGGTTCTCGTCGTGGCTCATCGGCCGCCGCATTCCGCTGCGGGAGGCTGAGTTCGCTTATCCCGAACCGGCGCACGCGGCCGAGTACCACCTGATTTTCGGGTGTCCGTTGACGTTCGACGCGCGCGCCACCGCGATCGCGTTCGACCCGAAGTTCCTGCGCATGCCGGTCGTGCAGGACGAGGCCGCGCTGCGCCGGTTCCTGCGGCACTCGCCGGCGGAGTTGTTGTCGCGCCGGGACCACGGCGCGGACACGGCGGGGCACGTGCGGCGGTTGCTCGGGCGCGGGGTGACCGGGCTGGAGGCCGTGGCGGCTCAGCTGGGGGTGTCGGCGCCGACGTTGCGCAGGAGGCTCGCCGCGGACGGGACGTCGTTCCGCGAGGTGCGTGAGCAGCTGCTGCGCGACCAGGCGGTGGCGTCGCTGGTGCGGGGCGGGGAGTCGGTGGAGGAGTTGGCGCTGCGCCTCGGGTTCTCCGAGGCGAGCGCCTTCCACCGGGCCTTCAAGCGGTGGACCGGGTCCTCACCCGGCTCCTACCGCGCCTAGAACTCGTCCCGCTCCCGCAGCGAGGCCGGCGGGCGGAACCGCTCCCCGTACGTGTCGGCGAGGTAGTCCGCGCGTTCGACGAACGCCTGCACGCCGTAGGAGTTGATGAACTGCAACGTGCCACCGCTCCACGGCGCGAAGCCGAACCCGAAGATCGAGCCGATGTTCGCGTCCGCCACCGACGTCAGCACGCCCTCGTCCAGGCACCGCACTGTTTCCAGCGCCTGCACGAACAGCAGCCGGTCCCGCACGTCCTGCTCGGACACGCCGGCGTCGGCCTTCGCGTACCGGGTCGTGAGCTCGGGCCACAGGAACTTCTTCGACCCGTCCGAGGGGTACTCGTAGAAGCCCGCGCCGGTGGACTTCCCGGCGCGCCCCAGGCCGACCATCTCGCGGATCAGGTCGTAGGCCGCGCTGTCCGCCACCAGCGACGGGTCGTCGGCGAGCGTCTGGTCGTGGATCTTCAGCTGCAGCGACAGCGTCACCTCGTCGGACACGGCCAGCGGTCCGACGGCCATGCCGGACTTCTTGGCCACGTTCTCGATCAGCGCCGGCGCGACGCCCTCGGCCAGCATCGAGATCGCCTCGATCACGTACGTGCCGAACGTCCGCGAGGTGTAGAAGCCGCGCGAGTCGTTGACGACGATCGGCGTCTTCCCGATCTGCCGCACGTAGTCGAGTGCCCGCTGCAACGTCTCCTCGGACGTCTTCTCGCCGCGGATGATCTCCACCAGCCGCATCTTCGGCACTGGCGAGAAGAAGTGCAGCCCGATGAACCGCTCGGCGTCCGGAACCGCCGTGGCGAGCCCGGTGATCGGCAGCGTCGAGGTGTTGGACGCGATCACCGCGTCCGGCAGCGCCTGGGCCTCCGCGGCTCCCAGCACCTTGTTCTTCAGCTCGCGGTTCTCGAACACCGCCTCGATGATCAGGTCGCAGCCCGCGAGGTCGGCGTCGGAGTCGGTGGGGTGCACGCCTTCCAGGCCCCCAGCGCCCTTCTGGGCCGCTTCGAGCGTCACGTCCTTCAGGACGACCTCGATGCCGGCCTTCGCCGACACCTCGGCGATTCCAGCGCCCATCATGCCCGCGCCCAGCACGCCGAGCTTCGCCACCCGCTTGCCTGCCGACGACGCGCGGCCGTTGACCTCGTTGAGGTTGAACCAGAACGCGGTGATCATGTTCTTGGAAACCTGACCGGAGGCCAGTTCCACGAAGTAGCGGCCCTCGATCTTCAGCGCCGTGTCGAAGTCGACGTAGGCACCCTCGACCGCGGTCGCCATGATCTTCTCCGGTGCCGGGTACGCGCCGTGCGACTTCTTGCGCAACACCGCGGGAGCCGCGCCCAGCAGGCCGTAACTGTTGGGGTCACCGAACTTCAGGTCCGGCACACCCGCGCCCTGCACGTCCCACGGCTGCACGGGCGCCGGGTTCGCGAGGATCCACGCACGGGCCTCGGAGATCAGCTCCTCGCGCGTCTCCACGACCTGGTGCACGATTCCGGCCTGCAGCGCGCGTTCCGGCCGCAGCTGCTTGCCCTCCATGAGCAACGGCAACGCCTTCTGCACGCCGAGCAGCCGCACCATGCGCGTCACGCCACCGCCGCCGGGCAGCAGGCCCAGCGTGGCCTCGGGCAGGCCGACACGGATGCTGTTGTCGTTCAGCACGATCCGGCGGTGCGAGGCCAGCGCGATCTCGAACCCGCCACCGAGCGCGGACCCGTTGATCGCCGCCACGACGGGCTTGCCGAGCTTCTCCAGGCGCCGCAGCTGGGACTTGAGCTCCTCGACGCCGTCCAGCGCCTGGGCCGCGTTCTCCGGGGTGATCGCGATCAGCACGTTCAGGTCGCCGCCCGCGAAGAACGTCTTCTTGGCGGACGTGATGATCACTCCGGTGATCTCGTCGCCTTCGAGGCGAGAGACCGCGTCGCCCATCAGGTCGCGGTACTCGTTGTTCATCACGTTGGCGGAGCCGGACATGTCCATCGTCAGCGTGACGATGCCGTCGGAGTCCTTGTCGTAGTGGAACGGCATGCCTCAGACCCTCTCGATGATCGTCGCGATACCCATGCCGCCGCCCACGCACAACGTGGCCAGCCCGCGGCGCAGGTCCCGGCGCTCCAGCTCGTCCAGCAGCGTGCCGAGGATCATGCAGCCGGTCGCGCCCAGCGGGTGGCCGAGTGCGATCGCGCCGCCGTTGACGTTGACCTTGTCCTCGGGGATGTCCATGTCCCGCAGGAACTTCAGCACGACCGACGAGAAGGCCTCGTTGACCTCGAACAGGTCGATGTCCTCGACCGAGAGCCCCGCCTTGTCGAGCGCCTTGCGCGCGGACGGCGCCGGCCCGGTGAGCATGATCGTCGGTTCGGTGCCGACCACCGCGACGGACACGATCCGCGCCCGCGCGGTCAGCCCGAGGGCACGACCGGCGGCTTCGGAGCCGATCAGCATCGCCGCGGCGCCGTCGACGATCTGCGACGAGTTGCCGGGCGTGTGCACGTGGTTGATGCGCTCGACGGTGGGGTAGCGGTCGATCGCCACCGTGTCGTAACCCAGGTCGCCGTGGAACTGGAAGCTCGGCTTCAACCGGCCCAGCGACTCCACAGTGGACTCGGGACGGATCGTCTCGTCCTCCTTGAGCACCACCGTGCCGTTCTGGTCGATCACCGGCACCACGGAACGCTCGAACCGGCCGTCCTTCTGCGCCTCGAACGCACGGGCGTGCGACCGGGCGGCCCACGCGTCGACGTCGGTGCGCGAGAAGCCTTCGAGCGTCGCGATCAGGTCGGCCGAAACACCCTGCGGCACGAACGACAGGTCGAAGTTCGTCGCGGGGTCGATCGCCCACGCGCCACCGTCGGAGCCCATCGGCACGCGCGACATCGACTCGACGCCACCCGCGACCACCAGGTCCTCGAACCCGGACGCGACCTTGGCCGCGGCGAGGTTCACCGACTCCAGGCCGGACGCGCAGAACCGGTTGAGCTGCACACCGGCCGGCCGCTGGTCCCAGCCCGCGGCCAGGACGGCGGTGCGGGCGATGTCGCCGCCCTGCTCGCCGAGCGGTGACACGACGCCGAACACGACGTCGTCCACCGCGGAGGTGTCGAGGGAGTTGCGTTCGGACAGCGCGCGCAGCACCCCGGCGGCGAGAGCGACGGGCTTGACGCTGTGCAGCGACCCGCGCTTCCCCTTGCCGCGCGGCGTGCGCACCGCGTCGAAGATCAAGGCTTCGCTCATGGCACCCACGCTAAGCCTGCTCGATTGAGCTGGCCATGACCGTGAAGGGTGACCGATTAGCTCACCTTCAGCTCCATGTGCTCCGGTTCGAAGGCGTCCACGAAGCCGAGTCGCTCATAAAGCCGCCTGGCCGGCAGGTTGTGGTCGTACACGCGCAGCCGGACGAGCTTCCAGCCCGCCTCCGCCGCCCACGTCAGCACCTCGCGGACCAGCGCCTCCCCGACCCCGCGGCCGCGGTGCGACGAGCTCACCCACATCGAGTAGAGGTACAGACCCTGCGGTTCCGGCGCACCCGCGACGAGCCCGACCGGCCCGTCGTCGAAAGCGACCACCTTCACGCCCTCGACCAGCCTCTCCCGCCAGTCCGACTCGCTGTACTCCTCCTCACGGGCGAGCGTCGACCCGAACTCCTCGGGGTCGCTGGCCAGCGCTTCCAACCGGATGTCGCGCCACAGCCGCCACTCGTCCGGCGTGACCTGCTGGATCTGCATGTGGAGCAGTGTGTCCGACGGGGTGGGAATTTCGCTCAGTTTTTCGGGTGACGGCCTGGCGCGCCGGTCATGGCGTGGATCAACGTCCGGTGGTTTCGTGGACGGCATGGCAGAGCGTCGATCGCGGTGGATGGACAGCGACCTGGACCAGTTGCGCCAGCTCGCCCGCACGTTCATGGAGAAGGAGGTCGCGCCGCACCAGGAACGCTTCGCCGAGCAGAAGCAGGTCGACCGCGACCTGTGGCGGCGTGCGGGTGAGGTCGGGCTGCTGTGCCTGAGCATCCCCGAGGAGTACGGCGGTGGCGGCGGCACGTTCGCACACGAGGCCGTGTTGTTGGAGGAGCAGGCACGCGCGGGCGACAGCGCGTGGGGCAACAGCGTGCACAGCGGCATCGTCGCCCACTACCTCAACTCCTACGGCTCCGAGGACCAGAAGCAGCGCTGGCTGCCCAAGCTCGCGTCCGGCGAGTACGTCGGCGCGATCGCGATGACCGAACCCGGCGCGGGCTCCGACCTCCAGGGCATCCGCACGAGGGCCGTCAGGGACGGCGACGAGTACGTCATCAACGGCTCGAAGACGTTCATCACGAACGGCCTGCACGCCGACCTGGTGATCGTGGTCGCCAAGACCGACCCCGCCCAGGGCGCGCAGGGCATCTCGCTGATCGTCGTGGAGAACGACATCCGGCGCGGCCGCGTGCTCGACAAGGTCGGCATGAAGGGCCAGGACACCGCCGAGCTGTTCTTCGACGACGTCCGCGTGCCCGCCGCGAACCTGCTGGGCGACCAGGAGGGCCTCGGGTTCATCCAGCTGATGCAGCAGCTGCCGCAGGAACGGCTGATCATCGGTGTCTGCTGCATCGCGGGCATCGAGGCGGCCGTCGACGTGACGCTGAAGTACGTCAAGGAGCGCACGGCGTTCGGCAAGGAGCTGATGAAGTTCCAGAACACCAGGTTCAAGCTCGCCGAGTGCGCCACCGAAGCGGCCGTGACCAGGGCGTTCATCGACGAGTGCATCGAGAAGCACCTGCGCGGCGAGCTCGACGTGCCGACCGCGGCGATGGCGAAGTGGTGGGCCAGCGACCGGCTGGGCAAGGTCGTCGACGAGTGCGTGCAGCTCTTCGGCGGCTACGGCTACATGAACGAGTACCCGATCGCACGGGCCTGGTCCGACGCCCGCGTGCAGCGGATCTTCGGCGGGACGAACGAGATCATGAAGGAAATCATCGCGAGGTCCCTGTGACTGCCACCTCGAAGAAAGGGCCGCTGGCAGGACTTCGCGTCGTCGAGCTCGCGGGCCTCGCGCCCGCGCCGTTCGGCTGCATGGTGCTCGCCGACCTCGGCGCGGACGTGATCCAGGTGCACAAGCCGGGCAGTCACCCGACGGTTCCCGGCGACTTCCTGACCCGCAGCCGGCGTTCGGTCGCGATCGACACCCGCAAATCCGAGGGCGCCGAGCTGGTGTTGCGGCTGGTCGAGCGGTCGGACGTGCTGGTGGAGGGCTTCCGGCCGGGCGTGACCGAGCGGCTGGGCATCGGTCCGGCGCAGTGCCTGGCTCGCAACCCGCGCCTTATATATGGACGCATGACCGGCTGGGGCCAGGACGGGCCGCTCGCCGACCGGGCCGGCCACGACATCAACTACATCGCCGTGGCGGGCGCCTTGGAACCTCTAGGACGGGCCGGTGGACCCCCGAGCTTCCCGATCAACCTGCTCGGCGACTTCGGCGGGGGAGGGCTGCTGCTGGCCGTCGGCGTGCTCGCCGCGCTGTACGAAAGGGAACGCTCCGGGCGTGGCCAGGTCGTCGACGCGGCGATGGTCGACGGGGCGGCGTTGCTGACGACGTTCCTGCACGGCATGCGCAACGCGGGCATGTGGCAGGGCGGGCGCGGCGAGAACATGCTCGACGGCGGCGTGCCGTTCTACGACGTGTACGAGGCCGCGGACGGGCGGTTCGTGGCCGTGGGCGCGTTGGAGGAGAGGTTCTACGCCGACCTGGTGGGCGTGCTGGGGCTGGCGGACGCGCCGTCCCGCGACGATCCGGCGAACTGGCCTGAGCTGCGCGAACGCATCGCGGCGGCGGTGAAGACCCGGACCAGGGACGAGTGGGCCGACCTCGCGAAGGACACGGACGCCTGCCTGGCACCGGTCCTGTCCCCGGCCGAGGCGGCACGGCATCCGTACAACGCGGCGCGTGCTTCGTTCGTGGACGTCTCCGGGGCGTTGCACCCGGCGCCGGCTCCCCGCTTCGACCGGACACCGACGGCGGTTCCGACGCCCCCGGTATCGACCGGGACGAACACCGGGGAAGTGCTTGCCGACATGGGTGTGGCGGAGGCCCAAATTATGGAACTGCGGCGGTCAGGAGTAATTGGATGAATGCTCGCGTGCGTATTAATGGAGACACGACGACGTGACAGAGCGTGTTGGGGGTGGTTCGGCATCCGGGTGAGGCCCGGTGCAACAGTGGCTGTCCAAGCTGTGGGATGCGAGGGAGTCCGTGTTCACCTCGTGCCCAGGACATCGGCGCTGGACAGGGACCTCTTTAGCCGCCATTCGGGTGACATTCCCCGTCACGTAGGCGTGCGGGCCTGGTGGATCCCGGGACCAGTTGGGCGTGGTCGTTGTTCATCGCAAGGGTGAATGAGGGACCATGACGGGTGACACGGGCGGTCCGCCGCCTGACTCGTGAGCGACATGGACGGAGAGGTACCTGTGAACCTCAAGAAGGTGCTAGTGCTGGCGGCCGTCGCGCTGGTGCTGTTCCTCCTGATCACCCAGCCCGAGCAGTCCGCCGCCGCGGTCCAGCAGGTGCTCGGCTGGCTGAGGCAGGGCGCGGAGTCGATCATCACCTTCATCAGGAGCCTCTTCGGTACGGCGACCCCGATCAGCTAGTGACAGCGGGTGACCTTCGTCCGTTCGCGTTGAGCCGGATGGGTGGAAAGAGGCCAATCACGCACTGGTAACGGGTGTTCTGGGGATTCAGGGTCTGGCGATTGTCAGACCTACCGAATACCTTCCGCTGCAATGGCCGATCCCCGACCGACGAGGAGGCACATATGGTCGAGGACTCCGGGGTCCACGAGCTGTTGCAGCAGTGGGCGGCTGAACGGTCTGATGACGCAGAGATGCAGGAGGTGAACCGGATCAAGAACGCGTGGCTCGCGGAGGCTCCCCCCTCGGCGCCAGGCATCCCCGTGCAGCGGGGAGGCAGGAGCGGGTCGTCGCGTGGCTTGGTCAAGGTCGACTCGGCGGATCCGGCCTACGTGGCCGCGATGCGCAAGCGGGCGCCGGAGGCACCCGAGGCGTTGCTCGCTGCCGCAGCGAGCTACTGGCAGCTGGTTGGCGACGTCGCCGAGGCCGAGCAGTGGTGGGACGCGGGCATCAGCCCGTTGGACCAGCGCGCGCTCGACTATCGCGCGGCGGGCCTGACCCCTGCCGATCTCGGGAGGCGCCTGGGACCGATGACGGTTCTCCAGCACCTTCGCCGCGGTTCTGCCGCAGCCTGGTGCGTCGCACGTCTGCAGAGGCAGCGCCGGGACGGCGTGGCGTAGTGGGGCACGGGCTCTCGGAGGCGGGAGCCCTGCACTTGTAGTCTGGAGGTCGTGCGCGGCCTCCTCACCCCCCAGCGAGTGTTGATCGGGCTTGCCTGTGTGGCGGCCCTGATCCTTTGTTGCGGGCTCGCGTGGTGGCAGTGGCAGCGCTTCGAGTCCGCCAGCGGCACGTTCCAGAACCTCGGTTACGTGCTCCAGTGGCCGCTCTTCGGCCTCTTCCCGGCCTTCATGGTGTGGCGCTTCCGTCGCCTGACGCGCCAACGCAGTGACGAGGCTCTCTCCGCACCGGAGCCGGTTGCGCCCGCCGCGAAGCCGGTGACTACCGTTGACGCCGTCAAACCCGCGCCTGTCGAGCAGTTCGACGACGAAGAAGACGCGGAGCTCGCGGCCTACAACCGCATGCTCGCGGACCTCAACGCGCGGGACGGTCGTTGAGCGAAGGCGGGCAGATGAAGGGTGCGTTGACCCGGTTCAGGGTCATGGCTTACGTGGTCGGAGTCTTCCTGCTGCTCCTGGTCGTGGCCATGGTGCTCAAGTACGCCGCGGACATGGGCCAGTTCATGAAGGTCGTCGGACCGGTCCACGGCTTCCTCTACGCCATCTACCTGGTGATTTCCGTCGATCTGGCGCTGAAGCTGCGCTGGTCGATCAAGGGCACCGCGCTCGTGCTGCTCGCCGGCACCGTGCCGTTCCTGTCGTTCTGGGCGGAGCGCAAGGTGGTCGAGAAGACTGCGCAGGGCGTGCCGTTGTGACGTTTGGCCTGCTAGCGTCTGGGGCTACCAACTGAACACGGCCGTCGATGTCGCGCGGGAGAGCCCATTTGAGTGTGGGCGCCGAAGGAGCAACTCCTCCCCGGAATCTCTCAGGTACAAGTACCGCACGACGAAGGCAACTCTGGAAAGCAGGCCATCGGCCTCGCCCACGGTGCAAGCCACTCCGGTGGCGAAGCTCTCAGGCTCATGACAGAGGGGGAGGCTCGCTCTAGTTGAGGAGTCTCTGATGGACCGTGTCATTCTTCTGTTGCCTCAGCCGGCCTGGTCCGGCTCTTCGGCGCACCCTGGAGGAGCGTTCTGATGTCCCGCCTCACGCCTCTGAACGCCGAGCACGAGCAGCTCGGCGCGATGTTCACCGACTTCGCGGGCTGGCGGATGCCGCTGCGCTACTCGTCCGAGCTCGCGGAGCATCACGCGGTGCGCACCACCGCGGGCCTGTTCGACCTCACGCACATGGGTGAAATCGTCCTGACCGGACCGCAGGCGGGCGAGGCGCTCGACTACGCGCTGGTCGGCCACATCTCGGCGCTGGCCGTCGGCAAGGCGCGCTACACGATGATCACCCAGGCCGATGGCGGCGTGATCGACGACCTGATCGTGTACCGGCTGGGCGACGAGGAGTTCATGGTCGTCGCGAACGCCTCGAACGCCCTCGTGGTCGCCGAGGCCCTCGTCGAGCGCGCCGCCGGGTTCGACACCGTCGTCACGGACGCCTCGACCGACTACGCGTTGATCGCGATCCAGGGCCCGAAGTCGGTCGAGATCCTGTCCGGGCTGACCGACACTGACCTGTCCACGGTCAAGTACTACGCCTCGTACCCGTCCACCGTCGCCGGTGTGGACGCGCTGCTGGCCCGCACCGGTTACACGGGCGAGGAGGGCTTCGAGCTCTTCGTCGCGCCGGCCGACGCGTCCGCAGTCTGGGCGGCGCTGCTGTCCGCCGGCGAGGCGCACGAGCTCAAGCCGTGCGGTCTCGGCTGCCGCGACACGTTGCGTCTCGAAGCTGGAATGCCGTTGTACGGCAACGAACTCACCACCTCCCTGACGCCGTACCACGCGAACCTCGGCCGGGTCGTGAAGCTCGACAAGCCGGGCGACTTCGTGGGCCGCGACGCGCTGACGAAGGTCGCGGAGTCCGGTGTGGACTCGGTCCTGGTCGGACTGAAGACCCCCGAACGCCGCGCCCCGCGACACGGTTACGCGGTGCTGAACGGCGAGGAGGTCGTCGGCGAGGTGACCTCGGGCGCCCTGTCGCCGACGCTCGGTTACTCGGTGGCCATGGCTTACGTCTCGAAGGCGAGCGCCGAGCCGGGCACCCCACTGCTGGTGGACGTCCGCGGCAAGAAGCAGCCGGTCGAGGTCGTCGCACTTCCGTTCTACAAGCGCGCCAAGTAGGGAGATCTTCCAGATGTCCGACCAGTTCAACGCTTCCCTCGCGGAGTACGACCCCGAGGTGGCCGAGGCCGTTGCGGCCGAGCTGGCACGCCAGCAGGGCACTCTCGAGATGATCGCCTCGGAGAACTTCACGCCCGTCTCGGTGCTCCAGGCCCAGGGCTCGGTGCTCACCAACAAGTACGCCGAGGGTTACCCCGGCCGCCGCTACTACGGCGGCTGCGAGCACGTGGACGTGGTGGAGCGCCTGGCCATCGAGCGCATCAAGTCGCTCTTCGGCGCCGGCTTCGCCAACGTCCAGCCGCACTCGGGCGCGCAGGCCAACGCGGCCGCGATGTTCGCGTTGCTCCAGCCCGGCGACACGATCCTGGGCCTGGACCTCGCGCACGGCGGTCACCTGACCCACGGCATGCGCATCAATTTCTCCGGCAAGCTCTACAACGTCGTGCCGTACCACGTCGCCGACTCGGACGGCCGGGTCGACATGGCCGAGGTCGAGCGCCTGGCTCAGGAACACCGTCCCAAGCTGATCGTCGCGGGCTGGTCGGCCTACCCGCGCCAGCTGGACTTCGCCGAGTTCCGCCGGATCGCGGACTCGGTCGAGGCCTACCTGATGGTCGACATGGCGCACTTCGCCGGCCTGGTGGCCGCGGGGCTGCACCCGTCGCCGGTGCCGCACGCGCACGTCACGACGACCACGACCCACAAGACCCTGGGCGGGCCTCGCGGTGGCGTGATCCTGTCCAACGAGGCGGACATCGCCAAGAAGATCAACTCGGCGGTGTTCCCCGGCCAGCAGGGCGGCCCGCTGGAGCACGTGATCGCGGCCAAGGCCGTGGCGTTCAAGCACGCCGCTTCGCCGGAGTTCGCCGACCGCCAGCGGCGCACCCTCGAAGGCTCGCGGATCCTGGCCGACCGGCTGTCCCAGCCGGACGTGGCCGCCGCGGGCGTGAAGGTGCTGACCGGTGGCACCGACGTGCACCTGGTGCTCGTCGACCTGGTCTCGTCCGAGTTGGACGGCAAGCAGGCCGAGGACGTGCTGCACCAGATCGGCATCACCGTGAACCGCAACGCCGTGCCGAACGACCCGCGTCCGCCGATGGTGACGTCGGGTCTGCGGATCGGCACGCCGGCGCTCGCCACCCGCGGGTTCGGCGAGGTGGACTTCATCGAGGTCGCCGACGTCATCGCGGAGGCGCTCAAGCCGGGTGCGGCGATCGACGAGCTGCGCGCCCGCGTCGAGGTGCTGGCGGCCAAGCACCCGCTGTACTCGACGCTCTGATCGTTCCGAAACTGAAGGGGCGCCACCGGAATCCGGTGGCGCCCCTTCAGTTCGTGACCCGAGAGCGAAACGACGGGAACCCCGGCCCCTTCCCCAGGGCCGGGGTTACACCGTGTCAGGGTGTTGTGTGTCTCAGATGGACCGTCCTAACAGAACGCTGTGGGGGGTTACGCCGCAGGAGCCACCACGCCGGGCGGGAGGCACTGGACGTTGCGGTTGCCGTCGGGCTGGATGACCCACCAGGTGCCACCAACGCCCTGGCCGGCCCACTTGCCCGGGCCCGGGTCCTTCGAGTACGAGTAGATCGGCGAGTTGGCGACGGCGACCTGCTTCTTGCCGTCAGCGCGGGTGATCAGCGAGACGAGCTTCGGGTCGATGCCCTCGACCTGCGGAACCGTGTCCGACAGGAACGGTGGCCACGTCTCAGCGCACTTGTCGTTGCAGTTGGACTTGGCGTCCGCTGCCTTGGTGTCCTTGTCGAACCGGTACATGGTCCGCCCGTCGCCGTCCTGGATGACCATGCCCATCTTGTCGACGGCCTTGCCGACCAGCTTCAACGAGCTGACTGGGGCCGCGGCGGGAGGCTGTGCCGCCGGGGGCTGCGCGGCCGGCGTTTCCGGGGCCTGCTGCTGGACCGGGGTTTCGGGCGCCTGAGCGGGCTCCTGGAGTACCGGGGCCTGAGCCGCGTCGCCGTAGTCGCCGAGGATGCCCAGGTCGGTTTCGGTCTGTGCCACGGGCTTCGAGTTCGTGCCACTTCCCGTGGCGCTCCAGACACCCAGACCCAGCACAACTGCCAGCCCCGCGGCGAGCCCGATGGCAATGCGGTTACGTCGGATCACACTCATGTCCTCCTTGTTCCGTCGTTCGCTCTATCGAGGCCATACGGGTGGGGTTGCGTCTCGGTTCAGAAACGAACCGAACCTCTTGCCGACTCGAACGTCTGGCGGAGCCAGGTTTCGCAGGAGGTGCAGGGTGGTCGTCGCTGGTCAGCTGGCGGGAATGGCCGAACGGGTGCTGGGTGCGCCGGTCCCGATCGGATTTCGGGCATGGGATGGAAGCGTGGCCGGGCCGCAGGACGGCACCGTTCTCGTGATCCGGTCGCGGGACGCGCTGCGCCGGCTCGTCTGGAGTCCGAACGAGCTGGGTCTCGCGCGCGCCTACGTGAGCGGCGAGCTCGACGTGGAGGGTGATCTCGCGACGGGGCTGTCCGAGATCTGGGGGCTCGTGCGGCGCGGGGTCACCCGGCGGCCGAGGCTCGCGGAGGTCGTGAAACTCGCATTGCAACTGAAAGTGCTGGGCCCCAACCCGTCCGCGCCGCGGGAGGAGGCCCGCCTGCGTGGCGCCCTGCACACCAAGGCGCGCGACCGGGACGCCATTTCGCACCACTACGACCTGAGCAACGCCTTCTACCGGCTCGTGCTCGACCCGAGCATGGCCTACTCGTGCGCCTACTTCACCTCGCCGGACGAGTCACTGGCCCAGGCTCAGCACAACAAGCTGGATCTGGTGTGCCGCAAGCTGGACCTGCGACCGGGTATGCGCCTGCTCGACGTGGGCTGCGGCTGGGGATCGATGATCATCCACGCCGCCCGGGACTACGGCGTGCACGCGGTCGGTGTGACGATCTCCGCTCAGCAGCGGGCGCACATCCTCGCGAGGGTCGAGGCGGAAGGTCTGCAGGACCGCGTCGAGGTGCGGCTGCAGGACTACCGGGAGGTCCGCGACGAGCCGTTCGACGCGATCTCCACGATCGAGATGGGCGAGCACGTCGGTGAGGCGAACTACCCGACGTACGCCTCGACGTTGCACCGCCTGCTGAAGCCCGAGGGGCGCCTGCTGCTGCAGCAGATGTCGCGCGGTCACAACGCACCCGGCGGTGGCGCGTTCATCGAGTCGTACGTCGCTCCGGACATGCACATGCGGCCTCTCAGTTCCACGACGGGCTTCTTGGAGGCCGCCGGGCTGGAGATCCGTGACGTGCACGCGTTGCGCGAGCACTACGTCTGGACCGTGCGGGCGTGGGCGCAGACACTGGAAGAGCGGTGGGACGAGGTCG
This sequence comes from Lentzea kentuckyensis, assembly GCF_002150765.1. Classification (GTDB taxonomy): domain Bacteria; phylum Actinomycetota; class Actinomycetes; order Mycobacteriales; family Pseudonocardiaceae; genus Lentzea; species Lentzea kentuckyensis. The sequence goes on from NZ_MUYM01000054.1 coordinate 15,296, forward strand.
TCGCGCTGGTCGGCGAAGGCCAGGCGCGGGTGTGGCGCCTGTACCTCGCGGGTGGCGCGCTGACGTTCGAGGAAGGACGGATGGGCGTGGACCAGATCCTCGCGGTGCGCAGGAGCGAGAACGGCAACAGCGGGATGCCGCGCGTGCGCCGTGAGCTGGTGGCGCGATGAGCTTCCTGATCACCTTTCTCGGGGCCGTCCTGCTGCTCAGCGGGCTGTTCCTGTACGCGGACGCCCGTCGCCGCTACGACCTGATCGACTCCGCGTGGGGTCCCGGCTTCGCCGTCATCGCGGTGATCACGCTGCTGTTCGCGGAGGGCGAACCAACTCGGCAGTGGTTCGTCACGGTGCTGACCGTGGTGTGGGGCGTACGCCTGGGAGCGCACATCTTCGTGCGCAACTCGGGCAAGGACGAAGATCCGCGGTACCAGGACATTTTGAGGCGTGCCAAGGGAAATCCGCGTTTGCGGATGTACCGCGTCTACCTGATCCAGGCCGTGCTGATGTGGATCGTGTCGCTGCCGGTCCAGGCCGCGCAGCATCTTTCGGCCCCGTTCGGGGTGCTAGATTGGGTGGGCACTGGCGTGTGGATGGTCGGCTTCGTGTTCGAGGCCGTGGGTGACTGGCAGCTCTCCCGGTTCCGTGCGGACCCGGCGAACAAGGGTGCCGTGATGGACCGCGGATTGTGGCGCTACACAAGGCATCCGAACTACTTCGGCGACGCTGTCGTGTGGTGGGGCCTCTACCTGTTCGCACTGCACTCGTGGCTGGCCGCGCTCACGATCGTCGGTCCGGTGATCATGACGTTGCTGCTCGCGAAGGGCACCGGCAAACCGTTGCTGGAGAAGGACATCGTGTCGCGCCGCCCTGGGTACGCCGAGTACGTCCGGCGCACCAGCGGCTTCGTGCCGCTGCCTCCGAAGAGCCGCGTGGGCTAGTGGCGTGACTCGCTACGAGGTGATTCCCGGCTGAAGCGGTGTCCGCAACCTGCGTCGGGTCTGTATCGCGCCAGGCGGCGTTCCTCGCCGCGTGGCATGTCACAGCACCCGTGCCGCAAGCGTGCGCGGGTTAGTGTTGGCGGGTGGGCAACGACATCTCCTTCCCGCGCCAACAGGCGCGCACCCAGCGGTTCACCGTCGGCGCACCGAGGACCTTCGCGGTGTCGGCGGACGGGGCCCGTGTCTTCTTCCTGCGCCCGGCCACGGCCACGAGCCGTGCGAACGGGCTCTGGGAGCTGACCACGGCCACCGGCGTCGAAAGACTGCTCGCCGACCCGGCGACGCTGCTGACCGACCCGGAGGACCTGCCGGCCGAGGAGAAGGCGCGCCGTGAGCGCACGCGTGAGTCCGGCGCGGGCATCGTGGGGTACGCCCTCTCGAAGGACGCGGGGGTGGCCTCGTTCGCGCTGTCGGGCCGGCTGTTCGTGGCCGACCTGACGACCGGTGCTGTCCGCGAGCTGCCGACTGAGGGCGGCGTCATCGACCCGCGCGTCGACCCGACGGGCAAACGTGTGGCGTACGTCACCCGCGGCACGCTCAGGGTGGTCGAGCTGGAGTCGGGCGAGGACGTCGCGGTCGCCGTGCCCGATGGGGAGGACGTGACGTTCGGCCTGGCCGAGTTCATCGCGGCCGAAGAGATGTCGCGCTACCGCGGCTACTGGTGGGAGCCGAACGGCACCCGCCTCATCGCCGCGCGCGTGAACAACGCGTCGGTGCAGCGCTGGTACATCGCCGACCCCGCGAACCCCGCGACCACGGCCACCGAGATCGCCTACCCGGCGGCCGGCACGACCAACGCCGCGGTGTCGCTGCACGTGGTGTCGCTGGACGGCACCTTCGTCCCGGTGCTGCTCGAGTTCGACTACCTCAACGACGTGCACTGGTCGTCGGGCGGCGCTCCGCTGATCACCACGCAGACCCGCGACCAGCGCACCAGGAAGATCTACGCGCTGGCCCCCGAGACCGGCGCGGTCTCCGAACTCGCCGTCGAGACCGACCCGACGTGGCTCGAGGTCACCGACGGCGCTCCGGCGTGGACCCCGGACGGCCGGCTCGTGCGGATCGTCGGCAACGGCGACGAGTACGCGCTGCAGGTCGGCGACGACGTCCTGACCACGGGCCTGCAGGTGCGCCGGGTGCTCGACATCGCCGACGACTCCGTCCTGGTCGCCGCGTCGGCGGACGACCCCACGCAGACGCACGTCTACGAGGTCGGCAAAACGACCGAGAAGCTGTCCACTGAAGACGGTGTCAACGTCGCGATCCGGGGCGGTGACACGGTTGTGCTCGTATCGGCCACTTTGGACAGGTTCGGCACGAAGGCCACCGTCGGCGACCACGTGATCGAGTCGTGGGCCGAGACCCCGGTGATCAAGGCGGCACCGCGGCTGCTGACCCTGGGCGAACGCAACATCCGCGCCGCGATCCTGCTCCCGACCGGCCACACCCCGGGAACCAAGCTCCCGGTGCTGATGGACCCGTACGGCGGCCCGCACGCGCAACGCGTCGTCTCGTCCCAGAACGCCTTCCTGGCCTCGCAGTGGCTGGCCGACCAGGGCTTCGCGGTCATCGTCGCCGACGGCCGCGGCACCCCGGGCCGAGGTCTCGCCTGGGAGCGCGCGATCGCGTTCGACTTCGCCGGCGCCACCCTGGAGGACCAGGTCGACGCCCTGCAGGCGGCCGCCGCCGTCGAACCGGACCTGGACCTCACCCGAGTCGCGATCCGCGGCTGGTCCTACGGCGGCTACCTCAGCGCCCTGGCCGTCCTGCGCCGCCCGGACGTCTTCCACGCGGGCATCGCCGGCGCCCCGGTCACCGACTGGCGCCTCTACGACACCCACTACACCGAGCGCTACCTGGGCCACCCGGACGACAAGCCCGAGGTCTACGACTCGAACTCGCTCATCGCCGACGCGGACAAGCTCTCCCGCCCGCTGATGATCATCCACGGCTTGGCCGACGACAACGTGGTCGCCGCGCACACCCTGCGCCTGTCCAACGCCCTGCTCGCCGCCGGCCGTCCGCACACCGTGCTGCCGCTCTCCGGCGTCACGCACATGACCCCGCAGGAACAGGTCGCTGAGAACCTGCTGCTGCTTCAGGTCGATTTCCTCAGGCAGGCGTTGAGCTGAGGCCGGGGTAGGGCCAGCCCCAGTGTTCGGGGTTCCTCCCCACGGCACGCTTCAGCGCCATGGGGAGGAACATCAACGCGCGCACCGTGTCCGTCGCGCTGTACGTGCTCTGGGGCCTGCTGCACATGGGGCTCGGCGCCTCGATGGTCATCGGTGACCTGTCCGATGGCGCACCAACAGAAGAAGTGGCCGCGGAAAGCCTGCTCTACTTCATCGCGGTGACGGTTCTGGGAGCCCAGGCGATCTTCGTTGCCCTCACGCTCAGCCGCGTGAACAGCCTGGTCGGCTTCTGGCTCAACACCGTGGTGCTCGGCGTCATCGACGTCGCGTTCGTCGCCTACCTGGTGCTGCCCGGTCACGTCGACCTGTACGGCGGCCTGGCGGGTCCGATCATCTGGCTGGCCGCCACAGTCTGCGCCGCCGTGGCGCTCAGGAAATAGCGAAAGGGGCGCTTCCCGCGCAACGGGAAGCGCCCCTCTCAACACCCGGACTCAGGCCAGCGACTGCCGCACCCGGTAGGGCGGAATGCTGTTGCCCAGCAACGCCAGGTCGTCGATCGACTCCGGCTGGTACCCGGCCGTCTTCAGCCGCTCGACCATCAGCGCGGTCGGGTCCTCGACCACGTCCGCGCGGCCGAACAGGTACGCCCACTCGTGCTCGTCCGAGCCGTAGTAGGCGACGGTGTCGAACACCTCGTTGAACCGCTGCCAGGAGCGGATCAGCGTGGTGTTGCGCCACATCGTCTGGCACCCGGACTGGTTCACGACGACGCCGCCGGGACGCAGCAGCGCCTTGCACATGCGCAGGAAGTCGGCGCCGTACAAGCGGTTGTGCTGCGCCTCCTCCTCGCGCTCGTCGGGCAGGTCGACCAGCACGATGTCGTACTTCTCCGACGTCGTGCGGATGTACTCGAACCCGTCGATGTACTGCACGCGGATCGGGCCGTCACCGCGCTCGGCGGCAGCCAGTTCGTCCAGCGTGTACCCGTACGGCAGGTGCTCGGCGCACAGCTTCACGGCCTGCTCGTCGATGTCGATGTGGTCGACCACCGACGCACCGTGCTGAACGGCCATCTGGCACACGACGCCCTCGGAGGAGCCGATCACCAGCACGCGCTCGACGGTGTCGGCCAGCAGCAGCGCCGGCACCATCAGGGCCTCGTGGTAGGTCAGCTGGCTGAACTCCGTCGACTGGCGGTCGTTGTCGCAGAACAGCGACACGCCCTGGGCCGTGCGGCCGATCACCAGGTGCTGGAAGTCGGTCTTGGTGTCGACCAGCACCTCGTCCACGCGCCAGTGGCGGGTCATGCCCTCGGCGAGCGGCTCGTTGATGGTGTTCACGCGGCGTGCTCCTTGATGCCACGAGTGACGACGTCCGTGCTCACGTGAGCGGCGCCCAAGGCGTCAGCGAGTAGCTGGACGGCCAGCGCGGGTTTCGCACGAGTACCGCAGGTGAACACGTCGACGAACACCGACCCCACTTCGGGATACGTGTGGATCGACGCATGGGACTCCGACAGCAGAGCCAGCACGGTGACTCCTTGAGGATCGAACTTCTTGGAGATCACCTCCAGCACAGTTGCGTCGGCCTGCGTGAGAACCTCACCAAGGGCGTGCTTCAGGAACTGCTCGTCGTCGAGCAGATCGGCACTCACGCCCGAGAGCTCTGCAAGTACGTGCTGTCCCGCGAACAAACCGACGGTTTCCTCGGTCTGACAGGGCGCTTCGGACATCAATCACTCCAAACTATGTGAATTACGACGGACTTAGATGCAGTACGTGGCCAACGGCGGGAAACCGTTGAAGCACACGGACGAATAGGAGGAGGTGTAGGCGCCGGCGTGGAGGATGTCCACGTGGTCGCCGGCCTCCAGGTCCAGCGGCAGGTCGTAGCGCGTGTGCTGGTAGATCACGTCGTCCGCGTCGCACGTCGGACCGGCCAGCACGATCGGGCCGACCGGGCCGCCGTCGCGTGAAGTCCGCAACCGGTAGGCGATCGCCTCGCCCTCGGTCTCGGCGAGGCCCTGGTAGCGACCGATGTCGACGTACACCCAGCGGCGTTCGTCCGAATAGGACTTACGCGACACCAGCACGACGGAGGAGCGGATCATGCCGGCCTCGGCGGAGATCGCGCGGCCGGGCTCGATCATCACACGAGGCCGCACGGCACCGAAGTGCCGGGTGAGGGAAGTCTCGATGGCAGAGGCGAAAGCCTCCAGGGTGGGCGTGTCCTCCTGGTACACCGCGGGCAGGCCGCCACCCAGGTTCACGGTGGTGGTCTCGATGCCTTCCGCACGCAGTTTCGACGCGATCAGGGCCGCGTCGGCGATGCCGGAGTCCCAGCCCTGCACGGACAGCTGTTGCGAGCCGGCGTGGAACGCGACGCCAAGAGGAACGAGTCCCAACTCGTGCGCGAGCCGCAAGAGATCCGTCGCCATCTCCGGATCGCAACCGAACTTGTTGCCGAACGGGTACGTGGAACCCTTGCTGTGTACAAGGATTCGCACCAGGACGGACGAACCGGGCGCGTGCGCAGCGACGAACCGCACGTCCTGCTCGCTGTCCGACACGAACAGTCGCACGCCACGCGAGTAGGCATACGCGATGTCAGCAGCCTTCTTGATGGGGTTGCTGTAGGAGATCGACGACGGTGCGGCGCCGCGCGCCAGGCACAGGTCGATCTCCGCGGGTGAGGCGACGTCGAACTGCGAACCCTCGGAGACCAACGTGCCCACCACGTCGGACTCGGGATTCGACTTGACCGCGTAGAAGATGTCGATGGACGGCATCGCGGTGTGGATTGCCTGGTAGCGCGCGCGGATCGTCTCGAGGTCGATCACCAGACACGGTGTCGACGGGTTCTCCTGGTCCAGGAAACGCCGAATACGAGCCTCTGCCTCGTAACGCCGGTCGACGGCGAAGCTCTCGGTCATTTCCCCAGGGTTCCCCCTTCATCCGCCTCGCGGTCCGTACGCGGGCACGGCCGTCCACTCTACGGCCTGGACACCGCAAGTACGCAATCCCGCGGGCCGAGTGTGATCTACCCGGCAGACTTCAGCTCGATCATGGTGATGTCCGGGGGCGCGCCCACGCGCACCGGTGGCCCCCAGAAACCCGCGCCACGACTGACGTACAGCCACGTGTCGTCCACCTTCGACAGCCCCGCCACGCTGGGTTGCTGCACCGGCACAACGAAGTTGAACGGCACCATCTGGCCGCCGTGTGTATGACCGGACAACTGGAGGTCGACGCCGCGTGAAGACGCGTCGCCGACCTGCACGGGCTGGTGTGCCAGCAGGACAAGCGGCTTGTTCTTGTCCCGGCCCGCCAGCGCGCGGTCCAAGTCCGGTCCGTCGTTGTACGACTTCCCCGTCACGTCGTTCACACCCACGAGCTCGATGCCACCGGCGACCGTCAGACCCTCGTTGCGCAACGGGTTCACGCCGAGCCGGTCCAGCTCCGCGATCCACTGCTCGTGACCCGAGAAGTACTCGTGATTGCCTGTCACGAAGAAGCTGCCGTGCCTGGACACCAGGTCCCGCAACGGGGCCGCGGCCTCGCCCAGTTCAGCGACGGTGCCGTCCACCAGGTCGCCGACGATCGCGACGAGGTCGGCCTCCTGCTCGTTGATCATCCGCACGATCCGCTCGGTGTGCGAACGGCCGAGCAGCGGCCCGAGGTGGATGTCGCTCACGACCGCGATCCGGAAGCCCGACAACGACGCCTGGAGCTTGTCCAGCGTCACCGGCACGGTCAGCAGCTGCGGCGCGCCCAGCGCCTGCGTCATGCCGTACCCGACCACGCCGCCCGCCGCGATGCCCGAGCCGATCGCGACCGACCGCGAGATGAACAGCCGCCGTGACGGGTCCGGCACGACCTCGACCGGCTCGACCGGGTCAGGACCCGCGCCCACCGCGGCGGGCACGAGGGTCGCTCGCCTGAGCAGGACCCGGCGGGGGATCTCCGCGATGCCGAGCGCGATGGCCAGGTAGAAGAGCAGGGCGAGCCACACGAACCCAGGCCAGGCGAAGAACTTCCCGTACTCCGGCGGCACCCTGCGGGTCACGACCAGCGCGCTCATCAGCAGCACGAACGCCCCGGCGACGGCCAGCCCGCCGACCCGCCGCCCGAGCGTGCGCGGGCGCGTGGTGTCCACGACCAGCCGCCGCCACAGGTACAGATGGCCCAGTCCGGCCGGAACTCCGAGGAGCAACAGGAAAATCACGACATCAGTATGCTTTTCGCCTTTCCGGGCGTGATCGTCGGAGGTGCCCACGGGCCCGCCCGATCACTTTCGGCACGCGGACCGTCACCGCCGGTGGGACCCTCGGCCCGCGGAGGCCGAAAAGAATTCCTCGCGAGGTCCATGCAACCCGCCAGGCCGCAGGTGGCGTGAGTAACCCGGTACCGCAGATAGGGGGAGACCTGATGAGTGATCGGGACGCCGCGTTCCAGGAGTACTTCGCGGCCCGTTCCGACGCCATGCGTGGCACGGCTTACCTGCTGTGCGGCGACTGGCATCGCGCGGAGGACCTCGTGCAGCAGGCGTTCACGAAGCTCTACCTGGCGTGGCGCCGGATCGAACGGCACGAGGCGCTGGACGCCTACACCAGGCAGATTCTGGTGCGGACGTTCATCTCCGAGCGACGGCGCGGGTGGTTCCGGTTCGAGTCGGCGAGCGACGAGCTCTCCGACTCGGCAGCTCCGCCGGGCACCTACCCCGAGGAACGAATGGTGTTGCTGGAGGCTCTGGCGAAGGTGCCTCCCAAACAACGTGCGTGCCTCGTCCTGCGGTACTGGGAGGACATGTCGGTCGAACAGACGGCAGTCGTCCTCAAGTGTTCGGAAGGAACGGTAAAGAGCCAGGCCGCGCGGGGGCTGCAGACGCTGCGCGGTCTGCTCTCACAGCAGGAGAGGGTTCGATGAACGAACAGGACCTCAAGCGAGTTTTCGAAAACGTTGTGGTGGCGAGCAGCCCGCCGCCGTCGATGGATCCGGTCCGCGCGCTCGACGTGGCGCGCAAGGCTCGGTCGAAGCGGCGGTCGTCGATCGTCGGTGCTCTTGTCGCGGTGCTCGTCGTCGGTGTCGGCCTCGGCTCGGCGTTCGCGCTCAACCCGACGGCCGCGAAGGAGTACATGATGGGGGCCGGCCCCAGCAGCAGCTCCTCCTGGGCGGGCGAGTGGCCGGACGGGCAGACCGACCGCACGGCTCACAACGGCCCTCAGGCGGAACGGGCGCAGAAGCTGCTCGACGAGCTCAAGGGCGTGGTGCCGGCCGGGTACGACGCACCGCAGCTCAAGTACCAGGACCCCAGCTACTCCGGGGGTGACATGCAGCGCACCCAGGGCCAGGTCGCGTCGAACAAAGGCGACGTGCCCGAGGTCTGGCAGTACATGGCGGAGACACCGGTGCGCAAGGACGGCAAGGTGGGGTGGCTGCTCGTCGAGTCGTCCACGCCCAACCCGGCCATGCCGGACGACCCGTGCGCCCTCGCCAAGGACTTCTGGGGCATGGGCGGGACGTGCAAGGTGTACGACGTCAAGGGCCTCAAGGTCGGTGTCGTGCAGGAGAACCCGAGCGGTCGTGACCAGTTCGACAAGTGGGCCACCTACCGGTCCAACGACGGTCAGATCGTGACGGTCGCCCAGGACGACAGCTACCTGGGCGGTGGCTACCCGGCGCTCGCCGAGCCGTTGTTCTCCGAGGAGAAGCTGGCCGAGCTGGCGACGGATCCCCGGTTCCGCGTCGGCAGCTGAGTCAGCGCGTTCGTGCGGAGGGCGGTCACGTTTGTGGCCGCCCTCTCTCGTTGCTCTTTTCGGGTGTTTTGGCAGGTAGAGTGCCGTCCTGCAATGCGGACTCTGCTCATCGACAACTACGACTCGTTCACGTTCAACCTCTTCCAGCACCTCGCTGAGGTGAACGGTGCCGAGCCCGTGGTCGTCCACAACGACGACCCGCGATTCCGGCTGGCCTCACTGCGTTCGTTCGACCACGTGGTGATCTCGCCAGGACCCGGCCGGCCGGGCAACCCCGCCGACTTCGGCATCTGCCGCGCGGTGATCGAGCACGCCGAGATCCCGTTGCTGGGCGTGTGTCTGGGACATCAGGGACTGTGTCTTTCCTATGGCGCCGTTGTCGGCCCTGCGCCCGTGCCGCGCCATGGGGTCGTTTCCCCGGTCACGCACACGGGCGTCGACGTGTTCGCCGGACTGCCGTCGCCGTTGGACGTCGTGCGCTATCACTCGTTGGCGGTCACTGAACTGCCTTCTTCTTTGGAACCCATCGCGTGGAGCGACGACGGCGTGCTGATGGGTGTGCGCGCTCTCGACCGGCCCGCGTGGGGCGTGCAGTTCCACCCCGAGTCGATCTGCACGGACTTCGGACGCGAAATGCTCGCGAACTTCAGCGCGCTCACCCCCACGCGGACGGCCGCGGTGCCGGAACCGGTGCTGGTTCGTCGAGAGCCTCAGAGGCGCGCTGTGCACGTCCGGCGCCTGGACCTGGCCGTCGACGCGGAGGAAGCGTTCGCGGCGCTCTACGGGACGTCTGAGGCCGCGTTCTGGCTGGACAGCGGATCCGGCGGGCGGTTCTCGTTCATGGGGGACGCGTCGGGCCCCCTCGCGCGCGTCGCGCAGTACTCGGTGCCGGACCACGAACTCGTGCTCAACGGCGAACGACTGTCCTGTCCATCCTTCTTCTCGTGGCTGGACGAGGACCTCGCGCGATGGAGCGTGGAGCAGCCCGACGTGCCGTTCGACTTCGCACTGGGGTGGGTCGGGTATCTCGGCTACGAGTTGAAGGCGGAGTGCGGCGGCGACTTCGCACACCGCGCGGAACAGCCTGACGCGTCGTTCGTCTTCGCGGACCGTGCCGTGGTCATCGATCACGTTGATGATTGCGTCTATTTGCTCTCGTTGACCGACGACTCCTGGTTCGGCGACGTTTCCGCCGTCCTGGCAGATCTGAGGCATTTGGGTGAGCCTTCGCAACCTGTCGTGTCCGACGTGACGCTGCGGCATCCGCGTGCGCACTACCTGAAGCTGATCGGCGCGTGCCAGGAAGCGATCACGGCGGGGGAGACGTACGAGGTGTGCCTGACGAACATGATGTCTTGCACGACGCCGGGGCATGCGCCGCTCGACCCGTGGGCCACTTATCGGCTGCTTCGCGCCGCAAATCCCGTTCCGTTCGGGGCGTTGCTGCGTTTCGGCGAACTGTCCGTGCTCAGCACGTCACCCGAACGATTTATCCGGGTCGACCGAGATGGCGTCGTGGAGTCATCGCCGATCAAGGGCACACGCCCTCGTGGTGTTGATGCGTCGGACGACGAGATGTTGCGCACAACGTTGGCCCGTTCGGTCAAGGACCGGGCGGAGAACCTGATGATCGTGGACCTCGTCCGCAACGATCTCGGCACGTGCGCGGAAGTGGGTTCGGTCGAGGTGACGCGGTTGTTCGACGTCGAGACCTATGTGACCGTACACCAATTGGTGAGCACCGTGAGAGCCAGGCTTCGGCCGGACAGTTCTGCCGTCCGATGTGTTCGAGCGGCGTTTCCCGGTGGTTCGATGACCGGTGCACCGAAGATCCGGACCATGCAGATCCTTGATGGGTTGGAAGCCGGTCCACGTGGGGTGTACTCGGGAGCGCTCGGTTACTTCTCGCTCAACGGAGCCGCCGACTTCAGCATCGTCATCCGAACCCTCGTCGCGAACGGCGACCAGGTCAGTTTCGGTGTTGGCGGAGCGGTGATCTCGCTGTCCGAGCCCGACGAGGAATTCGAGGAGACAGCGGTCAAGGCAACAGCGGTGTTACGCCTGTTCGGAGCGGACTTTCCCGGTCGTTGATCCCACGTTCCGGGGAAGATGTGAACGAACAGGACTGTGTTTGATCCTGATGGGTCGAACCTCGGGTTAACACGTCGGCCGGCGACCCGGCCGACGTGTGGAAACCTCGCTTTTGCGCAGGTCAGGAGGCGTGCGCTTCCTGGAACTGCACGACCAGGTTCTGCGGAATGCGACCACGGTCCGAGATCTGGTGCCCCTGTGCCCGAGCCCAGTCACGAATGCGCTGCGCCTCGGCCTTGTCGGTGGCCTTCACCGTCGACTTGCCGGTGCCCTTGCGCTGCTTGCGGCCACCCGCACGACGGGCCTTGCCGACGAAGTCCGCCAGCGACTCGCGAAGCCGCTCCGCATTTCCCTTCGACAGGTCGATGGCGTACTCGACACCGTCAAGTGCGAAGGTCACGGTCTCGTCGGCTTCTCCGCCGTCGAGGTCGTCGATGAGTTGGACGACGGTCTGCTGTGCCACTGTTCCTCCGTTGGGTACTCACATAGCACGCGGATCCTCGACGTAACCACGTGCTCCGACAACACCATAGTCCAGATGAGGAAAAACGGCGAACCTTTCGCCGCTAAAATGTGACCCAACCGCCCGGTCGGGTCATTTACCCGGTGAAACCACAGGGGTGTTATGGGTCCAAAATGTGCAGCTAGTCGTCTCACTTCGTCCCGTTGCTGGGCTTGCTGGCCGCTTCACCATTCCCGCTGACGGAGCAGCGCTGCACATAACGCACCCCCATCCGTGCGGGTATCCTCGACATACCCGCCAGGGGTAGGGAAGGTCAGGAGCCGATGCACGGGTACACCGCGGACAAGGACGCATACCTCAAGCGACTGCGCCGCATCGAGGGACAGATCCGCGGTCTCCAGCGCATGGTCGAGAACGATGAATACTGCATCGACGTCCTCACCCAGATCTCCGCCGCCACGAAGGCGCTGCAGGCGGTCTCGCTGGGGTTGCTCGACGAGCACCTGAAGCATTGTGTGGCCCAGGCGGCGGCCGAGGGCGGGCCGGTGGCCGAGGAGAAGCTGGCGGAGGCGTCGGCGGCCATCGGACGGCTCGTGAAGTCCTAAGGGTCCCCTGCGGAAACCTGTTGGTCTGATCCGCTAGAGTTCATCCCGCTACGCCCCCGTAGCCCAATCGGCAGAGGCAGCGGACTCAAAATCCGTCCAGTGTGCGTTCGAGTCGCACCGGGGGCACGTACAACATCTACACACGAGCCCGTGACCGTGCTGGTCACGGGCTCGTGTGCGTCTTGGAACATTTCGTCGATCCTTTCCGCAGCTCCGGCGATGGCGGTGAGCCGGTCGGCCGGCAGTTTGATGGTCAGAGTCACGTAGTTGCTGTCCGGGTGCAGCCGGATGGTCAGCTGGGTGGTGTCGAACAGCTTCCGCAGCAGCTTCTCGGGTGCCTTGGCCAGGTCGATTCGTAGTTGTGGGAGCGCGTCGATCAGGTTGGCGTCCTCTTCACTGGGCTTGGTGGGCTCAGCGTCGTCCAGGGCGTCGAGCTCGGCGATGGCGGCCAGGTTGGCCTGTTTCTCGGCTTCGAGGTCGTTGTAGCTCTGGCGCAGTCCTCGACTGAACGGGTCATCGGGATCGCCGCTCTGGGCCTGGCGCAGGATGGTGTCCTGTCGGCGAGCGACATCGGCAATGCTGCGTTGCAGTCGCTCTCGTAGGGCCTGCCGTTCCTGGGTTTGCCGGTCGTTGACCGTGGCGAGCTCGGCGGCGAGGATGGCTCGGCGGTGCGGGCCGAAGACCCTGTCGGCGTAGAACGCGGCAATCGCTTCGAACAGCTTGCTTTCGCGGATGTAGACCGTCTTTGCGTGGTTGGGGTAGTTGTCGGGGCGGCCGAGGTTGTTGTTGCGCGGCCAGCACAGGTAGTAGGCACGTTCGCCACGTTGGCTGCCGAACATCCGGCGCCCGCAGGAGTCGTACACCATGCCGCGCGACACGTAGGTGCGAGCGGTTGCCGGGCGAGTGTTCTTCTCGTCGCCGTCGCGAGAGCCGCGTTTGGTCTGCCTTCGTGCGTTGAGCTCATCGAACATCCACTTTGGAATCAACGGCTCGTGCGCCGGTGCGGTGGACCACACCTAGAGGTTCACCCCGAACGGTGGACAGGGGCGTAAGAAGATCAGGCAGCTGCTCGGAGTGACTTCTCATAGTCGCTGGGACTGCGCATCCCGAGCTTGGAGTGCCGCCGCGTACTGTTGTAGAAAAGGATCCAATCGTCAACTGCGGCAACGAGTTCCGTCTTGGTGGCGTAGACGTGCCGGTAGTAGTGCTCGTGTTTGAACGTCGACCAGAACGACTCGGCGGGGCTGTTGTCCCAGCAGATCCCGGTGGCGCCCATCGATCGGCGCAGTCCGTGCCGGAAACAGGCCTGCGCGGTCAGGTTCGCCGTGTATTCGCCACCGCGGTCGGAATGTAGGACTGTGCCACGACATTCGCCGCCGCGGGCTGCCACGGCCGCCTCGATGGCGGTGGTGACCATCTGGGCGTTGATGTGGTCGGCGATGCTGTAGCCGAGAACTGTGCGGGAATGCCCGTCGCGGATCGCGCACAGGAGCATCTCGCCCTCACCGCAAGACAAGTACGTGATGTCGGTCAGCCACACGGCGTTCAGACGGCCCTGGTCGAACTTGCGCTCCTGCTGGACGACGGTGTTGTGGTTCATCGCGTAGGCCGGCATCTCGGCCAGGTCAATTCGATAGATCATCGCGATGTTTCGTGACCCGCAGGCGCAGGGGAGAGGCAGCGGGAGCTGAGTGGCGACAGCGGTGAAGACGAGCAACATCGGCAGGGCCCTGAAAGGTTGCTCCAGCGGCATGGGCACCAGCTCGGAACGCCTTCATCTGGGTCTTCGCGGCGTCTACGGCGTCTGGACCGCGTCGTAGAACGACTTCGCGAGTTCACGTAGTGGCCCCCTGCACTCCTGCGACCTCGGCGCGGGCTTGTCCGCTGGTTTGTTCTCGAGAATCAGCACGGCGTTGACGTCGAGGATTATCAGCATGCAGCTGTCCTTGCCCTTCGGCGTCAGCCACTTCGCCTTCTCACCCACCTCCACGTCCCCAGCCGCACCGTCGTCGGCCGGATCGGCGCCAGGCTTGGACGTCACGTCGTACACTTCACGGGCCTTGAGCGCTCCTCTACCTGGACCAGCAGGCCCCGAGATGTCGCTCTTCTCGTCTTGCCACGCCGACACCTGCAGGTTCACCCGCGGCCAGTCCGGGATGCGCTGGAACTCACATCCGGTGAGCATGTCGGACACCGAGGGGTCTTCGTTGCCGGACCGGAACGGCGGCAGACCCGTCACCCTCTGCGTCACCTGCTGGCAGGTTGGCAGTGCCGTGTACTTGGCGCGAACGGGCGCAGGCGATGTCGCTGAGGTCGGCGACGTGCTGGACATGCCCTGCGGCTTGCCGCTCACCGCGTCGCCACCGGTACACGCCGCCGCACTCAACGCGAGCACTGCCACGCCCACGATCCCAGTGGCTCGATTCACTGCGCCCCCAGACCCTTCCACACGTCCTCTTCCGGATCGGCTTCCTCTGCGCGAAGGCGACGCTTGGACGGGCTCGCCGGTGTTATACCTCGATCCGAGGTGAGCCCGGCATCGCTGAACACCTCCCACAAATCTTGTTGGAGCTGCCCGACGTTCGCCCGAGAGACCGCTGCGGCGTCCGCCGTCAGTCCGACCAACGCCCTGTTGCGGATCTGCAGTGTCACGAGACCATACGGACTGCGTAGTGTTGTCACCTGGAGTGACACCTTGTCGGCGTTCTCCCTGGCTTCGCGCAGCTGCCGGCCGATGGCGGCCTGTTCTACCTTGACCTGAGTCAGCCACGTCTCCAGGTCAGGCATGCCGGACCAGCTCTGAAAGCTGACCGGTTCGGGTTCGGCACGGTGCTCGCTCCGTGCCTGCCGTTCGACGGTGGCAGCGATCCGCACAGCGTCGGGCTGGCAGAGCCGGAAGGCGATCGCGTTGTCCTGCTGCTCCGCAATCACGCCCGTGCGGTCGTCAGTGACTGCGAGTGCCACAGGCTGCGTTTCATCGGCGGTACCGACCAAGGCGACCGCAAGGTGCCCGCGGGCGAACACGTGCAACGCCTGCACCGACTCCGGCGCGAACTCGCCGTCACGGACCAGTCCCCGGTCAATCAGGTCCCGGTGCACGGCCTCGATCAGCCGAACCCGGTCCTCGCGCGTGGTGCCGTGATGCGGAATGGCGAACGGGAACCGCCGCAAATTGATTCGCAACGCCTCGCCGAGCACATCCAGCGCCGCGAACGAACAGACGATCTCCCCCGACACCCTGAAACCCACCTCTCGCTGCCCGCACCGCTCCCCACGGTGCGTGACCGCGCGACATACTGCCAGTCGAACACCTATCAACAGAGCGTTACCACTCCGAGTCAGTCGAAGATCTCACCCGGTTGGCGCAGCCTCATCCGCCAGACCAGAACGAACACGAGCGCTCGTCACAGTTCAGCTATCGCCTCGGCGATGAGCTCGAGTGACTCTCCTTCGGGCAACGCCGTCTGATGCAGCTTCTCGAATCGCTGCGCACACTGCTCGATCAGGTCCAGCTCGCTCATCTCCATCAGATGCAGCAACTGTGCCTTCATCACCTGCGGGCCGCTGACAACCGGCCGGAGCACGGACTCAGGGAATACCGCTTGGACGTTGAGCGGATCCTTGTCGCAGAGTCGGCTCGACCAGGAATCCCTGACCGCTGCCTGCAGCGCCGCACGGTACGGATCGTCGACCCGTACCGCGAAGTGCGCGTAGTCAGGGAGCTGGAGGAGCGGCGGAACAAAATCAGTGGTGAACGTGCGCAACGCCGTCGCTTCGAAAACCAGATCGGCGAGGTCTGCCGCCGGGTCGAACGACACCGCACTGCCATCGAGCACGCGGGTACGCACCTATTCGGCGTGCTGCGACAGTTGGACGACGGACTGCCATTCCGAGGCCGGCACCTTGTAGACGTATCCCAGCGCCATGATGTCGAGCACTGCGGACGGCTGCACCGCGTTCTCGATCATCGACAACTTGGCGCTGCTGAAACCCACCCGCTGCCCCGCGTCGGTCAGGCTGAGCTGCAGCTCGTTGCGCCACCCGGCCAGCTGCCGCCTGATGGCGCGTTCGAGCGTCGTGGCCCGGAAGTTCTTCGGCATCCCCGTGTCATCCCATGTCCGCCGCGTCGCCCAACTCCTCGAACGGCACGAAGCTGCACCCACGTAGCTCGCGGACCAACGCCGCAGCGACCATCCACTGAGTCAGCGGATCACCGTAGGTAAGACGAACGGCATTGACCGCGACAGGCGCGAACACACCTGGCCGGTAGAGAGTGCCCCAGACACCCACGACCGCGAACTCCCGAACTCGAACGGCAACAGCGCCGCACCGAAGCGCCGGGCACAGCCGCATCGACGTCCCCACGCACCGAGCACAGACCGGCGGGTCCACCGAAGCCGCACCTTCAGGCCAACCTGGCCAGTCCTTGCGGAAATCCCGCATCAACCACAGAACACCTTCCGGCGTTCGATCCGCCGGCCCCGCACACACCTGGCACAGCAGCTCACACATTGCTCGCCGCTGCCGAGCCGGATGCACCCTGGCGAACTCCGGCCTTCCCTCCAGGAGACGCTCCGCCACTCGCGCCCACAGGACACCCTGCTCATCCCGATCACCCAGAAGCTCACGCGCATAACCGACACCGCGGCCATCTGGACGTACCGCCAAGTCGCACCGCAGGTCCTGCTCACCAGGCCGCGCGGTCACATACGGCGCAACAATGCCGCCAGGCTGCAATGTTCGAACCTCGGTCATCGTCACTCGGTTCTCTCGTTCGTCGTCGTCAATCCTGTGTTGTGCAACGGGTTTGGTCACCCGCGCTGAGAGCTGCGTGCGCCACCGCTGTGAAGTCCGGAATCGACACGCCTGCTGGTCCTGTGAGCCACCGCAACCGGTGCTGCCCGAACCGACTCGGCGGAAGATCGACGCTGCGCCCGGCGCGGACGTGGTCGACACCAAGTTCAGCGAGTTCCGGCCGAGCTGCGCCGGTGTTCGGTGAGACGAGAAAGACCCAGCGAACGCCGTGGTCATCAGGCGACTCGAACAGCGGCACGGAGTCGTTGAGAGCCACGCGCACTCGTTCGCCGAGCGCCCTGGGAATGTCCAACGCGTCAACCCCGCGGCTGGACATCAGTCACCTCACGATCGCAGGTAGGAGAAGACGGGGAGCCAGCCGCGACATCGGTGGCGGCAGCTCATCCAGGCCGTCCAGCACGTCGGAGAGTGTGCCCGTGACGAGCCAGCACGCCTGAGGACGACCGCCGCAGACCACCGACTCAACGAGGAATCGCCCGGCCTGGGCGTCCGTGTCCTCCACGGTGGCGGAAACCTGCAGTTCACGGCGGGTGCGCGAGCGGGTAGATGTTGTACGAGGCGCGCCGGGGCACGATCTTCGGGCGAGGTGTGTTCGCGGAAAGCGCGAACCATGCCTCGCCCGTGGTGTTTTCTGGGGCCGAGCCCCCCAGACCCCAGCCGGGGGTTGCGCCCCGGACCCCCGCCTCGGGTCGTCGCTTCGCTCGACCACAGATGTCGGGTCGTCGCTTCGCTCGACCACAGGGTGCTGCCGGCTCGGCCTCCGGGCAGGTGTTGCGGACGAGCCTTCATCGAATGCGTTCTCGGTGGGAATGTCGAACTGTTCGGCCTTTTGGCGCATATTCCAGGTGTCACAGACACGAGGCAACCGGATCGGGATCGATTTCCGTCCTTTCGGTGTGGCGGTCGTGTCGTGGTTGATCCGAAGGAGGGAATCACGTGAAAACCCGAAGAATTGGGCGGCTGTGTGTTGGTGCCGCCGTGCTGCTGATCAGTTCGTGTGCGGCCGGATCCGACTCGGCGCAGCAGCCCGGAACGCTCGGCCCGCTCGCTGTGCTCGAAGATCAGGCGCAGGGGGAGTCGACGAGCCTGGGCGGCACCGGGCGGCTGCGCATCACCGAGCGGTGTGTGGAGCTGGAGCTGGCCGAGACCGGGGCGCGCAGGCTGCTCGCGTGGCGATCGGCGCAGGTCGAGTGGGTTTCGGGCGCGATCGCGTTCACCGCGGCCAACGGCGATCGGCTGACGATCAAAGCGGGTGACATGGTGACCGTCAGCGGTGAGGACCTTGTCGGTGACGAGCCGGTCGAGCGCAGGGATCACTGGGTCGCGGAGCCGGATGCGAGCTGTGCTCGCGACGTGTTCATCGTCCACGACGCGAGGCCGGCGGGGCCGCGCTGATACTCGTCTTATCAAGTGAATACTCTCCGGTCGGTGTCACGATCCGTTGATTAATATTGAATCGGGAAGATTTTCGAATCATTTTTCTGCGTACGTAAGGCGGTACCTGGTGGCGATGTTGCCTGCCAGGGTTCCTGGCCGAGGATGTTATTCCTCAGTCGCCATCAGGGGAGTCGCCGTGAAATTATCGAGGATTCCAACAGCACTAGCATCGTGCGCGCTCGTCGGCAGTGTGTTCGTCGCACCCGCCGCCGCGGATTCGCTGGGCACGAGCAGTGGCCCGGCGGTCGTCGAAGGGACGACGGGACCGGAGGCGTTGGCCACTGACCTGGCCCTCGTCGCCAAGAGCAGAGGCTGGACGGTCGAACAGGCCGCCGCGCAGCACGCGGTGGCCGAGGCGTTCGGCAAGGTGCAGCAGGAGATCTCGGCCAAACGCCAGGACGTCTACGCGGGCGCGAAGCTGTCCGCGACGCCGGGAGGCGCGCCGACGCTCTACGTCAAGGGCAAAGCCGACGGCGATCTGCTGGCGCGGGTCCGCGCCTCGGGCGTCGCCGTCGAGATCGCCGACAACCGGCCGCATTCGTGGCTGGAGCTCGAGGAACGGTCGGTCCGCCTCAACCACCGGCTGGTCGACATCGGCTTCCAGGACGTCGTCACGTCCTTCGACGAGACGACCTCGACGGTCGAGGCCGTGGCGACCAGGAGACCGAACCTGCCCGCCCAGGCCCAGCAGGTACTCTCCCGGCTTTCCGCGGACGAGGCGCAGGGTGTCCGCCTGGCGCTGGTCGACGGGGACGTCGCGGCCGACGAGCAGGCTTTCGGTGGAATGGCGGTTCAGGACGATGGTGTCTTCGAATGCACCAGTGGCTGGGCCGTGCAGAACGGCGGCGGCACCACCGGTGTGACCACGGCGGGGCACTGTGACGGCATCAACCAGATCGTCGATCCCGCCGTCGGCGTCCACGCGGTGACCCACCAGGCGGAGCACCGCGGCGAGTGGGGCGACGTCGAGTGGAAGACCTCCGCGGTGGCCGAGCCCGACGACTTCTACGCCAGCGCGACGGATCTGCGGGACGTCGCGGCGGTGGAGCCGCGTGCCTCGATCACCGTCGGCGAGTCGGTCTGCGTCTACGGGCGCTCGTCCAACTCGCGTGACTGCGGCGACACCGTGTTCCGGACGTCGATCTCCTGCACCAACAGCGGTGTGTTCAACGACCGCCTGGTGGCGATGAACGCCAAGAACACCACCATCGGCGGCGACAGCGGTGGCGGCTGGTCGTTCAACTTCACGGCCTTCGGGTCGCACAAGGGTGGATGCACGGTCGACGGCTCGGTCCGCAACGTCTTCAGCGTCGCGGACCTTTACGACGAGGCGTTGGGCGTCAGCGTGCGCACGAGCTGAGCCTTACCGCACGGTTGAAGGCCAAGCCCTCGACAGGAATCCGGTCGAGGGCTTGGCCTTGACCACTACCTGCGTTCCTTGGCGGTGGTGGCTGAGCGGGTGCAGACGTTGCCGACATCGGTCGTCTGGCCGCGGTCCACGTAGATCTCCGCCAGGCCGACGAGCCGGCCGCGCGAGTCGCTGCACGTGAGGGTGTACGGCTCCTTGGGGCCGTAGGTCGTGGGCAGCGGCGAGGAGAACTCGACGGCCAGGTTGGACCAGTCGTCCGTCTTCGCCGGGTCGGCCTGGGCGTAGTTGACCAGCACGGCGGTGTAGTCACCGGCGGGCGGGTCGAACAGCCTGGCCTTCTCGGAGTTGGTGTCACCGGTGACCGAGGACGTGACCAGGTTGCCCGCCGAGTCGAAGATGTAGAGGTCCCAGTCGGTGCCGGCGGTGCCCCAGCTGACGCTGACCTCCATCTTGCCGTTGTCCGCGGTGGGCATGCCCTCGACCCGGAACGGGATGCGCTCGGCGACCGGGTTGTTCGGGAAGTCCGTGTTGGTCGCCGGAACGCCGTCCGGGTTGGCCAGCACCAACGTCTGCTGAGCCGGGCCCTGCGGGTCGCGGCCGTAGTTGCCCGCGACGTACGGGCGGGTCGACGGGTTGACCGCCCACTTGAACCTGCCGCCGCTGCCGACGAGGTCGGACTTGATCACGTCGGCCCACTGGATCGGGTCGGACGTGGTGCCGCCCGGCTGGATGATCCGCGAGGTCGGCGTGCTGAAGGCCTTGCGCACCTGGAGCTTGTAGCCCTGGGGAGCCGAACCGACGAGAGTGGCGTGCGCTGCCTGGTCCGCGGTGCTCGCCAGCATGTCGACGAACGCCTGCCGGTTGCCGCCCTTGCCCTCGCCCGCCGCCGGAGCGAGACCCGCGTACTCGGCGACGACCTTGCTGAACTGCGGGTGGAACTCGTCGGGGCCGACCTCGAACGTGAACGCCCAGCCGCCCGTCGCGTAGTACGACCAGTCCTCCAGGCCGCCGGTCGAGTCGTACAGCTGCCACACCGGCTGGCTCTTGTAACCGTTGCGGGAAGCCAGTTTGTCGCCCAGAGCGCGGTAGGCCGGCTCCTCGAGCGGAGGCCGGACGTCGGCGACGCCGGGCACGCGCAGCACCAGGTTCGAGTAGGTGTGCAGGGTGATCAGGTTGGTCACCGCGTGGTTGGCGACGATCGAGCGGACGTTGCGGGTCTCCGGCTCGGAGAACGGTCCGGTACCGCGGTAGGTGTCGCTGCTCCACTGGAAGGACGCGCCGACGCCGCCCCAGAGACCCGCGTAGTTGCGGTTGGGGTCGGTACCGCGCAGCCGGCCCGCGGGGTTCGCGCCGCAGGCACCGGTCCGCAGTTCCTCCGGAGAGTCGGACACGTTGCAGTTCTTGCGCTTCATCTCGTAGTCGAACCGGCTGAAGTCGCCCTTGGGCTCGGCTTCGCGGGAGACGCTGAACCCGTCCGGGTTCACGATCGGCACCACGATGTTGCGCGTCTTCTGCACCAGCGACTTGAGCTCTCCGCCCGCGCGGAAACCCTTCACCAGTTCGTACGCCCACTCCACGGCGTGCTCACCGGCGGGCCACTCCCGCGCGTGGTGCACGCCCATGGTGAAGTTGACGGGCTTGCCGTCGCCCGCCTTGGTCACCGGGGTGGCGATCTCCACGCCGACGACGTCGCGGCCCTCCCAGGTCGGTTCGGGCAGGGTGAAGGCCCTGACCAGACCGGGGTTGCGGCGGGCCAGTTCCTTGAGCTCGTACTCGTACTCGTACAGGTGCCGGTAGGAGGTCCGTCCCGACGGCAGCACGGACTTCTCGGTGCGGGCGTCGTACTCGACGTCCGCCTTCGCGTTCTCGATCGACCTCGCCGAGAGGTCCGGCTGCACGACAGTGGAACGCATGCCGCTGTCGCTCAGCTTCCTGCGGTCCTCCGCGCCGGCCAGCACGACCTCGACGCCCGTGGCGTCGGCCTTCTCGGTGACGTCGAGACCGAGCGCGAACAGGTGGTCCTTCTGCTTTCTGGTGGGCGTTTCCACGCGCACGATCTCGGCCTGCCGGCCGGATTCCGGTGCCGCGGCGGCGAGGAAGTCCACGCCGAGGGTGACGGTGCGGGAGGAGCCGGAGAGCCGGCAGGCCTGGACGACGAGCTGCTGGCCCTTCTTCACGAAGCTCTCGGCGAGCTCGGCGCTGCGCAGCGCCGCGGAGGCCGCCACCACCGCACCGGTCGCCTTGTCGAACACGGCGACGTCCCAGTCGCCAGACCCGCTGCCGTGCGGGCGGAGCCGCGCCTGGACGAGGCCGTCCACTGTGGAGGTGACCTGGCGCAGGGCGACACCCCGGTCGCCCTTCGTCAGCGTCTTCGCGAAGCACGAGCGCGCGACGGCCTGGTCACTGCGCAGGGTGCTGTCCTCCGCGCTGGCGGTCGACGCGGTCAGCCCGGCGACCACGAGACCGCTGACGCCGAGCGCGGTGATCGTCCGCCAGGCGGGTAGGCGGGTTCTGGAGCGGTCTGGGGCAGGACGGATGGGCACAGGGACTCGCACGATGTTTCTCCGAATTCCCAAGGAAGTCGCGTAATGGGCAGAGATGCGACGGTAGCGACGAATGCCGTCTCAATTGAGAGCCGGTCGGATGGTTTCGCTCTTGGTGTGCAACTGCCAGGTTCTCCTCACCTGAGGTACGGCAGCTCGCTCAGTTGATCAAGTCCGAACGGCGGAGTGAGGTGCGCTCACAAAGACGATACGGTCGTCAAAGATTCAACGAGCGCGTCGGGAGCTCTTGGTGGTCCGGAAGTCCTTGTCAGTTCTCATGGTTCTCCTCACGTGTGCGTGCACTGTGGAGAGCCCCGCGCCCGCTGTGGACACTCGGGTGTGGACGCGCCCGCCCACGTTGGTGACCGAGGCGCAGGAGAACGTGCCCCGGCACGTGCGCGAGGTGATCGACGGCCGCACGGTCGAACTCGACAGCGGTGAGCGCGTCCAGATCTCGTTGCTCGCCCCGCCCGCGGAGTGCTGGGCCGCCGCCGCGATCGCGTTCGCGACGAAGACACTGGTGGCGCGGCCGGTTCGGATGACGTCCGTCATTCCCGGCGAAGTCAACCTGTGGCTCGAGGACGGCACCGACTACGCGCTTCTGGCCGTGCGGGAGGGTGTGCTGCGCGCTCAGGGCGCGGCCGGTGCGCTGGCTGAGGCGGAAGCTGCTGCGGCGCGCGAAAACCGCGGCTTGTGGGGACTTCCGTGCAATGGCATGGATATGACGTCGACGACTGCGACCACAACTCCTCCGAAACGTGTCCAGCAGCCGGAACCGGTCGCGACGACGACCACTGCCGCATCCCCGGTGGTCGTCACGACCACCACCACCCGGCCGCCGCCACCTCCGCCCGTTGTGCCGCCGTGCGCTGTCGCATATCGGGTCAGCGGGCAGTGGCCGGGCGGGTTCCAGGGCGGCATCACGATCAGGAACACCGGCTCGGCGGCGATCAACGGATGGACGCTGCAGTGGTCCTTCGCCGACGGTCAGGTCGTGAACCAGATGTGGAACGCGAGCTCGTCGCAGCGCGGTGCGACCGTCAGTGCCGCGAGCGTTCACTACACGGCGGCGATCGCGCCGGGACGTGAGGTGTCGATCGGGTTTCTCGGGTCCATGCGCGACAAGAACCGCGTTCCCGGGTCGTTCACGCTGAACGGAACGGCCTGCACGACGAACTGACCAGATCGGAGACGAACCGTGCAGGTCACAGGGGCTGTGCCGCTGCACGCCGAGGTCGATCACGCTCTCGGCGGCCGGTGGATCTCGCTGCGCACGGCCCGCCGCGAGTGGCTGTGGCACCGTGCCGACCCGGCGCGCTCCGGGGTGATGCCGGGCGATCCCTTCGTGGACGCGGGTGGCCTGGAGGAGTGCGTCCCGACGGTTCGCGGCACCCCGGATCACGGCGATGCCTGGAGCAGGCCGTGGCACGAGTCCGGGGTGGACTGCCCAGATTTCACGCTCCGCCGGACCATCGGCGCGCAGGACGGTGCCGTTGTCGCCGACTACGAACTGACGGCGGAGCCCGGTTATCGGTTCGTGTGGGCCGCGCACGCGCTGCTCGACGTCGGCCCCGCCGCTCGGTTGGTCGCGCCCGCGGGCACTCCCGTGCTGATCACCGATCCCGCTCCGGTGCTCCGCGAGTGGCCAGCCGGGCTGGCGTCACTGGGTCCCGACGACGGGTCGGCGGTCGGCGCGATCCTGGAACACGGCCGGATCCTGGTCGTGGATGGAGATCATCAGCTCGGCCTGCGGGTGGAGTGCGCCGATCAACCCGTCTCCGTCGCGTTGTGGCGCAACCTGTGCGGCTGGCCGGAAGAGGCGCCGTATCGCAGCATCGGCGTGGAACCCATGCTCGGCCGCACTTTCGACCGCCACGACCGCACCCGCCCGGTCGCGGTGGTGCCTGCCGGCGGCACTGTGCGCTGGCGCATGACTCTCACCGCGTTCGCCTGCCCGCCCGAGCACGTGCCTGCTGTGGGCTGATCTGCCGACAGCAGAGAAAGCGGCGAGCGGCACCGTCGAGTCGGCATCGTCAGAACCATGACGAATAACGAGAAGCTGTTCAGCCCTGGGCTGCGGGAACGGTTCTTCGGTCAGCGGGTGCTGATTCTCGACGGCGCGCTCGACGACGACAACGGCACGGTGCTGGCGACCCAGATGTTGTCACTGGCGAGCGACGACCCGCGGCAGGACATCGCGCTGTGGATCAACTCGCCGGGCGGTTCGGTGCCGTCGATGCTGGCGATCCGCGACGTGATGCGGCTGGTGCCGTGCGACGTGGCCACGCTGGCGCTGGGCCTCGCCTGCAGCGCTGGGCAGTTCCTGCTGTCCGCGGGCACTCCGGGCAAGCGGTTCGCGTTGCCGCACGCGCGAATCCTGATGCACCAGGGAAGTTCGGGGATCGGCGGCTCGGCGGTCGAGGTGGAGGTGCAGGCGGACGACCTGCGCTACACCAGGGACACCGTGCTCGGGTTGATCGCCGAGGACACCGGGCAGCCGTTCGACCGGATCTTCACCGACTCGCTGCACGACCGTTGGTTCACCACGGCGCAGGCACTCGAGTACGGGTTCATCGACCACGTCGTCAGCGATCTGGCTCAGGTCGTACCTGTCCGCACGCACAAGCTGGGACTGCACTCGGGGGCTGTCGCATGAGCACTTACACCATTCCCAACGTCATCACGCGGGACGCGCGCGGTGAGCGGGTCATGGACGTCTACTCGCACCTGCTGTCCGAGCGGATCGTCTACCTCGGCACCGGGATCGACTCCGGGGTGGCCAACGCGCTGATCGCGCAGTTGTTCCACCTGGAGGCGGACAACCCGGACCTGGAGATCAACCTCTACATCAACTGCGAGGGCGGGGACCCGTCGGCGATGCTCGCGTTGTACGACACCATGCGCTACATCAAGGCGCCGGTCGCGACGACGTGCGTGGGCCAGGCGGTCGCGGCCGGAGCGGTGCTGCTGGCCGCCGGGGCGGAAGGGCGCCGGTCCGTCCTGCCGCACTCCAGGGTCGTGTTGCACCAACCGGCGGCACAGGGGCGCGGCACGATCCCGGACCTCATCCTCGCGGCGGACGAGGTGGTCCGGGTGCGCACGCAGCTGGAGGAGATCCTGGCGCGGCACACCGGCCGGGCCGTGGCCGAACTGCGCCACGACACCGACCGCGACCGCGTGTTCGACGCACCTGGTGCCGTCGAGTACGGACTCGCGGACCAGGTGCTCGACCAGCGGGCCTAAGCCACCAGCGCGAAAGCCATGGCGACGGGACCCGAGGGACGACCCATCGGACGTGAAGTGTGGAACTGTTGCGTGCGCTGAACGAGGCGAACCTGGCCGGCGATGCTGATCAGCAGGTCGGCCAGGTCGATGCCCAGCGCCCCGGTGACCGCGGCGATCATCTCGCTCGACGGCTCCTTGCGGCCGCGCTCGATCTCGGACAGGTACTGCACCGAGATGCCGGCCCGGTCGGCGACGTCGACCAGGCGGTCGCCCCGTTCCTCTCTGGCCTCGCGCAGCTTCCGGCCCAGGGCCTCGCGCCACAACGGTTCGGGCGTGCGCTTGAAGTCCAGGATCTCCGCCATGTCGTCATGGTGACAGCACCGCGACCCCGGCAAAGGGGCGTTCTGCTACGAGCAGAAAGACGGCCCTAAAACGACCCAAAGGTGGCCGAAAGAGCGCTGAGCAGGCTGTTCCCCGCACACAGCAACATCCACCAAGGGGAGAAACAGCATGAGGATGCTCATCGGTCTGGGCGCCGCCACGCTCGCCGCGATCGCGCTGCCCGCCGTCGCGCACGCCGCGCCGCACACCACGGTGTACGTGAACAACCACCAGCTCGTCATCGACGCCGAGGCCGGCAAGACCAACAACGTCGTGGTCGCGCTGGACACCGCGAACCACCGGCTGTCCATCACCGACTCCGGCGACCTGCTGGCCGTCGGCGCGGGCTGTTCGCTCAGCGGCACGACCGTGTACTGCACCTACGAGTCCGGCGCCACGAAGCTGATCACGTCAGTCCGGGTCAACGCCGGTGATCTCAACGACCGCGTCGCGATCAACTACGACAACACCAACGCCGACGCGATGCCGGCCCACGTGTACGGCGAGGAGGGCAACGACGTCATCGAGACCCGCGCCAAGGGCACGATCAGCGGTGGTGACGGCGTTGACACGCTGAGGCCGAAGCGCGGCGGCGTGAGCGTCTACGGCGGTGCCGGTGCGGACCGCGTCGACTACAACAGCGGCAGTGCGCTGCACCCGAACTCGGGTGTCTCGGTCACCATCGGTTCCGGCACCGACGACGGTTACGACACGCTGGCGCTCAAGGACTACGTGGCGAGCGACGTGGAGAACCTGACCGGCACCAACTTCGTCGACCACCTGGTCGGCAGCGCGGTGGCCAACAACATCCTGGCGCTGAGCGGCAACGACCTCATCTGGGGCCTCGCCGGCAACGACACGCTCAACGGCGGCCTCGGCGTGGACACCTGCCTCGACGCCGAGGCCGGCGACACCCTGGTCAGCTGCCCCTGACCTGCGAAAAGTCCGACCTTAAGACCGCTTTAAGCGAGCGCGGCATCCTTCGGGTCCGCGGGCTGGGAGAGCCCGCGGACCCGAAGGGGGATGGACGTGAAGGTGATGAGCACCGGCCTGCTCGTGCTGAGCTTGACCAGCCCGGCCGTGGCACAGGCCGCGACCGACGAGGTCGTGGCGGTGCAGGCCGTCAGCCCGGCGAACTCGGTGGACAAGACCGTGTCGGTCAGCTGCCCGAGCGGCACGAAGGTCGTCGGCACCGGCGGTTCGGTGACCGGCGAGCGGACCACGATCACGCGGGTGCGCCCGAGCGCGGACCTCACCAGCGTGGAGGTCACGGCGGTCGAACACGGGGCGGGGACCGTGCAGTCGTGGACGGTGAAGGTACGGGCGAACTGCGCGCCCGGCGACTTCACCCTGGTGTCCAAGAGCGGCACCAAGAACGCCGAGGCGACCTGCCCGGCCGGCGAGAAGTCGCTCGGCGTCGCGGGGGAGACCGACGGCGTGCACCTGACCAGGATGGCGCCCAAGAACAACCTCAAGGGCGCCCTGGTCGAGGCACCCGACTCGGCCACCGTCACGGCGCACGCGATCTGCGGCACCCGACCGGGGCTGGTCCTGCGCGGCGGCACCTCGTCGGTCGTGATGACCAAGACCGCGACGAAGTCCGTTGCCTGTCAGGGAACCGAGCAGCCGGTCAGCGCCGGCGGTGCGGTCGCCGGCGCGATCATCGACGACGTCGTCCCGGACGGCACCGGCGCGTCCGTCACCGGTGAGGCGGCGGCCGCGCAGGGGCAAGCCATCCGTTGGTCGATCACGCCCTACGTCGTGTGTTCGCAATGAAAGGTCGCGGATCCACTTCGATCTCGCGCATCCGCGTGACGTAGGTCTGGTAACACCGCCGTGCCTCGCCGTGGCTCCCTGCGGCGGCGAGGACGCGCACCAGCATCAGGTGCGCCGGCTCGTCGTACGGGTCGCGTTCCAGTACGCGCAGGCAATACCTGCTGGCCAGCGCGTACTCCCCACCGGACTCGGCCCGTGCGGCGAGCACCGCCACCACCTGCAGGTAGATCAGCCGGGCTTCCTCGCGCAGCCTGCCCGCCCAGTCCTCGTACGGGTCCTCCTCCAGGAAGTCGCCGTGGTAGGCGGACTCGGCGGCCGCCAGCAGTGACTGCGCCTCGGACGAGTTCCGTTGTGCCGCAGCGAGTCCGGCCCGTGCGTCGGCGAGGAACGCGACCACGTCGACGGGCAGCACGTCCGGGTCGAGGCGGATCGCGTCACCCTCGGCCACGATTCCGGTGCCGGCGCGCAGGACGCTGCGAGCGGTGGACAACGCCACCGCCAGCCGGTTCGCGACCTTCTCCGGTTCCTCGTCCGGCCACAGCAGGTTGCCCAGGCCCTCACGGGTGATCGGCCTGCCGCGCCGGGCGATGAGGATCTTCACCAGGTCCCTGGCCTTGCGCGACTGCCACGCGGCGGGCGGCAGCGGTTCGCCGTCGCGCAGCACCCGGAACCCGCCCAGCGTCTGGATGAACAGCTCCGGCCTGCTCGCCCTCCGGCACGTCTCGGCCACCGCCGCGGCCGCTTCGGCGAGCACTCGCGCACCGAGATCCGCCGCCTGCTGCCGGGCCTCACCGGCGAGTTGTTCCCCGGCCGCACCACCGATCAGCATCGCCTGCGCCGTGCGCACCCGGATCTCGCCGAGCGGGTTGCCGATCTCGCGCCACAACGTCAGCGCCTGGTCGAGCAGCACCGGGTCGCGTTCCAGCACTCCCCGCAGCCGCAACGACCGCGCGAACCCGGCCCGGTCACCACGCCGAGTCGCGATCTCCGCCGCCTCCTGGCACATGTCCTTGTCGTGGTCGAGCCAGCCCAGCACCAGCAGCGCCGCTACGTTCTCGCCGTGTTCCAACGCTTTGCGTGCGTGCTCCCGCGCCAGGTCCGGGTCGTCGTCGGAGAACAGCTCGGCCAGCCCGACGTGTGCCAGCACCATGTGCGGCACGGTGTTCTTGGCCGACGCGAGCCGCAACGCCTCGTGCAGCGCGAATCCCGCCAACGCCCGGTCGCCCCGCTTGCGGTGCACCTCGCCCAGGTAGACCAGCGGTGCCGCCGCGAGCCAGCTCCCCGCCTGGTCGAACACCTTCTGCGCGGCGAGGAAGTCGGCGGCCGCCTCGTCCAGCCGGCCGAGCCCGAGCAACGCCTCACCGCGGTTGTGCAACCCGATCGCCCGGTACGTCGCGAACCCGGTGACGTCCGCGAGCGGCAGCATCTCCTCGATCTCCTGCAACGCCGCCCGGTGCTCACCCGCCTCCACGTGGTGTGAGGCCCGGTTCGAGCGGATGCGGATGACGCCGAGCACGTCACCGGCCTTCTGCGCGTGGTCGAGCGCGATGTCGTAGTGCTCGGTCAGCTCGTCGCGTTTCCCTTGTGCCGCAGCGACCATCGCGAGCACTGTGTGCGCGGTGCCGATCGCGGCGTCGTTCGTCGCCGTCAGCAACGCCTCGGTGGCCTTGGACGCGGCGGCTTCGATGTCGCCCAACGCCCAATGCGCGCTGGCGGCCGTGCTCAGCAGCATCGACTCGGCCGTCGGATCCGAGCCGTCCGCAACGTAGTCGTCGCAGATCTTCAGCGCGTCCTGCGGCCCGCCACGCAGGTGCTGGATCCATGCCATGCGCCAGGCCAGTTCGGCCGTGAGCCCGTCCTCGGTGGCCTGAGTGAAGCGGTCCGCCGCCTGCCGCCACTCACCGCGCAACTGGTGCGCGACACCTTCGAGCTGCCACACCTCGGCCGTGCGTTGTTCCTCGGGAACCCGGCCGGTCGCGGCGAGCACCGCGTCCGCACCACCCGTCCGCAACACGTCGTCGAGCAACGCCGTGACGCCCGGCCAGTCCTCCAGCGCGGCAAGGGAATCCACCGCGCGGACGTACTCACCCTTCGACGTGAACCAGCGTGCCGCCGCCGCGTGCACGCCGACCGCCGGCTCCAGAAACTCCCGCGCCAGCGGCACCAACGCGAACCAGCCGGGTTCCGCCCGGACCTGTTCGACGAACAACCCGCGCCGGGCAAGGTCGTTCAGGATCGCCGAAGCCTCGGCATGTCCCAGTGACGCCAGCAGATCGGACGTGAACCGATCGAACGCGGCGGCGGTCCTCAGCAACGAACGGGTCTGTTCCGGTTCCCTGCCAACCACTTCGTCGACCAGGTCGCCGAGTTCCTCCACCGTGCCCGTCTCGGCGACCAGACGTACCGCGATCGGCCATCCGCCGGTCACCTCGTGCACGTCGTGACCAGCGACCACAGCGGTCTCCTCGGCCGTGAACGCGAGCTGGGCCGCGTTGACTTCGGTCAGCTCACCGTCAACCTTGAAGCGCCGCAACGAGAAAGGCGGCAACGTCCGTCCGGAAAGAACCACTCGGGAGGTCTGCGGCAGTTGCAGGCACAACGCCTCCAGCAGTCGCGCCGCCGAATCTCCCGGTCTGAGCACGTGTATGTCGTCCAGCACGAGCAACACGTCCTCCGGCCAGGCATCCGCCAGCAGCCCGGCGATGGCGTGCGCCCGTCCGGCTTCGTCCTCACCGGACACCGACGGGACACTGGTCCACCCGGCGGACAAGGCGATGGCCATCGGCTGCAACAGCCGATGGCCATCCTGGCAGGTGTGCCACACGACCGGACGGTCGGTGTCGGCTTGCGTCAGCAGCGTCGTTTTGCCGTAACCGGCGGGTGCGACGAGAGTCGTGAGCCTCGTCGTGCAGAGCAGCCCCTCGAGCCGGGGCCGCCGGATCACCGTTGTCCTCCCACGCCCCAAGATCGTCGCTGACGCGGTTGTGTTACACCAATACCTCTGCCTTCTTCTTGCGCACCCGGACCACGACCGCCACCGCCAGCAGCACCACGAGCACGCTGTACGCGGTCGCGGCGAACGGACTGGTGACGAGGGCGCTCAACGAACCCTCGCTGATCTGCAGGGTGCGCCGGACCTGTTCCTCCGCCATCGGCCCGAGGATCAACCCGACCACGAGCGGCGCGACCGGATATCCGTGCCGCCGCATGAAGAACCCGGCCACACCGATCAGCAGCAGCACGATCAGGTCGTCCACCACGAAGTTCACCGCGTAGGTGCCCAGCGCAGCGAACAGCAGGATGCCCGCGTAAAGGTACGGCCGCGGGATCTGCAGCACCTTCACCCACATCTTCACCAGCGGCAGGTTCAGCACGAGCAGCATCACGTTGCCGATGTACAGCGACGCGATCAGCGCCCACACCATCGCCGAGTTGTTGGTGAACAGCAGCGGTCCCGGCTGGATGCCGTAGCTCTGGAACGCCGCGACGATCACCGCGGCCGTCGCGGACGTCGGCAGACCCAGTGTCAGCAACGGCACCAGAACGCCCGCGGCGGCAGCGTTGTTGGCCGCCTCCGGACCAGCCACGCCCTCGATCGCGCCGTGCCCGAACTCCTCCGGCTTCTTCGAGAGCTTCTTCTCCGCCGCGTAGGACAGGAAGGTCGACACGTCCGCGCCACCGGCCGGCACGGTGCCGATCGGGAACCCGATGAACGTGCCGCGCAGCCACGGTTTCCAGGAGCGCGACCAGAACTCGCGGGTCATCCACCTGCCGCCGACCGGGATCACCTCGATCGGCCCGTGCCGCAGCCGTGACGCCACGTACAGCGCCTCGCCGACCGCGAACACGCCGACCGCCACCACGACCACGTCGATGCCGTCGGCCAGCGTCGACACCCCGAGGGTGAAGCGTTGCTGCCCCGACAAGGTGTCCGTGCCGATCAGCCCGATGAACAACCCGAGCCCCAACGACGCCAGCCCGCGCACCGGTGACGAGCCGAGCAGCGCCGCCACGGTCGTGAACGCCACGACCATCAGTGCCACGTAGTCGGCCGGGCCGAGCGTCACCGCGATGTCCGCGATGGTCGGGGCCAGCAACGTCAGCAACACCGTGGCGATCGTGCCCGCCACGAACGACCCGATCGCCGCGGTCGCCAGCGCCGCCGCGCCCTTTCCCGCGCGGGCCATCTTGTTGCCTTCTAAGGCAGTCACGATCGACGCGGACTCACCCGGCGTGTTCAGCAGGATCGAAGTGGTCGATCCGCCGTACATGCCGCCGTAGTAGATGCCCGCGAAGATGATCAGCGCCGCCGTCGGGTCCAGCGTGTAGGTCAACGGCAGCAGCAACGCCACCGTCATGGCCGGTCCGATGCCCGGCAGCACGCCGACGGCGGTGCCGAGCGTGACGCCCAGCAGCGCGTACAGCAGATAGGCGGGCTGCGCGGCGGTCGCGAAACCCTCCAGCAGAGCGGTGATGCTATCCATCGAGGAACGGCACCCCTTCGAAGATCCCGGCGGGCAGCGAGAGGCCCAGTCCGAACGCGAACACCACCTGCACGACCAGGGCCAGCGCCACCGCGATCGGCAGTGCGCGCCACCAGACCGCGCCGAGCGTCCACGCCGCGCCGAAGAACAGCACGGTCGCCGCGACGGGCCAGCCGGCGATGTCGATCAGCACCAGATGGGCGATCAGCACGGCCACGAGCTTGCCCACGGTGACCCAGTCGGTGCGGCCGTCGATGGCGACGTCCTCACCCTCCTCGGCCTGGCCGAGCTTGCCGCGGGCGGTGGCGATGATCGCCGCCACGCCCGTCACGACGAGCAGAGCCCCTACGGCGTAAGGAAAAGCACGCGGCCCGACCGCGTTGTCCGCACGCGCGGCGATCGTGGTCGCGTCGACCAGGGTGAAGACCCCGATCGCCGCGACCAGACCGCCGAACGCGTACTCCTCGACTTTTGCCGAAATCACTTCACGAGCCCGATGTTCTGCAGCGCCGGGCGGATGCGGCCGATCTCCTTGTTCAGGAACGTGGAGAACTCGGCGCCGCTGAGGAAGGTGTCGGTCCAGCCCTTCTTGGTGAGCTCTTCCTTCCACTGCGGGCTCGCGTGCATGTCGGTGACGAGCTTGGTCAGCCGGTCCTTGGCCTCGGGCGTGATCCCGCCCGGCGCCACGACACCGCGCCAGTTCGTGAGCTCGACGCCCAGGTTCAGCTCCTTGAAGGTCGGCACCTTCAGCGTCGGGTCCTGGTTGGGCCCGGAGGTGCCGAGCGCGCGCAGCTTGCCCGCCTTGATCTGCTCGCGGTACTCGCCGATGCCGGAGATGCCGGCGTCGACCTTCTTGCCCAGCAACGCGGCCAGCGACTCGCCGCCGCCCGAGTAGGGCACGTAGTTCAGCTTGTCCGGGGAGATGTCCTTCGCCTTGAGCAACAGCCCGGCGAGGATGTGGTCGGTGCCGCCGGCCGAACCGCCGGTGATCGACACGCCCTTGCCCTTCTCCGCGATGGCCGCCAGCAGGTCGTCGACCGACTTGATCGGCGAGTCGGCGGGCACCACGAGCACCTCGTCCTCGGCGGTGAGGCGCGCGATCGGCGTGGTCTCCTCGAGGCGCGCCGTGGACGCGTTCGTTTCCACCGCGCCGACCATGACCAGGCCGGTGATCATCAGGTACGACGTGGACTTCTCGTTCGCGAGCTTCTGCAGGCCGACCGTGCCTCCTGCCCCGCCGACGTTGCTGACCTGCACGGATCCCGCGAGCTTCGCCCCGGACACCGCCGCGGACATCGCCCGCGCCGTCTGGTCCCAGCCGCCACCGGGGTCGGCCGGCGCCATGATCTCCAGCTTGCCGATGGCGTCACCGCCGCCAGAGCTCTTCGCAGCCTGACCGCATCCCGCGAGCACCAGTCCGACGGCGGTCAACGCGACCGCTCGTCTCCAGCCTGCACCCATCGAGCCCACTCCTCAGCTTCGTTGCCGGACGTTGGGCGGGAACGGTAGGTATGTCGGCTGCGTAAACATGTGCATCGGTCGTAAAAGGCGTATTGGTCGTTTAGTTC
This sequence comes from Lentzea kentuckyensis, assembly GCF_002150765.1. GTDB lineage: Bacteria > Actinomycetota > Actinomycetes > Mycobacteriales > Pseudonocardiaceae > Lentzea > Lentzea kentuckyensis. The sequence continues at coordinate 48,937 of NZ_MUYM01000054.1, forward strand.
GTGACCTGATTCACAGGCGTTGCGCAAGAATGCACTCCATGTTTCGCCGGTCCGTGTCGCTGGGCGTGTCGCTCCTGGTGTTGCAGGTGGTCATCGTGCTGATGACGACCTGTGCCGCCGGGCTGCTCGCGGCCAAGTTGCAGAGCGACCGGATCCGCGAGGCGTACAAGGACCGGATGTTGTCCGTCGCGTTGAGCGTGGCCCGGCTGCCGACGGTGGTGCAGGCGTTCGACTCGCCGAACCCGTCCGCGACCATCCAGCCGTTGGCGGAGCTGATCCGTAACGCGTCCCAGGTCACCTACGTCGTGGTCACCGACCGCAACGGCGTCCGATACGCGCACCCTGATCCGAAACGCATCGGTGAACGCGTCTCGACCGACCCGAGTTCCGCGCTGTCCGGTGACGTGTTCGTCGGCACCGAGACAGGAACGCTCGGCACGTCGTTGAGGGCGAAGGTGCCGGTGCGGGCCGCCGACGGACGGATCATCGGCATGGCCTCGGTCGGCATCCTGGAGAGCCAGCTGTCCGACGACCTCGCGGAGGACCTGCCGGAACTGATCGGGTGGCTGGCCGCCGCCGCGCTGGTCGGGGTGCTCGGCGCGGCACTGATCACGCAGCTCGTCCGGCGCCGCACGTTCCGGCTCGAACCGGCCGAGATCGCGCAGCTGCTGGAGACCAGGGACGCGATGCTGCACGGCATCCGCGAGGGCGTGGTGGCCGTGGACGATCGCCAGCGGCTGGCGTTGGTCAACGACGAGGCGATGCGGTTGCTCGGCCTCACCGACAACCCCACGGGACAGCCGGCGGAGGAAGTCCTCGACGACGGGCTGCTGGACCTGGCGCGCTCGGTGGACGACGTGGCGGACCGGCTCGTGCTCGCCGGGGAACGAGTGCTGGTCGCGAACCGGATGACCGCGAAGACACACGACCGTGCGGTCGGTGTCGTACTCACGTTGCGCGACCGCACCGAGCTGCACGACGCGTTGCGCGAGTTGGACGGCCAACGGACCGTCACCGAGGTGCTGCGCGCGCAGGCCCACGAGTTCTCCAACCACCTGCACGTCATCGGTGGGCTGCTGGAGCTCGAACGGCAGACCGACGCCGTCGCCTACATCGAACGGGTCGGCGGCGCCGGCTCGCTCACCGCGGACATCATCGACGGCGCGAACGCGGACCCGGCGCTGGCGGCGTTGCTGCTGGCCAAGTCCTCCACAGCGCACGAACGCGGCGTGGAACTGCGGCTGGACCCGGAGAGCTCGGTCGACATCCGCGCGGGCGACGACGCGTTGACGGTGCTCGGCAACCTCGTCGACAACGCGGTCGACGCCGTGGAGACCGGAGGCGTGGTGCGGGTCCTGGTCCGTTCGTCGGCGACCGGAGTACGGGTTGTAGTGGACGACAACGGTCCGGGCGTGGCTGAATCACAACGTGGTCGCATCTTCGACCTGGGCGTGAGTTCGAAGGATGTAATGGGAGCGCACGGCCGGGGGATAGGACTCGCATTGGTGTCGAGGGTGGTCACCCGGCGCAGCGGCCAGGTGGCGATCACCGACTCGGAGCTCGGCGGCGCGTCGTTCGACGTGTGGCTGCCGGAAACGGGGAACCGATGAGCGTGCGGACGCTGGTCGTCGACGACGACTTCGCCGTGGCCGCGATCCACCGGGGTTTCCTGGAGGCGATGCCCGAGTTCGAGGTGGTCGGCGAGGCCCACCGCGGCGGCGAGGCGTTGCGGGCGGTGGAGTCGTTGCGGCCCGACCTGGTGCTGCTGGACATCCACCTGCCCGACATGTCCGGGCTGGAGGTGCTGGCCCGGTTGCGCGCCCGCGGCGGACCGCCGGTCGACGTCATCGCGGTCACCGCCGCGCGCGAACGGGAGACCGTGCGGCAGGCCATGTCCCGTGGCGTGGACAACTACCTGGTCAAGCCGTTCACGCGGACGGCGTTCATCGACCGGATGCGGGAGTACCTGGCTCAGCGGATCGAGGTGCAGCGGCTCGGTCAGGTGCTGGACCAGGACGAGGTCGACCAGCTGATGCACCACCGGCCGCGCACCTTGGTGATGCCCAAGGGGTTGTCGGCCGTGACGCTGCGGCTGGTGACGGACGCGTTGCGGGACAGCGAAAGCGATCTCTCGGCGCAGGAGGTGGGGGAGCGGGCCGGGCTGTCCAGGGTGAGCGCGCGCCGCTACCTGGAGCACCTCGTGACGATCGGCAAGGCCGAGGTGCAACCGCGGTACGGCATGGCGAACCGGCCCGCGCACGGCTACCGGCTGACCTGAGCGTCCCAGTCGATCCGGTACTTCTGGTCCTTCGTGAACGCCCGCGCCCCGAAGGTCTTCATCACCACCGGCATCAGCAGCCGGGTGAGCAGACCCATTCCGCGCTTGTCGCTGTTGGTCCTGGCCGCCCTTGCCGCGATCCGTTCGACCCGTGGGCGGCGCAACCGTTCGTAGGTCGCGAACGCTTCGGTGACGTCCGGGATGTCACGCAGGCAGCGGGCCAGCTGCACCGCAGACTCGGCCGCCAGCGAGGCACCCTGGCCGGAACTCGCGCTCGGCGCGTGGGCGGAGTCGCCGACCAGGACCATGCGGTCGCGGAACCAGTGCGGCACGCTGGGCATGATCTCCAACGGACCGGCGCCGATCACCTCGTCGCTGTGCGCCAGCAGTCGCTTCGCGGGCATGTCGTCGCCGTACGCCTCGCGCAGGCGTTCGAGCCAGGTCGCGGACGGCACGGCGTCGATCTCGGCCGGGGTCATCGGCTGCGGCACCGCGAGGTTGTTGAACCAGGCGATGGTGCCGTCGGACTCCTCCCAGTAGCCGAGGAACGAGCTGCCGAACACGAAGTACATCGTCTCCGGTTCGCCGTGCACGCCGCTGTTCGTGGCGTACGAGCCGAATCCGAGCAGGCCGACGTACTCCGGTTGCGGCGCTTGGGGATCGATGACGGCCCGCACTCTGGAACGGATGCCGTCGGCGCCGACCAGGACGTCCCCTTCCTCGGTGCTGCCGTCCGAGAACGTCGCGGTGACGCCGTTTTCGTGGGTTTCGACGTCCACGAGACGTTTGCCGTACTCGACCTTGACCCGCTGGGACACCGTCAGCTCGCGCAACCGCTGGTAGAGCTCGGCCCGTGGCACGACGCGGCTCTCGTCACCCGTGATCCTGCCCAGCGTGCGGCCCTGCGCATCGGCCATCACCATGTGGCGCAAGGGTTTGCCGAAGTCGGACGCCAGCCCGGCGAGCCGCAGCGCCGCCAGGCCGTTGGGTGCCACGGTCAACATGCCGCCGACGCCGTCCGCGGTCGTGTCGTACGCCTCGAACACGACCGAGTCGATGCCGGCCTTCTGCAGAGCGAGTGCGGTGACCGGTCCCGCGATGCCGCCCCCGATGACCAACGCCTTCACGTTTCCCTCCCGAAGTGCTGACGCCACGCCTTCTGGTACTCGGCCTGTCCCAGCTGCCCGACCAGCTTCGCGACGAACCGCGATTCGGCCTCCAGCAAGGAGATCCGGTACTCCTCCTCGACCAGGAAGATCCACTGGAGCCCCTCGCCGACCGCCTTCTCGACCACCCCGCGCGCCTCCGCGAGCTCGCGGTCGAGCACGCCGGCGCGGGTGCGGAGCAGGTCCGCGGCCTCCACGGGGTCCAGTACCGAGAGCAACGACAGCGCGACCCCGAACTGCGGGTACTCCTGCACCGGATCACGGACGAGCTCGCGCATCCAGTCGTACAGCTCGTCGCGCCCGGCGTCGGTCAACGCGTAGACCGTGCGCTCAGGCCGTTGGGTGTCCTTGACGGTCTCCTGCTCGGTGACGAAACCCGCCTTCCGCAGCTGCTCGACCACCATGTAGAGCGAGCCGCGGTTGAACTTGATGTTGCGGTCCTTGCCCGTCTCCTTGAGCTGTTTGCCCAGCTCGTAGGGGTGTTGCGGCCCCATCACGAGAAAGGCCAGCACAGCCAGGGCCAGCGGGTTCGACACCTTGCGCCGCACGACGTCCTCCTTGGTCGACCTCAACTATCCGCTCCTGACTAGTCGAAGTCAACTAATGGCCGAATCGGTCCGCTCAACGGTCCTGTCGGGTGACTTGACCCGTCGCAGGGGGCGCTCCGTTGCTAGCTTCGGCCGGCGAGGGGGCGTCATGAGCGGATTCGTCGAGGCAGCGGCGGGGTTGAGGCCGGTTCTGGAGCGGCACCAGGCGGCCGGTGACCGTGATCGGCGGTTGACCGGAGAGGCGATGGCCGCACTGCGGGACATCGGGGTGTTCCGCATGTTCGTGTCCGCTGAGCTGGGTGGTCTCGGCCTCGACCTGCTCACCGCCGTGACCGCCACGGCCGAGCTGGCCAAGGGCGATCCGTCGGCCGCCTGGGTCGTCATGATCCTCGGCGCCGGCGACCAGCTCGCCGGACGCTTTCCCGCGCACGTCCAGCGCGAGATCTACGGCGGCGGCCCGGACACGCACATCTGCACCGTGCTCACGCCGCGCGCGAAGGCCGAGCGCGTCGACGGCGGCTGGCGACTCACCGGCGAGTGGTTCCCGGCGTCCGGCTGCCTGCACGCCACCTGGGCCCTGGTGGGCTTCCCGATCGGCGCCGAAGACCAGGGCGTGGCGCTCGTCCCGCTGAGCGAGCTCCGGATCAAGGACACCTGGTTCACCACCGGCATGCGGGCCACCGGCAGCAACCTCATGGCCGGCGAGGACGTGTTCGTGCCGGACGAGCGCGTCCTCAACACCGGCGAGGAGCTCGTCGGCGACATGCCGCTGTTGCCGTCCGTCCTCACGTTCATGATCAGCCCTTACCTGGGCACGGCCCGGGCGGCGCTGGAACACGTTGTGGCGCAGGCGGACAAGCGTCCTGTCTCGTTCACCACCTATCAGCGCCAGAGCGACTCCCCGGCGTTCCAACTGGCGATCGCCGAGGCCGCGGCCAAGATCGACGTGGCGGGCCTGCTGGCCCGGTCGTGCGCCGAGATGGCCGGCGACGCGTCGCCGGACAACCTCGCCCGTGCCCGAGTGCGTCTGCACGCCTCTCACGCCGTGCGGCAGTGCGGTGAGGCGCTGGACCTGCTGGTCTCCGCGCACGGTGCGTCGGCCGTCGCGGAGTCCAGTCCCCTCAACGTGTACCTGCGGGACATGCAGACCGCTCTGCGGCACGCGATGATCAGCCCGACGATGAGCCTGGAGGCGTTCGGCCGTGTGCTGCTGGGCGTGCGTCCCAACATCACACCCCTGATCTAGGGCCATTCCCAGGTAGGACTCGGCGGGCGGCCTCGTCCAGGGCCTTGAACGAGGCCGCCCGCCGTCGTCAGCAGTTGTAGCTCTTCGTCGAGATGTCGCCGTAGTACGTCACGGCCTTGCCGTGCAGGATCGCCTTGACGTCGTTGCCGTTGAGGCGCTGTTCGTAGTGCAGGTGGGTGTAGGTCTGCCCGCCGGACTTGCCGACCGTGCCGACCCGCGCGCCACGGGCGACCTTCTGGCCGTCCTTCACCGCGACCGAGCCGAGGTGCGCGTAGTAGGTCGCCCAGCCGCCGCCGTGGTTGATCACGACGTAGTTGCCGTAGCCCGAGGCCGCGTAGCGCACGTCGACGGTGCCACCGGCGCTGGCGATCACCGGCTTGCCCTTGTCGGAGTCGCCGCTGCCCATGTTGAAGTCGATGGCGTACAACGGTTTGTGGTTGGACCGCGTGCCGGCGCGCCAGATCTGGCCGCACGGGAACGGCATCTCGAACGCCGGTCGCGCGGCGGCGTCCACAGTGGACTCCTCGGCGGTGGCGGTGGTCGTGAACGCGAGTGGTGCCAGCAGCGCGAGCGCCGCTACGGCCAGGCGACTGAACCTCATGATTGCCCCTCTCCAGGCGAAGATCCCGATGGCTGAAGGCTGGCAGCGGGGCCGGACGCCAACCAGAGAGGGAAAACCCTCACCTGTGGCACGATCGGCGGCATGAGACCTGGGGGCAGGATTCTTGTGCTCGTGGCCGCGCTCTTGAGCCTGGCCGGATGCGGATCGAGTGCGGACGCGCTGCCGGACTGGGAACCGCAGGTCGCGCGGTCGATCTCACCGACCACGCCGACCACACCGTCGTCCGCGGAGCCGTCGTGCGACACCGGGCTGCGGTTCACCGAGATCTCCGGCGACTCGGCGATGGGCCTGCGCGTGCGCGTGATCGAAGTGGTCAACTGCGGCACGAAGCCGCTCGAACTGAACGGATATCCGCAGGTCAAGCTGCTCGATGAGGAGAGGCGGCAGCTGGACGCGCAGATCCTCGACGGGTCCGGCGGCATCGCGTTGGTCGAGGGCTTCGACGCCCCGCCACAGCCGATCACCCTGCAGCCGGGGGAGCGCGCGACGAGCGCGTTCATGTGGAAGAACACGAACACGTCGATCGACCCGCCGCTGGTCGGTCGCCACATCGACATCGCGGCCGTGCCGGGCGGCACCTGGCAGCCGCTGGTGCCGATGCCGCCGGGCGACGACTTTCACGTCGACCTGGGCAGCACCGGGCGCCTGGGCGTCCGGGCGTGGCACCGCTAGTGGAGCCGGTCGTATCAGGCGTGTTAATTCTTCTGGTGGCACGGAGTTTCCGTGTGTTCTCATGACGACATGTCGACCACCGCGCTCCTGAGCTTCACGTTCGTCGCGCTGCTGACCGTCATCACGCCGGGCCTGGAAACCTTGCTGGTGCTCAGGACCGCCCTCCTGGTCGGCCGCCGCGCCGCGATGGGCGTCGTGGTGGGCAGCACGCTCGGTTGCCTGGTGTGGGCGACCGCCGGACTCGTCGGTCTCACCGCGCTGCTGCAAGCGTCCGAACTGGCCTACAACATCGTCCGCTGGCTCGGCGCCGGTTACCTGATCTACTTGGGCGCCAAGGCACTCTGGCAGTCGTTCGTCCTGAGGCACCGCCGTCCCGTCGCGATCGACGAACCCGCACCCGTGCCGTCGGTCCGCGCGGCTGTCCGGGTCGGACTGCTGACGAACCTGCTCAACCCGAAGCCGGGCGTCTTCTACCTCTCGCTGCTGCCCCAGTTCCTGCCCGTCGGACAGCCCGCGTGGGGCGGCGTGCTCGTGGCCATCCACCTCGGCATCGGCCTGCTGTGGTTCCCGATCGTGATCACGGCGGCCGGCCGCGCGCGTGCTTTCCTGCTGCGGCAACGGATCCTGCTGGACCGCCTCTCCGCGTCCGCGCTGATCGCCTTCGGCCTGAAAACGGCGGCGGACGCGCGCTGACGTGTGATCTCATGACCCCATGACGACCGCCGCCCTCCTGGCCTTCACCCTCGTCGCGCTGCTCACCGTCGTCACGCCCGGCCTCGACACCGTGATGGTGTTGCGGACGGCGTTGCTGAGCGGCAGGCGTGCGGCGTTCGGCGTTGTCCTCGGCATCACGCTGGGGTGCCTGGTGTGGGCGGTCGCGAGTCTCGCGGGCTTGACGGCGCTGCTCACCGCGTCCGAACTGGCCTACGACGTCGTCCGCTGGCTCGGCGCCGCGTACCTGATCTACCTGGGCGCCAAGGCGTTGTGGCATTCGCGGAAGTCCGTGTCACTCGAGGACTCACGTCCGGTGCCGGATGCCAGGGCGTCATTGCGTGCCGGACTGCTGACGAACCTGCTCAACCCGAAGGTCGGCGTCTTCTACCTGTCGCTGCTGCCGCAGTTCATGCCCGCCGGCCAGCCCGCGTGGGGTGCGGCACTCGTCGCCATCCACCTCGGCATCGGCCTCGTGTGGTTGCCGATCCTGATCGCGCTGGCCGGCCGTGCCCGTGCCTTCCTGATGCGTCAACGGGTCCTGCTGGACCGTCTGACCGCATCCGTGTTCGTCGGACTGGGTTTGAAGCTGGCGTTCGAAGCGCGCTAGTAGTCCAGTCGGGTGAATATCGGCTACCCCGATCAGAATGCGCAATTTTGCCGATGCGTCCGTATGAGGGCCTGGGTGAGATTGATGGTCCGGCGTCGAGCTCAGCGTCGGACGGGCACTCCCGGTGGGTTGGGTTGGCCACGGTGATGACCGTGATCATCCGGGGGGAAGTGATCGCGGGGCGTTGGCCCAGCACCACCGGGTGCCCGTGCAGTTCGGAGCGCTTCAGCGTTCGCCGGTGGCCGTGCGATGCCAGGCCGCGAGCGCGACCCTGTTCGGCAACCCCAGCTTCGCGCGGATGTTGACCACGTGCCGGTCCGCCGTCCGCGGCGAGATGAACAGCCGGGCCCCAATCTGCTTCGAGGTCAGCCCGTCCGCGACGAGTCCGGCGATCGTGAACTCCTGCCTGGTCAGCCCACCCGGCAGTGCGGGTTTGACCGGTCGCCGCTCGGATTCCGGCACCGGTTCGAGCGCGAACTCCATCGCCTGTTCGTGCCGCAGGTCGGCGCCCAGCGTCGTGATCACCTGGTAGTCGTCGCCGAGCGCGCGGCGGACGGTCCGGTCAGCGCGTTCCAGCATCTTGTGGAACGGGCTCATGCTGCCGAACGCGACCCGTGAGATCCGTTCCTGCGACCGCAGCGCACCGAGCAGGCGGGCTGCACGGTCGTGCGCACCCAGCTCGGCGCACGTGCAGGCGAGCAGCCACAGGGTGTACGCGGGACCCCAGGCGTCGCCGAGCACCAGTTGGATCCGCAACGCCTCCACCGCGAGCGCGTGCACCTGTGCGGGGTCGCCGTGGATCAGTTCGTAGAGACCCTGCTGCCAGAGTCCCCAGGCGTGCGCCCAGTCCGCGCCGCTGTCCTCGCCCAGCCTGACCAGCCCGGTCGTGGCCTTCTCCGCCGCCTCGGCGTCCTGCAGGAAGCACGCGGCCATCGTGTGCAGCAGCTCGGTGATGTAGGTGTCGCCCGGCGACGCGAAATCGCGCGAGAGCTCGACGACGTGCGCGTACAACGGCACGGAGTCCGCTGAGCCCTCGACGTAGAAGAGGTGCGTGGCCTCGACGAACACCAGGTGCACGTCGGTCATCGGCAGCCGCGGCAACGAACGGGCCTCGTTCATCAACGGGATCGCCGCCGCCATGTCGCCCTGCGTCTGGGCCAGGTAGGCGATGTGCGCCAGCAGCGACGTGCGCAGCGGCGGCTCGGTGATCACCTTGAGCGCCACCGCGAGCAGGTCGCGCGCCTGGCCGAGCATGCCCGCGAACGACGTGAACCGGGTGCGCTGCACGTTCATCGCCATGACAGTGCCGATCTCGGCCAGGTCCGGGGTCTCGAGCGCGTGCCCGATCGCGGCGCGGATGTTCGGCCACTCCTCGCGCAGCCGTCCCATCCACAACGCCTCGTCCGGCGAGAACCACGAGCGGGTCGCCTCATCCACGAACCCGCTGTAGTGCAGCACGTGCCGTCGCAACGGCTCGTCCGCGCTCACGAGCAGACGAGCGCCGAACTGCGCCACGGTGTACAGCAGCCGATAGCGCGTACGCCGGGTGACCGGACTCGTCGTCGCCACCACGATCGACTTGCGGACCAACGCGGACAACGGCTCCAGCACGTCCGCGCCCACCACCGCCTCGGCGGCTGTGCGATCGAAGTCCGCGGGGAACACCGACAGCGTCCCCCACAGCTGCCGTTCCTCGTCCGTGCAGTGCCGCGCGGACCACTCGAAGGCCCGCTCCAGCGTGGCGTGGTGCGCCGGTCCGTGCGTGTCGCCGATCAGGAGGTCGAACCGGCGGTCGAGCTGGTCGAGCACGTCGGTCAGCGACATCTCGGCCAGCCGCGCGGCCGCGAGCTCGATCGCGAGCGGCAGCCCGTCCAACGCCCGGCACAGCGCCGTGACCTCGGGCAGGTCGTTCTCGGTCAGCATGGCGCCCGCCGCGTCCGCCCTCTCCAGGAACAGCTGCACGGCGTCCTCGTCGACGGTCAGCGGCGGCACCCGCAGCAGATGCTCGCCGTAGACGCCGAGCTGTTCCCGCGAGGTCGTGAGGATCGTCAGGCCCTCGCAGTCGCGCAACAGGTGGTGCACGAGGTGCCGAACGGCTTCCAGCAGGTGCTCGCAGTTGTCCAGCACGAGCAGCAAGTGCTTGTCGTACAACGACTCCACCAGCCGGCCGAGCCCGGAGTCCGGCGAGTTGTCGACGATCCGCAGCTCGGCCGCGACCGTGCGCGCGAGCAACGCCGGATCCTTGAGATCCGCGAGCCGCACCTCCCAGACCCCGTGCTGGAACGCGGACGTCCGGGTCATGGCGCGCCCGGTCTCCACGGCGATGCGTGTCTTGCCCACACCGCCGGCACCCACCAATGTGACCAGCCTGGCCTTGCCGAGGAGTGCCTCGGTTTCGGCGAGCACCGCCCGGCGGCCGATGAACGTCGTGGTCTGGGCAGGCAGATTGCCCCGCACGGTCATCGGCGCATCTTCGCTCAGTGACGCTCTGGTGTGCTGATGAGGATCACCTCACCACCCTTTCGGCCTAGTGGGTTCGACCGTGCGTGGTCGCCCGCTCACGAGAACGAATGATCATCTTGGTCGCCAGCCGCAGTCCCTGCCGCGCGTTGAGGTGCGGCAGGTACGCGCGGCTGACCGCGTTCGCGATGCGGGGCAGCGCGGCCGAGTCCGGGTAGGCCATGAACATCGGCCGGTAGCTCGGCTGGAACTTGGCCTTGAACGCGAACAGCGAGCGGAACCCGTAGACCGGCTCCAGCACCTGCCCGGTGAGGTCCAGGACGCGCTGCAGCGCCCGAGGGCGTTCGCCTCGGTCCAACCTGGCCAGCGGCGCTCCCGACAGGCTCAGGAACCGCGCGCCCTCGGCTTTCAGGTCCAGCGCGGCCGAGGCGATCAGGAACTCCATCGAGCCGCGGAAACCGTGCGAGCGGCGACGCATGAAGTCGAGCGTGTACCCGACGACCTCGCCGTCGGCGTACACCGGCAGCCAGCTCGTGATGCCGTGCACCGTGCGGTCGGCGTCCACGGCCAGCAGGCAGCGCACACCGTCGCCGGTGAGCTCCTCCAGCCCGCCGAGCGTGAAGCCCATCTCCGGCAGCCCTTTGTCCGCCACCCACTCCGACGAGATCGACCGGATCTGGTCGGTGATCGCGAACGGCGCGTCGGCGTACGTGCACCACTCGGCGGTGATGCCCTCCTTGCCGGCCTTGTTCAGGGCCGTGCGCACGTCCTGCCACTTCTTGCCGGTGAAGGCCAGCGTGTCCAGTTCGATCACGGTGTCCTCGGCGACCTGCACCGCGGACCACCCCAGGTCCTCCACCTCCTTCCGCGTCTTCTCGCCCACGCTGTACAGGCACGGCGTCCAGCCGTTGCGCGCGCAGAACTCCGCGAACCCGCGCACGGCGTCCACCGGCGCCGGACCGATCGGGTCGCCGACGGTCAGCGCGATCGTCGCCACCACCCGGTACGCGATGGCCGTCTCGCCGTCGGGCGTGAACCAGTACTGGTTGCCACGCCACGTCGTCATGTACGACAGCGACGAACCGCCGTAGCGCCGCATCAGCTCGCGGGCGTGCGCCGCCTCCTCCTCGCACGCGGACGGCCACGTGCGCCACGACGCCATCAGCAGACCCGCCAGCACGATCAGCCAGAACACCACGCCCGTGTACTCGAACAGCAGCATGCCGATGAACCCCTTGGCGGAGAACTGCAGCGGCACCAGGTCGAGGTAACCCGGCGGCAGGAACCGCGTCGGCAGATCAGCGAGCAGCTCGGTGAAACCCGGCTCCGGCGTGAACTGGTCGCGGACCAGGTACCCGCCGAAGACGTACAGCGCCGACAGCAACCCGATGCTGCCCGCCGTGAACCGCCAGAACTTCGTGACGGCATGCCGAGGTAGACGCACTGCGAAATGCTTGCGCGTCAACAACAGCACCACGGTGATCGCGAGCGGCGCCAGCATCGGCACGCCGAACGAGACCGTGAGCTCCAGCAGGCTGGCGTCCGGAAAGCGCGCGACGTACACGACGTACGAACCGATGAACGCCGCGAACGCCACGTTGAACACCAGCGCCGACCGCCACGCGAACCGCCGGCCGCGCCGCAGCCCTTCCGCCAGCACGAGCAGCAGCAACGCCGGCAGCAACGACATCACGAGCGCGGGGAACCGCCCGTACGACAGCTGAACCACCATCGTCCGGCACAGCTCGACCGCGTCCGAGGCGCACATCGCGTCGACGTCGTCGGGCGACGGCTGTGCGACGGCCACGACGTCCGCGAACCACCACAGCGGGCCGTTCGGGTACGGCGACATCATCGACACCACCGGTCCGAGCGCCGAAGCCGCGAGCAGCAGCGCCACCAGCACCCGCGTCTCCTGCAGCGGGCGCTCACCGGTCAGACCGGCGGTGCGCCCGGCTCCGCCCTTCACGACAGCGTTTTTTGGTATGGCAGCCCCGATCAGCAACCCGGCCACGCCACCGGACAGTCGGAGCAGGTCTTCGAACCAACCCGAGTACAGCGTAAGGACCAGCACCGACAAGATCAGCAACAGCCGGACGCGGCGCCTCCACAGCGGTGGCATCCGGAACGTCAGCGCGAGCGCGAGTCCGACCCCGCCGGTCGACGGCCCCGCCGTGACCTCGCCCACCAGCGACTCGAGCCAGCCCCAGTGCACGTCCCGCCCGAGCAGCACCAGCCCGAGGCCCAGGAACGAGCCGAGCACGTGCGAGGACAGGAAGATCGCCGCCGTGCGCAGCGCTCCGAACGTGCGCTCGGCCAGCGGGCCGAACACGAGCAGCAGCACGGTGGTTCCGACGTAGCCCAGCAGGTCCATCGACCACAAGGCCGAGCTGAACACGGTCCACAGCTGGCTCTCGGTGCCGAAACCGGTGCGGGCGAGCAGACCGTCGCTCGCGCCGTTGATCGCACCGGTCAGTGCCCCGAGGGTCCAGAGGACGACGAGGAACGTGCAGGTCAGTGGCGCGGTGCGGAACAACCGGGCGATCATCTGACCAGCCCTGTCCGCTGCGCGAGCCACGGCAGCGAGCTGTAAAAGCCCGGCCGCCACACGTTCCAGTCGTGCGCTCCCGGTAGTTCCTTCCACTGGACGTCCATTCCGGCCTTGCGACAGGCCTCGAACACCTCGGCGTCAGCCGGGCGGTAAAGAGCGTCGTCCTTGCCGGCCACGATCACGCCCGCGGTGTGCGGGAACCGTTTCCTGGCAAGGATGTCCATGGGATTCACGCGGATGAACGCCGCTTCGTCGCCGCCGAAGGCGGCCTTGACCGTCTCAGCGCGCGTGCCGAGCGTGGGCTCGCGCTGGCCGGACAGGTTGATGAAGTTCCCGTACACGTCAGGCGCGCGCACCGCGAGCTGAAGAGCGCACGTGCCGCCGTGTGAGAAGCCCGAGATCGTCCACGCTTCACGGCGTTCGTCGACCGTGAGGCGTTCTTTGATCCACTTGGGCACGTCGCGGGCCAGGTAGCTCTCCGACTGGCCCAGTTTCGAGTCGAGGCAGAGCGTGTTCGCCGTGGTGGAACCGAGCTGGTCGGCCATCACGACGATCGGTGCCAGGCCGTTGTGGGCGCGCGCGAACGCGTCCATGTTCTCGATGATCCCGCCGGCGTCGTACCAGTCGCGGGGCGTACCGGGCTGGCCGGCCAGCAGGACGATCACCGGCAGCCGCGGCCGGGGTTTCGCGGTGTACGCGGGCGGCAGGTAGATCCACGCCGGGCGGGCCCGGAACGTGCCGGGGATCTCGATCTCGGACAACGTGCCCTTGTCCGGCAGTCCGGCGGGGGCCTTCCAGACCTCGGCGAGCGTCTTGCCGGGCGGCACCTCGAGCACGTCCGAGGGCGTCTCCTCCTTCTCCGGGAGGTTCACGCTCGGGTTGTGGAACAGCTGCATCACCGCCCGCGCCGTCGGGTACTGCCCGAAATAGGCGTTGGTGGCCGTGATGGCGCTTGTGATGACGACGATCGCGGCGATCACGCTCAACACACGTCCGTACCATCGCGACGGACGTAGCCGTGCAACAGCGAGAGTCAGCGCCACGAGTGCCACGCCCAGCCACACCATCAGAATGATCGGCATGGGTTCGGGCCAGGGCTTCCACAGGTTGTTGACGACGAGCGTCAGCCCGGTCACGAAGAGCGCGCACACGAGCACGACGATCGGCAGCACGCGAACCCACCAGGTCCGGTTCTTCCGAATCACGAGGTATGTCAGTGCGAGCGCGGCCGCGACCGTGGCGGCCTTCGGGATCGGTCCGTATATCAGCGACAGATCCAGCGGGCTGAGCATGCCTCGTATTCTTCAGGAAGCCTTCAGGCGGCACATCAGAGGTTCGTCTTAGTTCAGGGCTGTGAACATCAGCCTTAAGAATGACAACCGGTCAGTCGGATGGCACGTCGCGCCACGCGTTCGTCAGCACCCGCAACGCCTCAGGATGCTCGGCGATCTCCGCGGCACGGGACAAATCGGACTCCGCCATCCCCAGTTCGCGCAACGAGGTCGCCGCACCGAACCGTTCGGCCGTGTCGTGGATCTGCTTGGCCAGGTCAGCGGGCGCCGTGTGGGAGAGAAGTGCCGTGTGCGTGGCGGCATGCGGCAATCCGAACGTACCGCCCAAAACGTGCGCGAGCTTGTGGTGCAGTCCCATGGGGACGGACGCGAGACAGGTGCCCGCGAGCCAGGCCGAGGACAACAGTTCGGTCCGCGCATCCACAGTGGAGGGGTTTCCGCTCAAAGCGTGCAAAACGCCATCAATCGCCCGGGAAGCGATGGCGTCGATCAACGGGTTCTCGTTGCCTCGCGCGGTGACGGCGTGTGCGAGGGCGTTCAGCGCGCTCGTCACCGTCACGTCGAGCGGCAGGTCCAGGGTCAGGTCGACGTCGTAGATCACCGTGTCCGGCTGGATCGACGCGTCCCGTCGCGTCTTCTTCAGCCCCGACGACGTCTCGCCCAGCACCGGTGTGACCTCGGACCCCGCGTAGGTCGTCGGAATGATGATCTGAGGCACGCCGGCGCGCACCGAGAGCGCCTTGGACAGTCCCGTGCTCGACCCGCCGCCTACCGACACCACGCAGTCCGCGCCGTGTTCGCGTAACAACGCGAGCGCGCGCTCCGTGACCTCGACCGGCGTGTGCATCGCCGCGCCGGTGAACCGAGTGGCGAGCAGCGGACCGAGCCCGGCCGCCACCTTGTCCCCGCCGTGCCGGGCGATCAGCAGGACCCGCGTCGCGCCCAGCCGCTCGGCCTCGGCGCGCACGGTGGCGGCGGTGCCACGGCCGAAGACGACGCGGCTGCGCGCGGGTTCGAAGGTGAAGCTCACGAAGGTCGAATATTCGCGACCGGGCGTAGCCGCGCAACCGCGAAGGATCAAGCCTTTCGGCTCTGACGGGTGATCTCGTCACTCCATAGCGTGAAACTTCATGAAGCGTGTTCGTGTTGTAGTGGCGTTAGCAGGGGCCCTGACCCTGACGCCAATCCCTGCCACAGCGGCGACACCGGCGTTCACCCTGTCCGGTGGGGTGTCCGCACCGATCCACTCGATGGCCGACGCGGTCCGCGAGACCGTCTACGTCGACTCGGGTCTCGACCTCGACGGCGACGGCACCCGCGACCGGGTGACCGCCGACATCATCAGACCCTCCACGACCGGGCGCGTGCCCGTGATCATGGAGGCCAGCCCGTACTACCAGAGTGCGGGCCGCGGGAACGAGAGCGAGGTCAAGACCTACGACTCCGCCGGCCTGCCGGTGAAGTTCCCGCTCTTCTACGACAACTACTTCGTGCCGCGCGGCTACGCCGTCGTGCTGGTCGACTTCCTCGGCACGAACCGGTCGCGCGGCTGCGTCGACGTCGGTGGCCAGTCGGAGATCGCGTCCGGCACCGCCGTGATCGACTGGCTGAACGGCCGGCGCACCGGCTACACAACTCTGACCGGCACCGCGACGAAGGCCGCCTCGTGGTCGACCGGCGCCGTCGGCATGATCGGCAAGTCGTGGGACGGCTCGATCGCGAACGGCGTGGCGTCGACCGGGATCGACGGGCTGAAGACCATCGTGCCGATCGCGGCCATCAGCTCCTGGTACGACTGGTTCCGCTCGGACGGCGTGTCCTTCACCGGTTACGGCACGCCGACCAGTCTGGGTTCGAACTTCGAGAACTCCAACGCGCGTTCGCGGTGTGGTGCCGTGCGCACGCAGATGACCAACGGTGCTCCGTCCAACGGTGACTACACGGCGATGTGGCAGGCACGTGACTTCGTGCGCAACGCGTCGCGCGTGAAGGCGTCGGTCTTCGCGATTCACGGGCAGAACGACCTGAACGTGAAGACGGTGCAGTACGGCCAGTTCTGGGACGCGCTGCCGGCGTCGGTGCCGAAGAAGCTCTGGTTCTCGCAGACCGCGCACGTCGACCCGTTCGACTTCCGCCGTGGTGAGTGGGTCGCGACGCTGCACCGGTGGTTCGACCGCTGGCTGCTGAACGTGCCGAACGGGATCGAGAACGAACCGCAGGTGTCCTCGGAGCGTGCGCCGGACCAGTGGGCGGACGACCAGACGTGGCCTCCCACGGGCACCGTCGGCACCGTGTTGCGTCCTTCTTCTTCGGGCCTGGGCACGGCAGCGGGCACCGGCACCGCGGCGTTCACCGACAACGGCAGCGGTACGCCGTCGAACTGGCTCTCCGGTTCGAACACGGGCAGGGCGATCTACTCGACCGCGCCACTGGCCTCGGACCTACGCGTCGCCGGTACGTCGTCGATCACCGTGGGTGTGTCGTCGTCCACGTCGACCGCGCACCTGACGGCGTACCTCGTCGACTACGGCCCGGCTCGGGTGCGGACCGGTGAGGGCATCCGGACCCTGACGACCGAGTCGTGTTGGGGCGAGAACCGCACGGGTGATGACGCCTGTTACCGCAACACGGAAGCAACGGCCGGCGACGTCGACGCGCAGATCATCGCGCGCGGATGGGCGGACCTCGCGAACTACGCGTCGCTCTCGGCTCCGCGCACCATCACGCCGGGAACCAAGTACCGCATGACGTTCCGACTGTCCACAACGGACCACGTCATCCCGGCGGGGCACCGGCTCGGCCTGCTGATCGCCGGCACGGACTCGAGCGCGACCGTCCGGCCGAGCCAGCTGCCGAGGCTGACCGTCGACCTGGCGGACACGTCGGTGCGGATCCCGCTGCTGGGCACGGTGCCGTCGGCTTCGGCGGTCCCGCTGGTCGCCAGCAGCGTTTCCGCTGGTACGAGGAGCGAGTTGGGCTAGCGCCCCGGACTGTCGGTGCTGCTCGCTAGCATCGGCGCCATGGGTTCTACAGACCACGGGGACGCGCTGCAGGTCCTGCAGCGCGTCTTCGGGTATCCCGAGTTCCGCGGCGACCAGGCCGCCATCGTCGAGCACGTGATCGCGGGTGGCGACGCGCTCGTGCTGATGCCGACCGGTGGCGGCAAGTCGCTGTGCTACCAGGTGCCCGCCCTGGTCCGGCAGGGCACCGGCGTGGTGATCTCCCCGCTCATCGCGCTGATGCAGGACCAGGTGGACGCGTTGCGCGCGCTCGGCGTGCGCGCGGGCTTCCTGAACTCCTCGCTGTCGTGGGACGAACGGCGGATGGTCGAGGCCGAGTTCGTCAACGGCGAGCTCGACCTGCTCTACCTGGCGCCGGAACGGCTGACGTCCGAGGCCACCCTGCGCCTGCTCGACCAGGGCGAGATCGCGCTGTTCGCGATCGACGAGGCGCACTGCGTCTCCCAGTGGGGCCACGACTTCCGCCCGGACTACCTGATGCTGGCGCACCTGCACGAGCGCTGGCCGAAGGTGCCCCGCATCGCGCTCACGGCCACCGCGACGGACGCCACCCGCAAGGAGATCCTGACGCGCCTCGAACTGGGCGAGGGCCGCCAGTTCGTGTCGAGCTTCGACCGCCCGAACATCCAGTACCGCATCGTCGCGAAGAAGGAACCCAAGAAGCAGCTTCTCGACCTGCTGCGCGGTGAGCACCAGGGCGAGGCCGGCATCGTCTACTGCCTCTCCCGCGCCTCGGTCGAGAAGACCGCGGAGTTCCTGGTGGCCAACGGCATCCAGGCCCTCCCGTACCACGCGGGGCTGGACGCGTCGGTCCGGCAGCGCAACCAGGCCCGGTTCCTCCGGGAGGACGGCCTGGTCATGGTCGCCACCATCGCCTTCGGCATGGGCATCGACAAGCCGGACGTCCGCTTCGTGGCCCACCTCGACCTCCCGAAGTCGGTCGAGGGCTACTACCAGGAGACGGGCCGGGCCGGCCGCGACGGCCTCCCGTCCACCGCCTGGCTCGCGTACGGCCTGCAGGACGTGGTGCAGCAGCGCAAGATGATCGAGTCCTCGGAAGGCGACCTGGCGTTCCGCCGCCGCTCCCAGGCTCACCTCGACGCGATGCTCGCCCTGTGCGAGACCATCACGTGTCGCCGCACCATGCTCCTCGACTACTTCGGGCAGACCGGCGTTCCCTGCGGCAACTGCGACACCTGCCTGACGCCGCCGGAGTCGTGGGACGGCACGGTCGCCGCGCAGAAGATCCTCTCGACGGTCTGGCGCCTGCGCAACGAGCGCGGCCAGAAGTTCGGCGCCGGCCAGACCATCGACATCCTGCTGGGCCGCAAGACCGCCAAGATCATCCAGTTCGACCACGACCGCCTCAGCACCTTCGGTCTCGGCGAGGACCTGAACGAGAGCGAGTGGCGAGGCGTCGTCCGTCAGCTCCTCGCTCAGGGCCTGCTGGCCGTGGAAGGCGAGTACTCGACGCTGGTCCTCACCGAGGCGAGCACCGAGGTCCTGAGCCGCAAACGCGATGTCCTCATGCGCAAGGACCCGGCCCCGGTCCGCTCCACCACCCGCGTGGCCTCCCCGAGTGCAGCCAAGGCGAAGGTCGACCTCCCGGCGGAGGCAGGCCCGCTCTTCGAGGCTCTGCGCGAGTGGCGCGCTCAGCAAGCCCGCGAACAGAGCGTCCCGGCCTACGTGATCTTCCACGACGCCACCCTGAAGGCCATCGCGGCCTCCCGTCCCGGCTCGCTCACCGCCCTGGGTGCGGTGAGCGGCGTGGGGCAGGCGAAGCTCGCGAAGTACGGCGAACAGATCCTGGAGGTGGTGGCGGCAGGCGGCCCGGCCCCCGCTGCCGAGCCGGTGGCCCCTGCCCCCAAGCCGAAGTCCAGGACGACGAGCACGGGCGGTGCGGCGTGGGGGTCGGACGCGGACGAGTGGCCGGAACCGGAGGAGCCCGACGAGCCGATGGACTGGTAGCGGTCAGCTCGCCGCCCGCCTTGATGTCCGGTGCGGCTCAGGTCACCTTTTCGATCTGAGCACGCTTGATGACGTTCTTGCCCGATTCGCCGACCAGGTTGAAAGCCGCGCTGTTCAACACCACACAGCCCGACCCGACGCCGATGATTCGTACGGTCGTCTGCCGCGCGTTGTCCAGATTGGTCACCCGGACCGAAGTCCCGACCGGCAGCTGCGACGAAAACGCTCCGGCCGCGCCACCGACGGCGGACAACCCGACCGTCGCACCGTCGCAGACGACCTGACCGACCACGCCGGAAGACCGGACCCGAGACGTGGAGGTCCGGGCGGGTGCCGGTGCCGGCGCATTCCCCACGATCTCCACGCGAGTTCGCCGGAGAACGCTTTCCGCCCCGATCCGCGCCGAATCATCGGAGCGCAGCGAGTCAAAGGCAGCGGTGTTGAGCGAGGCGCATCCGTTCGACACCCCGGTGACCGAAACGGTGATCGCCTTGCCGTTGGCGAGATTGGTGATTCGCAAAGACGTTCCGACCGGGAACTGGTCGGACAGCACACCGGCGGGTCCGCCGGACGCGACCGAGCTCAGCGCCTTGCCCGCGCAGACCTCCTTGCCCGCCACCCCCGACTGCGAGGAGGGGGCGTCGGAACCGGCGAGGGCGAAGGCCGCACCTCCGACGGCCGCGATGACCGAGAACGCCCCGGTACCCGCGATCCAGCCCTTCGACCAGCGCATGTGCAACACCCGACCTTTCTTTCAGGCCGTACGGCCCGCAGATCGGGAAGGTTCAACGGCGCGTGGCTCGAACCAGCGCGGTTGGGTCACATGACGCCAGGTGATCTCGCAGGGCGACGTGGGCGAACCGGTACTCGCCGTCGACGCGGGTGAGCAGCAGCCGGTCCTGGGCGACGTGCAGCAAAGCCTTGCGGCGGAACGACAACTCGCCGAGCGACAACGGCCGCGTGACGCCTTCCGCGGCCGCTTCGGCGAGTGCGTCGAACGGCCAGACGTAGTCGCGGGCAGCGGTCGGCGTCACCAGCAAACCCAGTGCGACGCCCAGCGCCGGTCCCCATGATCCCAAGATCCCGAGCCCGCCCAGCGCACCGACCAATCCGAGCACCGGGACGGCCGGCTGCACCCACCACGGGCGCCCGATTCTCATGCGTTGCTGTTGCACCGGGCGCACCGTGCTCCACACCCGTCCCACGGCCGCTGCGAACACACCGCCTGCCACGCCTGCGGAAAAGCCGATCCCCATGCCCGCCAACACCACGTAGGGACCGGTCCAGATCATCAGGACTCCCGGCGTCGCGGCGATCAGTACGGACCACGCCGCGGGCGCTTTGCCTGGTACGAAGCCCAACGCCAAGAAGAATGACACCACCACCACGAACACATACGCCACGAAGTACGGCCACGGCGTGCCAATGCCACCAAGCCACAAACCGGCGAGCCCGACCAGCAGACCCGCGAACACGCCTGCGAGAAAACCGAGCGCAGCCGTCAGAATTCCGTGTGCGCGTCCAGGCGGGTGGAAGACGTGCGGCAGTTTGTTCACCAGCGCGAGCAAAGAAGAAGACGCGACGACAAAAACGACTGCGGGCAACAACCCGAGCTGTACACCGGTCAAAAACGCCACGGCACACACACCACCGGCATATGCGGCAGGTACCGCGCGCACGAACAGCAACCACAAAGGACGCGTTGGCAGCAGCGGAATCCACGCACGGCGGTGAGGCATGTGCACCGGCGCGCCGAGATCCGGCCTGCCCAACCGTGCGAGGAACTTCAACGCGCGGATGGTCGGGCCCGCGGCACGTTGGTTCGAAAGCCGCTCCACCACGAACGACCCCACGAAGTCGATGCCGATCGTGTCGACCTGCTTGTCCAGATGGGTGAGCGCCAACAGGTTCAGCGCCAGCGGTGAGTCGAGCCGTTCCCAGATCGCCGGCGTCAGCGCGGACTCCAGGCTGTCGAGACGTGGGCTGACCGAAGCGATGTACTCCAGCACCTGGCCGCGTGACAACGGCTCGACGTGGACCGACGGCAGGTTCTCGATCGGAGCCGTCGAGCAGACGACCGACGCGAACGGGGCGAGTTCGGACTCGCAGTGCGCGCGATCGACGCGCGGCACCTCGTCCAGGCCGTCGATGAGCACGGCCACCCGCTCACGGCGCAGCCAGATCGTGCCGGCCGAGCGGCTGATGCCGTAGCGCCGGTTCATCTCGCGCAAAAGCCACGCGGTGAACTCGGTCGGCTTGCGGGTGCCGTACGCGCGCCACGTCGCCAAGTCCACGACAACGGGAATCGGTGCCTCGGGGTCGTTTCGCGCGCGCTCGACCAACACCAGGCACAGCTCGCGCAGCAACGTCGACCGCCCGCTGCCGACCGGGCCGACCAGAACCATGGTGTGGCCGAGCCGGTCGTAGACGGCTTCCAGGTCCGAGGAGGAGATCTCCTCGCCCTCGACCCGCACGAAGAGCCGCGGCTGCCGCAGCACGCCGAGTTTGATCTGGGTCTGTGCGGCCAGCGACGAAGCGAGCAGGGCCTTCACGCGCGTCTCGACCCGTCCCAGGGCGGCGGTACGGCTGCTCGTCTCGTGACCGCGCACACGTTCCCAGATGGCAAGACCGATCGCGACCAGGACCATCGCTCCGACCGTGGGCCAGAGCCACCGGCCGAACCGGCCGAGGAACTCCGGAGTGGCCCCGCCGGTGCTCACACTGATGGCCGCCGGAAGCAGTAAAACGACGGTGACCAGGCACAACGCGGCCAGGGCGGTCAGCCGTGCCGCTCTCGTCACCCCGCTCGGATCCACCTTCACCTCCGCGATCCCGGCGAACGACGGTAACCGGGCCGCCGGGATCGCGGAAGTGACTCAGAGGCGTTGCCAGAGCGACGCCGCGTTCGGTGGTTCCCACGTCGTGATCGACGTGTGCGCCTGCAGGCACTGATAGTCCAATCCGGCGTAACTCACACGCGAACCAGACGCATAAGCAGTCCCAGGCGCCCACGCTGGGTATGTCCCACCGCCGGGAGGTTCCGTCGTTGTGGTGGTTGGTTGTGATCCACACGCCCCGAAGACCTCGAACTCCCAGAACGAGAACCCGTACACAGTGCCGCGGTTCTTGCCGTTGAACCTCACATGTCGCGCGCTACCGGAAATCCCGATGTCCTCCACGCCACCTGAACCGGTGAACGTCGTGTACGCGTCCCGCCAGGAACTTCCGTTGTCGGACAGCTGAATCGAGTACGCACGACCGTATGCGGCCTCCCAGTTGATGCGCACTCGCGAGAGAGCGCGCGAGGACCCGAGATCGACCTGCCACCAGTGCGGTTCGCTGTGCGCGGACGACCACCGCGTCGACGTCGAACCGTCCACCGCGAACGCCGCCGCCTGGTTCCCGCTCTCCGTACTGGACGCCGACGTCGGCCGGTTCCGCGACAGCAGCGGCCCGCACGTCGGTGGAGGAGTGGTGGTGGTCGTGGGTCCGCCGCCGGATCCACGCGTCCACACACCCACGTAGTCCACGACCATCGGAATACCCGGCACGATTCCCGGACCCGGTGTGCGCGTGCCGGAGTAGTTGTCGGGGAACTCGCCGCCGATCGCGACGTTCAGGATGATGAAGTACCCGGCGTGCCCCGTCATCTGGTTCCAGGTGTCCGCGGGCAGCTGGTTCTGGTTGACCTGGTGGAACAACTCGCCGTCGACGTACCACCGCAGCTGTTGTGGCGACACCGAGGCGTCCCACTCGAACCGGTAGGCGTGGAAGCCGCCCTGGCACGAGGCGCCGGGGCACGGCCGGTTGTTCGCGATGCCGTTCTTCTCGTTGCACGGCCCGCCAGGCGACACGCCGCAGTGCAGAACGCCCCACACACGGTTGACGCCGTTGACGTTCTCCATGATGTCGAACTCGCCGACACCGGGCCAGTTCCACCAGTTCCCGCGGTACGGCGAACCCAGCGCCCAGAACGCGGGCCAGTACCCCAAAGCCGCGGCACCGGACACGTTCGGCATTTGGATCCGCGCTTCCATCCGCAACACGCCGCCGACGGGTGCCTTGAAGTTCTGCGCGTTCGTCTCGATGCGGGCGGACGTCCAGTTGCCCGCGCCGTCCCGGCGTGGCGTGATGCGGAGGTTCCCGCCACCGTCGAGCGAGACGTTCGCCGGATTGCTGGTGTGCGCGGCGATCTCGCCGGTGCCCCAGTTCGCTGGTCCGCCCGGATAGCCGTGACCGAGCGAGAAACGCCAGTTTCCCGTGTTGGGCAACGAGTTCGCCGGTCCGGTGAAGTCGTCGCCGAACACCTGCGTCCACCCGGCAGGGGGAGGTGGAAGCGCGGCGTTGGTGTCGTGAGCGACAGCGACCAGCGCGCTCACCGAGAGCACGCCGGCCGCTGCCAAGGCGATGGATGTTCGTTGTCGAGTGAGCCTCATTGCCAACCCTCCGAACGAGCGCGTGAGAGCGCTCCCACGGACGATGGTGGCAGGCCTGTCAACGGTGCGGAGACATCACTTTCGCCGGTACCGGTTCCGTGCGATCACTGCTGCTCGCCGAAATTCCGGAGGCCTTCCTTGAGTTTGTCCTCGCCCTTGTCGATGTGCTCGCTGTGCTTGCCGCCGGTCTTCTCGTCGGCGAACTGCCCGGCGCGCTCGACGCCGTCGTCGACCTTGTCTCCGTGCTGGCCGATGAGATCCTTGGCCTTGTTCTTCAGGTCATCGAAGCCCATGACTGCATCACCTCCCTATGGAGTTCGGGGTACCCCGTGTCGCATCCGGTACACGTCACTGGATGGAGTGAAGCGCGGCCACAGTGGACGTCCAGATCGAGGCCACGCGGAGTGCGCAAGTGATCCGTTAAACCTTGCCGGGGTACCGTCTGTTGCACTAGGAAACGCGCATGAGGCGATTCGCAGTCGGTCTGGCAGTGATGGCACTGGCCGTTGGGTTCATCACCACCGGAACCGCGTCCGCGCAACCAGCTGTGCAGCCTGACGCACGGCCTGACTGCGGTTACACCGTGACGCCGGACGAACCTCCCGCTCGTCCGGTGTCCGTTCCCCACGACCCGTGGTTCACCAAGGGCAAGGTCCTGGTCAAGGTCAAGACGAACCAGGGCGACATCCCGCTGGTGCTCGACCGCGCCAAGGCGCCGTGCACCGCGCACAGCTTCATCCACCTGGCACACCACGGCTTCTACAACCAGACCGAGTGCCACCGCCTCACCGCGTACCCGACGCTGAAGGTGCTGCAGTGCGGCGACCCGTCCAACACCGGTGAGGGCGGCCCCGGCTACAAGTACAAGGACGAGCTGCCGACGGACCTGAAGCCCGCGCCGAACGACCCGACGGGCCTGCGTCGCATCTACCCGCGCGGCACGCTGGCCATGGCCAACGCCGGCCCGGACACGAACGGTTCGCAGTTCTTCCTCGTGCAGTCGGACTCGATCCTGCGCCCGAACTACACGGTGTTCGGCCAGATCCTGCCGGAGGGCCTGAAGACCCTCGACAAGATCGCGGCGGGCGGCATCGCGGGCGAGAACCCGCTGGACGGCCGTCCGAACGTCAAGTCCGAGCTCAAGTGGGTGTTCCCCCTCGGGCTCTAGTGCTGGGCCCAGCCCTTCAACGCTCCGTAGAACGCATCCGAGAGCCGCCGGACCACCTGATCCTCAGGTAGTCCGGCGGTTTTCGTCAGATCGATGATCTCGCGCGGGTCGAACAACGCGTTGTGCAGAAAGCGCGCCACGGACAGCAACGCGTCCGGCAACGCGAGATCGATCAAGACCCCGCGTAACGCACGGTCCCACGCATTGCACGACAGCGACGTCATCGCGTCGGCGGAATGCAGACGCTCCAAGAACCCCTGCTGTGACCAGAACCGCACGATCACGGGACCGTGCACGTTCTGCATCTTCACCCAGCGCGTGGCCTGGTGTTCGAACAACTCCTTGCCGGTCTTGCGGCATCGTTCGCCGTGCTCGATCAACGACTCGATGACGTCCTCGTGATAGGCCGCCACAAGTGCTTCCACCGAAGGAAAGTGGCGATACGCCGTCGCTTGCGAAAGCGCCGCCCTGCGCGCGATGGACTGCATCGTCGCCGTTGCTGGTTCAGTCCGCAGGACGTGCGTGGCCGCATCCAGCAATCGCTTGCGGTTGCGGCGCGCGTCACTGCGGCTGCTCGTCTCCTCCGGCAGAGCGTCCTCCCACCCGCGAACCCCGTTGCGAGTGCAGGATAAGCGGAACGATCAACGGAACGAGGCGATTCCGGTCAATGCGTGGCCGATGGATAGCAGGTGGATGTCCGAGGTGCCCTCATACGTGAGCACGGATTCCAGGTTGTTCGCGTGGCGCAACGGCGAGTACTCCAACGAGATGCCGTTGGCGCCGAGAATGGTCCGGCTTTCCCTGGCGATCGCGATGGCCGACTCGACGTTGTTGTACTTGCCGACGCTGATCTGCTCCGGCTTCAACGTGCCGGCCTCCTTCAGCTTCGCGAGGTGCAACGCCAGCAGCATCGCGTTGCTGACCTGGACCGACATGCTCGCCAGCTTCCGTTGCGTCAGCTGGAAAGCGGCGATCGGCCTGTCGAACTGGATGCGCGTGCCCGAGTAGTTCAGTGCCGCCTGCAACGAATCCCGCGCGGCGCCGACAGCACCGAACACGATCCCGAAGCGCGCCTCGTTCAAGCACGAAAGGGGAGCGCGCAAGGAAGTCGCGAGCGGTAGTCGCGCGCTTTCCGGCAGCCGCACGTCCTCCAGGATCAACTCGGAAGTGACGGATGCTCGCATCGACAGCTTGTTCTTGATGTCCTGCGTCGAGAATCCCGGTGTGCCGCGGGGAACGAGGAATCCTCGAATTCCCTCCTCGGTCTGCGTCCACACCGTGGCGACGTCGGCCAGACCGCCGTTGGTGATCCACATCTTGGTGCCGTTGAGCACCCAGTCCGAGCCGTCCCGCACGGCGCGCGTGCGCATGCCGGACGGGTTCGAGCCGAAGTCCGGCTCGGTCAGCCCGAAGCACCCGATCGCCTCACCGGCGGCCAGGCGCGGCAGCCACTCCTGCTTCTGCTCCTCCGAGCCGTACTTCCAGATCGAGTACATCGACAGCGAACCCTGCACGGACACGAAGCTGCGGATCCCGCTGTCCACGGCCTCCAGTTCGAGGCACGCGAGCCCGTACGCCAGCGCCGACGTGCCGGCGCACCCGTAGCCCTCGAGGTGCATGCCCAGCACGCCGAGCTTTCCGAGCTCCTGTGCCAGCTCGCGGGGCAGGACGCCCTGCTCGAACCACGAACCGATGTGCGGCCGGACGTGATCGGACAGGTACGCCGCGACGGTGGCCTGGATGTCGCGGTCCTCGTCGCTCAGCAACGACGGGATGTCCAGCAACTGCAACGGGTCCTGCACTGGGTCCGGCACTTCACTGCTCCAGCTTCGGCGGGCGCAGCCGGTAGGTGACCGGCGTGCGCGACAGGCGGATGGGGTTCGCGACGAGCGTCATGTCGCCGATCGTCGCGGTGGGGTGGAGGTCCAGCGACTCGGCCAGCGCGAACGCGTGCGCGACGTCGTTCACCGGACCGCACGGAACACCAAGGGGCGTCAGCGTTTCGAACCAGTGCTGCGCCGGGCGGGCCCGCAGCCGCACCGAGAGGAGCTCGAACAGCTCGTCGACGTGCTCGACCCGGTCGGAGTTCGTCACGAACCGCGGATCCGTGGCCAACTCGGGCACGTCCAGCACCGAGCACAGCCGGCGGAACTGCCGGTCGTTGCCCACGGCCAGCACGATCGGCTGGTCGGCCGTCGGGAACACCTCGTACGGCGCGATCGACGGATGCCTGTTGCCCATCGGCTTCGGCACCGCGCCGGCCAGGGTGAAGCCCGCGCTCTGGTTCACCATGCTGGACAACAGCACCGTCAGCAGGTCCAGCTCGACCAGCTGACCCAGCCCGGTCGACTCCCGGTGCCGCAGCGCCGCCAGGATGCCCACGCAGGCGTGCAACCCCGTGAGGACGTCGACCAGCGCCACACCGGTCTTCACCGGCTCGTACGGACCGGGCCCGGTCACGCTCATCAACCCTCCCACGGCCTGCACGAGCAGGTCGTAGCCGGCCAGGTCCGCGCCCTTGCCCGAACCGAACCCCGAGATCGAGCAGTAGACGAGGTCGTCACGCCCCAGCGACTCGTAGTCCAGCCCGAACTTCTTCATGGTGCCCGGCTTGAAGTTCTCGACCACGACGTCCGCACGCGCGATGAGCTCGCGCGCCTGCTCCCGGCCTGCCCGGGTCGACAGGTCGATCTGCACGGACGACTTGTTCCTGTTGACGGACAGGAAGTACGTCGCCTCGTCCGCGTAGTGCGGCGGACCCCACGTGCGGGTCTCGTCGCCACGGCCCGGCTGCTCGACCTTGATCACTTCGGCACCGAGGTCGCCGAGCATCATCGTCGCGTACGGCGCCGCCAGCACCCGGCTGAAGTCCGCGATCACCACGCCTTCGAGCGAGCTCATGCGACCCGCCCCCGCAGCTTCATCGCGGCCAGCACCCGGTCCTGCGCCAGCTCCCGTGCGGCCACATGTGTGGTGGTGCCCCGGTTTCCGGCCTCGGCGATGACGTTCGCCGCGTTCGCCCTCAGCTTCGAGGACACGGCTTCCAGCACCGTCGCGGGGTTCACCGGGAACGGCGAGTACCGCGCGTCCATCCCGAACGCGGCCGCGACCACGCCACCGGCGTTCGCGATGAAGTCCGGCACGACCGTGATCCCGCGCCGTGCGAGAACCTCCTGCGCCGCAACGGAAGTCGGCAGGTTCGCGCCCTCGACCACCAGGGTGGTGTCGAGCTCGCCCGCGAGTTCCGCGTCGATCACGTCCTGCAGCGCCGCCGGCACCAGCACGTCGCACGGCACCCGCAGCTCGGCACCGAGCTCGCGCACGTCGCCGTACTCCTCGACCGCGAGGTCACCGAATTCTCCTCGCAGCTTCAGCAGCCGTGCGACGTCCAGCCCGTCGGGATCCACCAACGCGCCGTGCACTGACGACACGGCAACGACGACAGCACCGAGTTCGGCGAACCGCTTCGCCGCCGCGGCACCGACCGCGCCAAAACCCTGAACGGCCACGCGTTTGCCTTGCAGGGCCATCAGTTCGTCCGCCACCTCGGCCACGCCGAACC
This sequence comes from Lentzea kentuckyensis, assembly GCF_002150765.1. Classification (GTDB taxonomy): domain Bacteria; phylum Actinomycetota; class Actinomycetes; order Mycobacteriales; family Pseudonocardiaceae; genus Lentzea; species Lentzea kentuckyensis. The sequence continues at coordinate 77,247 of NZ_MUYM01000054.1, forward strand.
CGGTGACGCCCAGCTCGTCGTACGGAAGACCGCCGAGTTGAGCCGGTGCGCCCATCATAGCGCCGCGGTCCGACAGTTCGTCCTGGACGATCGCGGCGTCCCGTTCGGTGAGGCCCATGTCGAGCCCGAGCACGTACTCGCGCGGCACCTCGTTGGAGAGCTTGCGCGCGAACGCCCGCAGCGCCGCTTCCTTGTCAGGAGAGGAAGGATCGAAGACGATCCCGGCCTTGGCGCCGCCGAAGAACAGGTCGACCCCGGCCCACTTCCACGTCATCACGCGCGCGAGCCGGGCGATCTCCGCGACGGTCACGTGCGGGCTCATCCGCGTGCCGCCCTTGCCCATGCCGCGCGCGGTGTTGTCGATGACGAGCACACCCTTCACGCCGGTGCGCCGGTCCGACACGCAGACGACCTTCTCGGGTCCCCATTCGTCCATGAGCTGGAGAACGTCCATCAGCTTTCCCTCACACGCAGTTGAGTTCCGGCCGCGCCTGGTCGGCGGCGAACCGGGCGGCGTCCAGACTGGACACGTCGACGAACGGCTCGCGGCCGAGCACGAGGTCGCGCACGACCTCCCCGACCGCTGGGCCCTGCAGGAAACCGTGCCCGGAGAAGCCGGTGGCGTAGAAGAACCGGCCGGCCGAGCCGATCAGCGCGTTGTGGTCCGGCGTCACCTCGTACAGCCCGGCCCACCCGTTGCGCACGCCCACGTCCAGCAGCTTCGGCGCACGCCTGCCGATCGCCTCGGTGAGCCGGGGCAGCCAGGCGTCGGACATGTCCAGCTTGAAGCCAGGGGTCTCGTCCGGGTCGGACATGCCGAACAGCAGCCCGCGGCCCTCGCGGTGGAAGTAGAAGGTGCTGCCGAAGTCGATGGTGAAGGGCACCACCCGATCGTGTAGTTCGGGCATGGGCTCGGTGAACATGATCTGGCGCCGCAGGGGAGAAACCGGCAGGTCAACGCCCACCATCTCGCCGATCTCCCGCGACCACGCACCGGCCGCGCAGACCAGATTCCCGGTCGAAACCTCGCCGCGGTCGGTCTGGACGCGAAAAGTGTCGGACCCCGTCCCTACGATCGATCTCACGGTGGTTCTGGTGTGGAAACGGACACCGGATCGGCGGGCCGCGGTGGCATAGCCGAGGACCACGGACTCAGGAGTGCAGTGTCCGTCGTCCGGCGAGAAGGTCGCCGCGAGCAGGCCGTCCGTTTCGATCAACGGCGACATCCGTCGTGCTTCCTCGACAGTCAGCATGCGACTGCGCACTCCGAGGGAGTTCTGGAGGTCGACGTTGCGCTCGAACGCCGTGACGTGTTCCGGAGAGGAAAGGAGGAACAGATAACCGACCTGGTGCAGATCGATCTCCTGCCCGGGCCGCTGCGGAAAGCGCTGGAACGCTTCGAGTGATCGGGCGCCGAGCCTGATGTTCAGCTCGTCGGAGAACTGGGCGCGCACCCCACCCGCTGCTTTGCAGGTGGAGCCGGAACCCAGCTCATCCCTCTCCACGACCACGACATCGCGGACGCCTGCCTCGGCGAGGTGGAAGGCAATGGATGTGCCCATCACCCCGCCGCCGATGACGACGACCTCGGCCTGACCGGGCAGCTCAGCCGAGCCGGTAGTCAAGGTTCGCCTCGATCTCGAGCGTGTCCATCTGCGCCTTCTGCAGCTTCCCGGAGTAGTCCCAGTTCATGGACTGCCAGCGGGTGAACTGGTCGAGCACCCACACGCCCGACTGCCGGGAGCCGTTGCCGCTCTTGCCGTTCCCGCCGAACGGCAGGTGCGCCTCGGCCCCGGACGTCGAGTTGTTGACGCTCACCATGCCGGCGGAGATGGCGGCCCGGAACCGGAAGGCCTTGTTCGGGTCCGTGGTGTAGATCGAGCACGACAGGCCGTAGCCCGGCTTGTTGCCGAGCTCGATCGCCTCGTCCAGGTCCGAGTACTTCATGACGCCGACGATCGGGCCGAACGTCTCCTGCAGGAACAGCTCGTCGTCGGCACGCACACCGGAAACGATTGCGGGGTGGTAGAAGAAGCCGTTCTCACCAGTGAAGCCGTTGCGGGAACTGGCAGCCGTGATGCGGCCGGTCGGGCCGTGCACCGTGTGGTGCTCGCCGATCCAGCCGAGGTACTTCTCGTACGCCAGTGCGAACTTCTCGTCCAGCAACGGTCCATACAGGACATCGCCCGTCGGGTCGCCCACGCCTGCCTCGGCGACGGCTTCGACGAACCGGGACAGGAACTCGTCGTACACCGACTCGTGCACGATCGCCGTGCCGAGCGAGGTGCAGCGCTGGCCCGCGGAGCCGAAGCCGGCGAACAGGGCGCCTTGCACGGCCAGGTCCAGGTCGGCGTCCTCGGTGACGACCATCGGGTTCTTGCCGCCGAGCTCCAGGCACGGCGTCTGGAGGTGGCGTCCGCACAGTTCGCCGATCCGCACACCGACCTCGCTGGACCCGGTGAACCCGACCTTGTCGACGAGGCCCTCCCGCAATGACTGCTCCAGGCCGTTGAACGTCTCCGACCCCTCGGCGAAGACGATCTCGAACACGCCGGCCGGGATGCCGGAGGCCTGGAACACGTCGTAGAAGGCCTGGGCCGACGCCGCGGAGTACTCGGCGGGTTTCCACACGACCGAGTTGCCGCAGAGCAGCGCCGGGATGATGTACCAGGACGGCACGGCGACCGGGAAGTTGCCGGCGGTGATGATGGCCGCGACGCCGACGGGGTTGCGGAACGTGAAGAGCTGCTTGTCGGGCATCTCCGACGGGACGGTCTGCCCGTAGAGGCGCCTGCCCTCGCCGACGAAGAAGTTGCAGGTGTCCACGATCTCCTGCACCTCGCCGCGGGCCTCCGCGATCGGCTTGCCGATCTCGCGGGTCACCAGCTGGGCGAGCGGCTCGAAGTTCGCCTCGACGAGCCGGCCGATGTTGCCGATGACCTGTCCACGCACGGGCGCGGGCACGCGGGCCCACGCGCGCTGTGCCGCCTTCGCTCGTTGTGCTGCGTCGACGAAGGTGCGGCTGGTCCCGAGCTCGATCTCGGTGACCACGTCGGAGGTGTTCGACGGGTTCGTGGAGACATAGGGCATGCCTCCACCCTGGTAGTTGTGCGAGGCTTCCGCCAGAGGTCGCAGAATGAAACCTCGCGACGTCGAGCATAAGCTGACCTGGTGCTCAACCCGGTCCATCTCCGCACGCTCGTCGAGGTCGTGAAGGCCGGCTCGTTCGCCGAGGCGGCCCGCCGCCTCGGCTACACGTCGTCGGCCGTCTCGCAGCAGATCTCGGCGTTCGAACGCGCCGTCGGCGTGACGCTCTTCGAACGTGAGGCGCACTCGATCAGGCCGGCCAGCGCCGCGTTGCTGATCGCCGACCGCGGCGGCGAGCTGCTCGCCGCGTTCGACGGCTTCGAGCACGAGGTCAAGGCGATGGTGCAGGGGCTGCGCGGGCGCCTGCGGATCGGCACGTTCCCCACGGCGAGCTCGCGGGTCGTGCCCAAGGCGCTGGCGAAGCTGTCGGCGGACCTGCCCGGCGCCGAGATCCGCCTGGACGAGGCCGAGCCGGACGACGTGCTGCCGCTCGTGCTGACCGGCGAGCTCGACCTCGCGCTGGTCTACGCCTACGACCTCGTGCCGCAGACGTGGCCGGAAGAACTGACCGTGGTGCCGTTGCTGGACGAATCTCTCCTGGTCATGGTGCCGGCCGAGCATCCAGCCGCGAAAAACAACGTCAAACTCGAAGATCTCAAGGACGAACGCTGGATCGCGTCCCGGGATGGCACCTCCGGAGCCACCTGTCTCACGCGCTTGTGCGCCGCTTCCGGGTTCGCGCCAAAAATTGTTTTCCGAAGCAACGACTACGAGGTCGTGCAGTCACTCGTGGCAGCAGGCGTCGGTGTCGCTCTGGTGCCCGCGCTCGGTTACAAGGGGTTGCCGGGCACGCACGCGATGCCGTTGCGCAGCAAGCCGTTGCGCAGGCATGTGCACGTCGTCCACCGCACCGCGAATACCAACCCGTTGTTGCGGGACGCGGTAAACGCTCTCCAGGAAGTTTGCCAAAACGCCGTGGGCGGCTACATATCTCGGCCATGATGGAGAAATGGGGGAACTCAGCAGCGATGGGGCGCTGGCTGGGATCGGGGACTGGGGTTCACCGGATCAGCGCGCGCACATCAGACATTTGATCGACAACGCCGGACCGGGCGTCGAGGAAATGATCCTCGACGCGCTCGACGATGCGGGCGAGGTTCGCCCGCTGCTGTGCCGGGTGCTCGCGGAACGCGATCCTGACCGCGACCCGGAATACGCGCTCCGGTATTTCTACGCCGAGACGGACGGGCCGGTCCGCCGGTGGCTGGGCCAGGAGGTCTACCGCAGTCCGTGGATGTGGCTCTACGGCATCACCAGGCTGCGCAACGCGAACCCGGTCGCCCGCGTCACGCCGGACGCGACGCATTGGCAGGCCACCCGCCGCCAGATCGCGGTGATCGCGCTCGGCGACACCGCCGACCCGGCCGCGCTCCCGCCGGTCGTCGGCCGCCTGCGCGACGTGAAGTGGTGGGTCCGGACCCAGGCGGCGGCAGCCGTCCGCCGGCTGGCGAAGTCGGGCGTGCAGATCGGCGGCGCCAGCGAGGCGTTGCTCGGGTGCCTGCACCACGACCGTCAGGAGGTGATCGAACAGGCTGCTGCCGCACTGGCGCTCCCGGCGCTGCGCGAACGCCTCCTGTGGTCACGCGCGACGTTGATGCCGCTGGCCGGCGCCATTGTCGACAACGCACTCGACGGCGTGGTCGTGCCGCTCGCACCGCTGTGGCCGGGCGAGGTCTGAGGGCGTCCGGCTACTCGCCGGTCCGGCCGTCCGCGAGTTCGCGGAGCAGATCCAGATGCCCCACGTGCCGCGCGGTTTCCTGGGCCACGTGGGCCAGGATCCACCGGACGGTGAACTTCTCGTCCGCCGCGCTGTCACCGGGCTTGCGCTGCTTCAACGCCTCTGCGTTGGTCCACTCCTCGCGGTACGCCTGGAGCAACGACTCAGGCGTGTCCTCGGCCGTGAGGTCCCACGACGGGTCCGGGTCGCCCTCCCACAACGACGGCAGGTCCAGCCCCGCGCCCGCGATGCACAGCCAATACCGTTCCACCGCAACGAGATGCTTGAGCACACCGAGCGCGGTCAGTTTCGGCGACGTGGCGATCGGGGCCGTCGCGGCCTGGTCGCGGGTGAGCCCGTCGACCTTCAGCACGGCCGTCCTGCGCAGGAAGTCCAGGAACTCCCAGGCGAGCACGCTTTCGTCCGTGGCGAGGTTCGCGGGCCAGGTTCGAGTCACCGGGCGAGTGTGTCAGTCTCAGTAGTAACGGCGTAGCTGAGGCCAGATTTCGTCCCACGACTGCGTTGGCGCCGTACACGCCCAGATCTCCGTGCCGTCCTCGTCGTTCTCGATGACGTTGCGGTGCTGTGCGACGCGCTTGCACCCGGTGAACGGCGGCGCGTTGAAGCCGACGAGCAACACGTTCTTGTTCGACGTCTGGGGCGGTCCCCAGTCGTAGAACGACATGTGGCCGGAATAGACCTGGATCGGCGTGAAGGTCTCGATCGCGCCCGCCTGGCCGTAGTTGCGGGCGATCACGACCGGCCGGTTGTTCTCCCAGTACGCCTTCTCGACGGTGGCGGCGAACTCGTTCCAGCCGACCTGTTCGCCGGGCTCCTGGTTGAGGGCGAGGATCGGCCCGATCGCCTCCCTCGGCAGCACCGGCAGCGAGACGACCACCGCGGGCACCACGCTCGAGACCACCAGCACGGCGCCGGTCACCTTGCGGCGCAACAACCATTCCTGGGCCTGCCGCGCGCCGGCCGCCACCAGCACGAGCAACAACGACACCGCGTAGTACGGCTTGCCGCCGGTGATCAACGTGAGCGCGCACAGCACCGGGTAGGCCAGTGCGACGGAGCGCAACGTCCTGTCGCGCCAGAGGTTCCGGAACCCGATCACCCACACCGGCACCAGCAACGGCGACAGCAGCAGGAACTGCATCGGCACGAACATGACGCGGTTCTCCAGGCCGTCGTCCTCGCTGATGCCCTGGGCGACCGTGAGCAAGGGGAAGTCGTGCAACGCCTGCCACGCCACCACCGGTGCCGCGATCACCATGCCGACCGCGATCCCTGCGGGCAGCCACCACGTGCGGAACACGTCACGCGGACCGGTGATCAGCAACGAGATCGCCAGCGCCGCGACCAACAGCAGCAGCAACCACTTGTTCGCGAGTCCAACCCCGATGGTCGCGCCGATCGCGAGCCACCACCGCCCGTCCTTCGACTTGAGCAGCCTGATCGTGAAGTACCCGATCAGCGTCCACACCAACAGGTCCAGCGTCGCCGTCGACAGCATGTGGTCCACCGCGAGCACGTACGACCCGGTGGCCGACGCGGCCGCGGCGAACACCGCGCCACCACCGAGTTCCCTGGCGACGAGCGCGACCACGACGGTCGTCGCGAGCGCCATCAACGTCGCCACGACGCGCAGTCCCGTGGGCGTCCTGCCGAACAGCTCGGTCGAGATGTCGGCGAGGATCGGCGTGATCGGTGGCTGGTCGACGTAGCCCCACGCGGGCCGGTCGCCGGCGGCCATGAAGTAGAGCTCGTCCCGGTGGAACCCGTACCGGCCCGACAACGCGGTCAGCACCACCGCCTGCACAGCGAGCACCATCCCCAGCCCACGCCTCATGGGCGGACGGTACCCAGCGGGTGGATGATCAGGTGGCGGTTTTCCGGTACCAGCGCGGTGAGGTGTTGATCGGCGGTTTCAGTCCCGCGTTGACCACGATCATGCCGGGCCCCGCCGCACTGGCCAGCGCGTCCCGGAGTCCGTCGAAGCCGTCGAGCGTGATCGCCGGAATCCCGAAGCTCTCCGCGAGCTTCGCGAAGTCGGGCCTCGTCAGGTCCACCCCGCTGATGGCGTGGTTCGCGACCTGCTGGTCGTACCGGAGCATCCCGTACCCGCCGTCGTCGACGAGCACGATCGTCAACGGCAGCCCCTCCTGCTTGAGCGTCGCGAGATCCCCGCACGCGAACAGGAACCCGCCGTCTCCCACGACCGCGATCGTCCGCCCGGCGACGGCCGCCCCGAGCGCCGCCGGAAACCCGAACCCGAGCGTCCCCCACCCGACCGGGTAGGCCAGCCCGCGCGGCTTGGTGACGTGGTGGAAGCCGCCGATCCAGTACCCGGGGATGCACATGTCGGCGACGATCGTCGCGTCGGTGCCCTCCAACGCCCGCAGCAACTGCACAGCTTCCGACGAATCCGCTTCGGCCAACGCACGCACTTCCGCGTTGACCGCTTCGACGTCCACCGCGGCGTCCTTGCCCGCGACCCCGGTCGCGAGCGCGGCGGTGACCGCGGCCGCGTCACCTTCGATCGTGACGTCGGCGGGGTAGTTCTTGTTCGCCTCGGCCTTGTCGATGTTGACGGCCACGAGGTTGCGCGGCTTCGGCTGCAACCAGTTCTGCGTCATCATGCCGTCGAAGTCGGTGCCGATCGCGATGACCAGATCGGCGTCGTCCCACAACTTCCCCACGGGTGGCGCGTGCACCGGTCCCCGCACCACCCAAGGACTGTCGACCAGCCCGCGCGCGCCATAAGTGGTGACCACCGGTGCCTGCAACCTGGCCGCCAGCGCCCCCACCGCCACCCCGGCCCCCGACCGCGCGGCGCCACCACCGACCCAGATCAGCGGCCGCTCGGCCCGGTCGATCAGCGCTTCGGCCTCGGAAAGGTCCGGGACGACATGGGTCTGTGGCACCTTCGCCGGCGCGTGGCCGGCCACCTCGGCGGACAGGAAATCCGTTGGCACACCGAGATAAACGGGCCCGTGTGGGCTCCGCACGGCCTGTTGCACCGCCTTGTCGGTGAACGCCGCCAGTTCGCCTGCCGCCGGCACGTCGAACGCCGCCTTGGTAACCGGCCCGAACATCGCCTTCTGGTCCCGCGTCTCGTGCAACACACCCCGATAGACCCCGGGCTGCCGGAGCGTGGACGGGATGTCCGTGGCGATCACCAGCACCGGACTGCCGGACGCCCACGCCTCACCCGTGGCACCGAGCGTGTTCGCCGCCCCTGGCCCGGTCGTCACCACCGCCACACCGAGCCTGCCGGTCGCCCGCGCGTAGCCGTCCGCCGCGTACACGGCCGTCTGCTCGTGCCGCACCCCGATCATGCGGATGCCGGGGTGCTTCCGCAGCGCCTCCCAGATGGCGAGGTTGTGCACGCCGGGCAGGCCGAACACGACCTCGACGCCGTGCGCGGCCAGCACTTCCAGCAGCCTCTCGGCACCCTTGGACATGAGCCCGACGCTAAGGCTCGCTTATCGCTGCGGCAACGGGTGTGCAGCAGGTCTGGTGCTCAGCGTCAGCCCGCCTCACCGCGGCAGGGCCCGGCCGGGGGAGGGCTCGACGAATTCACATTTCTTCGTACAGCTCATGGATTCGACCGGCCCGAACCTCGGGCGACGGCGGTGTGGCGTCTGTGTGCAATTCGGCTCGGCGCCGCGCGGATTCACCCTCTGGGGTGAAATGGCTGATCGGGTTGGACCATGATGGCAGGCCCGTTCAGCTGAGTGAGCGAACGGTTGTCCGCAGCGCGTGCACCCCCGGTTGACCAGGGCGATTCCATCTGGGGTAGTACTACTACCAGGAGGTACGCCGGTGTCGGCGCCGTTCCGGGAAAGGCGGGGCGGAATGGGTGTGTTAATGAGATGTGTCAACTTTGATTTGTCGGGGATTCGCCAACTCGTGAAATGGTCTCCAGATGATTGACGACTGAACCATGTTCATGACATACCCCCTTGTGTCACTATGTGCGCGACCGCACGACCTGGGGGTTGGAGATGCTGTACTTCGGTGGGCTGTTCGGAGTGGTGATGTTGTGTCTGACGATCTTCGCTGTCGTGGACGTGATCACGACCGACGAAGGCTCAGTTCGCAATCTGCCGAAGATGTTGTGGCTTCTTTTGGTCTTGCTGTTCCCGTTGGTGGGCTCGATCGCGTGGTTCGTGGCGGGCCGTCCGGTGGTGGGGACCGGACGCGCGCGCTTCGGTGCGTACGAACGTGAAGCATCTGCTTTTCCCGAGTACAACCGGCCGGGGCGGTTCGCGGCCACCAATCCTGACGACGACGAGGAGTTCCTGCGCCGCTGCCGTGAGCGCGCGGAGGAACAACGACGCAAGGGACGCGAGAACCAGTGAGGAAAGTCCTGCTGTTCTTAGTTGTTCTGCTCGCCGGCTGTGGAGGCAACGCGCAGCTGGCGGCCCCACCCGAGGCACCCCGAACGTCCACTTCGGACAAGCTGGCGCCGGGCGAGTTCCAGGCGCGCTGGTGGACGTGGGCCTCCCAGCCGGCGAACACCAATCCCGTTTCCGACACCTCCGGGCGCTTCTGCATGCGCGAGCAGCCCGTCGAGGTCTGGTTGCTCGCCGGGTCCCTCGGCAACGGGCCGGTCGAGCGGCAGTGCCGGGTTCCCGCCGCCAAGCCGCTGCTCGCGCCCGTCGTGAACCTCGCGAGTGACGTCGCCAGCTGTGAGACGTTCATGAAGAGCGCGCAGGGCGAGGTGCTGCTGGACGGCTCCACGCAGGCGTTGACGAGAGTGTCCGCCACGCCGTTCACCTACGAGGCCCGTGCGGGCAACCCGTTCGGCTCCCAGGTCGGGCGGATCAACTCGGTCGGCTGCGGCCTGTACGCGTGGATCACCCCGCCGCCGTCCGGTGAGCGCGAGCTGGTGATCCGCGGGTCGGCGGACGGCAAGGAAGTCGACGTCAAGTACAAGCTGATCGTGGGCGCCGACTAGGAAAATCGGGTGCGCGGGTCCGGTAACGTGGTCCGTGGCGTCGAGCAGACGTGAGGCTGGAGCCGCTCCCCGGCAGTGAGTGGCACGTTCCGCCGCAGTGTTCAGCAACTCCTGCTCACCGAAGCGAACCGACCACGTAGACGCGTGTACATGCGTCCTTGTCGTGCCGAGCCGGGCGGCGGAAACGAGGACTGCTGTCATGGCACGTCTGTCCACCACGGACCAGCTCGCCGATCTGCGGCGCGCCTACACGGGCGAGAACCTGTCCCAGGCGGTTCCAGCCGTCCGCGACGGTGACCTGTTGCCCGATGCGACCACCGAGGCACAGCGGCAGCTGGAAGCCAAGGTGCTGCTCGCGGGCTGCACCGCGGCCAGCATGCTCCAGCTGATGCCGCCCGCGAGCATCATCAGGCCCGCCCACGCGTTCCGGACCGTGGAACCGGGCGAGACCCTCAAGCTGCACCTGAGCGACCGGGCTCTCGGTCCGTTGCTGTTCGAACTGCTGCCGCGCACCGAGGCCGGTTTCGGCATGGGCGTCGCGGGACTCGCGCACCGGCAGTACCGGCGGTCGGCCGAGCTGACCACGGGCGACGCCGGTGTCGTCCTGGTCGGTGTCGACGAGAACGCTTGGGACCTCGGCATGCGTTACGTGCGCTGGATGCACGAGTTCCGCGGCGTGGAGCACCTCGACGGCGGCGGCAACGATGAGGCGATCGCCGAAGCGGCCACTGGGAGCGCTCTACTGCGCCGGGTACACCTGTGGCATGACGCGAGCTGGCTGCGAGCACTTCCGCTGGGAACAGGGTGGTTCGTCGAGTGGCCGGGCGGGCCGCAGGAGAGCGAGATCGCCCGGAAGCTGGCCCATCCGCAGTTCGGCACGACCCTCGACATCACGCTCCGGCGCGCCGAGGCACCTGGGCAGGACGTCGAGGAGGGCATGCGGACCTATCCGTGGCCCGAGGAGTTCGTGTCTGCCGTCACGGCCGGTGAGCCTGATCAGGGGCCTGCCCGCCGGTAGACTGCCCTTTCGCACGCAGGAACGATCGTCAGGAGGACCCCGGTGACCCAGCAGGCTGCCGAGGCCCAAGCCGAAGCCACGCGCAAGGCCCCTCGTGTGCTCGTCGCCGAGGACGAGGCGCTCATCCGTCTCGACCTCGTCGAGATGCTGCGCGAAGAGGGCTACGACGTGGCGGGCGAGGCCGCAGATGGCGAAGAGGCCATCAAGCTCGCGACCGAGCTCAACCCCGACCTGGTGATCCTGGACGTGAAGATGCCCAAGGTCGACGGGATCGAGGCCGCTCAGCAGATCGCGGGCAACCGGATCGCACCGGTCGTGATCCTCACCGCGTTCAGCCAGCGCGATCTGGTCGAACGCGCCCGTGACGCCGGTGCGATGGCCTACCTGGTCAAGCCGTTCGCCAAGCGGGACCTGGTGCCCGCGATCGAGCTGGCCATGAGCCGGTTCAGCGAGCTCGCGGCGCTCGAACAGGAGGTCGCCGGGCTCACCGAACGCCTGGAGACGCGCAAGGTCGTGGAACGGGCCAAGGGCGTGCTCATGACCAAGCAGGGTCTGAGCGAGCCGGAGGCGTTCCGGTGGGTGCAGCGCACCGCCATGGATCGCCGCACGACGATGAAGGCCGTCGCGGAGGCCGTCATCGAGAACTTCGGCTGAGTTCGAGCCATACGGAGTCCGTCTGCCGCCCCGGATCCTCGGGGCGCAGGCGGACTTCGACGTTGTGGCTGCCCTTGAGCGAGATCTCCAGCTCGTGCCGGCCGCCGACACCGCCCGGCATCGGCATGGTCGCGACGTGGCCGCTGTCCACGTACACCTCAATGCCCGCCAGCGGCGCCACTGATCGCGCGTGAGCGGCGTCGAGGGTGATCGCCAGTGTCGCGTCGTTCGGGGTCACACGGATGAACTCAGCCGTCATCACGGGCAGCACGGGCGCCGGCTCGTCCGGCGCGTTCGCCAGCTTCACCTCCGACCGTCCCGGCACCTCCAGGTAGCTCTCCAGCACCTGGGCCTGCGACGCACCGGGCATACGCAGCACGAACGGCGACAACGCGTCGGGCCCGGCCGGCCCGAGCAGCTCGGCCGGCACGTCACCGGCCACGGTCAGCTCGCCGTCCTCCGCCCCGGACCAGCCGCTCACCACCGGCCGCAACGGCACCCGCGCCGAACCGAGCTGCGCGACCAGGCCGTTCGGATCACCACCGTCGCCAAGACGCACCGTTGCTCGCACTCTCGCTGAAGAAGCGCCACGCAACGGTGCGCGCGCTGTGCCAATGCCCGGCGCCTCCTCATCGGGCTCCAGCACGCGCAACGTCCCCGCCACGATCGGTGTCTCGGTCACCTCAGGCACGGACTGAAGGGGCCCGGTGATACCGACCGCGTCGACCTCCACACGTCCCGGATAGCTGGGCGGCGGGGTCATGCTGATGAGCACGCTCGCCTCACGCCATTTCGGCACAACTGGTGAAGTGGCGATCTGCGCGTTGTCTTGTAGAACGCGCACACCGTTACGTGTGAGCACTACTTCGAATCGATGCAGAACGCCCGCGCCGCGGATACCGGGCAGCACGGAGTCGTCCACCACGACCCGAATCGCATCAGCAGGAGGTATGGGTCCGACGCGATCCGGTGTTCCCGGCACCAGGTCGAGCACGAGCTTCCCGCGCGGCCCGGCGGCGTCCGTCACGACGGCCACCCGGCCCAGTTCGTCCGAGTCGTTCAGTTGAAGCAACGTTCGTGCGCGCAACACGGCCGTGTCGTTCCCGCACGGCATGTCGATCACCAGTCGGCCGCCCGAGCCGGAGCTGGGGTTCACACAGCCGGGTCGCCCGCTCAGGTGGTAGCGGCGTTCCAGGAACGTGTCGTCGAAGTCGTCCAGCCAGCCGCCGACCGCCCGGCGCCACCCGTCGTCAGCAGGACGTTCCTCTGCTCTGGCGGCCAGGGAGCGCTGGCCGAACGCGTCCACGGCCCGCACGTCGGCCTTTCCGGAGCCCGCGATCTCGGGCGACGCGACAAGCCTGCCGAAGACCTCGTACCCGGACGCGCCGGTCACTGGCACCCATTGGGTTCTGCCGTCACTGCTCCATACGGAGGACGGTGCGTTGAGCGGCGCCGGCTGAGACGGCAACTTGACGAAATCCGCCGCGTACTTCGTCAGCCGAACGGCCTGTGAGCTGGGCTTCTTCGTCGCGTCATCGGTCTCGCGCAGAACCATCACCGCGGCGACGAGCACGGCGGCGGCGCCAACGGCTGCGATCACCCGACGACGCGGAGTCATACGTCCACGTTATGGCAGCCGTCCAAAGAGTGAACGGAGGTTACGGTATGTGACATTGCTTAAGTGAAACATAACGCCGCGTTGCGTTATGGTCACGAGCCCATTGGCTTTGATGACTGGGGTCACAGTCATCGCCTAGGTTCCGGCCATCCCTCAGGAGAGGGTGAAGGAGCGGTGCGCGGAGAACTCGCGTTGCCGGGAGCAGGGATATAGGAGGGACATCACGTGCGTAAGCACTCTGTGAAGTCCGCTGCGATTGTCGGCGCCACGCTGCTCGTCGTCGCAGCCTGTGGCTCGAACAAGGAAGAAGGCGGCACCGCGGGGGGCAGCTGCGACACGTCGAAGGGCACCTTGACCGTCGGTGTAGTCGCCCCGCTGTCCGGCAACCTGTCCGCTCTCGGCATCGGCATCAAGCAGTCCGCCGAGCTCGCCGTGGACGAGGCCAACCAGAAGTGCACGGTCAAGGGCTACAAGCTGACCGTGTCGGCCCAGGACGACGAGGCGAACCCCGCCAAGGGTGCCCAGGCGGCCACCAAGCTGTCGACCGACCCGAACGTCGTCGGCGTCGTCGGCACGCTGAACTCGTCGGTCGCCCAGACGGTGCAGCCGATCCTGCGGGACAAGAAGATCCCCCAGGTGTCGCCCGCCAACACGAACCCGACGCTGACCAGGGGCAACGACTTCCTGACCGCCCCGAAGCGCCAGTTCGACAACTACTTCCGCGTCTGCGCCACCGACGACCTGCAGGGCCCGTTCGCGGCCAACTACCTCGTCGAGAAGGCCGGCAAGAAGAAGATCGCCATCGTCACCGACGGCAAGACCTACGGCGCGGGCCTCGCGGCCGAGCTGTCGAAGCAGGTCGTGAAGAAGGGCGGCCAGATCGTCGGCCAGGAGACGGTCGGCGAGAAGGACACCGACTTCTCCGGCGTCATCGCCAAGGTCAAGGCGCTCGCCCCGGAAGCCGTCTACTACGGCGGTGAGTACCCGGCCGCCGGCCCGCTGTCGAAGCAGATGGCGAGCGCGGGCCTGAACGTTCCGCTGATGGGCGGCGACGGCATCTTCGACCCGAAGTTCATCGAGCTCGGCGGTAAGGAAGGCGACCTCGCCACCTCCGTCGGCGCGCCGACCGAGTCCCTGGCCACGGCCAAGGCGTTCGTCGACGCGTACAAGAAGAAGTTCGGCAAGGAGGACTACGCCGCCTACGGTGCGTTCTCCTACGACGCCGCGAACGCCATCATCGGTGCGCTGGCCAAGACCCTCGACGGCGGTGCCGCGTGGGACGAGTCGAAGCGCGACTCGATGCTGACCAACGTCGGCTCCTACAGCGGTTCCGGTGCCACCGGTGAGGTCAAGTTCGACCAGTACGGCGACAGCACGAACAAGGTGCTGACCGTCTACTCGGTCACCTCTGGCAAGTGGAAGGACGTTCAGACCGGCGAGTTCACCGGCTGATCGACTACCTGGTAACTGATTGAAGCCACGGCGGGGGCGGGCGTTGTTTGCTCGCCCCCGCCGTTTACGGAGGTAGTCGTGTCAATCCTGCTCCAACAGCTGGCCAACGGGGTGATCCAGGGCGCGTTGATCGCCCTGATCGCACTCGGGTACACCATGGTGTACGGCATCATCCAGCTGATCAACTTCGCCCACGGCGAGGTGTTCATGGTGGCCTCGTACGGAGGCCTCGCCACGTTCACGCTTCTTCCTGACGACCTCAAGAAGTCGCCTGCCGTGGCCCTGCCGCTCATGTTCGCCGGCGGCATCGTGGTGGCGGTCCTCGTCGCCGTGATCATGGAACGGTTCGCCTACCGGCCGCTGCGCAACGCGCCCCGGCTGGCCCCGCTGATCACAGCGCTCGGCGTGTCCGTGTTCCTGCAGGAGGCTGTGCGCGTCTTCTACCCGAACGCGAAGTCGAACCTGCCGTACCCGAAGGTCTTTCCCGAGGGCAACCTGACGCTCGGCCCGATCAACGTGTCGTGGACCGGTGTGATGCTCGTCCTGCTCTCGGTGGGCCTCGCGGTCGTCCTGCAGACCTACATCAACAAGTCGCGAATGGGCCGGGCGATGCGCGCGACCGCGCAGGACCCCGACACCGCGAAGCTCATGGGCGTCAACCCCGACCGCGTGATCGTGCTGACGTTCGTCTTCGGCGCTGTGCTCGCCGGTGTCGCCGGCATCATGTACGGCGGTTACCTGAACAACATCAACATCGACATGGGCTTCCAGACCGGCATCTTCGCCTTCACGGCGGCTGTCCTGGGCGGTGTCGGCAGCATTCGCGGCGCGGTCATCGGCGCGTTCATCATCGGTCTGATCAAGACCGTGGCCGGCCAGTACATGCCGGGCGGCACCCAGTACGACTACGTGTGGATCTTCGTCGTGCTGATCCTCGTGCTCGTCTTCCGCCCGCAGGGTCTGTTCGGTGAGCCGGAAAGGGTGCGCGCATGAGCACGAGCACTGTGTCCACTCCCGCCACGACGGCTCCCGTCGAGAAGCGTTCCGCACTCGCGCCGCTGGGCAAGCCGTTCGCGGCCGCCGGTGGTGTCCTGGGTATCGTCGCGGCCCTGCTGCCGTGGGTCACGTTCAGCCTCAACGACGGCAACTGGCCGGACAAGTCGACGCTGCAGTTCTTCGACGCGCCGTTCGCCGTCACCGGCTTCCGCTGGCACGTCCTGCTGCTCGGCGTCCTCATCCTGGTCGCGGCGTTCGCGCCGGTCCCGTCCAAGGGCAGGGTCGTCCGTGCGCTCGGCTGGGGCCTCACCGTCGTGTCGTTCATCAACGCCGCGTACATCACGGTCAAGGGCGGTGGGCTCGCCGCCATCACGGCGCTCGACGGTGCCACGGCGTTCGGCAGCGTCGTCGGCCTGATCGCCGGCGTGCTGGCGATCCTGGCGGGCTACGGCATCGGCATCGAGCCGGTGGGCGAGTGGAAGTTCAAGGTCTCCACGCCGGTCGCGTACCTGGTGCTGCTGGTGTCGTTCGGTGCGGTGCTGTACGCCGTCGCCGCGATGCTGACCACCGGTGGCGTCGGCTCCTCGAACCCGTACGCGGGCGCGATCTTCCTGGCGTTCCTCGGGTTCGCGGGCGGTCTGCTCGGCGCGCTGAGCGGTGTCGGGTTCATCCGCTGGCTCTCGGCCCTGTCCGAGCAGCACCGCGTGTTCAGCGTGATCGTGCTGGCGGCGTGCGCGCTGCTGCTGCCGTTCACCGACGCCGGCAACGAGTACTGGATGACGGTCGCGGCGAACATCGGCATCTACGCCGCCACCGCGATCGGCCTGAACATCGTCGTCGGTCTCGCGGGTCTGCTCGACCTCGGGTACGTGGCGTTCATGGGTATCGGTGCCCTCGTGGCGGCGAACTTCTCCGGTGCCGCCACGGCGCACTTCGGCATCACCCTGCCGTTCCCGGTCGCCGCGGTCGCCGCAGCGGTCGTGGCCGGCATCTTCGGTGCCATCGTCGGTTCGCCGACGCTGCGGGTGCGCGGTGACTACCTGGCGATCGTGACGCTGGCGTTCGGTGAGATCTTCACCCGCTCCGCGCAGAACAACATCGGTGGCATCACCAACGGCTCCAACGCCATCCCGGGCATCCCGCCGCTGTCGCTGTTCGGCAACGAGTTCAACAAGTCGATCTCCATCGGCGCGGTGAAGCTGCCCGCCGGTGTCCTCTACTACGTCCTCATCGTGCTGCTCGTCGCCGCGACGATGGCGGTGTTCGCGAACCTCAAGTTCAGCCGCATCGGCCGCGCCTGGATCGCGATCCGCGAGGACGAGGACGCGGCCCGCGCGATGGGCATCCGCACCGGCAAGATGAAGATCCTCGCGTTCCTCATCGGTGCCACCCTCGCGGGTCTCGCGGGCGCGGTGTTCGCGCACAAGAACGGCACGGTTTCGTACGAGTCGTTCAAGTTCCTCGAGTCGGTCACGCTGCTCGCCGCGGTCATCCTCGGCGGCATGGGGTCGATCCCCGGCGCCGTGCTCGGTGCCGCGCTGCTGTTCGTGCTGCCCGAGAAGCTGCGCGACTTCGAGGACTACCGCCTCATGATCTTCGGCCTCGCGCTGATCCTGATCATGCGGTTCCGGCCGGTCGGCCTGATCCCCGATGCGCACAGGCGCGCTGAGATGATCGAGCGCGCTGATGAGAACGCCGAAGAGGCGCACGTGGAGGCGAAGAAGGCATGAGCACGCCCGTATTGGAGGCGCGTGACGTCTCGATGGTCTTCGGTGGCCTCAAGGCGTTGAAGGGCGTCACCCTGACGCTCGACGAAGGCAAGATCGTCGGCCTGATCGGCCCGAACGGCGCGGGGAAGACCACGTTCTTCAACTGCCTGACGGGTCTCTACACGCCGACCACGGGCCAGGTGTTGCTCAAGGGCAACATCCTGCCCGGCGACCCGGCCCAGGTGACGGACGCGGGCGTCGCCCGCACGTTCCAGAACATCCGCCTGTTCCCCAGCATGACCGTGCTGGAGAACGTGATGGTCGGCCGGCACGTGCGGATGAAGCAGGGCCCGCTGGCCTCGCTGTTCCACGGCCCCGCCTACCACCGCGGTGAGAAGGCGGCCAGGGACCGGTCGCGGGAGCTGCTCGCGTTCGTCGGTCTGAACAACCTGGACGACGAGCTCTCGCGCAACCTCCCGTACGGCGACCAGCGCCGTCTGGAGATCGCGCGCGCGTTGGCGACGGACCCGGCGGTGCTGCTGCTGGACGAGCCCACGGCCGGCATGAACCCGCAGGAGACGGAAGCGACGCAGCAGCTGATCTTCCGCATCCGCGAGACGGGTGTGTCGGTCGTCGTCATCGAGCACGACATCAAGTTCATCTTCGGGCTGTGCGACTCGGTTTCCGTGCTCGTGCAGGGCGAACTGCTCGTCGAGGGCAGCCCCGAGGTCGTGCGGGCGGACCCGCGGGTGGTCGAGGCCTACCTCGGCAAGCCGCCGGAGGAAGTCCAGCACGAGGTCGAGGCCGCCGCTGCTTCTGCTGAGGAGGAGCAGGCATGACCGCGCTGCTCGAAGTCCGCAACCTTTCGGTCGCCTACGGTGCCATCGAAGCTGTCCGCGACATCTCGTTCACCGTCGAGGCCGGCCAGATCGTGTCGCTGATCGGCTCGAACGGTGCGGGCAAGACCACGACCCTGCGCACCATCTCGGGTCTGCTGCGGCCGGCGTCCGGCGAGATCCTGTTCCAGGGCAAGCCGATCCACAGCGACCCGGCGCACGCGATCCTCGGTGAGGGCATCGCCCACTGCCCCGAGGGCCGCCGGCTCTTCCCGCGGATGACCGTGGAGGAGAACCTGCAGCTCGGTGCCTACGTCCGCAAGGACGACGGCATCGAGGCCGACATGCAGCGCGTGTACGACCTCTTCCCCGTGCTGGGGGAGCGGCGGCACAACAAGGCCGGGCTCTTCTCCGGTGGTGAGCAGCAGATGCTGGCCATCGGGCGCGCGATGATGTCCAAGCCCCGCCTGCTGATGCTCGACGAGCCCTCGATGGGTCTGTCGCCGATCATGACGCAGCGGATCTTCGACACCATCAAGGAGCTGCAGTCGCTCGGCACCACCATTCTGCTGGTGGAGCAGAACGCGCTGGCGGCTCTGGCGTTGTCGGACCACGGGTACGTGATCGACCTCGGCAAGACCACTTTGGACGGTCCGGGGCACGAGCTGCTCGCCTCGCCGCGAGTGCGTGAGGCGTACCTGGGCGAAGCTCACTGATTCAGTTGTTGTGGGAGCGGGGCGGAGGGATTGTCCTCCGCCCCGCTTTCGTTCACCCGCGGTCGAAATCGGCCAGGATGCGGGGCAGGGCGAGCTTCGCGGCTCTGCCGTGGTTCACGTCCGCGCCCAGGTCGATCAGCGTGGACTCGGCGTGGTGCCGTTTCAGGCGTTGGTCGCAGTAGGCGGACGTTTCGAGCAGGGTGTCCTTGTCGCCGGCGGACGAGTAGATGGTCACCGGGACCGCGGGGCGCCAGTCGCAGTAGCCGTCCGCCTGGCGCAGTTTCGCGCGCAGGACGCCCGTCGGGTGCTGGACGCGGTCGAGGTAGTCGGCAGTCAGTAGTTCCGCCATGGTCGCGGGCAGGTGCGGGAAGATCTCCTCGTTGCGGTGCTCGCCGTCGAAGAGCGTCTCGATCGACGGGTCGCGGAAGGCCTCGGCCGGGCTGTCGTAGAGGTGGTGGAGCCGGTTCCACGCCACCGTCCAGTACGCCATGTACGCGACGCCGTTCGAGATCTCGTCCTTCGTCGCTTTGGCGACCAGCAAGCTCGGCTTGAACGGGCCGCCGATGGGCGCGAGACCGCCCACCTTCAGGCGCGGGTCGGCGCCGGACTGCAGGGCCTGGCCGAGAGCCATGGTGGCGTGACCGCCCTGCGAGTGGCCGGTGATCATCACTCGCGGGTCGGGACGTAAACCTCTCCACGCGGCGAACTCGCGGGCCGCGCGCAAGGCGTCCACCGAGGCCGTGACGGTGGACGGGGCGTCGACGTACGGGTGGTGGCCGGGGCCGGTGCCCAGACCCAGGTAGTCAGGGGCCGTGGTCAGGAAGCCGGCTGAGGCGAACAGCAGGGCCGCGGCGCGGTCGTTGCCGTCCGCCACCGAGGCGACCGAGCCGCGGTAGCCGGTGGTGCCGTGCAGCCAGGCGGCTTGGCGGGGCGTTCGGCTCCCGTTGCGCGGTAAGGCGATCAGGGCACTCGCCGTCGTCGGTTTTCCGAACGGGTCGATGGTGCGGTAGGTGATGCGCTTCGCGTCCACGGCGAAGCGGACGCGCGAGGCGTCCAGGCTGTGGTCCCCCAGATAAGTGACCAACTGGCTGGTGTCCATGGTGGACACCGGGACGACGTCGAGGAGTTCGCCGCGGGTCGTGTGTGCGGAGGCGGTGGCCGGGACCGAGGCCGCGACCACGACGCCGCACAGGACCGCTGCTGTCAGCCGGGTCGTGAAGGTCATGCCTCAACGATGTCGAGGTGATCTTGGTTGGACACTGGGGCTGACCGCAGAGATGGGGTGTGGTTCACCCCAGTGTTCAGGCTCCAGGTGCCTTCGCCCGCAGGATGCACGTGAGGCGGGCGGTGCAGGTGCGCTTGCCGTCCTCATCGGTCACGACGATCTCGTACGTCGTGGTGCTGCGGCCGAGGTGGATGGGGCGCGCCACGCCGGTGACGAGGCCCTCGCGCGCGGCGCGGTGGTGGGTGCAGGACAGTTCGAGTCCGACCGCGATCGAGCCGAACTGAGCGGCGTGCATCGCGGATCCGAGGGAGCCCAGCTGCTCGGCGAGGACCGCGTTCGCGCCGCCGTGCAGCAGGCCGAACGGTTGCCTGTTGCCCTTGACCGGCATGGTGCCGATCATCTCCTGGACATCCCATTGGGTGATTTCGATGCCCATCCGGACATGCAGCTGTTCCTCGGCGAACTCGACGGGCAGGTCGGGGGTCACGCGCGCTCCAAGGGCTCAAGCAAAACTGTCAGACCCCCACCCTAGACTCGGGCTCGTGACTACCTCAGACGTGAAGCGGCTCCTGCTCATCGACGGTCACTCGATGGCCTACCGAGCGTTCTACGCCCTGCCCGCAGAGAACTTCGTGACGAAGACGGGCCAGGTCACGAACGCCGTGTACGGGTTCACGTCCATGTTGATCAACATCCTGCGCGACGAGAAGCCGACGCACGTGGCGGTGGCGTTCGACGTGTCCCGCAAGACCTTCCGCTCCGAGCAGTACCCCGAGTACAAGGCCGGTCGCTCCAAGACGCCGGACGAGTTCCGCAGCCAGGTCTCCCTGATCAAGGACGTGCTCGCCACGCTCCGGGTCCCCACCATGGAGAAGGAGAACTACGAGGCGGACGACATCATCGCGACCCTGACCACGCAGGCCGTGGAGCAGGGCTTCGAGGTGGAGATCGTCACCGGCGACCGCGACGCGTTCCAGCTGGTCAACGACCAGGTCACGGTGCTGTACCCGGTCAAGGGCGTCTCGGAGATGGGCCGGTTCAACCCCGCGTACGTCGAGGAGAAGCACGGCGTGCGGCCCGACCAGTACGCCGACTACGCGGCGGTGCGCGGCGACTCCTCGGACAACCTGCCGAACACGCCGGGCGTGGGCCCGAAGACGATCATCAAGCTGCTCAACCAGTTCGGCGGGCTCAACGAGCTGGTCGACCGCGTCGACGAGGTGCCGGGCAAGGTCGGCGAGGCGCTGCGCGGCAACCTGGCGAACATCATCATGAACCGTCAGCTCACGGAGCTGATCAAGGACGTCGAGCTGCCGTACACGATCGACGGCCTCGAGGCGCAGGCGTGGGACCGCGACGCCGTGCACGCGCTGTTCGACGAGCTGGAGTTCCGCGTCCTGCGCGACCGTCTGTTCCAGACCCTGACGGCCGCGGAGCCCGAGGCCGAGGAGGGCTTCGAGGTCTCCGGTGGCGCGATCCCCGCCGGCACGCTCGCGAAGTGGCTCGACCAGAACGCGCGCAAGACCCGCGTCGGCGTGGCCCTGCGCATCACGACCGACCTGGAGGGCGTCGCCCTCTGCGCGGCCGACGGTGAGGGCGGGTACGTCGACGTCACCGAGCTCAACGAGGCCGACGAGCAGGCGCTGGCGGCCTGGCTGGCGGACGAGGGCGTCGCCAAGGCGGGCCACGACCTGAAGCTGCCGCTGCGTCGCGTGCGCGCCCGCGGGTGGAAGCTGCGCGGCCTGTCCTCGGACACGGCGCTCGCCGCGTACCTGGTGCGGCCCGGCCAGCGTTCGTTCGCCCTGGACGACCTCGCGTTGCGCTACCTCAAGCGCGAGCTGCGCGCCGAGGAGTCCGGCGACGGCCAGCTGTCGTTGCTCGCCGACGAGTCCGAAGAGGCGCAGAAGGTCGCCACCAGCACGATCCTGCGCGCACGGGCCGTGGCCGAGCTCGCCGACCGCCTGGACACCGAACTGGTGACCATCGGCGGCGCCGACCTGCTGGCGAACCTCGAGCTGCCGCTGATGAACGTGCTCGACGAGGTGGAGGCCGTCGGCATCGCCATCGACGTCGAGCACCTCTCGGAGCTGGAGGCGCATTTCGCGGCCGGCGTGAAGCAGGCGGCGCAGGACGCGTACTCGGTGATCGGCAAGGAGATCAACCTCGGCAGCCCGAAGCAGCTGCAGACGGTTCTCTTCGAAGAGCTGAAGATGCCGAAGACGAAGAAGACCAAGACCGGTTACACCACGGACGCGGACGCGCTGCAGAACCTGTTCGAGCAGACCGAGCACCCGTTCCTGCAGCACCTGCTCTCGCACCGCGACGTCACCCGGCTGAAGTCCACTGTGGACGGCCTGCTGAAGTCGGTCGCCGACGACGGGCGCATCCACACCACGTTCCACCAGACCATCGCCGCCACCGGCCGACTGTCCTCCACGGACCCGAACCTGCAGAACATCCCGATCCGCACGGACGAGGGCCGCCGCATCCGCCAGGCCTTCGTCGTCGGCGCGGGCTACTCCGAGCTGATGACCGCGGACTACAGCCAGATCGAGATGCGGATCATGGCCACGCTGTCCGGCGACGAGGGCCTGATCGCGGCCTTCAACAGCGGCGAGGACCTGCACACCTACGTTGCCTCGCAGGCGTTCTCGATCCCCACCGCCGAGGTGACGGGCGAGATGCGCCGCCGCATCAAGGCCATGTCGTACGGCCTCGCGTACGGCCTGTCGGTGTTCGGGCTGTCGCAGCAGCTCCGCATCCCGACCGAAGAGGCCCGCGAGCAGATGGAGGCCTACTTCTCCCGCTTCGGCGGCGTGCGCGACTACCTCAACGAGATCGTCGAGAAGGCCCGCAAGGACGGCTACACCGAAACCGTCCTGGGCCGCCGCCGCTACCTGCCGGACCTCACCTCGGACAACCGCCAGCGCCGCGAGATGGCCGAACGCATGGCCCTCAACGCGCCGATCCAGGGCAGCGCCGCGGACATCATCAAGGTGGCCATGCTCGGCGTCTACCGCGCGCTGGAGTCGTCCGGCCTGCGGTCGCGGATGCTCCTGCAGGTCCACGACGAACTGGTCCTCGAGATCGCCGACGGCGAGCGCGAGGCCGTGGAGGCCCTGGTCCGCGACCAGATGGGCAACGCCTACCCGTTGCAGGTCCCGCTGGAGGTCTCGGTCGGCGTGGGCCGCTCCTGGGACGACGCCGCCCACTAGCACCGCGTCGCGGCTTAGTTCTAGCGCTTGCCCCGTGGATGAAGGGACCCTTCATCGACCTGAGGTGGATGAAGGGTCCCTTCATCCACAACCGGGAGCACAACTAGGCCGCGACAACCTACTAGGCACTAGCGCCTGTGTGGTGTCCGCCGGCGTCGGCGGGCACCACTCAGCGGTCGGCGCCCGCGAACTGGCGGTAGGCCGCGTCGAGGTACTTCGCGAGCTGGATGTCGCGATCGGACACCCGGTGCCCGATGTCCCAGGTGGTGAGGTAGACCCGGACTGTGCGCCAGATGTTTTCCCAGCGTGGGTGATGGTTCGCGATGTCGCACCCCGGCGCGACCTCGTCCATGAACGTGATCGCGTCGCGGAACCGGCGGAAGCGGTACTCGCGGAACAGCTCGACCCGGACGCCGGACGGGTCTTCCGGCAGCGTGCTCTCCAGCACGGTCCACTCGCTGAGCGCGCCGCGCAGCGCGATGCCGAGCTTCTCCGCGCTGATCGGATCCGGTGTCTCCAGCGGTGGCACCGGATAAGGCCCGGATGGAGGTCGCCCGCTCGCACCTGGTGCCGGGGCCATCAACGACCGTATTCGGCTCGCCACGAGTTCGACGTCGTGGTCGAAGTACGCGTCGCGCAACTCGACGGCCTGTCGGCTGCTCAACGCGGCGACGGACTCGGGCAGCTTGTCGGGCGGTGCCATCGTGGCGCCGCTGACCAGCACCGGGATCACCGGTTTCGACAACGTCAGCGCGAGCTCCAGCTCCCGGCGCACCCAGTCGGCAGGCTGGTCGATCAGCCGCTCGCCCCACTCGTTCGCTGCCCGCAGCCAATCCGGCCCGATCACCACGAGGACCACGTCTGCCGCGGCGACCGCCTCTTCGAGCTCGTCAGGCCACACCGCGCCCGGCTGGACCGAAGAGGTGTCGAGGAACACCGATTCCTGTCCGAAGGTCTCCCGGAGCACTCCGTGCAGGCGCCCGGACACCGGTGCGGTGTCATTGCGCCGGTAGGAGATGAAGACCTGGGCCATGTGCGCCACCGTGGTGAGCATGGACAGGGCGCCAGAGGCTGTTCCTCGCCCCACCTCAACTTATAACCGACCGGTGGGCTTGCCGCAAGACCGGGGGTGCCCCTCACAATTCGTGGCCTGACCAGGGGATTCGAGGGGATTCACGATGCGGTTTCTGGTGTCCACGATCGGTTCGCGGGGAGAGGCACAGCCCGTCACCGCGCTGGCGGTGCAGCTGAAGGCGCTGGGCAACGACGTGACAGTCGTCGCGCCGCCGGACTTCGAGGACCTCGTGACCGGCAACGGCCTCGACTACACGCCCGTCGGCCCGCACCTGCGCACCGTCACCGCCGTCAAGCTGAAGCCAGAGGACCTGGGCCGGCTCGCCGAGGAATCGGTGCGGGAGCAGTTCCGGGTCGTCGGCCAGGCCGCGCGGGGAGCGGACGTGCTGGTGGCAGGTGGTGCACTGCAGCACGCCACGCGTTCGATCGCGGAAAGCATCGGCGCGCGCTACGTGTACGCGAGCTTCTGCGCCAACACGTTGCCGTCACCGCACCACGCGCCGCCCGCCATGTTGGGCCGTGTTCCGGTGAACGGAACGCCCGAGGAAAACCTCGCGCAGTGGGACCAGCAACGCCAGTTGTTCGGAAGTTCGCTCAATGCGATCAACGCCGAACGTGCCGAGCTCGGCCTCGACCCGATCGACGACGTCCGCGACCACATCTTCGGCGACGCACCGTGGCTCGCCGCGGATCCGGTGCTCGGACCGTGGCCCGGTCCCGGCGACCTCGTGCAGACCGGCGCCTGGCTGGCTGACGACGAACGTCCGCTAGCCCCGGAACTGGAGGCGTTCCTCGCGGACGGCGAACCGCCGATCTACTTCGGCCTGGGCAGCATGCGGGGAGCCCAGGACAAGGTGGACCAGGCGGTCGAGGCCGCTCGCGCGCTGGGCAGACGCGTTGTCCTGCAACGTGGTTGGGCCGATCTGCGGCTCGTGGACGACGCCCCGGACTGCCTCGCGATCGGTGAGGTGAACCAGCAGGCGTTGTTCCGCCGCGTCGCCGCGGTCGTGCACCACGGTGGTGCCGGCACCACGACAACGGCCGCGGCGGCAGGCACTCCCCAGATCGTGCTGCCCCACATGTACGACCAGTACTACTGGGGCAACCAGGTCGAACGCCTGAACATCGGACGGTCGGCGCAGGCCGTGACCACTGAAACCCTCGCGGAGGCACTGCGGCTCACCGAACAGGCCGCCAAGGTGGGCACACAGGTGCGCACGGACGGTGCGCGGATCGCGGCGGAACGGCTGATGACGTTGTAGTCCAGGTGAACCGGGCCATCTGAGACGTACGTGTTGTGGGTGTCCGCGCATGAGGGAGACCCGCGATGCCGTACCAGGTTGGGCTCGATCTCGGATCCGCAGGCACCACGGTCGCCACCGGCCGTGGTGTCACGACCACCTGCAAACACCGTCAGCACGCCACAGCCAAGGAGATCGCGAAGGTCATCGACGACCTCGCGGCCCGGTACGGGGAACCGCCGAGCCGGGTCGCGATGACGCACCCGTTGACCTGGCCGCACGAGTACCTCGAACAGTTCCGCGCAGACCTGATCGACGAGGGGCGTGCGGATGTGTTGTTCGTGCCGGCACCACACGCTGCCGCCATCGCGTTCGACGACAACGCGCAGATGCCCGAACACAGCACGGTGGCGGTGTTCGACTTCGGTGCCACCGGTTGCGACATCACGTTGCTGCGCAAGCAAAGCGTGTTCCTGCTGGCCGGGCAGCCGGAGCGGGTGGAGATCGGTGGGTTCGACCTGGACGACCTGGTCATCGAGCACGTGATCGCGAAGATCCGGACGCACAGCCCCGAGCTCGTGCGGAGCTGCGTCGAGGCGAAGGAACTGCTCGGCAGCTATCCCGAGGTGCGCATTCCGGTGGTGGTCGACGCCGAGGTCCGCGAGATCAGGCTCAGCCGGCTGGAGTTCGAGTCGATCATCCGGCCCGCGATAGAACTCGTCGTCGACGCACTCGAACGCGTCGTCAGAACCGCGGGTCTGTGCGAGCCCGAGGTCATCCTGCTCGTCGGCGGATCGGCGCGGATTCCGCTGGTGGTCAGGGAGATCGCGCAACGGTTGCACATCCCGGTGATGAGGGCACCGGACGGTGCGGCCGCGATGGGCGCGCTGCTCGAAGCCGAACAGCTGGAGCCCGAACCGTCCGAAGAACCGACGGTCTTCCTGCCGGCGCCGCGCGAGGAGGAGCCGTCGAAACGGCGGCTCCCGACCACGCCGTTCATCGCCGCCGGACTGCTGGTGCTCGTCCTCGGCGGTGGCTGGGCCGCGCACGAGGCCATGAACCGGCCGAAGGTGCAGGTGGAGACCACCAGCGTGGTGCTCAAGCCGCCCAGCACGGCGGAACTGCCCCGCATCAACGGGTGAGCGCGCGGATCTCCTTCAGCGTCCGGTCGATCTCGTTCGGGGTGTTGAGGATCGCGGTGCCGATCCGCGCGTACGGGATCCGGTAGGCCGCCGTGGTGATCTGGATGCGCTTCTGTTCCAGTCGCGCCACGACCTGATCGCCGGTCTGCCCGGTGACGTCGAAACACACCATGCCCGCGGACATCCGCGGGTCGCGTGGCGTGTGGATGACGACGCCGGGCATCCCGGCGAGCCCGTCCTTGAACCTCGTCGCCAGTTCGGTGATCCGTGCCGCCACCTGGTCGCGGCCGAGGCGTTGGTGGAACTCGACGGCCGCCTTCACCGCGTAGTAGTGCTCGAACGCGTGGAAGCCGCCCGGCCCGAGCAACGCCGTCTCGCTGCGGTTGCTCAGGCTCGGCAGCAACGGCACGATCTGGTCGCTCACCTGGGGATTCACCCACACCATGCCGGTGCCGCGCGGTCCGAACAACCACTTGTGCGTGCCCGCCACCACCACGTCCGCGCCCATGCGCGCCGCGTCGTCGTCGACGGCGGCCAGTCCGTGCACACCGTCGACAACGAGCAGACAGCGGTCTTCTTGCTTGCGGCCCTTGTTGACTTCGGCGACAACGGCAGCACACGCCCGCACAGGCATTCTCACGCCCGTGCTCGACTGCACCCACGTGATACCAACGGCGCGCGTCTGCGGTGTGATCGAGTTGCGCAGCCTCGTGGCGACCTCGTCCTCGGTGACCTTCGCCGAGGACTCGTAGAGCGTGCCGATCCTGACCTTCGCGCCGACCCGGCCCGCCGCCAGCCGGGCGGCCTGCTGGTGCCATGCGTGGTCCTGGTCGCTGAGCAGCAGTTCCTGGTCCGGTCGCAGTTTCAGGCCGCCGTAGACGATCGAGAGCCCGATGGTCGTGTTGGGCACGAACGCGATGTCGTCGGGGTTGCCGCCGACGTACTGCCCGAGCGCGACGGCGACCTCCTGCGCTTGTCCGGTCATCAGGTCGTGCGAGTTGGCGTCGAGTTTGCGCTTGAAGTTCTCCACGGCCGTGCGCACCTCACGCGGGTTCGACGCGAGGTAGAACAGTCCCAGGTTGATCAGCGTCGGGTCCAGCCGGAACTCGCGGCGCACGGCACCCCAGCCCACTCCCGGCGCGGCCGACGCGGCGGTCGGCGTGACGGCGAGAAGTCCGGTCCCCACGAGGAAATCACGACGATCCATGCCGTCCATAGAACCGCTGACGGACGTTGTTGGACAGCTGTCCGTTGTCCGGAGCAAACGGGATTCCGGTGTTCAGCGCTTTGGCCCCGATCGTGAACAACTCGCCGAGCATGCTCACACCGATGGACAGCTGCGTCGGCGTGTGCCCGCCGATGAGCAGCCCCAGCCCGAGGCTCGCGCCGAGCGACGTCACCCACACGACCAACGTCCACGGCGTGTAGCGCTGCCACAGGTGCCCGTCGCGTTCGAACAGCTTGATCGTCATGCCCCGGAACGCCCCGAACGCGAATCCGGCGGCGAGCGGGACCAGGTAGGTCAGGTGGAACTCGTCCACCGCGCGGATGCCGAAGAACGACAGGAACGCGGGCGGCGCCAGCAGGTCCCTCGCGTTGAGCGGCTCACCCATGAACCGGCGCACCAGCACGTACAGCACACCGGCCGCGATCAGCGCATATGTCATTGCTTCCCCCTTTTGTAGCATGACCCTGCT
The DNA here is from genome assembly GCF_002150765.1 of Lentzea kentuckyensis. Classification (GTDB taxonomy): domain Bacteria; phylum Actinomycetota; class Actinomycetes; order Mycobacteriales; family Pseudonocardiaceae; genus Lentzea; species Lentzea kentuckyensis. The sequence goes on from NZ_MUYM01000054.1 coordinate 105,673, forward strand.
ACTTAAACTAGCAGGGTCATGCTACAAAAGGGAGGTGTCACCTCGAGTCGTCGATCCCGTCGCCCGTCGCCAGGCCGTCGCGGAGGCGGTGTTCCGCGTGGTCGTGCGGGACGGGGTCGAGCAGGCCTCGCTGCGCAACGTGGCGGTGGAGGCGGGGCTGGCCATCGGCTCGATCCGGCACTACTTCGACAGCCACGACGACATGATCCTTTTCGCCGTCGAGGCGCTCATCCAGTCCATAGACCAGCGCGTCATGGAGCACGTGCGGTCACTCACGGACCGCACGGACCTGCGCCGCCCAGCCGAACGCGTGCTGTCCGAGGTCCTCCCGCTCGACGACCGCCGGCGCGACGAAGCCGTGCTGTGGCTGGCCTTCGCGACCGCAGCCCGGACCCGCCCCTCGCTGCTCCCGCACGCCGAACGGCTCTACGACGGACTGCGCGCGCTGTGCCACCGGGCGCTGACCGTGATGTCGGAGGCCGGCACCGTGGCGGCCGATCTCGACATCGCGCTGGAGACCGAACGGCTGTCGTCGCTGCTGAACGGCCTCACCGTCGACGGTGTGCTGCACCCGGACCGGATGACGCCGGACCTCACGGTGTCGTTGCTGCGCCGGCACCTCGACTCGCTGCGGTAGCTTCCACGACCCACACCGGCAGTTGGGGCATGTCGTAGACGCCGGTCAGCGAGATGACGTCCCGGTCGAACCGGGTGATCTCCCAGCCGCCGTCCTCCAGTGCGGTCCGCAGTTCGGTCTCGGTCATGTCGAACGGGCTTCCCTCGACCGCGAGCGAGGTGAGGTTCAGCAGCGCGCCGTCGACGGCGGCGTTCCGCAGGGCGCCGGCCAGCCCGGGGCGTTGCTCTGCCGGTACGCAGTGGATCAACGCGCTCGCCAGCACCGTGTCGAACTGCCCGGTGAACGCCGCCGAGTCGCCCACGACCCAGTCGACGCCGTCGCCTCGGCCACGAGCCGTTTCGATCGCGGTGGGCGCGATGTCGACGGCGGTCACCCGGAATCCGCGCGATGCCAGGAAGACCGCGTTGTCGCCCGTCCCGCAGCCCGCGTCCAGCACATGGCCGCGGAACCGTCCGGCGGCTTCCCACTCGACGACGATCGGTTGCGGCGCACCGATGTCCCACGGCACGCCGGCGTGCGGCATCCCCTCGACCAGTTCGCCGCCCCGGTAGAACTCCTCGAAATCAACCATGTCACCCAGCCTGGCGGGCGCAGCACCAATCCATCAGTGATGGACCGAAAAGTGGCGGAATCCAGCAGGAATTACCCTCGAACGGTGGAATCCATCGACCAGAGGCTGGTCCACGCGCTGCAGATCGACGGCCGCGCCCCGTTCGCGAAGATCGCCGACGTGCTCGGGACCTCCGAACACACCGCCGCCCGCCGCTACCAGCGGTTGAAGGAGCGCGGCATCGGGGTGAAGGGTGCGCTCAACCGCTTCCGGCTCGGCCACCACGCCTGGACGCTCCGGCTCCGCTGCACCCCGGACGCCGGTCCGGCGCTGGCCCAGGCGCTCGCCCGGCGATCGGACACGTTCTGGGTGCACCTGATGTCCGGCGGCACCGAGATCTCCTGCCTGCAACAGGTGGCGAATCCCGACCAACTGCTGCTGGACCGCCTCCCCAGGCGGTTGGTGGACGTGAGCGCGCACAACATCCTCCGCGGGTTCGCGTCGCCGGGCACCTGGCGCGGCATCGCCTGCCTCACCGACGACGAGGCCGCCGCCCTGAAACCGGAGTTCGAGCCTGAACCGCCGACGGAGGTCACGGACCTGGACGAGGCGCTGATCGCCGCTCTCGCCACCGACGGTCGCGCCGGTTTCGCGGAGCTGGCAACGAAAGCGGGCACGTCCGAGACGACCGCCCGCCGCCGCGTCGAGCACCTCAGGCGCACCGGCGTCCTGGAGTTGCACCTGGACGCCGATCCGGCCCAGTTCGGGTTCTCCACTCAGGCCAGGCTCTGGATGCGCGTCCAGCCCCGCCATCTCGCCGCGGCCGGCGCGGCGCTGGCCACCCATCCGGAGGTGTACTTCGCCGCTGCCACCACAGGGCCGGCGAACCTGGTCGCCAGCGTCACCTGTCGGGGCAGCGGCGATCTCTACCGCTATCAGACCGAGTGCATCGGCATGCTCGACGGCGTGACGGAACTGGAAACGGCTCCGGTTCTGCGCACGCTGAAGCGGTCGTGACCTCACGTCCGTACAAGTTCACTGCTTGGGTGTCACCTGCACGTCGCGTGCGGTCAGTTCGGCGCCGCACTCAGTGCACTCGACCTTCGCTCGCACGCCGCCGCCGCAGTCACGGTGGTGCAGGTGGAACGACTCGTCCTCCTCCTCTGGGGCCATCCACTTCTCGCCCCACGTGCGCAGTGCCATCAGCACCGGGTAGAGGTCGCGGCCCTTCTCAGTGAGGCGGTACTCGTGCCGTGTGCGCCCATCGTGCTGATAGGGCACGCGCTTGAGCACGTCTTCCTGCAGCAACACGTTGAGCCGGTCGGTCAGCACGCTGCGCGAGATCTCCATCGCGGACTGGAAGTCCTCGAAGCGGCGGGTCCCCAGGAAGATCTGGCGGAGCAGCAGCAGCGTCCAGCGCTCGCCCAGCAACGCGGCCGGACGGCTCAGCGTGCAGGGCATGCTGGCGAAACTCGCGTACGACATGAACCCAGGATATCCCTTGCGTTCGTTTTTCGAACTCAGCTACAGTTCGGATTCCGAACCCAGGGGGTCGATCCTCATGCGCGTCACCGAGCTCAACCGCGACACCGCGCCGGAAGCTGTCGACGCGGTGTTCGCGGGACTGTCGGCGCGAAGCCGCTACCTGCGGTTCCACTCGCCGACGCCACGGCTGACCGCCTCGGCCCGGCGGGTGCTCGTCGACGTCGACGGCGAACGGCACGCGGCCGTGTGCGCGCGGATCGGCGGCGACCCGGTCGGCATCGCGCGGTTGATCAGGACCAGCGAGTGCGGGGCCGAGATCGCCGTCGCCGTGATCGACCTGTGGCAACGCCGTGGCGTCGGGCGCCGGTTGCTGGAGGAGCTCACGACGGTGGCGGCCAGGATCGGCCTCGCGGAGCTGCACGGCGACGTGCTGCCGGACAACGAGGGCATGCTCGCGTTGGTGCGCAAGGTGTTGCCCGGCGTGCGCCTCACCAGGGAGATCGACACGATCCAGCTGAGCTACCCGCTGGCGTGGGTGACCGCCGAGATCACGGACGCCGATCTCATCGCGAGCCTCAACGCTCCCGGACGGTGAACGAGTAGTCGCCGGTCTTGCCGCTCTCCGACCAGATCACGATCTGCGTCTTGCCGTTCTCGCCCTCGTGCTTGGGGTTCCAGCAGACGTAGTGCGGCGTGTAGGTCTTCGCCTCGTCCTCGGCCGACTCCGCGGAGAAACCGAGCTGGATGTCCTCGCACGGCTTGCCGTCCTCGATCTCCACGCTCGCCGCGTCGAACGTGTGGACGTCGACTCGGCCGGGGACGTCGAGCTTGCCCTTGATCTCGCCGGGCTTCGACTGGAACGCGCGCTTCTTCAACGTCACCAGGCGGAAGCTGTACTTGCCCGGCTGGCCTTCATGCCCGGAGACGACCAGCTTGTGCTTGCCAGGTGCGGTGACACCGAACTGGTTCGGGCCGGGCAGGCCGTTGCCCTTCTGGTTCGTGTCTTCCTGAGCGGTGACCTTGAAGTCCACCTCGCCCTCGACCTCGACGAGCTCGAACTCCGTGGCGTCACCGAGATCGACGTCGTAGGTGTCCTGCTCGTCGGCGCTCGCGATGTCGCCGGCGCGGGCGTCGCCGTCCCGCACGTCCCCCTGCGCGGTGGTCCGGGCGTCCGGCCGGGGTGCCGTCGTCGGTGTGGTGGACGTCGGCTTCGCTGCCGCACCACACCCCGCGAGCACTGCCACGAGCGCGGCGATGATCGTGATTCTCACTGTTCTCCCTCGTGCACGGTCCAGCCCGACGGGTTCGGGACCAGGACCCTCAATGCGGTGCTCGTGTCTTCGAAGTGGCGCACCAGTTCCGTGGTCAGCGCGGAGACCTCGGTCGTCTCGCAGCGCAGATCGTGCGGCACGTGGTGATCGAACAGCGACTGGTGTTCCACATAGGCCAGCGGACGGGCTTGATCGACCAAAGGCCTTGCCTTGACCCGCAACGGTCTGGCACAGGACGCGCCGATCACCGGGTCGCCCATGAACGCGGGCACGACGGCCAACACCCTGCGCCCCACCAGATCGCCCGGCACGAACCGTTCCGGCGGTGCCGTGACGTACGCGGCCAGCCCGGCGAACTCGCGCCCCCTCGACGCGAGTTCGCCGAGCACCCCCAGTGCGGCCGGCGCATCGGCCAGCCGGTAGAGCAGCACTCCGCCGTAGACCTTGTGGTCCAACGGGTGCAGCTTCAGCGTGACGCTGGTGATCACGCCTTCCGGCTGTTCGGTGGTGATGAGCCGGCCATCGGCCGTGATGCACTCGGCGCGAACCAGGTTGTCCGCGGTCGTCCCGTGCAACGGCGTTAGCCAGCCGTGTGCTCTCGCCAGCACAGCGCCCACCACCGTGGCGTGCGACAGCCGCGGTCCCGGCGTGGCCAGGCCGTGTGCCTGCGTCGCCGCGTCCAGCTCGGCCCAGGTCGCGCCCGCCTGCACCTCGGCGGTCCGTTCAGCGGCGTTGATCGTGATCCCCCGCAACGCGCTCAGGTCCAGTGCCACCTCGTGCGGTTTCGGCTGCCGGCTGGTCGTGACCGCGAGCCGCTGCCGCGCCGCGAACCGCATGGTCGCCGAGATGTCGTGCGGCGAGGTCACCTGCACCTTCCGCAACGCCGTGATGTCCATGGGACGAGCCTGGCGATCCGGCGTTTCACGAACGTCTCACCGTGAGATGCTGACCTTGTGCCAACCCTCTCGGTGCGCCTTCTCGGGCCTGTTGACGTGCGCGTTTCCGATGTCACGATCACGCTTGACCGGCCGCTCGAACGCGCACTGGTCGCACGTCTGGCGCTGGCGCGCGGTGCCGCCGTCTCCGACGAACGGCTCGCCCGCGACCTCTGGGGCGACGTCGACCTGGCCCGTCCGCGCGAACGTTTGCGCGTGCTGGCCTCCCGGCTGCGGGCGAACCTCGGTGAGGCGTCCTCGGCCTTGTCGCGGACGGGCGCGGGTTACCTGCTCGACGCCGCACCGTCCGATGTGGTCACCGCCGAGCAGGCGTTGTCGGACGGCAGCCGTGAGGTCATTGCCAACGCACTGGCGTTGTGGCGCGGCGACTCGTTGGCCGACTTGCGCGCGGTGCCGTTCGGATTCGCCGAGGGGGAGCGCCTCGACGCTCTGCGCGTTGACCTCCGTGTCGGTCTTCTGGCCGTGTCGCAGGAAGCGGGCGCGGGTATCGAGTTGCGTGCTGAGCTTGAGGAACTCGTTGGTGAGCATCCGCTGCACGAGCGGTTGAGCTGCATGCTCGCGTTGTCGCTCTACCGCGGTGGACGTCAAGCGGACGCATTGGCCGTGTTGGCCCGGCTGCGGACCAGGCTTTCCGACGAGCTCGGTGTCGACCCGGCTCCGGAGACCGTGTCGATGGAACTGCAGATCCTGCGCCAGGAAGCGCCGGGCGGTGCTCCGAAACGGCGGTTGCCGGCGGCCGGCACGACGTTCCTGGGCCGTGACGCCGATCGGGCCGCCATCGTCGAACGGCTGGCGGTGACCCGTCTTCTGACGCTGACCGGTGTGGCGGGCAGCGGCAAGACCCGGCTCGCGCTGGAGGTCGCGCGCGTTGTCGAACGCCCGGTGGTGTGGCTCGACCTGACCGCGGTCCGGGCCGCCGACGAGATCCTGCCCGCGCTCGTCGCCGAGGCCGGCGAGGACTACCTGGCCGAGCTCGAAGGCGCGCTGCTCGTCGTCGACAACGCCGAACACGTGCTTTCCGCCGTGTCGTCCGTGGTCTCCGAACTGCTGTCCGGCACCGGAAAGCTGTCGGTGCTGGCGACCTCCCAACGGCCGTTGCTCGCCGACGGCGAAGAGGTCCGCAACGTCGGTGCGCTCGCTCCGGGCGCGTCCGCGTTGCTGTTCTGCGACCGCAGCGGAGCCGAGCCCTCCGCCGAGGTCGACGCCATCTGCGCGGCCGTCGACCACCTGCCGCTCGGCGTCGAGCTGGCCGCCGGTCTCACCCGCACGTTGTCCGTCCCGCAGCTCGCGCGCAGGCTGGACGACCGGCTGCGGTTGCTGGTCGGCGGACTGCGGGGGAGCCGGCAGCGGCACAGCAGCCTGCGCGCCGCCCTCGACTGGAGCCACGAGCTGCTCGACGACGTCCAGCAGGCCGTGCTGCGCCGCGCGGCCGTGTTCCTCGGCGGCTGGACCCTCGAAGCGGCCGAGGAGGTGCTCGCCTTCGACGGCGTCGAGGTGGCGGACGTCGCCGCGACGCTGACCGAACTGGCCGACCGCAACCTCGTCGCCGTGACCGAGGGCCCGCGCTTCCGCATGCTCGAAACGGTCCGCCACTACGCCCTGGCCAAGCTCGAAGAAGCCGAGGCCGTGCGTGCCCGCCACCTCGCCTGGTGCTCCGCCTTCGTCACCGCCCGCGAGATCCGTGCGGACGCCGCGAGCGTGATGGGCGAGCTGTACGAGGAGTGGCCGAACCTGCTGTCCGCGCTGGAGACGGCGGCCGGCACGCCGCGCGCCGGTGCCGGGCTGCGCCTGGCCGTCGACATGCACGACGCCTGGATGGTGCGCGGCCTGGTCGTGCAGGCCGCCCGCGTCTACGAGGGCCTGATCGACGCCGACGTGCCCGACGACGTCCGCGCGCTCGCCCTGTGCAACTACGGCTTCTTCTGCACCCAGATCGGCCGCCTGTCGCTGGCGAGCGAACTCCTGGACCGGGCCGCGCCGCTCGCCGCGGACGACCTCCTGACCATCCGCGTCCTCTACTACCGCGCCATCGCCGAGATCCAGCGCGGCTGCCCGGCCCAGGCCATCTCCTGGGCGGAACGCGGCCACGCCGTCGCCGAACGCGTCGAGCACGTCACCTATGTGTCGGCGTTGGGCTGCGTGCTGGCCATCGCCCAGATGTACGCGGGCGACCTCGACGCCTCCCTGCGCAACCATCTGGCCGCCAACGCCATCGACCGCTCCCTCGGCGACGAGCACGGCCTGGCCCGCGGCCTGGTCAACGAGAGCATGACGCTGTTGAGCGCCGGCGACGCCGACGCCGCCCTGGCCCGCGCGGACGAGGCCGAAGCCCTGTCCGAACGGCTCGGCGACGCCATCGGCGCCACCCACGTGGGCATGATCAGGGCCAGGGCCGCGTTGCTCGCCGGCCGGTTCGACGAGGCCGTCGACCGCCTGCGCACCGTGCTGGACGACGCCGAGGCAGGCGCCGACACCGGTCTGCTGCGGGTGGACCTCGCCTATGCCCTCGTCCGGCGCGGCGACCTGGCCGGAGCCGCCGCCGAACTCGCGCTGGCCGCGGCGGTGAGCGACGAACAGGACCTCACCTGGCTGGCCGTGCAACCGGTGGCGGCGGTGCTGGCCGCGCAGGAGGGTGACACCGCCCGCGCGGGCGAGATCGCGGCGGCCGCAAGGGCGGAGTTCGCTGCCCGCGGGTTCGGCTGGCCGTTCACGGTTGACCGCCTGGTCGGCGTCGAGGGCTGACGCACACCCCCGGCTACCAGTCCGGCACCGCCTGTTCAAGATCGTCACCCGACTGGGCGCCAGGCCGGAAGTCGGTCCGTTCGACCGGACCAAAACTTCACATCGGCTTGCTACCGTGACCGGCATGAAGTCGTGGGGGATGTTGGCGGTCGCCGCGGCGGCGATCACGTTCGGCTCGACGCTGGCGATGCCAGACGTCGCGATCGCTGCTGCCGAGGGCGGGGTGGTCTGCGGAACGTACGAGGCCAACTCGAAGATCACGCGCACCGAGATCCTGGCGCGCTCGCGCACGTGGATCAGCGCCCGTGTGCCGTACAGCCAGAGCGACTGCTTCGGCAACAAGTACGGCGCCTACCGCACCGACTGCTCCGGCTTCGTCTCGATGGCCTGGGGCCTGCGCATCTCCTACACGACCCACATTCTCGAGCAGGTCGCGCACCGCGTCGACTGGGCGGACCTCCGCCCCGGCGACGCGCTCAACGACCGCGAGAACCACGTCGCGCTGTTCATCGGCTGGGCGGACGCCGCCAAGACGCGGCCGATCGTGCGCGAGCAGGCCGGGCCGGACGGCAGCCGTCCGGTGCAGCGGGTCTGGAGCGCGAGCACCGCCAAGCGGTACGTGCCGCTGCGCTACAACGGCATCGTCGAGGCCGGTGGCACCACGACCAGCGACACCCCGGTCACCGACAAGCCCGTCGTCACCTCCGGCCCGCAGATCTCCAACACCGGCCAGCAGCAGCTGGAGATCTACGCGCGCGCCGCGGACGGCACGATCATCACGAACTTCCACAAGACGAGCCGCTGGAACGGCTGGCAGCAGCTCGGCGCCGAGATCTTCGCGAGTGACCCGGTCGCGCTGATGAACCCCGAGACGAAGATCGTCGAGGTGTTCGCGCGCGGCACGGACAACCGGATCTACCGCCGCGTCGACGGCAAGTGGCTCGCGCTCGGCGACACGGCCGTCGCGGGCAGCCCGGTGCTCAGGTGGAACGACAAGAACAAGGCCGTCGAGGTGTTCGCCCGCGGCACCGACGGAACCCTGCTGGCCTTCACGGACAAGTGGGCGCCGGTCGGCGACCGCAAGATCCAGGGCGACCCGGCCGTCGCGGACAAGGACCTCTACGCGCGGTCCGCCGACGACAAGCTCGTCAAGTGGGACGGCACCTCCTGGCAGGACCAGGGCGAGACCAAGATCGTCAGCGACCCGAGCGTGGCCGTCGACCAGATCTTCGTCCGCACCGCCACCGGCAGCGTCGAGCAGTACGCGGCGGGTGTCTGGAAGTCGCTCGGCGGCAAGGGCACCGGGGCGCCGTCGGCGGTGTTCAACTCGACGACCGGCTCGATCGACGTCGTGCAGCTCGGTGAGGGCGGCATCGTCGAGCACTCGCGCGCGACCGACAGCGGCTGGACCGCGTGGGCCAAGCTCGGCAACACCAAGGTGTCCGAGGCGCCGACCGCGATGTACCACGCGCAGACGAAGACCGTCGAGGTCTTCGCCCGCACCGACGACGGCAAGCTGATCCGCCGCTTCTACAAGGAGAAGGCGGGCTGGAGCCAGTGGGCGCTGCTGAGCGACCGCGGCATCAGCTGATCAGCGTCTTGAACGGGGCGCCTCAGAGGCGCCCCACCGCGTCGATCACCAGGTCGAAGAACCGGGCCACGTCCAGCCCCACCGCGACCTGGGCGTTCGGTGGCTGCCCCAGCCGGCCGTGCAGATCGACGACCGTCGCGCCCCGCGTGAACGTCCCCGTGGTCTCGATCCCCACGAACGCCTCGACGCACGTCACCAGCGTCGGATCGATCACCCGCGCCACCGCCACCGGGTCGTGCAACGGCGGCGCCTCGAACCCGAACACGTCGCGGTAGGTCGCCGCGAAGAACGTCATCAGGTCGCCGCAGATGCGTCCGAGCGGCCCCAGCGCGTTCAACTGAGCAACGATTCCCGGCGTCACCAGTGCCTGGTGCGTCACGTTCAACCCGATCATCGTGACCGGCACACCGCTGCCGAAGACGATCGCGGCGGCCTCCGGATCGACGTAGATGTTGAACTCCGCGTACGGCGTGGTGTTGCCGCGCTCGGTCGACCCGCCCATGAGCACGATCTCGCGCACGGCAGAGGTGCCGTAACGGGTCAGATAAGCAGCCACGTTCGTCAGTGCGCCCGTGGCGATCAACGTCGCCGGCATGTTCCGGTGCATCACGTCGATCGCGTGTTCCTCCACCACGTCCACAGTGATCGAGCCGAACGCCGGTCCGTCCATTCCGGACTCGCCGTGGATGTCCTCCGCCACGTACAAGGGCCGTACCAACGGCCGTGCGCACCCACGTGCGATCGGCACCGAAATTCCGGCGGCCGAACAGATCCGTTGTGCATTTAGCGTGACCTTGTCGAGCGTCTGGTTCGCGGCGACAGTCGTGATCGCGCGGAGGTCGATCTCGGGCGAGCCGGCGGCCAGCAGGATCGCGATCGCGTCGTCGTGGCCGGGGTCGCAGTCGAGCACCACAGGGGTCGGCATGGACCCATCCTGCCGTTCATGTCCATGAAACAGCCGAAAAGGTTTTCGCGAGCTCTTGACGAGGTCAGGGCCGGTGCGGCTAGCGTGGGGAAACCGTTTACCGGGGAGGTCCTGATGGCCCGCAGGCGCTACGCAGTGGTCGGCACCGGGGCGCGGGCGGAGCGGCACATCCACGCCATCGCGGTCGAGCACGCCGACACCTGTCAGCTCGTCGCGTTCGCCGACGTGAACCGCACCCGGATGAAGGTCCACAACGACCGGCTCGCTGAACTGGGGGTCGAGCCGGTCCCCGCGTACGACGCGGAAGACTTCCTCAGGATGCTCGACGAGCAGCAGGTCGACGTGGTGGTGGTGACCACCGTCGACCGCTTTCACGACATGTACGTCGTCGAGGCACTGGACGCCGGTCGCGACGTCGTGACGGAGAAGCCGATGACGACGGACGTCCCGTCGGCCGGCAAGATCCTGGACGCGGTGCACCGCAACGACGGCAACGTCACCGTCACGTTCAACTACCGCTACAACCCGATCCACGAGAAGGTCCGCGCGCTGCTGGCGGACGGCGCGGTCGGAGAGATCGGGTCCGTGCACTTCGAGTGGCTGCTCGACACCCGGCACGGCGCCGACTACTTCCGCCGCTGGCACCGCGACAAGGCCAACTCCGGCGGCCTCATGGTGCACAAGGCGACCCACCACTTCGACCTGCTCAACTGGTGGGTCGGTTCGGTGCCGGAGACCGTGTACGCGCACGGCCGGTTGTTCTTCTACGGAGAGGAAAACGGCAAGCGGCACGACTACACCGACGACGACCGGTTCGAGCTGAAGCTGGAGCAGAACGACTGGCTCAAGAAGCTCTACCTCGACGCCAGGCACGAGGACGGCTACCGCCGCGACCAGAACCCGTTCGAGCCCGGTGTGTCCATTGAGGACGACATGTCGGTGCTCGTCCGCTACGCCAGCGGCGCGAACCTCACGTATCACCTCACGGCGTACTCGCCGTGGGAGGGATACCGCTTGATGGTCAATGGCAGCAAGGGGCGTCTCGAACTCGAAGTCGTCGAGAACTCCTGGGTGTCGAGCCAGCACCCGGCGGTGCACGGTGTGAACGCCAACCCGGAGCAGGGGTGGGCGAAGCTGTCCGTGCAGCGCCTGTTCGAAGAACGGGAGGAGATCCCGCTGGAGTACGACCGGGATGGTCACGGTGGTGCCGACCAACGCATGGTCGACGCGCTGTACGGGCCGCCCGGGCAGGACGACCCGTTGGGACGCAAGGCAACGCACTACGACGGCGCGCTCTCGCTGCTGACTGGTTTCGCCGCCAACCGCAGCTTCGAGACCGGGGAACCGGTCCGCGTCGTCGACGTCATCGACCTCAGATGAGGAGACCAGTGAAAGCGCACAAGGTTGTGGGCTTAGTACTCGGCGCAGCGCTGATGGCGTCGGGTTGTGGCGGCGGTTCCAGCGCGGACGGTCAGACCGAGATCCGGTTCATCTGGTGGGGCAACGACGACCGCGCCAAGGTGACGAACGAGGCGGTGCGGCTGTTCGAGAGCCGCAACACGAACATCAAGGTCGCGACGTCGTTCCAGAACTTCCAGAACTACTTCGAGAAGCTCTCCACCGAGATCGCGGGCGGCAACGCGCCGGACGTGATCCAGATGGACTACCGCTACCTCAACGAGTACGCGGGCCGCAACGTGCTGCTGGACCTCACCCCGTACGTGGGCAAGGAGATCCGCACGGCCGACTGGAACTCCGGTTTCGTCGGCAGCGGCAAGCTGAACGGCAAGCAGGTCGCGATGCCGTTGGCGCAGAACGCCACCACGATCGTCTACGACCCGAAGCTGTTCGCCGCGGCGGGCGTGGCCGAACCGAAGATCGGCTGGACCTGGGCCGACTACAAGGAGATCGCCGGCAAGATCCAGGCGAGCACCGGTGGCAAGGTCGCGGGCTCCACGGACTTCGGCGGCACCGAGGACGTCTTCGAGACCTGGCTGCGGCAGCGCGGCAAGGCCCTCTACAACGACGGCAAGCTCGGTTATTCGAAGGACGACCTGAAGGCGTTCTGGCAGTTGTCCAAGGACTTCCGCGACGCGCAGGCCACGACCCCGGCCGAGTTGGTGACGACGCTGAACGCCGGTGCGGAACAGACCCCGATGGGCAAGAAGCTCTCCGCGTCCGAACACAGCTACGACAGCCTCTACGGTGGTTACAACACGGTGCGTCCGGACGAGCTCAAGCTCGGCCCGTACCCGAGTGACAGCAAAGAAGTGCTCGGTTCGTACCGCAAGCCGTCGCAGCTGATCAGCGCGTCGGCCCGCACCAAGAACAAGGACGCGGCGGTCAAGCTCATCGACTTCCTGCTCAACGACCCGGACGCGGGCAAGATCCTCGGCGCGAACCGCGGCCTGCCGGCGAACCTGAAGATCCGTGCGGCCGTGGCGCAGAACCTCAGCGGTGCCAACAAGGTGATCTTCGAGTACCAGAGGTCGGTCGATGCGAAGCTCGGTGACGCCCCGCCCGCCCCGCCGAAGGGTGACGGCGCGATCTACAAGCTGATGCAGCGCAAGCACGAGGAGGTCGTCTTCGGCAAGAAGACGATCGACCAGGCGTTGGACGAGTTCTGGCGCGACGCGGAAGAGGCGCTGAAGTAGTGGTGCTCGCCGAGCGGGTCTCTCCCGCACCGGTGAAGTCGGCCGCCGAGGGCGCGCCCCCTCGGCGGCCGAACAACTCACAGGGCGTCGCGTATCTGTTCTTGGGGCCGTGGCTGCTCGGCGCGATCGGCCTCACCGTCGCACCGATGGTCGTGTCGCTGTACTTGTCGTTCACCGACTACGACCTGTTCAACTCGCCACGATGGGTCGGCCTCGACAACTACGCGAAGCTCTTCGGAGACGACCCGCGCTACCTGCAGTCGGTCGGCGTGACACTGCGGTACGTCGTGTGGTCCGTGCCGTTGAAACTGGTGCTCGCGCTGGCCGTCGCGCTGTTGCTGAACTCGTTGCGCGGCAAGGGGCAGGCGTTCTTCCGTTCAGCCTTCTACGCGCCTTCGCTGCTGGGCGCCTCGGTCGGACTGGCGCTGGCGTGGCGGGCGATCTTCGACACCTGGGTGGACACGCCGGACTACGCGTTGATCACCATCGTGCTGCTGTCCGCGTGGCAGTTCGGCGCCCCGATGGTGATCTTCCTGGCCGGGCTCCAGCAGATCCCGCGCGACCTGGTCGACGCGGCCGCGGTGGACGGCGCGGGCTGGTGGCGCCGGTTGTGGTCGATCACGTTGCCGATGCTGTCGCCGGTGCTGTTCTTCAACCTCGTGCTGGAGACGATCCACGCGTTCCAGGCGTTCACGCAGGCGTTCGTGGTGAGCGGCGGACGCGGCGGACCGGCCGACTCGACGTTGTTCTACACGCTCTACCTGTACGAGCGCGGGTTCACGGAGTTCCGCATGGGTTACGCGTCGGCCATGGCGTGGGTGCTGCTGGTGGCGATCGCGCTGATCACCGCGGTGCTGTTCCGGACGTCGCGGTACTGGGTGTTCTACGGGGACGAACGATGAAGCGGGTACTGGTCTTCCTGCTGTGCCTGGCCGCGCTGGCGTTGGTGTTGTACCCGATCGTGTGGCTGATCTCGGCGTCGCTCACACCGGTCGAGGACCTGGTCGCGAACCTGCGGTCGCTGTTCCCCGGACGTGTGACCACCGACGGGTATCGAGGTGCTCTCGAGGGTGCGGGCGGCGAGTCGTTCTGGACGTTCCTGGGCAACTCGACGATCGTGGCGAGCGGCGCGGTGATCGGCAACGTCGTCTCGTGCTCGCTGGCGGCGTACGCGTTCGCCCGGCTGCGGTTCCGGCTCAGCGGCCCGCTGTTCGCGTTCGCGCTGGTCACGATCATGCTGCCCGCGCACGTCACGCTGATCCCGCAGTACGTGGTGTTCCAGCGGCTGGAGATGATCGACACCTTCGTGCCGCTGATCCTGCCGAAGCTGCTGGCGACCGACGCGTTCTTCGTGTTCCTCATGGTGCAGTTCATGCGGGGCATCCCGTACGAACTGGACGAGGCCGCGAAGATCGACGGGTGCGGGCCGATCCGCAACTACCGGTACGTGGTGCTGCCGCTGTCCCGCCCGGCGATGGTCACGACGGCGATCTTCACGTTCATCTGGACCTGGAACGACTTCTTCGCGCAACTGATCTACCTGTCCTCGACCGAGAACTACACGATCCCGATGGGGCTGCGGCTGTTCATCGACCAGACGTCGTCGTCCTCGTACGGGCCGATGTTCGCGATGTCGGTGCTGTCACTGGTGCCCATCGGGCTGTTCTTCCTGGCGTTCCAGCGGTTCCTGGTCGCCGGGGTGGCCACGACGGGGTTGAAGGGATGACGCGCGAACGACTGGAGGTCCTCGCCGACACCCTGCTGATCGGGGTGTTCGTGTTCGTGGCGTCGCTCCCGCTGGTGACCGCGTTCTCGGCGTTCGAAGCGGCGTGCGCCGTCCTGCGGGACGGTCTGCCGGTGGGGCGGTTCTGGTCGTTGCTGCGCGTTCGGTGGGTGCCGGGTGTGGTGTTCGCGGTGGTGGGCTCGGTGCTGGTGGTGGACGTCGTGCTGGTGGTGACCGTGTTGCCCGCGCCGTTGCCCGTCCGGCTCGCCGTGCTGGCCGCCGCTTCCGCCATCGGGGCATGGATCCTGTCGCAAGCGTGTCTCGGTTGGCGCGGCGGATTGAAATTCGCAGCACCTCGGCCGATGCTGATGGCCGCGTTGGTGGTCGCCGGAGTGCTGGTGTGGGCCCTGCCTCCGCTGGCGGTGGTGATCGGCGGACCCCTGGCGCTGGCGGCGGAGTCCACCCGAGAAGGGTGAGGACGATGCGTGTTGCTCTGGTCGGCGCTCGGGGGCACGGGGCACGGCACGTGGAGAACCTGCTCCGGCTCGGGCACGACGGGGTCGCCACCTTCGTCGGCGTCGTCGACGTGGCGGACGTGGGGGACGTGCCGGTGCCGTCCTACCCCGACCTGCCGGCGCTGGCCGCCGAACTGCACCCCGAGATCGTGGTGATCTCCTCGCCGCCCTCGACCCATCGGGAGCTCGTGCTCGACGCGTTCGAGCTCGGCTGCGACGTGCTCGTGGAGAAGCCCGCGCTGCTGTCGGTGACCGACTACGAAGAGATCGCGGCGGCGGCGGTGAAGCGCGGGCTGGTGTGCCAGGTCGGGTTCCAGTCGCAGGGGACGGGGTCGTACCGGCGCCTGTGCTCGTTGATCGGCTCCGGCGCGTTGGGCGACATCTCCGGCATCGGCGCTGCGGGCCGTTGGGTACGCACGGACTCCTACTACGAGCGCGCGAAGTGGGCCGGTCGGCAGGGCGAGGACGGGACGTTGGTGAACCCGTTCGCGCACGCCCTGCAGAACGCTCTGTTGCTCGCCGACGTCGAGGAGCGTTCGGACATCGCTGTCGAGTTGGAGCTGTTCCGTTGCCGCGACACGATCACCTCCGACGACACGGCCTGTGTCCGCGTGACGGCTGATGGCGTGCCTCCGGTCGTGGTCGCCACCACGCTGTGCGCCTCGACATCGTTGCCACCGGTCGTGCTGGTGCACGGCTCGTTGGGACAGGCCGTGTGGTGGTACGACGACGACCGGTTGACGGTCAACGACCACAAGATGGCCGTGCCACCACCGGTCGACCTCCTGGAGAACCTGATCCGGCACCGGCAGACCGGCGAACCTCTCGTCGCCCCACTGGCCGCCGCGCGGGCGTTCACGTCCGTTGTGGAGCAGTGCGGCAAGACCGACGTTCCCCTGCTGCCCGCCCGCCGCATGGGCGATCGGGTGATCCTCGACGGCATCGACGAGGTCGTCGTGCGCGCCGCCGAGAAGATCGCGACTTTCGACGAGCTGGGCTGCGGTTTCGGGCGGTAGTCTCCCGCCGGGTCCGCTGTGTTCGGGGAGTTGCGTTGGACACCTACATCGACTTGAAGGACGTCCGGCTGACTGGCCACGTGAGCCAGGGCTTGATCGCGCTCGTCGCGGCCGAGTCGGTCTGGGGCACGGTCAACGACTGGCGGGGCGGGTCGTCCTCGTGGAGCTTCCTCGCCATCGTGCTGGTCCTGCCCGCGGCCGTGGCGTTCCTGCTGTGGTTCCGCGCCGCCACCCACAACGCCGAGGCGATCGCCCTGCACGGCGTGCGGATGATGCCGCAGGTGTGGAAGGCCAGTGACCCCGAGCAGCGCGACGTGCCGTTCGACCAACGCGTGGCGAGTCCCTTGATCCGGCCCTGGCAGTACACGTTCCTCGCCATGGTGATGTGCGACATACTCGAGTCGCTGCTCCTCGACACACCGGCCTACGTGGTGTTCTCGACGCTGTCGACCCTATGTGCGCTGGTAGCGGCCGGTTTGGCGGTCTTCCTGATCTGGCGGATCTCGTCCATGCAGCAGCGATTCGCCGTTCCGCAGCGCAAGCGACACTAGGTCACCGGATGCGGTAGACTCTTCGCTGGTTGCGGTTTTGTGTTCGTGTCATTTCACGCTCGCCGAACTTCAGTTGCGAGCGATTCTCCTTCTTAGCGGTTGGGGCGGTCAGCTCACGACCAACCACTGGAGCGGCCACAAAGTGTGGTCTGCTCTTCAGCATTGAAGGAGCAGTACATGGCAAACGGCACCGTCAAGTGGTTCAACGCCGAAAAGGGCTTCGGCTTCATCGCCCCCGAGGACGGCGGCGCTGACGTCTTCGTCCACTACTCGGCCCTCAACGGCGGCGGCTACCGCAGCCTCGAGGAGAACCAGAAGGTCTCGTTCGACGTCACGCAGGGCCAGAAGGGCCCGCAGGCGACGAACGTCACCGCTCTCTGACGTTGTTTCACGAAGCAGGCCCCCGGTCTTCCGGGGGCCTGCTTTTGTGTTGTGATCATTGGGTTTTCGCCTAGCCTGGCTCGATGCCGTTGCTCGGACCAGCTGATCCGCTGCCGCACGTGCCCCGGCGCATCCTCGTCGCCGGCAACGCGGGATCCGGCAAGTCGACGCTCTGCCTGCGCATCGCCGGGCGGCACGGCCTGCGGCACGTCGAGCTCGACAGCCTGTACTGGGGTCCGCGCTGGACGCCCCGACGTGAGTTCCTGACCGAGGTCCAGGCCTTCGCGGGCGACGACACCTGGGTGACGGAGTTCCAGTACCGCGAGGCGCGGCCGGTGTTGCTGGCACGTGCGGACACCGTGGTGTGGCTCGATCACCCGTTCGCGACGGTGATGGGACGGCTGGTCCGTCGCACGGTCAGACGTCGCGCGAGCAGGGTGGAGTTGTGGAACGGTAACCAGGAATCGCCGCTGTGGTCGGTGTTCACGGACTCCGGGCACATCCTGCGGTGGGGCTGGAAGTCCTACTGGCGCAACCGGGCCAGGGTGCTCGCCCTGGTCGACCAGGCCGTGGTCGTGCGGTTGCGCGGGCAGGGCCAGGTGGAACGGTGGCTGGCAGGGCCGCTGGCCTCGGTCGGGGAGGAGCGTGCTCGGTGAGAACCGCACTGGTGCTCGGCGGGACCGGGATGTTGGCGGGGTGCGCGCAGGTGCTGTCCACGCGCGGGTGGCGGGTGGTGCTGCCGTCGCGGACCCAGCCGCTGATGGCCGACGACGGGCCTGGCCGGGCGGCGCGGGCGTCGATCTCGCTGGGACACCGGCCGACGTGGGTTCGGGCGGACTGGGCCAAGCCTCACGAACTGGCGTCCGAGGTCGAGTACGAACTGCAGGGCATGCCGGTGAACCTGCTGGTCGCGTGGGTGCACGCCAACTACCGCGTCAACGTTCTACGAGCCGTGCAGCATCTCCTGGCAGAAGGTGCGCCGGTGGTGGAGGTGCACACGTGCGCCCCGGTGCCGGATCCGGTGTTGCCGAACCCGACGCAACAGGTGTTGCTCGGTCACTTCTCTCACGACGCCACACAGCGCACGAGCCGTGCGGTGCTGGAGGCGGTCGAACGGGCGTTGGAGGGGCGGGCGCCCTCACTGCACTACGAGGACGCCCGCTGAAAGTCAGCCCTTGGTGACCTTCGCCCGGCCGATTTCCGCCTGCACCTTGATGCCGGCCGCCACGTCCACGAGCTGACGGATCACCACGTCCTCGTTGCGGATGTCCGCGACCTTCTGCTTGGTCTTCGTGGTGAACTCGAACTGCGCGACCGCCGGCGACTCGATCTCGGCGACCTGCTGGAAGTCCTTGCTGAAGTCCACGATCACCTTCGTGCCGTCGAGGACCTGCAGCTGGTAGTCGTCGGGCTTGGTGGACGCGAAGCCCTTCTGGAACTTGCCGGTGACCTTGATGCCGTCGGTCGTCTCCTCGAAGTCGAGGGTGCCGTCGGCGGGGGAGAAGAGGGCTTCCTGGAAGTCCGCGCTGGCCTTGACGGGCTCGGCGGCGAGCGCCGGGGACGTCGTGAGCGCGACGGTCGTGAGCAGTACGGCGGCGAGGCTCAGCAGTTTCGGCATGTCTTCGTTCGTACCGGCGGCCATTTAGCCCCGCACGACCAAAGGTATCGCTCGATCGGGCGTTGAGGATGTACGCTCCGCGCCGACGTCGGGGGACGTACGTTCTACCTGGGGGAATTCACTTGAGCTCAGAGGTTGTCAGACCCGTGCGCGGAATCGGTACGGCGGCGACGGCGGTGATCGCGTTCTCGGCCGGGACCCAGGTCGTCACGGCCGCCCTGCTCTGGACGTCCGTGGATCCGGCTTCGGACGTGGCCGCCAACTTCATCGCGGTGTTCGTGCAGGTCGTGGCCGGGGTGTTGTTCATCGCCTGGATGCGCCAGGCGCGGCTCAACTCCGACATCATCACGTCCAGGCACCAGCACCGCTGGACGAACATGTGGGTGATCCTCGGGTGGATCATCCCGTTCGGGAACCTGTTCATCCCGTACGCGGTGATGCAGGACATCTGGCGCGGTTCCGACCGGACGCAGCCCATGGTCGGACTGCAGAAGCGGCCTCAGAGCGGCCTCGTGACCGGCTGGTGGATCACCTACATCGGCTCGAACGTGCTCGGCATGATCGGCGGCCGCAGCGCGGAGGACGACGTCGCGCTGGTGTCCACGATCTCCGCCGCGGGACTGGTCGTCGCGGCCGTGCTGGCCGCGCAGATGATCAAGCGCGTCAACGGGATGCAGGAAGCCGTTCAGGTGGAGGTGTCATGAGACATCCTCTGTCAACC
>NZ_MUYM01000055.1 GCF_002150765.1 Lentzea kentuckyensis
CGGTGCTCGTGTCCGCTGTGACCCAGCAGGAGTGGGAGGGCGCATCGGTGCTCGTGTCCGCTGTGACCCAGGACGAGCGGGACGAGGCACCAGTGCTGGAGTCCGGGGGAGACGTGGTGGGCGTACCGGAGCCCGTGACGTCCGAGACCTCCGAGACCTCCGAGACCTCCGAGACCTCTGAGACCTCCGAGACCGGAGACGACCCGGTCGTGATCGTCGGTATCGGCTGCCGCCTGCCCGGCGACGTGCGCGGCCCCGACGAGTTCTGGGAACTGCTGATCGCCGAACGCGAGGCGCTCACCGGCTTCCCGGAGGGACGTGGCTGGGACACCGACGACCTCTACGACCCCGACCCGGACGCGCACGGCAAGAGTTATGTCCGCACCGGCGGTTTCCTGGCCGACGCGGATCGGTTCGACGCCGCGTTCTTCGGCATCTCGCCGCGGGAGGCCCTGTGCATGGATCCGCAGCAGCGCGTCTTGCTGGAGACCGCGTGGGAGGCGCTGGAACACGCGGGCGTCGACCCTCGCTCACTGCGCGGCACCCGCACCGGCGTCTTCGTCGGGGCCACCGGCCAGGAGTACGGCACGCGGCTCGACGAGGCACCCGCCGAGCTGGACGGCCTGTTGCTGACCGGCATGCACGGCAGCGTCATGTCCGGGCGCATTTCCTACGTGCTCGGGCTGGAAGGTCCCGCGCTCACCATCGACACCGCCTGTTCGTCGTCCTTGGTGAGCCTCCACACGGCCGCCCAGTCGGTGCGCTCCGGCGAGTGTGAGCTGGCGCTGGCCGGTGGTGTCACCGTGATGGCGAGGCCAGGGGTGTTCGTCCAGTTCAGCAGGCAGCGCGGGCTCGCCCCGGACGGCAGGTGCAAGCCGTTCGCCGCGGCGGCGGACGGAACGGCGTGGGCCGAGGGCGCGGGAGTGCTGGTGCTGGAACGGCTCTCCGCCGCGCGCCGCAACGGACACCGCGTGCTCGCGGTGCTGCGCGGCTCCGCGGTCAACCAGGACGGCGCGAGCAACGGGCTGAGTGCCCCGAGCGGCCCGGCCCAGGAGCGGGTGATCCGCCAGGCGCTGGCGAACGGGCGGCTGCGACCGTCCGATGTGGACGCTGTCGAGGCGCACGGCACCGGCACCGCGCTCGGAGATCCCATCGAGGCGCAGGCTCTTCTCGCGACCTACGGTCAGGATCGTGCCGAACCGCTGTGGCTCGGTTCGCTGAAGTCCAACATCGCCCATCCGCAGGCCGCCGCGGGAGTCGCGGGTGTCATCAAGGCGGTGCTGGCCATCCGCAACGGGATCCTGCCGCGCACGCTGCACGTCGACGCGCCGACCCCGCACGTGGACTGGTCGGCGGGCACCGTCCGCTTGCTGAGCGAGGCCCTGCCGTGGCCGCAGACCTCCAGGCCGCGCCGCATGGGCGTGTCCGCGTTCGGCGTCAGCGGCACGAACGCCCACGTCGTGATCGAGGAGTACCAGCAGGCCGACGAGCCTGCGGTCCACCCGTCGTCCGCGGGGTGGAGCGGCCCGCTGCCCGTGGTGCCGTGGGTCGTGTCCGCGCACACCGAGAGTGCGCTGACCGCCCAGGCACAACGGTTGAGCAGGCGGGTGTTCACGGCGGGCCTGGACCACGTGGACGTCGGGCACTCGCTCGCCACCACCCGGACCGCGTTGCGCCACCGCGCGGTGGCACTGGGCACGGACCGCGCGGGGCTGCTGCGCGCGATGACCGCCGTCGCCTCCGGTGCCGATGACGCCGACGTGGTGCGCGGCGTGGCCGGCGCCGACGCGGAGGCCGGTGCGGTGTTCGTGTTCTCCGGGGTGGGTTCGCAATGGCCGGGCATGGCCGCGGATCTCCTGGCCACCAACCGGGTTTTCGCCAGGAGGATCGAGGAGTGCGCGGACGCGCTGGCGCCGCTGCTGGACTGGTCGCTGGTGGACGTGTTGCGCGGGCGACCTGGCACACCCGCGCTGGAGCGGGAGGACGTGGCGCAGTGCACGGGCTTCTCCGTGATGGTCGCCCTGGCCGATCTCTGGCGGGCGCACGGCGTCGAACCCGCGGCCGTGCTGGGCCAGTCGATGGGGGAGAACGTCGCGGCCTGCGTGTCGGGCGCACTCAGCCTGGAGGACGCCGCGAGGGTGGTCGCGGTGCGCAGCACGATGCTCGCGGACCTGCCGTCCACCAGCGGTCTCGTCTCGGTGCCGCTGCCGTTGGCCGAGGTCGAGCACCGGCTGCCGGGGTGGGGTGGCGCGCTGACCGTCGCCGCGATCGCGGGACCCAGCCAGATCGTGGTCGGAGGCGCGAACGACGCGGTCGACGACCTGCTCGGCGCACTCGTCGCCGAGGGTGTGGCGGCACGGCGGGTGCGCATCGGGTACGCCTCGCACACCCGCCACGTCGAGCCGGTGAGCGAAGCGATGCGCGCCGAGCTCACCGGGATTCGCCCGCTGCCGTCGCACGTGCCGTTCATCTCCTCGCTCACCGGGTCCGAAGTGGACACCAGCACTCTCGGCGTGGACCACTGGTGCCGCGTGACGCGTGAGGTCGTGCGGTTCGAGGAAGCGACCCGGTACGCCGCCGGAATGGGGCATCGGGTCTTCATCGAGGTCAGCCCGCATCCGATGGTGACCATCGGCCTGCAGCAGACGCTCGACGTGCTGGGCACCGATGCGACGATCATCAGCACGCTGCGCCGCGACGACGGCAGCCCGCGCCGCTTCCTCGGCGCGGTGGCACGGGCGCACGCCGAGGGTGTGCCGGTCGACTGGGCGGCGACGTTCGGAGGCAGCGCGGCGTCGACCGTCAGCCTGCCGACCTACCCCTTCCAGGGCGACCGCTACTGGCTCACGTCGAGCCGGTCGCAGGCGACCCTGTCCGGCACCGGTGTGCTCGGCAGGCCGGCGGAGGAGACCGCGGACCGGACCGAGGACCTGGTCGCCGCCGTGGCGAGGCTGCTCGGCGCCCGGCCCGGCGACCTCGACCGGCGGCAGCCGCTGCGGAGCATGGGCCTCGACTCGATGATGGCCATGGAGCTCAAGCGGGTCCTGGCGACGCGGTTCGGCATCAACCTGCCGTTGGTGGACATCATCAAGGACACCACCGTCGCCGCGCTGACCGCACTGCTCGGCGAGGCCGAGCCCGCAACGCCTGCCACCCCGGCGACGGCCGCCGAGGCCGCGCGTCCCGAGGACCGGTTCGAGCCCTTCCCCCTGACCGACCTGCAACACGCCTATCTCGTCGGCCGGTCCGACGCGTTCGACCTGGGCGGTGTGCCGACGTACTTCACGCTGGAGGTGGATCTCGCCGGGATCGACCTCGACCGTCTCGCGGACGCGTTCGAGCAGTTGATCGCACGGCATGACGCGCTGCGGTCGGTCATCACCCCGGACGGCGAGCAGCGAGTGCTGGAAGAAGTGCCGCCGCACCGGATCGAGGTCGTCGACCTCCGTGCCGCCGGTGAACCGGAGCGGGAGCGGCGGCTCGCCGAGATCCGGGCCGGGCTGCGCACGGACGTCGACGCCACGACGTGGCCGTGGTTCGACATCCGCGCGACCCTGCTCGACGACCGCACCACCCGGCTGCACGTGGGCCTCGACATCCTCTTCGTCGACGGCTGGAGCATCTCGGCGCTGATGCGCGAGTGGGCGGAGATCTACCACGGCCGGGCACGGCTGCTGCCGGAGCTCTCCAGCACCTTCCGCGACCACGTGCTGGCCCTGCGCGCTCGGGCGGACAGCCCGGAACGGCAGCGGGCCTGGGAGTACTGGCGGGCCCGGCTGGACACCCTGCCGCCCGCACCCGAGCTGCCGATGGCGTCGGTGCACACCATGAGCGGCACACCGTCGTTCACCCGGAAGCACACCCGGCTGACGGCCACCCAGTGGCAGGCCTTCCGGCAGACCGCCGCCGCCCTCGGCGTCACCCCGACCGCCGCGTTGTGCGCCGCGTACGGGCGAGTCCTCGCGACGTGGAGCAAGTCCAGCCGGTTCACGCTGACCCTGCTCTCGGTGAACCGCGCGGAGGACGACGACAGGATCGGCACGGTGCTCGGCAACTTCAGCACGACCACGTTGCTCGAACTGGACTGCGCGGCCGCCGACCGGTTCTCCACGCACGCGGAGCGGGTGCAGCGACAGCTGTGGGAGGACCTGGAACACGCCGACGTCAACGGGGTGGAGGTGCTGCGCGAGCTCAACCGGTCGCGCGGGCCCGCCGACCGCGTCCGGATGCCCGTGGTCTTCGCCAGCACGCTCAGCTCGGGGACCGGAGCCGAGTCGGCGATGCCGTCCGGCATCGCGCAGCACCTGACCCGGATGGCCGAGTCGGGCACCCACGTGCACGGTTCGCTCAGCACGCCGCAGGTGTGGCTCGACCACCAGGTCCGTGAGGAGGCGGGGGAGCTCGTCGTCAACTGGGAGGCGCTCGACGGCGTGTTCCCGGACGGCGTGATCGACGCGATGTACGACGCGTACCTCGAACTCCTGCACACCCTGTGCCGGGACGAGTCCGCCTGGCACGGGCCGGCGGTGGTCCACGTGCCGGCCGCCGACCTCGACCTGCGGGCGGCGGTCAACGCGACGGCGGCGCCGCGGCCGGCGGGACTGCTGCACGACCGGTTCGTCGCCAACGCCGCCGTGCACCCGGACCGGGTGGCGGTGATCACGGCCGGCCGGACGCTGACCTACGGCGAACTCGACCGGATGTCGAACCGCCTGGCCCGCTGGCTGCGGGAGCGGGGTGCGGTGCCCGGCGCGCTCGTCGGCATCGTGATGCGCAAGGGCTGGGAACAGGTCGCGGCTGCACTCGGCATCCTCAAGAGCGGTGCCGCCTACGTGCCGATCGACGCCGACGTTCCCGCGGAGCGCCTGCGGCTGCTGCTGGCGGACAGCGGAGTCTCGCTGGTGCTGACCCAGCACGAGGCCGACCAGCGGACGGACTGGCCGGACGACGTGGCCAGGCTGGTGGTCGACGGACCGGACGTCCTCGCCATCGACGACGCACCGGCCGGCCCCTCGCCCGCGAGTCCCGCCGACCTGGCCTACGTGATCCACACCTCCGGATCGACCGGCAAGCCCAAGGGCGTGATGATCGAACACGCCGCCGCGCTCAACACGATCGAGGACGTCAACGACCGGTTCGGCGTCACCGGGGACGACCGGGTCCTCGGGGTCTCGGCGATGAACTTCGACCTCTCCGTGTACGACGTGTTCGGTCTGCTGTCCGCCGGCGGCGCGATCGTGCTGCCGGAGCCGGAGGCCGCGCGCGAGCCGTCCCGCTGGCTGAGCCTCGTCACCGAGCACCGCGTGACGGTGTGGAACACGGTGCCCGCCCTCATGGAGATGTTCACCGAGCACGCCCTGGCCGCCGAGTGGGCGGACAGCGTCCCGCTGCGCCTGGTGATGCTCAGCGGTGACTGGGTTCCGGTGACCCTGCCCGAACGCGTCCGCAAGCTCGTCCCCGGTGCGGCGGTCTGGTCGCTCGGCGGTGCGACCGAGGCGTCGATCTGGTCGATCCTCTTCCCCGTGGAGCATGTCGACCCCAGCTGGCCGAGCATTCCGTACGGCACCGCCATGCGGAACCAGGGGATGCACGTCTTCGACGACGGCTTCCGGCCTTGCCCGGTCTGGGTGCCGGGACAGATCCACATCTCCGGCGTGGGGCTCGCGCGCGGCTATCTCGGTGACGAGGCCCGTACCCGTGCGGCCTTCGTCCGGCACCCGGTGACCGGGGAGCGGCTGTACCGCACGGGTGACCTCGGCAGGTTCCGCCCCGACGGCACGATCGAGTTCCTCGGCCGGGAGGATCTCCAGGTGAAGGTGCAGGGCTACCGGATCGAGCTCGGCGAGGTCGAGACGGCCCTGTCGAGGTGTACCGGCGTGCAGGCCGCGGTGGTCACCGTCGTGGGACAGCGGCACGGTGCCAAGCGACTCGTCGGGTACGTGGTCCTGGAGGAGGGTGGTGACGTCGACCGCGTTCGCGAGGAGCTGCGCAGGGACCTGCCCGCCTACCTCGTTCCGCAGGTCCTCGTCACGCTGCCGGCGCTGCCTCTCGGCGCGAACGGCAAGGTCGTGCGTTCCGCACTGCCCGAACCGGATGCCGCCGGGCACGACGAGGTCGTCCTCCCGCGCACGGGCACGGAGGTCCGGCTGGCCCGGATCTGGGAGGAGTTCTTCGGCGTCCGTCCGGTCTCGGTGACGGCGAACTTCTTCGAGCTGGGTGGTGACTCACTGCTCGCGGTGCGGCTGATGTCGGTGATCCAGCGCGAGTTCGGACGGGCCCTCGCGCTGTCCGTGCTGTTCACCAGGCCCACCATCGAGCAACTGGCGGAGGTCCTGTGCGCGGAGGACGTCGCCGCGGCACGTCCGGCGCTGGTGCCGATCAGGGAAGGGGGCGGTCGTCCGCCGCTGGTTCTCGTGCATCCGGTGGGCGGCGACGTGCTGTGTTACGCCGACCTGGTCTCGGCACTCGGTGACGACCAGCCGTGCTACGGGCTCCAGGTACCGGACGAGCCGTTGCTGGAGACGGTCGAGGACCTGGCGCGGCACTACGCCGTCGCGGTCGGCACCGCTCTGCCGACCGGCCCGCTGCGGTTCGCGGGGTGGTCGATGGGCGCCGTGGTCGCACTGGAGATGGCGCGTCAGCTGACCGCCGCCGGCCGTCCGGTCGAGATAGTCGCGATGATCGATCCGAGCGAACCGCCCGGTGGCGGGCAGGACAGCTCGGTCGACGACGCGGTGCTGCTGTCGTGGCTCGCCCGCGACCTCGCCGGGCTCACCGGAGTCGACTGGGCCCTGTCGCCGGAGACCATCCGCGGCACGGAGGCGGCGGTGGAGCTGGTGTACGAACAGGCGGGAATGGCGGGTGTGCTGCCGCACGAGGTCGATCTCGGCACGTTCCGCCGGATCGTCGAGCGGTTCATGCGCAACTTCCGGGCGCTGCTGGAACACCGGCCAGAGCCCTATGCCGGCCGCGTGCACGTTTACCGGGCGGCGGACGGCGGTGCTGCCACCGAGACGATCGAAGCCTGGCTCGCGCTGTGCACGGGTGAGGTGACGTCGGCCGACGTTCCCGGTGACCACTACACCGTGGTGCGGCAGCCGCGGGTGGCGGCCGTGGTGGAACTCCTGAACGCGGCACTCGCTCCGGACAGCGAATTGTGATCCCGTTCACTCCGACGTCGGGACTGTTTCCCGACTATTTAGGAAATCCTCTCGCGGGGTTGGTTTCGCGAAATAGGCTGGCAGGTGAATTCGGGCTGAGGTGCTGCGGCTGATGGAGGTGTAGATCCATGACGAGGACTGTGGGCACCCCGAGATGGCGTTCCGCGCCCGTGGCGAACAGGATTTCGTCCGGGGAGTTCCGATGGACGTGAAGGAGTTCGGCGGTGTCATCGCCGCTTCGGTGATTCCCTATCAGTCCGACGAACGCGCGCCGGCCGGGTTGCGCGTCGACGTGGCGCGGTACGAGAGCCATTGCGACTGGCTGATGCGCAGCGGGTGCGCCGGTGTCGTCGTCAATTCGTCGATGGGGGAGGACGGCGCGTTGACGACGGACGAGCGCCGGGAGCTGACGCGGGCGGCGGTACGGGCGGCCGGGACCTCGGCGCAGGTCGTCGTCGGGGTCCACGGTCTCGGGGCTCATCGGGTCGTCGAACGCGCCACCCACGCCGCGGAGGACGGTGCGGACGCCGTGCTGTGCCTGCCCCCGCTCGCGTACGAACCCACGTTCGCGGAACTGATGCGGCATTTCGAGGCCGTGGCCGGGGTCGGGCTGCCCGTGGTGGTGTGCAACAACCCGGCGGTCTGTCAGGTGGACCTGACCCCGGCGATGCTCGCCGAGATCGTGAGTCTGGACAACGTTGTCGCGGTGTGCGACTTCTCCGGACGGCCGGACCGGGTGTGGAAGACGCTCGCGCTCGCCCCGGACACGATCGTGATGGCGGGAACGGACGGGACGGTGGTCGAGAGCCTCCTGTCCGGCGCGCGTGCCTGGATCGCGGCTCTGCCGAACCTGCTGGCCGATCACGCGGTGCGACTCTTCGAGCTCGTCCAGTCCGGTCATCTCGTGCAGGCCCAGGCTCTGCGGCTCGCGCTCGACGGACTGCTGCGCTGGAACGGCAGGCCCGGCGACGTGCAGCGGGTCAAGTCCGGGATGGACTACTGCGGCCGTTACGGGGGGCCGTGCCGACCACCCCGGCACGCTCTCAGCGCCGCTCTCTTCGCCGAGGTGCACCGGGACGTGCTGAGTTCGTTGACCGCACTTGACCTGGGCGTGGCTCTCCGCGGTGACCCGCGCGAACCGGGTGCCTGCTGCCCGGAGAGCGGCGACACCGGTTAGCAGGGCGCCGGCCGGTCGTCTGGAACGCCGAACTGAAGAAATGCTGAATCCGGTCGCCGCGGATCTCGCCCACGCTCGCATTGACGTGGGATAGATTTCTCTGAGGAGCCCCAACCGAGGGAGATGAACGTGGACGCGGCACAGTCTCTGCGTTCAGTGGACAGCAGGTCACCCGCCGTGACTCGGGCTGTCGCACTCGTGGAGGAACTGGCGCGGCAACGCAGACCGCTCGGTATCGCGGAACTGGCGCGCTCCCTCGACCTCGCCAAGTCCACGGTGGCCAACCTGTGCACCGCTCTGGAAGGCGCGAAGATGATCCGGCGGGTCGACGGCCGCTGGGCGCTCGGATACAAGGTCGTGGAGCTGGGCCAGGCGTTCCTCGCGAGCACCGACCTGGTGGAGGAGTTCCGCCGCGCGGCGCCGAAGCTGCAGGTCGGCGCCCAGGAGACGATCCTGCTCGCCCTGCTGGAGGGGCTCGAGGTCGTCTACCTCGCCCGCCACGACGGCACCCAGCCGATCCGGCTCGCGAGTGACATCGGCCGGCGCATGCCCGCCGTCGTCACCGCACTCGGCAAGGCGATGCTCGCGTCGCTGGACGACGACGAGCTGGAGCGCAGGCTCGCGACGATCGACGAGCTCCCGGTGCTCACCGAGCGTTCGTTCCGGACGATGGACGAGCTGCGGCGCGATCTCGACAAGACCCGCGCGCGTGGGTACGCGCTGGACGACGAGCAGAACACCGAGGGCGTCGTGTGCGTCAGCGTCGCGGTGCCGGGAAGCACCGGTGCCACTCCCGCCGCGGTGAGTGCCACGTTGCTGAAAGCCCGGCTGACCGGCGACATGCGCGAGCGGTTGTCGGCCGACCTGACCACGCTCGCGCGCGAGCTGTCGAGGCTGGCCACGCTGTAGCGGCGCCGCGGGCACGTGGTCAGTCCAGTGCCACCAGCACCAGGCTGCCGAGCGCGAGCAGCATGCCGACGCGCTGAGCAGGCCTGATGCGTTCGCCGAGGGTGGTGTGCGCCAGCAGCACGGTGCTCGCCGGATAGAGCGAGGTGAGCAACGCGACGGTGGCGAGCTGGCCGGACCAGGTGGCCATCACGAACAGCACGTTCGACGTCATGTCCAGCGCACCCGACAGGAGTGCCGGCCGGCGAGCGCCGCCGGGGAGCACGAAGCCGGCCGCCGTCCGGTAGGCCATCGCGGCCACCAGCGGTATCGACGTGCAGCGGGCGGCGACGAGCGGCCAGAGGCTCTGCGCGTGTCCCGCGTGCGAGAGCAGCACGAGGAAACCCCCGAGGCCGAGACCGGACACCACGGCGAGCACGAGCGCGCCGCGCGCGGGCGTGGCGGAGGCCGTGCCCAGTGACACGAGCGGGATCGCCGCCAGTCCACTGACCAGGCCCGCCAGCACGAGCGTGGAAGGGCTGCCCTGGCCGAGGATGCCCACCAGCACGGGCAGCGCGGCACCCACCGCCGCGGAGACAGGAGCGACCACGCTCATCGCACCGGTGGCAAGCGCCCGGTACAGGCACACGGTGGCCACGCCACCACAGACTCCCGCTGCCGCGCCCCACGTCAGGTCCGCCGGGCTGGCGGTGTCCGACAGTGCGACGGCGCCGGCGACCGCGACGACCAGGCCGGCGAGGTTGGACCACAGCACGACCGTCCACACTCGGGCGCGCTTTGTCGCGATTCCTCCGAAGAAATCTCCGGCACCCAGGGTAAATGCAGAAAAGATGGCGAGGGCTGCTCCCATGGCGGCGACGTTACTGCGCTTCGCCGAAATTGGGAAAATACCTCAAGAAAGACTCAAGCCCTCGATGTTCCTTGTTTTGCTGACCAAATATGGTTGTTCTGCGGATTGAGTGCGAATTATTGGTGAACGTAGCCTGGCGGAGCAGGCCGGAGAGTGGCGGAGCTCTTTTCCTCGTGCGGGGGCCTGCACAGTGCGGTCCGGTGCCGATGTCCCCCCGACTTCGGTCCCGGGCCGCACTCGCATGCTCAGCGGTGGTGTCCACCGCCCGCGCCCAGGTCGTCGCGCATCTCGATGGGGATGGACTCCGCATCTCACGGAAAAACTCACGGGTGGTCAGCGCGAAAGTGCTGTGGCCGGGACCATGTTCTGGCTGCCGGCGACAGGACGACGGGACGCTGGGGGGAGCGAGCTGGACACCGCATGACCTGTACCGCACCGCCGTGGCGCGGCTGGCGCCCACGCTTCGCACCCCGTTCAGGTGCCTGTGCCTCCGCCCGGCGCTGACCGGTCCCGGGGTTGGGAAATCTGCTAAATCTCAAACGCAGCCGTTCCACAGGGTGAACGCCGTGCCATATGTTGGCCAACGAAAGCGAAAGGTGGTGCAACGGTGCATCAGACACCGGCAGTGCGCGTCGACGACGAACGGCTGACCGACCTGGTCTCTCCGTCCGCGTCGGTGACCTGGCTCGGCGGTGGAGCTACCTGGAGCGAGGGCCCGTTGTGGCTGCCGGGAGAGGATGCGGTCATCTGGTCCGACATCCCCGGTGACCGGATTCTGCGGTGGACGGAGTCCACCGGCCAGGTCACGGTCGACCGCACGGGGGTGGAGTTCACCAACGGCCGCACGCTCGACCTGGACGGACGAGTGGTCACCTGTTCGCACGGGCGCAGGGCCGTCGAACGGACAGAAGCCGACGGCAGCACCGCGATCCTCGTCGACCGGTTCGGCTCGGCGCGGTTGAACTCGCCGAACGACGTGGTCGTCGCGTCGGACGGGGCGATCTGGTTCAGCGACCCGCCCTACGGGATCGTGCAGCCCCACGAAGGACATCTGGGAACGCCGGAGTACGGCGGCAACCACGTGTTCAGGTTCGTCCCCGAGACCGGCGCTCTCACCGCGGCGGTCGTGGACGTGGAGGAGCCGAACGGACTGGCCTTCTCCCCGGACGAGCGACTGCTGTACGTCTCCGACACCTCCGCGGCACTGCGCACCGACGGCGGTGGCAACCACTGCATCGTGGTCTACGACGTGCTCGACGACTGGCAGTGCGTCAACGGGCGGTTGTTCGCCGAGATCAACCCCGGCCTCGCGGACGGGTTCCGCGTCGACGTGCACGGCAACGTGTGGACCTCCAGCGCCGACTCCGTACAGGTGTTCGCACCTGACGGCGTCCGCCTCGGCCAGGTGCCGGTGCCGGAGACGGTGGGCAACCTGTGCTTCGGCGGGGTGAACTCGGACGTTCTCTACATCGCCGCGACCACCAGCCTGTACCGCCTGCAGACCACGACGCGGGGGGCGCGCACGTGACCGCGCTCCTGCGAGTAGATCGACTGGTGAAGTCCTTCCACGGCAACCGTGCCGTGGACGACGTCACGTTCGAGATCCCGCGCGGCAAGATCGTGGCGTTGCTGGGAGAGAACGGCGCCGGCAAGTCCACCGTGATCAAGATGCTGGCCGGGGTCTACCAGAAGGACTCCGGTGACATCCTCCTCGAGGGGGAGGAACTCACCGGTGCCCGGCACGGGATCTCCTTCGTGCATCAGGATCTCGGCCTGGTCGAGTGGATGACCGTGGCCGAGAACATCGCCATGGCCACCGGGTTTCCCCGCCGAGGGGGCATGATCTCCTGGCAGGCCGCTCGCGACCAGGCGGCCACGACGCTCGCCCTGGTCGGCGGCGACATCGACCCGGACACCCGGATCTTCGACCTGCCGAGGACCGAACGCTCGTTGCTCGCCATCGCCCGCGGGCTCGTGAGCGACCCGAAGCTGCTCGTGCTGGACGAACCGACCGCGAGCCTGCCCGCCGCCGACGTGGAGCGGCTGTTCAGCGTTCTGCGCGCACTGCGGGACCAGGGCGTCGGGATGATCTACGTCTCCCACCGGCTCGACGAGGTGTACGAGATCGCCGACTCGGTCGTGGTCATGCGCGACGGCCGGCTCGTCGGGGAAGGCCCGACCGAGGAGATCACGCCGGACGAACTGGTGCGGCTGATCGTCGGCAGGCACACCGCGGCGAGTGAGCCCGGCCCGGTCGGCGAGACCACCGTGCTGGAGCTCGACGATGTGCGGGTCGGCGATGTCGGCCCGGTCGGGTTCCACCTGCGCTCCGGCGAGGTGGTCGGACTGGTCGGCCTGCGCGGCGCTGGTCAGGAGGAGATCGGCCGGGCGGTGGTGGGCGAGCTGCCACTGCGGGATGGCCGGATGTGCCTGGACGGCGAGGACTTCCGGCCGCGGGACACCGCCGACGCGGTCCGGTCCGGGGTGGGCTTCACGACGTCCAACCGGGAGACCGACGGTGTCGCGTCGGGATTGTCGGTGCGGGAGAACCTGTTTCTCAATCCGAGTGTGTGGGGACGGCGCGCGTTCGAAGCGGTGCGAACGCGCACGGAACGGGTACGGGCGGCCGAGCTGGTGACGGAGTTCGGCGTACGGCCGAACGACACCGAGGTCGCGATGGACACCCTGTCCGGCGGCAACCAGCAGAAGGTGATCCTGGCCCGCTGGTTCGGCGTCGACCGGAAGGTGGTCGTGCTGGAGGAACCGACGATGGGCGTGGACATCGGTGCCAAGGCCGACATCTACGCGCTGCTGCGCCAGGCGGGGGAGCGTGGCGTCGCCACTCTGGTCGTGTCCACCGATCTCGAGGAAGTCGCCACGATCTGCCACCGGGCGTTCGTCTTCGAACGCGGCCGGGTTCGCGCGGAACTGGCAGGCGATCAACTGACCGTGGCAGCTCTGATCGCCGCCGCGTCCGGACTGTAGGACAAGGAGTCTCGATGCCCACGCACACCTCGGTGCGTTCAACCGCCTTGGAGCCCCGCAAGGGTGCTCCGGCCTCCCGCCGGCTGGTCACCGTGTACGGCATGGTGCTCGTCACGGCGGCGCTGTTCCTCTTCTTCGCCCTGCTGTTGCCCGACACCTTCGCCACGCTGCTGAACTTCCGTCTGCTCACCGCCGGCAACGCCGTGCCGCTCATCCTCGCGCTCGCGGTCACCGTGCCGATGATCGCGGGCAAGATCGACCTCTCGGTGGGGTACGCGCTCGGCCTCTGGCAGGTGCTGGCGCTGTCCCTGCAACTGGCCGGACTGGACTACCGGCTGACGATCCTGCTCGTCCTCGTGGGCGGTGCGGCGGTGGGCCTGATCAACGCACTGCTGATCGAACTGGCCCAGGTCGACGCCTTCGTCGCCACCCTGGCCACCGGCCAGGTGATCTTCGCGATCACCTACTGGTACACCGGCGGCAAACAGGTCGTGGACGCGGACGGGGCGCGAGCGGCCTACTTCGACGACCTGGCAACGTGGTCGCTGGGACCCGTGCCCGGTCCGTTCGTCATCGCCGTGGTGCTCGCCGTGGCGCTGTGGGTCGTGCTGGAGTTCCTGCCGATCGGCCGTTACCTCTACGCGGTCGGCGCCAACCCCAGGGCGGCCGAGCTCACCGGCATCCGCCGCCGTCGTTACGTGGTCGGCTCGATGGTCGTCTCCGGCGTGCTGTGCGCGGTCGGCGGCATCCTGCTCTCGGCCCGCCAAGGTGGTGTGGCACAGGCCAACATCGGCCCGGACTTCATGCTGCCCGCACTCGCCGCCGCCTTCCTCGGCTCCACCACGATCCGGCCGGGCCGGGTGAACGCGTGGGGCACGCTGCTGGGCGTGGTGATCACCACCATCGGAATCTCCGGCCTGCAGCAGTTGCTGCCCGGCCGCTTCTACCTCGAGCCGCTGTTCAACGGACTGACGCTGGTCGCGGCGATCACGATCGCCAGCCTGGCCAGCCGCAAACGCCTGGCCAGCGCCGAACGGCACCAACTCGTCAGCGTTCCGACCGGGAAGGGGAACACGGAGTGAAGACGATCACGCCGACTCGGGTGGCGCTGACGTTCGCCGTCGCCGCGGGGCTGTTCACCTCGGCCTGTGCCAGCCCGACCGTCGCCGAGCGGGAGGGCCGATCAGCTACCCCCGCGGCGAACGCGGAATCCCTGATCCCGCAAGGAATCGGTGGTGACGTGCTGGCCGACGCGCGCAAACGGGTCGCCGACAGCCTCGGCGGCACCAGCGGGTTCACCCCGCCCACCCAGCCAGTGCCCGGCCAACGGACGGGCGGCACGATCGCCTTCGTCGCCGCGGACCTCACCAACGGCGGGGTGAACACCGTCAGCCAGGCGGTGGTCGAGGCCGCGGGCGCGATCGGCTGGCGGGTCACCGTGCTGGACGGGAAAGGCAGCGCCCAGGGGCGCACCGACGCGCTGAACCAGGCGATCGCGATGAAGCCGATCGGCATCGTCCTCGGCGGGTTCGACGCCGCCGAACAGGCGTCCACCATCAAGCAGGCCGCTGAACTCGACATCCCGGTGGTGGGGTGGCACGCGGGACCGAAGCCCGGCCCGATGCCGGCCGCGGGCGTGTTCGTCAACGTCACCACCGACCCGCTGGAGGTGGCGTGGCTGGCCGCGGCGTACGCCGTCGCGGACTCCGGCGGCACCGCGGGCGTGGTGGTGCTGACCGACTCGCAGTACGAGATCGCGGTGCGCAAGGCCAAGGCCATGCAGGAATACGTGCGGCTCTGCACCGGCTGCACGGTTCTGTCCAATGAGGACTCACCGATCAGCGAGGCGGACGCGCGGATGCCCAGCCTCGTGTCGTCGCTGCTGCAGCGCGATGGCGACCGGTTCGGCTATCTGCTGGCGATCAACGGGAACTACTTCGGCGGCGCCAAGTCGGCGTTGCGCGACGCGGGCAGGCGGCCGGACGGCTCACCGAAGTCCGTCGCCGCCGGCGACGGCGACACCGCCGAGTTCCAGCGCATCCGCACCGGCGACTACCAGGCGGCCACGGTCGCCGAGCCGATGTTGTTGCAGGGCTGGCAACTCGTGGACGAGCTGAACCGGGCGGTCGCCGGGCGGGAACCGTCCGGGTTCGTGGCGAAGCCGGCGCTGATCACCAGGAACAACGTCCCCGCCGGCGAGGTCTTCGATCCTCCGTCGGGCTACCGGGAGATCTATCGGAAGATGTGGGCGGGAACCTCATGACACGGGCGGAAGTGGGCGTCGTCGGCCTCGGGGTGATGGGCTCGGCGATCGCGAGACGGCTGCTGGAGACCGGCCACGCGGTCCGGGTGTACGACGTGCGGCCGGAGGCGGTGCTGGATCTGGTCGCGGCGGGTGCCGTCGCCTCGGCCACCCCGAAGGCCGTGGCCGAGGCCGGTCAGGTCGTGCTGTCGCTGAACTCGACGGCCATCGTGGAGCAGGTGGTTTTCGGCGCCGATGGGGTGCTCACCGGAGACTCCTCGGGAGTGCTGGTGGTCGACATGTCGAGCATCGATCCGGTCAGCACGCGGGAGCTGGCCGCGCGGGCCGGGGAACTCGGCGCGTCCTGGGTGGACGCACCGCTTTCCGGTGGAGCGCCGGCCGCCGCGCGCGGCGGTCTGACGCTCATGCTCGGTGGTCGCGAGCAGGACGTCGAACGCGCGACCGCGCTGCTCGACGCCCTCGCCACCCAGATCACCCACATCGGGCCGAGCGGCTCCGGCCAGGCCGTGAAGCTGATCAACCAGGTGCTCGTGGGGTGCACGTTCGCCGCGCTCGCCGAGTCGGCCGCGCTCGTGCGAGCCGCGGGACTTCGGCCGGACGAGGTGCTGAAGGCGCTCACCGGTGGCCGGGCGGACTCCGTTCTGCTGCAGGAGTTCTTCACGAAGTTCGCCGAGGTGGATCTCGCCCCGACCGGGCGCGTCGGGAACATGGTGAAGGACCTGGAGGCGGCACGCGCCTTCGCGCGCTCGGTGGGGGTTCCCCTGCCGATCACCTCCGCGGTCACCGAACTGCACCACTGGCTGGTCACCGCCGGGCACGGTGACGCCGACAACGCCGCGCTGATGCGGTACTACCTGGATCGGGAGAGCGTGTGACCCCCTCTTTGTTCGACCTCACGGGCCGCCGCGCGCTGGTGACGGGCTCCAGCAAGGGCATCGGCGCGGCGCTGGCCGCCGGGCTCGCCGCGGCGGGTGCGGAAGTCGTCCTCAATGGACGGAATTCCGACGCGCTGCGCGTCGCGGCCAAGGAGTTGGCCGAGCGTTGTGGCGGAGTCGTGCACACAGCGGCGTTCGACGTGACCGACGAGGCCGCCGTCGAGGCGGCGGTCGAGGGGATCGAGGGCGACGTCGGCCCGATCGACATCCTGGTGAACAACACCGGGGTGCAGCATCGGGAGCCGATGCTCCAGGTCTCGGCCGAGAACTGGCGCCGCGTCGTCGACACGAACCTGACGAGCGCGTTCATCGTCGGTCGCGCGGTGGCGGCACGCATGGTCGAACGCGGCCACGGCAAGATCGTCAACGTCTGCTCGGTGCAGAGCTGGCTCGCCAGGCCGGGCATCGCCGCGTACGCGGCCTCCAAGGGTGGGCTGTCGATGCTCACCAAGGCCATGTGCGCGGAGTGGGCCTCGGCGGGCATCACCGCCAACGGGATCGCGCCCGGCTACGTCATCACCGAACTGACCCGTCCCCTGGTGGAGGACCCGCAGTTCGACGCGTGGATCAGGGGCAGGACACCGGCAGGCCGTTGGGCGAGCGTCGAGGACCTCGTCGGCACGCTCGTGTGGCTGGCCGCTCCCGCCTCCGACTTCGTCAACGGTCAGGTCATCGCCGTCGACGGTGGCCTCACGGCGGTGATCTGACGTGGTGGAGACGATGCGTGCGGTGGTGGCCCACGCCGCGGGAGACCTGCGGCTGGAGGAACGCAGGCTGCCGCCGGTCGGCCCTGGCCAGGTCGCGGTGCGAATCCGCTACGGAGGCATCTGCGGCTCCGATCTCCATTACTGGCGGCACGGAGCGGTCGGGGACTTCCGGCTGCGCGAGCCGCTCGTGCTCGGCCACGAGGTGGTCGGCGAGATCCGTGAGGTGGGCGCGGGCGTCGAGGGACTCGTTCCCGGCGCCCAGGTGGCCGTGCATCCGGCGGCACCGTGCCGTCAGTGCCGGCAGTGCCTGTCCGGACAGCGCAACATCTGTGCCAGCACCGCCTACCTCGGCAGCGCGGCCCGTTTCCCACACGTGCAGGGCGGCTTCGCCGAGGTGCTCGTCGTGCCGGCCGACCAGGTGCACGTCCTTCCGGCAGGGCTGGAACTGCGGCGAGCCGCTGTGGCCGAGCCCGCCGCCGTGGCGTGGCACGCGGTTCGCCGGGCGGGCGACGTGTCCGGCAAGCGGGTGCTCGTGACCGGAGCCGGCCCGATCGGCTGTCTGGTGGTCGCCGCGCTGCACGCCGCGGGAGCGGCGGAGATCGTGGTGACCGATGTGCACGCCGCGCCGCTGGCGGTGGCCAGGGCGGTCGGCGCGACCTCGACCGTGCAGATCGGCACGGCCGAGGCGGCCGCGCTGGACGGGCTGGCCGTGGACGTCGCGGTCGAGTCGTCCGGCTCCCCGGCCGGGTTCAACACCTGTGTGCACGGAGTGGATCGAGGCGGCCTCGTGGTGGGGCTCGGTCTGCTCCCGCCAGGCGACACCGCGCTCGCGGCCAACGCGATCATCACCAGGGAACTGACGGTCGTCGGGTCGTTCCGCTTCGACCTGGAGTTCTCCGACGTGCTCGGCGTCCTGCACAGCGGCCTGCTGCCGGCGGACCCGGTGATCACCTCGGTGCTGCCGGTCGAGAGCGTGTCCGACGCCTTCGAGCTGGCCGCCGACCCGACCGGTTCGTGCAAGGTGCTGCTCGACTTCGCGGCCAGCTGAGAGCCGTTGACCGCCCGCGGTCACCCCTGCCGGTTTCCCGGTGTCGAATTTTCGAACGGAGTACGTGATGAGTACCGATGTCACCCGACCGCGGGTCGCGGTCTCCCGGGCCGGCCTTCCTGGCTCGGGAATCGAACTGCTCGCCTCGCGGTGTGAGGTCGTCGAGTGGGACGGGGCCGCGCCGCCGAACGCGGCCGAGCTCGCGGAACTGGTGCGGGGCTGCGACGGCGCCCTGGTGCTCGGCACCGACCGGGTCGGCGAGGACCTGCTCGACGCTGCCGGTCCGGGGATGCGCGTGGTCGCACTGGCGTCGATGGGATTCGACGCGGTCGACCAGGCTGCCGCGGCGGAGCGAGGTGTCGTCGTCACGCACACCCCGCACGTGCTGGCCGAGACGACGGCCGACATCACGATGTCGTTGATCCTGATGAGCAGGCGCCGGCTGGGACACGCGGTGGACTCGATGCGGCGTGGTGAGTGGCGGATCTTCCAGATGGACGGTTTCCTCGGCCTCGACGTGTACGGCGCGACCCTCGGACTGGTGGGGTACGGCCAGATCGCGCGGGCGGTCGCCCGGCGAGCGGCCGGCTTCGGCATGCGGATTCAGCACCACGACCCCTACCAGAGCGCCGACGACGACCTGTCCGCCGCCGTCACGTTGCCGGAACTGTTGCGCACCAGCGATGTCGTGTCGTTGCACGTACCGCTCACCCCGGACACCATCAACCTGATCAGCACCGCCGAGCTGGCCCTGATGAAGCCCACCGCGACGCTGGTCAACACCGCCCGCGGCGGGATCGTGGACGAGTCGGCACTGCTGGCCGCGCTGCGTTCCGGCCGTCTGCACTCGGCCGGCCTGGACGTGATGGTCGACGAGCCGCGCAGCGAGCCGACCGACCCGTTGTTCGCCGAGCCGAACCTGGTCGTGCTGCCGCACGTGGGGTCGGCGACGGAGGCGACCCGCGCGGCGATGGTCGACCTGGCCGCCCGCAACGTGCTCTCGGTGCTCGACGGCCGCGAGGGACTCACCCCGTTGCCGGGGACGTCCGCCGTGCCGGCGCTGCGTTCCGCGGCCGTGTCGTGAGCGGGCCGGCCACACAGGTCGTCCTCGGCATCGACATCGGCACCACCGCGGTCAAGGTGGTGGCGGTGGACCGTGACCTCGCGGTGCGGGTGGTGGAAGAACGCGAGTGCCGGCTGACCGGTGCCGACGGCCGGGCCGAACACGACGCGGAGCACGTTCTCTGCGTCACGGTCGGCGTGGTCCGGCAGTGCGTCGCCTCGTGTGCGGAGATCGGGCTCGAAGTGGCGGGCCTCTCCTTCAGCGCCGCGCTGCACACCCTCCTCGCGCTCGACGACAAGGGAGAGCCGCTGACGCCCGCCCTGAGTTGGGCGGACACCCGTGCCACCGCTGTGGCACGGCGGATCAGGGCCGAGGGTGGAGCTGAACTACACCGGTCCACCGGCACTCCGGTGCATCCGATGTCCCCGCTGACCAAGCTGGCCTGGTTCGCCCAGGAGGAGCCCGGACTGCTCGCCGGCGCGGCCGTGTGGTGTGGTCTCAAGGACTTCGTGCTGTTCTGGTTCACCGACCGGCTGGTGACGGACCTGTCCTGCGCCTCGGCCACGGGGCTCCTGGATCTGTCCACAATGGACTGGAGTGCCGACGCGATTGAGGTCTCCGGCGTGGACGTCCGGCGCCTGCCGGAGCTCGTCGCGCCGACCGAGGTCCTCACCCTGTGCGCGGACGCGGCGGACGCGCTCGGCCTGCCTGCCGGGCTGCCCGTCGTGGCGGGGGCGGGCGACGGACCGCTGGCCAATCTCGGTGTGGGTGCGGTGGTGCCGGGCACGGCCGCGTTGTCCGTCGGGACCAGTGCCGCGTTGCGGGTGGCCAGAACAGGTCCGGCGGTCGACGAACGCTGCCGGGTGTTCTGCTACCACCTCGCGGGCGACCTGTGGGTGACCGGCGGAGCGGTGAGCAACGGTGGTCTGGTGGCCCAGTGGGCGATGGAGACCTTCGGTCTCGACGACATCGGCGAGTTGCTCGCCGAAGCGGCACTGGTGCCGCCGGGCGCGGACGGGTTGGTCGCGCTGCCCTACCTGCTCGGCGAGCGGGCCCCGTGGTGGGATCCGTCGCCCAGAGGCGCGTTCATGGGCCTGCGGGGTGACCACGACCGTGCGGCGATGACGCGCGCCATGGTCGAGGGAGTCGGCCAGCAGATCGCACTGGTGCGCGACAGCGTGCTGGAGACAGGCGCGCGGGTGGACGTGATCCGGGCGACCGGAGGGGCCCTGCGTGCGCCACTGTGGGCGGACGTCCTCGCGGCGGCACTCGACCTGCCGCTGGAAGTGGCCGACGACAGCGCGGGCTCGGGATTCGGCGCGGCGCTGCTGGCCTGGCACGCCCTGGGGGTGTTGCCCTCGCTGGCCGCCGCCGCGCAGCTGCCGAGGACCAGGCGCACGGTGTGGCCCGATTCCGTCGCCGCCGCGCGGATGGCGGCCGTACGCCCGTTGATCGAGCAGATCCACGAGGTGGCAACGGATCTCGCCGCCATCCACAACGACAGCGAGTCCTCGGCCCGCAGTGGTGGCCGAGCAGCCGTGCGGTCATGAAGCCGCTCGGCCGGATCTGTGTCGGAACGGCGTTCGCACTACGTGGCGGGATCTCCCTGGCCACGTGGGACACCGCCGGAGGTGACGCGGTCCTGCTCTCCTGCGTCTGGCTGGCGGCCTGCTTCGAGCTCATCGCCGGGATCTGGCTCGCGCTCGGTGTGGCGGCCTCGTGGATCGGCAGGTTTCTGCTGGGCCTGGCCGTGGTGGGCGCGCTCCTGCTGCCGGTCTCCGGTGGGTCTGCGGCGTCGGCGGCCATCGCGCTCGTACTGGGGGCGATGGCCTGCCGACTGCCGGACGGACCGGGGTCAGCCGCGGCCGACGAACGGCATCGCCGTGGCCATCACGGTCATGAACTGCACGTTGGCCCCCAGTGGTAGCGAAGCCATGTAGCGGACGGCCTCGCCGACGTGCTCGACGTTCATCGTCGGCTCCGGCGCGATCGAGCGGTCCGCCTGCAGCACCCCACCGCTCATCCCCTCGGTCATCGTGGTCGCCGCGTTCCCGATGTCGATCTGGCCGCAGGCGATGTCGTAGTGGCGGCCCTCCAGCGAGATCGACTTCGTCAGACCGGTGATCGCGTGCTTGCTCGCGTTGTACGCGACGGCGTCCGGGCGGGGGACGTGCGCGGAGATCGAGCCGTTGTTGATGATCCTGCCACCGCGCGGACTCTGGTCCCGCATGACGCGGAACGCCGCGCGGGCGCACAGGAACGAGCCGGTGAGGTTGGTGTCGACGACCGACTTCCACTGCTCGACCGGGAAATCCGCCAGCGGTGTGGCCGGCGCGTTGACCCCCGCGTTGTTGAACAGCACGTCCACCCGGCCCCACTGGTCGCGCACCGTGTCGAACAGGCTGTCGACCGACTCCGGGACGGTGATGTCCGTTGGTACCACCAGAACCGAGTCGTCGGTCGCGCCCGCCGCCGTCTCCGCCAGTGCCTCGGGTCGCCGTCCGGCGAGTGCCACCCGGTGCCCTGCCGCGAGCAGGGCACGCGCGACCGTCCGTCCCACGCCGGAACCAGCTCCGGTCACCACGGAAACGACTGTCATCTCTCTTCTCCCTCGTTGCTCCTTGATGGATTCTGTCGCAGGAAGTCGTTGCAGGGAAAGGGTTTTCGTGATGATGAGGGTCACTGTCCGATGTGTACCAGACCGGCTGGTCGTCAGGTCAGCGAGTCGATGTGCCTGCGCAGCAACGACAACGACAGTTCGGGGGTCATGCGATCCGGGTGCTGCACGCCGTTGACGAGCAACCCGTTCAGCAGGGACGACAGCCGTTGCGCTTCCAGCGTGAGGTCGAGATCGTCCGGCATGGCACCGGAGTGCTCCGACATCATGGTCAGCACGCGGTGGCACAACGTGCGCAGCCCGTCGTAGAGCCGTTCGGCGTGCGGCAGGAGCGCGGGCCGGGTACGAGCGGCCACGGCGAAGGTCAGCCACAGGACGGCTTCGTGGCGCCGGCGGTCGTCGAGCGGCAACACCTCGGAGAGCACGTGTTCGACGAGGCTGTCGGAGTCCGTGCGGTCCGCGAACGACCGAACGCGGGACAGGACGCGTTGCTCGATCGACCGGACCAGGGCCTCGACCGCGAAGGCGATCATGTCCTCGTGACTGCCGAGGTAGTGCCGGACCGAGCCGACGGACAGGCCGGCTTCCAGTGCGACGTTGCGCAGCGACGCCTGCTCGACCCCGTCCCGGACGGCCACGCGGAACACCGCCTCCGCAACGGCTCTGCGACGCGCGGCCCAATCGACGACTCGGGGTGACATTGCCTGTTTCTGGTGGTCTGAACAACTGCTGAGTTCGCGGCCGCGAGGTGTCAGCAGAAGTAGGAAAGTTCTCGGTGACGATCGGAAATGGTGGGTCCCGAACGATTCAGGGGACCAGTTGAGATGTGCGCGGGGACAGTGTCCCGTTTCAAATGGCGAGACACGGGAATCAACTCGTCGGATAAGTACTCAGTGGTGAACTAAATGTATCTTCCGATGCCATTGCGGACTCGCGGAAAGCATGTCAATGCAAGGCGCGCCAGATTTTTCGCGCGCAGGGTCCGCGGCTTTGTCGCGACCGTGGGATCGTTCGGTCCCAGTCGTTCTGTCGATCAGGCTCACGTCAGCGAACGGCAGGCTATCCCACGTTCTGCTTCACTTCGCCTACTCTCCGTAGCGGTTAGGCCTCATGCTTCACGGGGTCAGGTGACCCATTGAGCCACAGGGACGCGTGCCGCGCAAGATGTGGTCTGGCGTTCCGTATTCTGGCCGCCAGACTAGCCGCTTCCGGGGGGATCCGTGCCTGCGGGGCGTGGCCCTCGTCCCGGCGCTTCGCCTCGTTCACCCATTGTTCATTCGGCGCGGAACCGTCTCGATTGGCGGCTCCCGAACCATCGCACTTTGCGGAACCTGCCCCCGAACCATCTCGGTTTGCGGACCACAGTTTTAGGGGCGGGGGTGCCGTGGGTGATTGACCGGGCATCTTGGGTGTTCGTATTTTGGGTCTCAATCGCGGGTTGACTCGCCTGCGAAATATGAGTCAACCGGGCCTCCCCTGTAACGAGTGGCTGCACCCGTGCTGGGTGGCGGGAAAGGAGCTGGGAACGTGGCTGGTCTTGTGGATTCTTTCATGTCTGGCGCTGTTCGTGACCGCGCGGATACCGATGCCGATCTCTTCGAGGTCATGATGGCGAGGTCGGGGATCTGCATGGCGAGACTGGACGTCGAGCACCGGGTGATCGACGCGAGCGACGAGTTCCTCCGGCGGTTCGGCAGGTCGCTGGGCACGCTGAAGGACCGCAGCTTCTTCGACCTGCTGCACCCCGGGGTGCACGCGCCGATCCGGCGGCACTTCGATCAGCTCGCCGGCGGCCACCGGCCGCGGTTCATCGAGCACATGGCGGGTATCGGGCCCCAGGGCGCGGTGTTCGCGGGTGAACTGACCGGTGTCGCCGTCTGCGACGGCACCGGTGAGCTCGCGATGATCGTCGTGGTGGTGAACCCCGAGAGGAACGCTCCCGCCGACACCGTCGTGATGGGTCGTGACATCCGTCTGCTGGAGCTGGACGCCCGCATCCTCGAAGGCATCGCCGCCGGCGAGTCGACGGTCCAGATCGCCGGCAGGCTCTTCCTCAGCCGGCAGGGCGTGGACTACCACGTGGGCATCATGCTCCGGAAGTTCAAGGTGCCCAACCGGGTGGCGCTGGTGTCGAAGGCGTTCGCCATGGGCCTGCTGAGCGTCGCGTCGTGGCCGCCAAAGGTGTTGCCCGCGCACGCCA
Source organism: Lentzea kentuckyensis (assembly GCF_002150765.1). Lineage (GTDB taxonomy): Bacteria > Actinomycetota > Actinomycetes > Mycobacteriales > Pseudonocardiaceae > Lentzea > Lentzea kentuckyensis. The sequence continues at coordinate 23,912 of NZ_MUYM01000055.1, forward strand.
CGCAGGCGAACGTGCGGACCGAACCTCGAAGTCGTCGCCTGGCCTGACGTGGCACGGCCGGTTCGTCCTCTCCTGCCGGAGTCCTGGTTGGACGGAGGTCGCAAACACTAGATGTTTCGCGACCGCGAAACCGCTTGACTCCGTGTCCTGGAGGAGCGCGCGAACTGACGCAGTGGTCGCACTTCGCGCCGATGGCCTGTTCGTGGCGACGAGAGGGATCCAATGAGCAAGCGGGCGTTGATCACCGGTATCACCGGGCAGGACGGTTCGTACCTCGCCGAACACCTGCTGGAGCTGGGATACCAGGTCTGGGGGCTGGTTCGCGGGCAGGCCAACCCCCGCAAGTCGCGGGTCAGCAGGCTGATCTCCGACATCACCTTCCTCGACGGCGACCTGATGGACCAGGCGAGCCTGGTCGCCGCGGTGGACACGAGTCAGCCCGACGAGGTCTACAACCTGGGCGCCATCTCCTTCGTGCCGATGTCCTGGCAGCAGTCAGAACTGGTCACCGAGGTCAACGCCATCGGTGTGCTGCGGATGCTGGAGGCGATCAGGATGGTGAGCGGCCTCGACCGGTCACGTCCGGTCGACGGTGGCGGAATCCGTTTCTACCAGGCGTCCTCGTCGGAGATGTTCGGCATGGTGGCGGAGACTCCGCAGACCGAGCGCACCATCTTCCACCCCCGCAGCCCGTACGGGGTGGCGAAGACCTACGGGCACTACATCACGCGCAACTACCGCGAGTCGTTCGGCATGTTCGCGGTGTCCGGGATGCTGTTCAACCACGAGTCACCGCGCCGGGGAACGGAGTTCGTCACGCGCAAGATCTCCCTGGCCGTGGCGCGGATCAAGCTGGGCCTGCAGGAGAAGCTGTACCTGGGCAACCTGGACGCGCTGCGCGACTGGGGATACGCGGGCGACTACGTGCGGGCGATGCACCTCATGCTGCAGCAGGACGAGCCCGCCGACTACGTGATCGGCACGGGTGCGATGCACTCGGTGCGGGACGCCGTGCGGATCGCCTTCGACCACGTCGGACTCGACTGGCAGGACCACGTCGAGATCGATCCCTCGTTGGTGCGGCCCGCTGAGGTGGAAACCCTGTGCGCGGATCCGACTCACGCCATGACCGTCCTGGGGTGGAAGCCCACGGTCGACTTCGCGGACCTGATGCGCATGATGGTCGACGCCGATCTGCGGCAGGTCGCCCTGGAGGAGCAGTACGCGGGCGTGCTGCTCGAAACCAGCTGGTAGCCACGAAAACCTGAAGTACCAGCACATACGGGCTGTGGCCCTGCCGAATTCACGTCACTCGTCGGGTTCTTGGTGTCCGGCCGACTCTTCAGTCGCCGAGATGGGTTGAGTGGGATGGACCACGAACAGAGGCTTCGGGACTACCTCAAGCGCGCCACCGCTGATCTGCAGACCACGCGGAAGCGGCTGCACGAGCTGGAGGCGGCGGCCACGGAGCCGATCGCGGTGATCGGCATGAGCTGCCGCTATCCCGGAGGGGTGGCCAGTCCAGAAGATCTCTGGCGCATGGTCGTCAACGGCGAGCACGGGATCTCCGCCTTCCCGGCCGGCCGGGGCTGGGACGTCGAAGCCCTGGGCGGATCCGACACGGCGAGTGGTGGCTTCCTGCACGACGCCACCGACTTCGACGCCGACTTCTTCGGCATCTCACCCAGGGAAGCCCTGGCGATGGACCCGCAGCAGCGGGTCGTCCTCGAAGCGGCCTGGGAGGCCTTCGAACGCGCGGGCATCGACCCGAGCTCCGTCAAGGGCAGCCCGACCGGTGTGTTCATGGGCGCGATGGCGCAGGACTATCGCGTCGGCCCGGACGACAACATCGAGGGTTTCGGGCTGACCGGCACCACGAACAGTGTCCTTTCCGGACGGATCTCCTACTCCTTCGGAACCGTGGGCCCGGCGGTCACGATCGACACGGCCTGCTCGTCCTCCCTGGTCGCTCTGCACCTCGCCGCGCAGTCGCTGCGGGGAGGGGAATGTTCGCTCGCGCTGGCCGGCGGTGTCACGGTCATGTCGAGCCCGTCGACCTTCACCGAGTTCACCAAGCAGGGTGGCCTGGCGGTGGACGGGTTCTGCCGTTCCTTCGCCGACTCCGCGAGCGGGACGGGGTGGGCAGAGGGCGTCGGTGTGCTCGTCCTGGAGCGGTTGTCCGACGCCCAGCGCAACGGCCACCAGGTGCTGGCGGTGATCAGGGGATCGGCCGTCAACCAGGACGGTGCGTCCAACGGCCTCACCGCGCCGAACGGACCCTCCCAGCAGCGGGTGATCGAACAGGCCCTGATCAACTCCCGGTTGTCCGCCGGCCAGGTGGACGTGGTCGAGGCGCACGGCACGGCGACGACGCTGGGCGATCCGGTGGAGGCCCAGGCACTCCTCGCGACCTACGGGCAGGCGCATCCCGAGGACCGGCCGCTGCTGCTCGGATCGGTGAAGTCGAACATCAGCCACACGCAGGCGGCGGCAGGCGTGGCGGGCGTGATCAAGATGATCATGTCCATGCGGCACGGTGTCGTGCCCAGGACCCTGCACGTGGACGCGCCCTCGTCCAGGGTCGACTGGACGGCGGGAGCCGTCCGCCTGGTCACCGAGAACGTCACGTGGCCGGAGACGGGAGAACCACGCCGCGCCGCGGTGTCGTCGTTCGGCATCAGTGGCACCAACGCCCATGCCGTCATAGAGCAGGCTCCGGAGACTCCGGCCGAGCCGCTTCCCGCCCGGGAGCCCGGCGCCGTGCCGGTGCTGCTGGCCGGCCGGACGCGCGCCGCGTTGCGGGCACAGGCGGAGCGCCTGCTGTCCACTGTGGACAACGAGCTGACCGACATCGCCTACTCCCTGGCGTGTTCGCGGTCCGCGATGGAATATCGCGCGGCCGTGGTCGCGGCGAACCACGAGGACCTCCAGGCGGGCCTCGCGATGCTGGCCGCGGGTGAACCGGCGGCAGGCCTCGTCGAGGGAGTGACGCTGGGCCGGCCCAAGCTCGCGTTGCTCTTCACCGGGCAGGGCGCCCAGCGCATCGGCATGGGAAAGCAGCTCTACCAGCGATTCCCGGTGTTCGCGCAGGCCCTGGACGAGGTCGTCGCCGAGTTGGACGCGCACCTCGACCAGCCGTTGCTGGACGTGATGTGGGGAGAGGACGCCGAGGCGCTCAGCGACACGGGCTGTGCCCAGCCCGCCCTGTTCGCCGTCGAGGTCGCCCTGTTCAGGCTCGCCGAGTCGTGGGGGGTGAGGCCTGACTTCCTGGTCGGACACTCCATCGGTGAGATCGCCGCCGCGCACGTCGCGGGTGTGTTCTCCCTGGCGGACGCGGCCGTCCTCGTCACCGCGCGGGGACGGCTGATGCGTGCGTTGCCCTCCGGTGGGGCGATGGTCGCGATCCAGGCCACGGAGGCCGAGGTCCTCCCGGTGCTGTCCGGTCAGGTGTCGATCGCCGCGATCAACGGCCCGGAGGCGGTCGTCGTCGCGGGTGACGAGGACGCCGCCGCGGCGGTGGCCGCGCACTTCGCGAACCTGGGACGCAAGACCCGCCGCCTGACCGTGTCGCACGCGTTCCACTCGCCTCTGATGGAGCCGATGCTCGCGGAGTTCCGCCAGGTGGTCGCGAGCCTGTCGCCGCAGGTGCCGCTGATTCCCGTGGTGTCCACGGTGACCGGCGTGCAGGCAACGGCCGATCAGCTGGTCTCGGCCGACTACTGGGTGGACCACGTCCTGCGGACGGTGCGCTTCGCCGACAGCGTCGAGTGGTTGCGCGATCGCGGGATCATCACCTTCCTGGAGATCGGGCCGGACGGCGTCCTTTCCGCTCTCGCCCAGGACTGCGCCGACGGTGTGTCGGCCGTTCCGTTGATGCGCAACGGAAAGGCCGAGCCGGACGCGATCGCCGCCGCGCTGGCGGCCCTGCACGTGCAGGGTGTCCCGGTGCGGTGGGCGAGCTACTTCGAGCCTGCTGCACCCCAGCTCGTCGACCTGCCGACGTATGCCTTCCAGCGCAAGCGGTTCTGGCCGCGGAACGCGTTCGCCGACCTCGGCGATCTGCGCACGGCAGGGCTCGGCGCCGCGCGGCACCCGCTCCTCGCCGCGGCGATCTCCGTGGCCGGATCCGACGGCGTTCTCCTGACCGGCAGGCTCTCGATCGAGTCGCATCCATGGCTCGCGGACCATCTGGTGCGCGGCAGCCTGCTCGTGCCGGGCGCGGCCATGCTGGAGCTCGCGATCCGGGCGGGTGACGAGGTCGGCTGCGACGTCGTCGAAGACCTGACCCTGGCCGTGCCGCTCGTGTTGTCCGAGCAGGGCGGCGTGCAGGTGCAGTTGTGGGTCGGCAGCCCGGACGAGACAGGTCGTCGGCCCCTGACGATCAACTCGCGGCCGGACGACGCGGACGACCAGCCGTGGACCCAGCATGCGAGCGGTGTACTCACGACCGGCGCACCACCTGTCGAGTTCGACGTGCGCGAGTGGCCTCCCGCCGAGGCCGAACCGGTGGCGTTGGACGGGCTGTACGAGGAACTGGCCGATGCCGGGTTCGCCTACGGCCCGGTGTTCCAGGGCCTGCGCGCGGTCTGGCGCCGTGGTGGTGAGGTGTTCGCCGACGTCACGCCGCCTGAGCAGGCCGAGGACGGTGCGTCCTTCGGGATCCACCCGGCACTGCTCGACGCCGCTCTGCACGCGGTGGCCTTCACCGGCGCGGTGACTCCCGGAGCACTGCCGTTCTCGTGGGAAGGTGTCACGCTGCACGCCGCGGGCGCGACCTCGCTGCGGGTGCGGTTGACGAGTGCCGGCGAGAACGCGGTTTCGATCATCGCCGCGGACGAGGCCGGCGGCGTGGTGGCTTCGGTCGACACGCTTCTGCTCCGTGCGGTGGCGGACAACCAGCTGTCGTCCACCAAGGACTCCGGCTTCCGGGTGGACCTGGTTCCGCTGGCCGCCGGCCCCGCGGTCACACCGGTCGCGGTCGTCGGCGGGGACGGGCTCGGCCTCGGGCTCGAACCGCAGGAGGACCTCGCCGGGGTAGCTGACGGAACCGTCCTGGTCACGCTGGAAAGCGGTGCCGACGATGTGATCGGGTCGGCGCACCGTGGTGCGACCTCGGCTTTGGCTCTGGTCCAGCAGTGGCTGGGGGAGGAGCGCGCCGCCGGGTCCCGTCTGGTGTTCGTGACCAGAGGAGGCCTGCCGGACGCCGCGGTGCGCGGTCTGGTGCGGTCGGCGATGTCCGAACATCCCGGCCGGTTCGCGTTGGTGGACCTGGCTTCCGGCGACGCGGAGCCGGAACTGCTCCTTGCGGCACTGGGCACGGACGAGCCCGAGGTCGTGGTGCGGGACGGAGGACTGTTCGCCGCTCGGCTGGCACGGGTCGCGCCGGACATGCCGGGCGATGATCTGGGCTGGGATCCGGACGGCACTGTGTTGATCACGGGTGGTACCGGTGGTCTTGGCCGTGAGGTGGCTCGGCATCTGGTGGTGCGGCACGGGATGCGGCATCTGGTGTTGGTGAGCCGCAGCGGTGTGGCCGACGAGGTCTTCATCGCGGAGCTGGCCGCGCAGGGTGCCGAGGTCTCGGTCGTTGCCTGTGACGTGGCCGATCGCGGCGAGGTCGTGCGGCTGCTTGAGGGTGTGTCGGTTGACCATCCGTTGACGGCGGTGGTGCACGCGGCGGGCGTGCTGGACGACGGTGTGATCGAGTCGTTGTCCGCTGAGCGGGTGGCGGGGGTGTTGCGGCCGAAGGTCGATGCGGCGTGGTTGTTGCATGACCTGACGGCTGGTCTTGGTCTTCGTGGTTTCGTGTTGTTCTCGTCTCTGGCCGGTGTGCTGGGGGCCGCGGGGCAGGCGGGGTACGCGGCCGCGAACGTGTTCGTGGATGAGCTGGCGCGGTACCGGCGTGAGCTGGGGTTGCCCGCGGTGTCGCTGGCCTGGGGGCCGTGGGACACCGGGATGGCCGCTGCCGTGGATCTCGAGCGGATGTCGCGGTCGGGTGTGCCGGCGTTGTCGGTGGAGCAGGGGCTGGCGTTGTTCGACGCCGCTCTGGTCGCCGGCGAGCCGGTGGTGGTGACGGCTCGGCTGGACCTTTCCGCGCTGCGCGCGGGCGGTGACGTCGCGGCCGTGCTGCGGGGCCTGGTTCGTACCCCGGCGCGCCGGGCGGTGTCCGGTGGCGGTGCGTTGGCGAGCCGGTTGTCCGGGCTGTCCGGCGACGAGCGCCGGAACGTGGTCGTGGAACTGGTACGGGCTCAGGTCGCCGCGGTGCTGGGCTACGCGGACGCGGGCGAGGTCGACGCCGCCCGTGCGTTCAAGGACCTCGGGTTCGACTCGCTCACGGCGGTCGAGCTGCGGAACCGGCTGGCCACGGTGGCCGGTGTGCGCCTGCCTGCCACGCTGGTGTTCGACTACCCGACGGTCGAGGCGCTGGCGGGTTTCCTGCTGGAGGAGGCGGCGGGCAGCAGGCCTGTCGGCTTCGTGCCGTCGTCGTTGGCCGCGTCGGACGATCCGATCGTGATCGTGGGGATGGCGTGCCGGTATCCGGGTGGGGTGTCCTCGCCGGAGGACTTGTGGCGGTTGGTGGCTGAGGGCCGGGACGCGGTGTCTGGGTTCCCGGTGAACCGTGGCTGGGACTTGGAGGGTTTGTTCGATCCGGATCCTGATCGCGCGGGGACGTCGTACACGCGGTCTGGCGGGTTCCTGCACGATGCGGGGTTGTTCGATCCCGGGTTCTTCGGGATGTCGCCCCGTGAGGCGTTGGCGACGGACTCGCAGCAGCGGTTGTTGCTGGAGACGTCGTGGGAAGCGGTCGAGCGGGCGGGCATCGACCCGCGGTCGTTGCGGGGCAGCCAGACCGGCGTCTTCGCCGGGGTGATGTACAACGACTACAGCGCTTTGCTGGCCGCTGACGAGTTCGACGGCCTGCGGGGTACCGGTAGCTCGCCGAGCGTGGCGTCGGGCCGGGTGTCCTACGTGCTCGGCTTCGAAGGGCCCGCGGTGTCGGTGGACACGGCGTGTTCGTCTTCGCTGGTGACCGTTCATCTTGCCGCTCAGGCGTTGCGGGCTGGTGAGTGTTCGCTGGCGTTGGCCGGTGGTGTGACGGTGATGTCGACGCCGGGTTCGTTCGTGGAGTTCTCGCGTCAGCGGGGGCTGGCGGCGGATGGGCGGTGCAAGGCGTTCTCGGATCGTGCGGACGGGGTGGGCTGGTCCGAGGGTGTGGGCATGCTGGTGCTGGAGCGGCTGTCCGACGCTCGGCGTCACGGGCACCGGGTTCTGGCTGTGGTGCGTGGTTCGGCGGTGAACCAGGATGGTGCGTCGAATGGGTTGACGGCGCCGAATGGTCCGTCGCAGCAGCGGGTGATCCGTCAGGCGCTGGCCAGTGCGGGGTTGTCCACGTCCGAGGTGGACGTGGTGGAGGCGCACGGAACCGGCACGACGCTGGGTGATCCGATCGAGGCGCAGGCGTTGCTGGCGACCTATGGTCAGGATCGGGATCGGCCGTTGTTGCTGGGGTCGGTGAAGTCGAACCTCGGCCACACCCAGGCGGCGGCGGGTGTCGCCGGGATCATCAAGATGGTGCAGGCGTTGCGCCATGGTGTGGTGCCCCAGACGCTGCACGTCGATGAGCCTTCGTCGCATGTGGACTGGTCGGCTGGCTCGGTGGAGCTGTTGTCGCAGGCCGTTTCCTGGCCGGAGGTGGACCGTCCGCGCCGGGCGGGTGTGTCGTCGTTCGGAATCAGCGGCACGAACGCACACGTGATCCTGGAACAGCCGGAGCTGGAGCCGGCATCGGAGCCGGTGGACGTGCCGGTGGTGCCGTGGGTGGTGTCGGCGAAGTCGGAGTCCGCGCTGGCGGCTCAGGTCGACCGTGTTCGGTCCATTGAGGACTCACGGGTGGATGTGGGCTGGTCGTTGTCGGCCAGGAGTGTTTTCGAGCATCGGGCGGTGTTGCTGGCGTCGGGGGACGGCGTCGTCGAGGTGGCCCGTGGTGTGGCGGCCGGTCAGCGCGTGGCGTTCTTGTTCTCCGGCCAGGGGTCTCAGCTCCTGGGGATGGGACGAAGCCTGTCCGAGCGGTTCCCGGCGTTCGAGGCTGCGCTGGACGAGGTGCTGCGGCGGTTCGACCCGGTTCTGCGTGAGGTGATCTGGGGTGCGGATCAGGATCGTCTGAACCGCACGGAGTTTGCTCAGCCTGCGTTGTTCGCGGTTGAGGTGGCGTTGTTCCGGCTGTTGGATTCGTGGGGTGTTCGCCCCGATTTCGTGGGCGGGCACTCGATCGGCGAGGTGGCCGCTGCGCATGTCGCTGGTGTGTTGTCTCTCGATGACGCCTGCACGCTGGTTGGTGCGCGTGCACGACTGATGCAGGCGTTGCCCGAGGGTGGGGCGATGGTGGCGGTGCAGGCCACTGAGGCCGAGGTCATGCCGCACCTGACGGAGGGTGTGTCGATCGCGGCGGTGAACCGTGCCGATTCGGTGGTGATCGCGGGCGATGTGTCTGCTGTGGATGGTGTGCTGGCGGCGTTTGCCGATCGCAAGTCGTCGCGGTTGCGGGTGTCGCACGCGTTCCATTCGCCGTTGATGGAGCCGATGCTGGCGGAGTTCGCCGAGGTTGTCGGTGGCTTGTCGTTCGGAGAGCCCCGCATCGCGGTGGTGTCGAACGTTACTGGCGCGTTGGTGACCGATGAGCTTGCTGCGCCGGAGTATTGGGTGCGGCATGTTCGGGAGACGGTGCGGTTCGCCGACGGTGTCCAGGCGCTGACCGATGCCGGCGTGACGATGTTCGTGGAGCTGGGGCCGGACGGTGTCCTGTCGGCTCTGGTGGGCGACGTGCCGGCGGTGCCGTTGCTGCGCAAGGAACGCGACGAGGAAACCACACTGCTGACCGCGCTCGGCCGGTTGTACGTCAACGGGGTCGACCTCGACTGGCGGCAGATCGTTCCCGTGGGGCGGCTGGTCGATCTGCCGACCTACGCCTTCGACCACGAGCAGTTCTGGCCCACGGGTGTGGCGTTCGGTGCCAACGCGACGGGGCTGGGGCTGGAGACCGTGCGGCACCCGTTGCTGGGCGCGGCGGTGCCGGTCGCGGGTTCGGACGAGGTGGTGCTGACCGGACGGCTGTCGCTGTCGACGCACCCCTGGCTGGCCGATCACGTCGTCTTCGGTCAGGTCCTGGTGCCGGGTGCGGCGATCGCCGAACTCGCCGTGCGCGCGGGCGACGAGGTCGGCTGCGGCCGCATCGACGAACTGACCATGGTCGCGCCCCTGGTGCTGGCCGACCACACAGCGGTGCAGGTTCAGGTGTGGGTGGGCGTGCCGGAGGACGACGGGCGCCGGGTCGTCCGGGTGCACTCGAGGCTCGATGACGGTGGCGACACCGGCTGGGTCCTGCACGCGAGTGGTGTGCTGACCTCCGACGTGCCCGCACTCGACGCCGGCTTCGCCGCGGTGTGGCCTCCGGCCGGCGCCGAGGAGCTGGAGCTGACCGGGTGCTACGAGGGCCTCGCCGACGCGGGTTTCCGTTACGGTCCGGCCTTCCAGGGCCTGCGCCGAGCCTGGCGCGGCGCCGGCGGGGACCACTTCGCCGAGGTCGTGCTGCCGGACGCCCGGCAGGACGAGGCGGCCGGCTTCGGCGTGCATCCCGCGTTGCTCGACGCGGCCCTGCACGTGCTGATGGTGGACGGCGAGAACGAGAGCCCTGCCGGCCTGCCCTTCTCCTGGGAAGGCCTGTCGCTGCACGCTTCCGGCGCGTCGAGTCTGCGGGTCAGGCTGACCAGGTCGGAAGCCGGGCAGGTGTCGCTGGCCGCGGTCGACGACGCCGGTGCGCCGGTGCTCGGTGTCGACGCGCTGACGTTGCGTCCGGTGACCGCCGACCAGTTCGCCTCTGGCCGGGATGGCCTGTACGAGGTGCAGTGGGTCGCGACGGCGGCGGGCCCGCGCGTCGTGCCGGTCGCTCTGCTCGGGACAGGCCTGGACCTCGATGTCGACGTCTACGAGGAACTGGCGGACGCGCCGGATGGTGTGGTGCTGGCGTCGGTCCCGTGCGACCCGAGCGATGTCGTCGGTACCACCCACCAGGCGGTCGCACAGGTACTGGGGCTGATCCAGGAGTGGCTGGGTCAGGAGCGTTCCGACGGGTCGCGGCTGGTTTTCGTGACGCGTGGCGGGATCGCGGCGGCCGCGGTGCGTGGTCTGGTGCGGTCGGCGACCTCGGAGCATCCCGGGCGGTTCGGGCTGGTGGAACTGGAATCCGGCACGGTGGATCCGGAACAGCTGTTCCAGGCGCTGGGCTCGGGTGAGCCGGAAGTCGTGGTGCGAGAAGGACAGCTGCTGACCGCTCGACTGGTCCAGGCACCGTCCACTTCGGACGACGAGCTGGGCTGGGATCCCGACGGCACCGTGTTGATCACGGGTGGCACCGGTGGTCTCGGCCGGGAAGTGGCTCGGCATCTGGTGGTGCGGCACGGGATGCGGCATCTGGTGCTGGCGAGCCGGAGTGGTGTGGCGGACGAGGAGTTCGTCGCGGAGTTGGCCGCGCAGGGTGCCGAGGTCTCGGTCGTCGCCTGTGACGTGGCCGATCGCGCTGAGGTCCTGGGGTTGCTCGGGGCTGTGCCGGCGGATCATCCGTTGACGGCGATCGTGCACGCGGCAGGTGTGACGGACGACGGCGTGGTGGGGTCGTTGTCGGCGGAGCGGGTGGCGGGGGTGTTGCGGCCGAAGGTCGATGCGGCGTGGTTGTTGCATGACTTGACGGCTGGTCTTGGTCTTCGTGGTTTCGTGTTGTTCTCGTCTTTGGCCGGTGTGCTGGGGGCCGCTGGTCAGGCCAACTACGCGGCCGCGAACGCGTTCCTGGACGAGTTGGCGTGTGTGCGGCGCGGTCTTGGTCTGCCGGCGGTGTCGCTGGCGTGGGGGCCGTGGGACACGGGTATGGCCGCTGCCGTGGATCTCGAGCGGATGTCGCGGTCGGGTGTGCCGGCGTTGTCGGTGGAGCAGGGGCTGGCGTTGTTCGACGCGGCTCTGGTCGCCGGCGAGCCGGTGGTCGTGCCGGTGCGGCTGGACCTGCGCGCGCTGCGATCGCAGGGTGACGTTCCAGGAGTCCTGCGCGGGCTGGTTCGCGCTCCCGCGCGCCGGGCGGTGTCCGGTGGTGGTGAGCTGGCGCGCCGGTTGTCCGGGCTGGCCGAGGACGAGCGCCGGAACGTGGTCGTGGAACTGGTGCGGGCCCAGGTCGCTTCCGTGCTGGGGCACGCCGACTCCGGGTCCGTCGATGTCGCCAAGGCCTTCCAGGAGCTGGGCTTCGACTCGCTGATGTCGGTCGAGCTGCGGAACCGGCTCGCGTCGGGTTCCGGTTTGCGGTTGCCCGCGTCGTTGGTGTTCGACTATCCGACGGTCGAGGCGCTGGCGGGTTTCCTGCTGGAGGAGGTGGCGGGACGCAGGAACGTCGACCTCGTGCCGTCGTCGTTGATCACGTCGGACGATCCGATCGTGATCGTGGGGATGGCGTGCCGGTATCCGGGAGGGGTGTCCTCGCCGGAGGACTTGTGGCGGTTGGTGGTCGAGGGCCGGGACGCGGTGTCGGGGTTCCCGCGCAATCGTGGCTGGGATCTGGAGGGCTTGTTCGATCCGGATCCTGATCACGTCGGGACGTCGTACACGCGGTCGGGCGGCTTCCTGCACGACGCGGGGTTGTTCGATCCGGGCTTTTTCGGGATGTCGCCGCGGGAGGCGCTGGCGACGGACTCCCAGCAGCGCTTGTTGCTGGAGACGTCGTGGGAAGCGATCGAGCGAGCGGGGATCGACCCGGTCTCGTTGCGGGGCAGTCAGACCGGCGTGTTCGCGGGTGTGATGTACAACGACTACGGCGCCTTGCTGGCCAGTGGTGATTTCGAGGGGCATCAGGGGAGTGGGACGGCTCCGAGCATCGCGTCGGGCCGGGTGGCGTATTCGTTGGGGCTTGAGGGTCCGGCGGTGTCGGTGGACACGGCGTGTTCGTCGTCGTTGGTGGCGTTGCATTGGGCGATGCAGGCGTTGCGGGCGGGCGAGTGCTCGTTGGCGCTGGCCGGTGGTGTGACGGTGATGTCGACGCCGGGTTCGTTCGTGGAGTTCTCGCGTCAGCGTGGGTTGTCTCCTGACGGCCGGTGCAAGGCGTACTCGGACCGTGCGGACGGCGTGGGCTGGTCCGAGGGCGTCGGCATGCTGGTGCTGGAACGCTTGTCCGACGCGAAGCGCAACGGGCATCGGGTGCTGGCGGTGGTGCGCGGCAGTGCGGTGAACCAGGACGGTGCGTCCAATGGACTTACCGCGCCGAATGGTCCGTCGCAGCAACGGGTGATCCGGCAGGCACTGGCCAGTGCCGGGCTCCGCACGTCCGACGTGGACGTGGTGGAAGGCCATGGCACGGGGACGACGCTGGGTGATCCGATCGAGGCGCAGGCGTTGCTCGCGACCTACGGTCAGGACCGGGATCGGCCGTTGTTGCTGGGGTCGGTGAAGTCGAACCTCGGTCACACGCAGGCTGCTGCGGGTGTCGCGGGGATCATCAAGATGGTGCAGGCGTTGCGCCACGGTGTGGTGCCGAAGACGCTGCACGCCGACGAGCCTTCGTCGCATGTGGACTGGTCGGCTGGCTCGGTCGAGCTGTTGTCCGACACGGTGTCCTGGCCGGAGGCGGATCGACCGCGCCGTGCGGGTGTCTCGTCGTTCGGGATCAGCGGCACGAACGCGCACGTGATCCTGGAACAGCCCGAGCCGGAGCCGGAATCGGAACCGGTGGACGCACCGGTGGTGCCGTGGGTGATCTCGGCGAAGTCCCCCGAGGCGTTGCGTGGCCAGGCGGCGCACCTGAAGTCCTTTGTGGACAGGGTGCCGGACGTTCGCGACTTCGACGTCGCCTTCTCGCTCGCCACCACCCGATCCCACTTCGAGCACCGGGCCGCGGTGGTGGCGGGTGACCGGGAGTCGCTGACGCGCGCACTCACGGCACTCGCCGAAGGTCTGCCCGGCGCGGGGGTCGTCGAGGCCGAGCGGTTCCCGGCCGGCCGGCTCGCCGTCGTGTTCGCGGGCCAGGGCAGCCAGCGGATCGGCATGGGCCGGGAGCTGGCCCTGCGGTATCCGGTCTTCGCCGACGCTCTCGACACGGTGATCGACGCTCTCGACCGGTTCCTGGACCGGCCGCTGCGCGAGGTGATGTGGGGCGAGGACACCGAACTGCTCGACCAGACGGGATGGGCACAGCCCGCCCTGTTCGCGATCGAGGTCGCGCTGTTCGAACTGGTGCGGTCGTGGGGCGTGCGGCCCGACTACCTCGCCGGTCATTCGATCGGTGAGATCGCGGCCGCGCGGGTCGCGGGCGTGCTGTCGCTCGACGACGCCTGTGCGCTGGTCTGCGCGCGGGCCCGCCTGATGCAGGCCCTGCCGGCGGGCGGCGCGATGGTCGCGGTCCAGGCGAGCGAGGACGAGATCACTCCGCTGCTGACCGAGGGGATCTCGATCGCGGCGGTGAACGGCCCGAGGTCGGTCGTGCTCGCCGGCGACGAGGAACCGGTCCTGGCAGCGGCGGAACAGCTGGAAGCGAGCGGCCGCAAGATCAAGCGCCTGCGGGTGTCCCACGCGTTCCACTCGTCGCGGATGGACCCGATGCTCGCCGAGTTCCGTCAGGTGGTCGAGGAGCTCACGTTCTCCGCGCCGCGGATCCCGCTGGTGTCCGCGCTGACCGGAGCCCTGGCGACCGACGAACAGCTGAGTTCCCCGGAGTACTGGGTCGAGCACGTTCGCGCGACGGTGCGCTTCGCCGGCGGGATCGAGGCGTTGCGCGCGTCGCGGGTGACCACGTTCCTGGAGCTCGGCCCGGACAGCGTGCTGTCCGCCATGATCGCGGACGTCGTCGGCGAGGACGGTGACGCCCTGGCGGTGCCGGTCCTGCGAGCGGATCGCGCGGAGGAGATCGCCGCGGCGACGGCCGTCGCACGGCTGCACGTGGCCGGCGTGCCGGTGGACTGGTCCCGCTTCTTCGCCGGACGCCCCGCTCGTCGCGTCGACCTCCCGACCTACGCCTTCCAGCACGTCGCCTACTGGCCGGAGGCGCCGGCCGAGAGCCTGCGCGGGCAGGAGTCCTTCGCGGACAGCGCCCTGTGGTCGGCGGTCGAAAGCGGCGACCCGGCCGCGCTCGCCTCCCTGCTGCGCCTGCGGGACGGACAGGTCACCTCGCCCGAGTCGTTGCTGACCGCGTTGTCGACCTGGCGCCGGACCGAGCGGGAGCAGTCGCGGCTGGAGTCGTGGCGCTACCAGGTCACCTGGCAGCGGCTGGGCGACGTCACGACGTCGCTCGCCGGCCGATGGCTCGTGGTCAGCGGTGCGGAGACCGATGGGCCCGTAGCGGCGGTGTGCCAGGCGTTGCACACGCACGGTGCGGAGGTCGAGCACGTCGTGCTTGACGACACCCGCGCAGTGAAGGACCAGCTCGCCGCGTTCACCGACCTGTCGGGGATCGTGTCCGTGGTCGCGTTCGACGAACGGCCGAGCACCGCGCACCCCGTGCTCACGGTCGGACTCGCCCGCACGCTGGACCTCGTCCAGGCGGACCTCGGCGCTCCACTGTGGACGGTGACCGGCGGTGCCGTGTCCACCGGGGCGAACGACCACGTGCAGCGTCCTGGACAGGCCGCGGTGTGGGGCTTCGGCCGGACGGCCGCCCTGGAGGTCCCGCAGCGCTGGGGCGGTCTGGTGGACCTGCCGGAGACGCTCGACGAGCAGGCCGCCCGCGGGCTCGTGGCCGCACTCGCCGGACCTGTCGAAGAAGACCAGATCGCGGTTCGCCAGGAGGGTGTGTTCGGCCGGAGGATCACCCGGCGCCGAGCGGTACCCGTGCTCGCGGACGACCTGGTGACCAGCGGAACCGTGCTGGTGACCGGCGGGACCGGCGCGCTCGGCGCCGAGGTCGCCCGTCGCCTGGCCACTGGCGGCACGCGGCACCTGCTGCTGACCAGCCGCCGGGGGCCCGCTGCCCCTGGCGCGGACGAGCTGCGAACCGAGCTGACCGAACTGGGCGCGCGGGTCGACATCGTCGCCTGCGACATCGCGGACCCCGGCCAGGTCGCCGAGTTGCTGGCCGGCTTCGACGTCACCGGTGTCGTGCACACCGCGGGCGTGGCTCATTCCGACCGGCTGGACACCCTGACGCCGGCCGTGTTCGCCGAGGTGATGTCCGCCAAGGTCGCGGGCGCGGTCAACCTCGACGTGCTGCTCGGGGACCGCGAACTGGACATGTTCGTGTTGTTCGGATCCATCGCCGGAGTGTGGGGCAGTGGCGGCCAAAGTGCTTACAGCGCGGCGAACGCCGTGCTGGACGCACTCGCCGAGCACCGGCGTGGTCGCGGTCTCACGGCCACCTCCATCGCCTACGGGCCGTGGGCCGAAGGCGGGATGGGCGCGGACGAACTCGTGTCCGACGACCTGCTCCGCCGTGGTCTTCGCCTGCTGCCGCCGGCGCGGGCCATCTCCGAGTTCGTCGGCGCCGTCCTGCGTCAGGACACCACCATCACGGTGGCCGACGTCGACTGGGAGCGCTACTTCCCGATCTTCACCGCGGTCCGGCGCAGTGCGCTGTTCAGCGAGCTGCCCGAGGTCCTCGCCCCCGCCGGTGCCACGGCGCGGGGCGAGGGCCCTGCCGGGGAACTGGCCGGCCGGCTGGCCGGTCTCGCGGAGGCGGACCGGCTCCGGCTCCTGGTCGACCTGGTGCGTGCCGAGGCGGCCGCGGTGCTCGGGTACGGCTCGGTCGACGAAGTGCCCGCCGAGCGGGCGTTCCGCGACATCGGTTTCGACTCCCTGACTGCGGTCGAACTGCGCGGGCGCCTGGCGGCCACGACCGGGCTCACCCTGCCCACCACCATGGTCTTCGACTACCCGAGCGCGGCGGCGCTGGCCGAGTACGTCCTGGGCGAGCTCCTCGGCGCGGGTGCGGGGGAGTCCGGCGGACCCGGCACCGGTGCGGCCCTCGCCGACGACCCCATCGTGATCGTCGGCATGGGCTGCCGGTTCCCCGGCGGGGCCGGCTCTCCCGAGGAGTTCTGGGACCTGGTCTCCTCGGGTGGCGACGCCATCACGTCGTTCCCGGCCGACCGCGGCTGGGACGCCACCGCGCTGTACGACCCCGACCCCGACCACGCGGGCACGACCTACTCGACCCAGGGCGGTTTCCTGCACGACGCGGGCGAGTTCGATCCCGGCTTCTTCGGGATCTCCCCGCGCGAGGCACTGGCGATGGATCCCCAGCAACGCCTGCTGCTGGAGACCACCTGGGAGGCCTTCGAGCGCGCGGGAATCGATCCCGCGACCCTGCGCGGCAGCCGGACCGGCGCCTTCGTCGGTTCGTCGTACCAGGACTACGGCAGTGGCGCCGCGGACGGTTCCGAAGGCCACATGGTCACCGGCACCAGCCCGAGCGTGCTGTCGGGACGGCTGTCGTACGTGTTCGGGCTCGAGGGCCCGGCCGTCACGGTCGACACGGCGTGCTCCTCGTCGCTCGTGGCCCTGCACCTGGCCTGCAACTCGCTCGCCAGCGGCGAAAGCACTCTCGCCGTCGCCGCGGGAGCCACGGTGATGCCGCTTCCCAACGGCTTCATCGCGTTCAGCAGGCAGCGGGCGCTCGCCAGGGACGGCCGCTGCAAGGCGTTCTCCGACACGGCCGACGGCATGACGCTCGCCGAGGGCGTCGGGGCCGTCGTGCTGGAGCGGCTGTCCGACGCGCGCCGCAACGGACATCCCGTGCTGGGCATCGTGCGCGGCAGCGCGGTGAACCAGGACGGCGCGTCCAACGGGCTCACCGCACCGAACGGGCCCGCACAGCAGCGGGTGATCCGCCAGGCGCTGGCCAACGCCGGGCTCGCTCCGTCCGATGTGGACGCCATCGAGGCGCACGGCACCGGCACTCCTCTCGGGGACCCGATCGAGGCCCAGGCGCTGCTGGCGACCTACGGCAGGGACCGGGATCCGGCACGGCCGCTGCTGGTCGGTTCGGTGAAGTCGAACATCGGGCACACGCAGTCCGCCGCGGGTATCGCCAGCCTGATCAAGATGGTGCTGGCGATGCGCCGCGGTGTCCTGCCCGCGACCCTGCACGTGGACACACCTTCGTCGCATGTGGACTGGTCGTCCGGTGCCCTGGAGCTGTTGACCCAGAGCACGGAGTGGCCGGAGACCGGCAGGCCACGGCGCGCCGCGGTGTCCTCGTTCGGCGTCAGCGGTACCAACGCGCACGTGGTGCTGGAGGCGGTGCCGGCCCCCGAACCCGCCGGCGTCGCCACGGCTGACCTCCCGGTGGTGCCGTGGATCCTGTCGGCGCGGGGTGAGGCGGCGCTGCGCGCCCAGGCCGAGCGGCTTCGCTCGGTCCAGGACGCGCGTCCCGTCGACATCGGTGCCGAGCTGGTGCGTTCTCGTTCGGTGTTCGAGCACCGGGCCGTGGTGCTGGGCGCGGACCAGGCCGAGTTGTCCTCCGGACTCGCCGAGCTGGCCGCGAACGCGTCGTCGGCAGCGGTGGTGACGGGCGTGGCCGATGTCGACGGCAAGGTCGTGTTCGTGTTCCCCGGCCAGGGCGCGCAGTGGGCCGGCATGGGGGCGAGGCTCCTGGAGGAGTCCCCGGTCTTCGCCGAGCGGCTGGCCCAGTGCGCGGACGCGCTGGCACCGTTCGTCGACTGGTCGTTGGTCGACGTGGTCCGTGGCGCGGAAGGCGCGCCTTCGCTGGACCGGGTGGACGTCGTGCAGCCCGCGTCGTTCGCGATGATGGTGTCGCTCGCCGAGGTGTGGCGCTCGTACGGTGTCGTTCCGGACGCCGTGATCGGGCACTCGCAGGGAGAGATCGCCGCCGCCTGCGTGTCCGGCGCGTTGCCGCTGGCGGACGCGGCCATGGTCGTGGCACTGCGCAGCCAGGCCATCGCCCGCACGCTGGCCGGCCGGGGTGCGATGGTGTCGGTGGCCCTGCCGGTCGCCGAGATCGAACCCCTGCTCCAGGAATGGGACGGACAGGTGTCCGTGGCGGCCGTGAACGGGCCGCGCGCGGTGGTCGTGTCCGGTGTGCCAGAGGCACTGGAGGCGTTGGTCGAACGGCTGACGGCCGACGGTGTGCGGGCGAAGCGGATCGCGGTGGACTACGCCTCGCACTCCGCCCAGGTCGAGGATCTCGAAGCAGAGCTGCTGCGCGATCTGGCGCCGGTGACGCTCGGCATTCCCGAGATCCCGTTCCTGTCCACCGTCACCGGGGAATGGCTCACCGGTGCGGAGCTGGACGCCGGGTACTGGTACCGCAACCTCCGGCAGACCGTGGAGTTCGAACCCGCGATCCGCAAGCTGCTCGACGACCGGTTCCGGGTGTTCGTCGAGGTGAGCTCGCACCCCGTGCTGACGGTGGGCGTGCAGGACGTCGTGGACGACGCGGGCGTGCGGACGGTGGTGAGCGGAACCCTGCGTCGTGACCAGGGCGGGCTCTCCCGGGTCGTCGCGTCGGCCGCGGAGGTCTTCGTCCGAGGCGTGCCGGTCGACTGGGCGGTCCTGTTCGAGGCGGCCGGTGCGAACCGGGTCGACCTGCCGACCTACGCGTTCCAGCACGAACATCTCTGGGCGGTTCCGCAGTTCTTCGAACCGGCCGCGGCGGCCGACCCCGCCGACGCGGAGTTCTGGACGGCGGTGGACGAGCAGAACGTCGAAATGCTCGCGTCGAGCCTGCACGTCGACGAAAAGGCTCTGGCCGCGGTGCTTCCCGCGCTGTCGACGTGGCGCAGGCAGCGGGCCGATCGCTCCACTGTGGACTCCTGGCGGTATCGGGTCCAGTGGGCGCCGGTCACCGCACGGCCGTCCGGGTCGCTGACCGGGACCTGGCTCGTGGTGTCCGCTGACGACGGTGACGACCTGGTCGCCCACCTGGTCTCGCTGGGCGCCGACGTGCGCCGGGTCGTCGCCGACCCGTCCTGCCTCGACCCGGCCGTGCTGGCGGACCGGCTGGGCGACCTGTCCGGCCTGACCGGCATCGTGTCCACCCTGGCGTCGGCCGAGCAGCCGAGTGAGGCATGGCCGGCCCTGCCGCTGGGGCTCGCGCTCACCGTCACGCTCGTGCGGGCGCTGGAGGGCGTCGAGGCTCCGCTGTGGCTGCTCACCAGAGCAGCGGTGTCGACCGGCCGGTCCGACCTGATCACCAGCCCGCTCCAGGCCATGGTGCACGGGCTGGGGTGGACGGCCGCGCTGGAACACCCCGACCGCTGGGGCGGCGTGGTGGACCTCCCCGAGGTGCTCGACGACCGTGCGGCACAACGACTCGCGGCCGTGCTGTCCGGCGCGACGAACGAGGACCAGGTCGCCATCCGGGCCTCCGGCACGTTCGTCCGCCGGATCGTGCCCGCGGAACCCGGTCCCGACGCGGCCGCCCGCGAGTGGAAGCCCAGGGGCACCACCCTGGTCACCGGTGGCACCGGGACGCTCGGCAGGCACCTGGCCCGCTGGCTGGCCGGGCAGGGTGCCGAGCACCTCGTGCTGACCAACCGCAGCGGACTGGCCGCCGACGGTGCGCCCGAGCTGGTCGCCGAACTGGCGGAGCTGGGAACCACGGCCGAGGTGGCCGCCTGCGACATCGCCGATCGTGCGGCGGTGGCGGCGCTGATCGACCGGCTCGCGGGTGACGGGCACGTGATCCGCAACGTGGTGCACACCGCCGCCGTGATCGAACTGCATTCGCTCGCGGACACCACCCTGGACGCCTTCGCGGAGGTGCTGAACGCGAAGGTGACCGGTGCCCGCAACCTCGACGAGCTGATCGGCGAGGACCTCGACGCCTTCGTGCTCTACTCGTCCACCGCGGGCATGTGGGGCAGTGGTCAGCACGCGGCCTACGTCGCCGGCAACGCGTTCCTCAGCGCGCTCGCGGCGAACCGGAGGGCGCGGGGACTGCGCGCCACGGCGGTGTCGTGGGGCATCTGGGCCGACGACATGGAACTCGGCCGGGTCGACCCGAACCAGATCCTCCGCAGCGGACTCGTGTTCATGGATCCGCAGCTCGCGCTCAGCGGCCTGCGGCAGGCTCTCGACGCCGACGAGACCGTGCTGGCGATCGCCGACATCGACTGGGAGCGGTACTACCCGGTCTACACGTCGGCCCGGCAGACGCCGCTGTTCGACGAGATCCCCGCGGTCCGCAAGCTGGCGGAGGACGCCGAACGGGCGGTCGCGGACGACAGCGGGTTCGCGGCCACCCTGCGGAGCCTGCCGGCGGTCGAACAACGACGCGCGCTGCTGAGCCTGGTCCGCACGGAGGCGGCGACGGTCCTCGGGTTCACCTCCGGAGACGCGCTGGCCGAGGACCGCGCGTTCCGCGACGTCGGGTTCGACTCGCTGACGGCGGTGGACCTGCGCAACCGGCTCACGGCCGCCACCGGCCTGAAACTGCCGGCCACCCTGGTCTTCGACCACCCCAACCCCTTGGCACTGACGGACTTCCTGCTCGCGGAGATCGCCGGTGTGGCGGTCGAGGTGACCGGTCCGGTGATCACCGGCGACACCTCCGGCGAACCGATCGCGATCATCGGGATGGCCTGCCGCTACCCCGGTGGCGTCGCCTCGCCGGACGACCTCTGGAACCTCGTGCTCGACGGCGGGGACGCGATTTCCGGGTTCCCGGCCGACCGCGGCTGGGACGCCGCCGCGATCTACGACGCCGATCCGGACCAGGCGGGCAAGAGCTACTCGGTGCAGGGCGGCTTCCTGCACGACGTCGCCGGGTTCGATCCGGCGTTCTTCGGGATCTCTCCCAGGGAGGCCCTGGCGATGGACCCGCAGCAGCGCCTGCTGCTGGAGACCGCCTGGGAGGCCTTCGAACGCGCGGGCATCGATCCGCGATCCGCCCGCGGCAGCCTGACCGGGACCTTCATCGGTGCGAGTTACCAGGACTACGGCTCGGCGGTCCCGAACGCCGCGGAGGGGTCGGAAGGCCACGCGGTCACGGGCACGCTGTCCAGCATCCTCTCCGGACGGATCTCCTACCTGTTCGGCCTGGAGGGACCGGCGGTCACCCTCGACACGGCGTGTTCGTCCTCGCTGGTCGCGATGCACCTGGCGTGCCAGTCGCTGCGTGACGGCGAAAGCTCCCTCACGCTGGCCGGTGGGGTGAGCGTGATGTCCACGCCTGCCGCCTTCATCGGGTTCAGCAGGCAGCGCGCGCTCGCGGTGGACGGCCGCTGCAAGGCGTACTCCGACGCGGCCGACGGCATGACGCTCGCCGAGGGCGTCGGAATCGTGCTGCTGGAACGTCTTTCGGACGCCCAGCGCAACGGTCACCCGGTGCTGGCGGTGATCCGCGGTTCGGCGATCAACCAGGACGGCGCCTCGAACGGCATGACGGCGCCGAGCGGCCCGTCGCAACAGCGCGTGATCCGGCAGGCCCTGGCCAACGCCGGGGTGCGCGCCGCCGAGGTCGACGCGGTGGAAGGACACGGCACCGGCACCGCGCTGGGCGACCCCATCGAGGCGCAGGCCCTGCTGACGACCTACGGCCAGGACAGGGAACACCCGCTCCTGCTCGGGTCCGTCAAGTCCAACATCGGCCACACCCAGATGGCGTCCGGCGTCGCGAGCGTGATCAAGATGGTGCAGGCGCTCCGGCACGGAGTCCTGCCCAGGACGCTGCACGTCACCCAGCCGTCGTCCCACGTGGACTGGACGGCGGGGTCGATCCGGCTGCTGACCGAACCGGTGTCCTGGCCTGAGCACGGGCATCCGCGCCGGGCGGGCATCTCCTCGTTCGGCCTCAGCGGGACGAACGCCCACATGGTCGTCGAAGCGGCTCCGGCCACCGAGGTGCACGAGGCGCCACCGGCGTCCGGGCTCGTGCCCGTGGTCCTGTCGGCGCGCAACGACCAGGCGTTGCTGGCGTACGCGGAGCGGATGCTGGCCGCGGTGACGGCCGAGCCCGCGCCGAACCTGACCGACCTCGCGTTCTCGCTGGCGACCACCCGATCGAGCTTCGACCGCCGCGTGGCCGTGCTGGCGAAGGACACCGAGGAACTGGTGGCGGCCCTCACGGCACTCCGCCAGGGCGGCTCGCTGCCCCGCACCGTGATCGACGCCGAGACGAAGGCGGGCACCGCGGCGTTCCTGTTCACCGGCCAGGGCAGCCAGCGGGCCGGGATGGGAAGCGGTCTCTACCAACGGTTCCCGGTGTTCGCCGACGCGCTGGACGAGGTGCTGGCCAGGTTCGACACGGAGCTCGACCGGCCGCTGCGGGAACTGATGTTCGCCGCGGAGGACAGCCAGGAGGCCACCCTCCTGCACGAGACGGGGTACACGCAGCCGGCCCTGTTCGCGATCGAGGTCGCGCTGTACCGGCTGGTCGAGTCGTGGGGCCTGACGCCCGGCTATCTCGCGGGGCACTCGATCGGCGAGCTCGTCGCCGCCCACGTCGCGGGCGTGTTCACGCTCGACGACGCGTGCCGGCTCGTGGCGGCGCGCGGACGACTCATGCAGGCGCTGCCGTCCGGTGGTGCCATGGTCGCCGTCGAGGCCACCGAGGACGACGTGCTGGCGCAGCTCGCCGGTCACGAGGCCGACGTCTCGATCGCGGCGGTGAACGGACCGCGGGCCGTGGTGATCTCGGGCGTGGAGCAGACCGTGCTGGACATCGCCGGCCGGTTCGACGCCCTCGGGCACCGCACCCGCAGGCTGCGGGTGAGCCATGCCTTCCACTCGCCGCTGATGGACGGGATGCTCGACGAGTTCCGGAAAGTCGCCGAGCGGATCTCCTACCGGCGCCCCGAGATTCCCTTCGTCTCCAACGTGACCGGTGCGCTGGCGGAGGCGGACCAGGTCTGCACCGCGGAGTACTGGGTGGAGCACGTGCGGCGCGCGGTTCGTTTCGCCGACGGCGTCACGTGCCTGAGCTCGCTCGGCGTGCGGGCGTTCCTGGAGATCGGGCCGGACGGCGTGCTGACCGGCATGGCGCCGGAGGCCGGCGTGCTGCCCGTCCTGCGCCGGGGCCGCGACGAGGTCGAAACGATCGTGCGGGCCGTCTCGGCCTGGCACGCCGGCGGCCAGACCGTGGACTGGCGCGCGTACTTCGCGGACTCCGGTGCGCGGCGGGTCGACCTTCCGACGTATCCGTTCCAGAACGAGAGGTTCTGGCCGGAGGCCGGACCGGAGACGGTGTCCGGCGGCGGGGACGACGACGGCTTCTGGGCGGCGGTGGAACACGGCGACATCGAGTCGCTGACGTCCTCGCTCGGCCTTCCCGGCGACACCGTGAGCGCCATGGTGCCCGCGTTGTCGGCGTGGCGGCGGACCCGGCGCGATCAGTCTGTTGTGGACGGTTGGCGGTACGAGGTCTCGTGGGTCCCGGCCACGGGTAACGGCGCGGTCCTCGGCGGCACCCTGCTGCTGCTCGTCCCGGCGGGAGCCGCGGACGACTGGCAGGAGGCCGTCGTCCGGGGTGCGGGTGCGGACGTCGTCCGCGTCGAGGTGCCGTGCGTGGATCGTGCCGAGTTCGCCGAGCTGCTGCGCGAGTACACCGGTGAGCGGTTCGCCGGGGTGCTGTCGCTGCTGGCCGTCCAGGACGGTGACCTGCCCGGTCATCCGGGCGTGCCCGCGGGACTGGCGATGACCGGGCTGGCCGTCCAGGCACTGGGCGACGCGGGAATCGCCGCCCCGATCTGGTGCGTCACCCGCGGTGCTCTCGCCGTGGGCCGATCCGACCGGGTGCTCGCGCCGGTCCAGGCGGGAGTGTGGGGCCTCGGCCGGGTGGTGGCCCTGGAACAGCCCGGACGCTGGGGCGGACTGGTCGATCTGCCGGAGGTGCTCGAGCACCGCACCGCGCAACGGCTGAGCGGAGTTCTCGGCGGCCGGGAGGATCAGGTCGCGGTGCGGGACTCCGGGGTCTTCGTCCGCCGGCTGTCGCACGCCAGGCCCGCCGCGCGTGCGGCGGCCGGGGAGTTCCGGCCCACCGGCACGGTGCTGGTCACCGGCGGTACCGGCGCCCTCGGTGGGCACGTCGCCCGCTGGCTGGCCCGCGAAGGCGCCGAACATCTGCTGCTGACCAGCAGGCGCGGACCGGACGCACCGGGCGTGGACGTGCTGCGCCACGAGCTGACCGAGCTCGGCGCCGAGGTCACCGTGGTGGCCTGCGACGTCGCGGACCGGGACGCGCTGGCCCGCGTGCTCGCCGACATCCCCGCGAAGTTCCCGCTCTCCGCGGTCTTCCACACGGCCGGCGTGATCCAGGACGGCCTGGTCGAGGACCTGACGCCGGAGTCGTTGTCCACCGTGCTGCGCGCCAAGGCGACCGCGGTGACCAACCTGCACGACCTGACCTCCGGCCTGGAGCTGTCCGCGTTCGTGACGTTCTCCTCCACGGCCGGGGTCATCGGCGCGGCCGGACAGGGCAACTACGCGGCGGCCAACGCCTTCCTGGACGCCTTCACCGAGCACCGCAGGTCCCTCGGCCTGCCGTCGACCTCGGTGGCGTGGGGTCCGTGGGCCGACGCGGGCATGGTCGACGTCTCGGGGGTGGAGAGCAGGCTGCGCCGGGCCGGGTTCGAGTCGATGCGACCCGAGCCGGCGATCACCGCGCTGCGGCAGGCGATCGAGGGCGGTGACGCGGTCCTGATGGTCGCCGACGTCGACTGGACCAGGTTCTCGTCGGCGTTCGCGGACCTGCCACTGATCGCCGATCTTCCGGAGGTCCGGGCGTCGCACCGCGCGAAACCCGTGGCCCAGGCAGAACACGACCTGGCAGCCCTGCCCGCGGCCGAACGTTCGCGGCGGATGCTGGACCTGGTGCGCACGCACGTCGCGGCCGTCCTCGGCCACGCCGGCGCGGACACGGTCACCGCGAACCAGCCGTTCCAGGAGCTGGGCTTCGACTCGCTGACCTCGCTGGAGCTGCGCAACGCGCTGGCGGGCACGACCGGGCTGACCCTGCCCGCGTCCCTGGTGTTCGACTACCCGACACCCGCCGCGATGGCCGAGTTCCTGCTGTCCGAACTGCTCGGCGGCCTGGACGGGCCCGCGGGCGAGCTGCCCGCGACCCGCCCGGCCGACGACGACCCGATCGCGATCGTCGGAATCGGCTGCCGGTTCCCCGGCGGGGCCGACTCACCGGAGGAGCTGTGGCGGCTGCTGGCCGAGGCGAGGGACGGGATCTCGGCGTTCCCCGACGACCGCGGCTGGGATCTCGCCGGACTGGCGAGCGGGTACTCCGCCACGGGGGAGAGCGGCTTCCTGGCCGGCGTGGCCGACTTCGACGCAAGCTTCTTCGGCGTCTCACCACGTGAGGCGCTGGCGATGGACCCGCAGCAGCGACTGTTGCTGGAAACCTCCTGGGAGGCACTGGAACGCGCGGGGATCGATCCGTCCGGGCTGCGGGGCAGCCAGACAGGTGTCTTCATCGGCACCAACGGACAGGACTACGCCGAACTCCTCGTCGGCAGCGGGGCCGAGGTCCAGGGCTATGTGGCCACCGGCAACACCGCGAGTGTGTTGTCCGGCAGGCTTTCCTACACCCTCGGGCTGGAAGGCCCGGCCGTCACCGTCGACACGGCGTGCTCCTCGGCACTGGTCGCCCTGCACTGGGCCACCCGCGCGCTGCGCGGCGGCGAGTGCGCCCTGGCCCTGGCCGGCGGCGTCTCGGTGATGTCGACGCCCGGCTCGTTCGTCGAGTTCACCTCGCAGGGCGGTCTCGCGCCCGACGGCCGGTGCAAGCCGTTCGCCGAGAGCGCCGACGGCACGGCCTGGTCGGAGGGCGTGGGAGTCCTTGTGCTGGAACGGCTTTCCGACGCCGTCCGCAACGGTCACGAGGTCTGGGCCGTGTTGCGCGGCTCGGCGGTGAACCAGGACGGCGCGTCGAACGGCCTGACCGCGCCCAACGGTCCTTCGCAGCAGCGGGTCATCCGCCAGGCCCTGGCCGACGCCGGTCTCGCCGCGAGTGACGTCGACGCGGTGGAGGCGCACGGTACGGGCACGACGCTGGGTGACCCGATCGAGGCGCAGGCGTTGCTGGCGACGTACGGCCGCGACCGGGAACGACCGCTGTGGCTGGGTTCGGTCAAGTCGAACATCGGCCACACCCAGGCGGCGGCGGGTGTCGCCGGCGTGATCAAGATGGTCCTGGCGTTGCGCCACAACGTCCTTCCCCAGTCGTTGCACATCGACGATCCTTCGTCCCATGTGGACTGGACGTCCGGTGGACTGTCGCTGCTGCGCGCGGCGCAGGAGTGGGCGCCGGCCGGGCACGTGCGGCGTGCGGGCGTCTCGGCGTTCGGCCTGAGCGGCACCAACGCGCACGTCATCGTCGAGGAGGCTCCTGCCACCAAGCCGGGGCACGCGCCCTCCAGGTCTCTCTCCGTGGTGCCGTGGGTGGTCTCCGGCAAAACCCGAGCCGCGCTGGACGCTCAGCTGGAGCGGGTGCGCGAGTTCGCCGAGCGGCAGCCCGGACTGTCCGTCCTGGACACCGGTTTCACCCTGGCGACCGGACGTGCGGCGCTCCGGCATCGAGCGGTCGTGCTGAACGGCGAACACGCCGCGGAGACCTTCCGCGGGGTCGCCGCCGAACGCCCGCTGGCGGTGCTGTTCTCCGGCCAGGGATCGCAGCGGCCGGGGATGGGCCGTGAGCTCTACGAGCGCTTCCCCGTGTTCGCGGAGGCGTTCGACGCGGTGGCCGCACACCTCGATCTCGCCCTCGCCCGTCCGGTGCGGGAGGTGGCCTGGGGAGAGGATCCGGAGCCGCTCTCCCGGACCGGCTACACCCAGCCCGCGTTGTTCGCGGTCGAGGTGGCGCTGTTCCGCCTGGTCGAGTCCTGGGGCATCCGGCCGGACTTCGTCGGTGGCCACTCGATCGGCGAGGTCGCGGCGGCGCACGTGGCGGGTGTCCTGTCGCTCGCCGACGCGTGCCGGCTGGTGGTCGCGCGCGGCGCGCTCATGGAGGCGCTGCCCTCCGGCGGAGTGATGGTCGCGATCCAGGCCAGTGAGTCGGAGATCGTGCCGGTGCTGACCGACGGCGTTTCGATCGCCGCGGTGAACGGGCCCTCGTCGGTGGTGGTCGCGGGCGCCGAGGACGCGGTGCGGTCGGTCGTGGCCTCGTTCGGTGACCGCAAGACCACGAAGTTGACGGTGTCGCACGCGTTCCACTCGCCGTTGATGGAGCCGATGCTGGCGGAGTTCGGGCGGGTGCTGGCGGAGCTGTCGTTCGAGGCGCCCCGGATCCCACTCGTGTCCAACGTGACCGGTGGGCTGGGCGTGGACGTCCGCTCGCCGGAGTACTGGGTGCGGCACGTCCGGGAGACCGTCCGGTTCGCCGATGGCGTGCGGGCGCTGTCGGACGCGGGCGTGACCGCGTTCCTCGAGCTCGGGCCCGACGCGGTGCTGTCCCCGGTGGCTCGGGAGTCACTGCCCGACGATGCCGTTGTCGTTGCCGCGCAACGCAGGAACCGCGGCGAGGAAGCTGCGGTCACGGCGGCGCTGGCGCAGCTGCACGCGGCCGGTGTCACGCCCGACTGGCAGGCGTTCTTCGCCGGAACCGGCGCGGCCAGGATCGATCTGCCGACCTACGCCTTCCAGCGCGAGCGGTTCTGGCCGCAGGTGGCGCCCGGCCGCAGGCCGGT
Organism: Lentzea kentuckyensis; assembly: GCF_002150765.1. Lineage (GTDB taxonomy): Bacteria > Actinomycetota > Actinomycetes > Mycobacteriales > Pseudonocardiaceae > Lentzea > Lentzea kentuckyensis. The sequence continues at coordinate 51,520 of NZ_MUYM01000055.1, forward strand.
CGTGGACGACTGGTGCTACCAAGTGGACTGGACGCGGGTGCCGGTCCCGCCGGGAACACCGGGCAAGTGGCTGGTGCTCGTGCAGGACGGGCAGGACGACCCGTGGACGTCGGCGGTCGCGAACGCGCTCGGCGGCGAGATCGTCAGCGTGTCGGACTCCCTGGAACTGCCCGGCTACAGCGATCTCGCCGGGGTCGTGTCCCTGCTCGCCGTGAGCGACGAGGCGCTGCCCGGTGACGCTGCCTGGCCCGGTGCGGTGCTCCAGGCGCTCACCGACGCCGGGATCGAGGCCCCGCTGTGGTGCCTGACCCGTGGCGCGGTCGCGGTGGACCCGGCCGAACCTCTGCTCAGCGCCGGACAGGCGGCCGTCTGGGGCGAAGGCCTCGTCGCCGCGCTGGAGGAGCCGCTGCGGTGGGGCGGCCTGCTCGACCTGCCCGCCCAGCTCGACGACCGGGTGCTGGCCCTGCTCGTGGACGTCCTCGCGGCCTCCACCGAGGAGAACCAGCTGGCCGTGCGTTCCGCCGGAGTGTTCGCCAGGCGCCTGGTCCGCGCCGAGGTGACGGAGAGCTCGTGGCGACCCACCGGCACGGTGGTGCTCGCCGGCGCGACGGGAACGACAGGCGGCCAGCTCGCTCGCTGGCTGGTTGCCCGCGGCGCGACACGCCTGATCCTGACCGGTGCCTCGACGGACCTCGCGGAGATCGAGGCCGAGGTCGTCGTCGTGGAGCGGGACGCACTCGCGGCCGCGCTCGACGAGTTCGCGCCCTCGTCGGTGTTCGTCACCGGTGACTTCGTGGAGGAGCTCACCGACGTCGCCGCACTGGCCGCGCTGCTCGGCGACCGGCCGCTCGACCGGTTCGTGCTGTGCGGTTCGGTCGCCGGAACCTGGGGCTTCGCCGGCAGGCGGGAGGAGGCGGCGGTCGGCGCGTACCTCGACGCGATCGCGCGTCAGCGCCGCGACCGGGGGCTGGTCGGGCAGGCGATCTCGTGGAGCGCTCTCATCGGCGCCCAGGACGAGCGGTCGGCCGCGCACCTGCGGCACAACGGCCTGCCGCCGATGAGCCCGGAGCCTGCGTTCGAAGCACTCACCAGGACGACCGCCGCCGACGGATCCCTTGTCGTGGCACATGTCGACTGGCACACGTTCGCGGCGCATCGGCGCGATCCGTTGTTCGCGAACCTGCTGGACACGCCGGACGAGCGGGCGGACGAGCCGGCCAACCCGCTGCGGGAGGTGCTGCTCGGCCTGCCAGCACCCGAACGCTCCGGCGAACTGCTCAGGCTGGTCAGGGCGAAGGCCGCCGCGGTGCTGGGGCACGCCACGCCCGACGGGATCGAGGAGGACTGGCCGTTCCGCGACCTCGGGTTCGACTCGATGACCGCGGTCGACCTGCGCAACCTGCTTACCACCGAGACGGGCCTGAGCCTGCCGGCCTCCCTGGTGTTCGACCACCCGACCCCGGCCGAGCTCGCTGATCATCTGCTGGCCGAGCTGCTGGGTGGCGCGGCGGAGGAGACCCCTGTCCCGGACGTGGTCACCGCCGTCGACACCACCACCGATCCGATCGTGATCGTGGGCATGAGCTGCCGGTATCCGGGTGGGGTGCGCTCGCCGGAGGACCTGTGGGACCTGGTCAGGGACGAGGTCGACGCGGTCGGCGGGCTGCCGCTCGACCGAGGGTGGGACCTCGCGGGCCTGATGGCGCGCGGCACTCCGCCCAACGGCGGGTTCCTCGACATCGCGGCCGACTTCGACGCCGGCTTCTTCGGGATCTCCCCGCGCGAGGCGATGGTCATGGACCCGCAGCAGCGCATGGTCCTGGAGTCGGCCTGGGAAGCCCTGGAACGAACCGGAATCGACCCGGCCGAGCTGCGCGGCACCGACACCGGTGTGTTCATCGGTGGCGGCAGCGGGGACTACCGCCCGTCCGGCGCACAGGAAGGCCACTGGCAGACCGCGCAGTCGGCCAGCCTGTTGTCCGGCAGGCTCGCGTACACCTTCGGCCTGCAGGGACCCACGGTGTCGGTCGACACCGCGTGCTCGTCGTCGCTCGTCGCCCTGCACCTCGCCGTGCAGGCGCTGCGCAACGGTGAATGCCGCCTCGCGCTGGCCGGCGGTGTGACGGTGATGTCCACCCCGAACGTGCTGATCGAGTTCGGTGACATGGGCGCGCTCTCACCCGATGGCCGCTGCCGGGCGTTCTCCGACACGGCGAACGGCACCGGCTGGTCGGAGGGTGTCGGCATGCTGGTGGTCGAGCGGCTCTCCGACGCCCGCCGCAACGGGCATCAGGTGCTGGCGATCGTGCGCGGTTCGGCGATCAACCAGGACGGCGCGTCGAACGGCCTGACCGCGCCGAGCGGTCCCGCTCAGCAGCGGGTCATCCGCAGGGCACTGGCCGCGGCAGGCGTCCGTCCGTCCGATGTGGACGCCGTGGAGGCGCACGGCACGGCCACCCGGCTCGGCGACCCGATCGAGGCGCAGGCCCTGCTGGCCACCTACGGCCAGGATCGCGAACGGCCGTTGCTGCTCGGCTCGCTCAAGTCCAACATCGGGCACACCCAGGCGGCGGCCGGGGTGGCCGGCGTGATCAAGATGGTGCTGGCGATGCGCCAGGGGATGCTGCCCAGGACGCTGCACGTGACCGAGCCTTCGTCCGAAGTGGACTGGGCGGCGGGCTCGATCCGGCTGCTGACGCGCAGCGAACCGTGGCCGGAGACCGGCAGGCCCCGGATCGCCGCGGTGTCCTCGTTCGGTGCCAGCGGCACCAACTCGCACATCGTGCTCGAACAACCGGCGGCGAACGAGGAGCCGGCCGCTCCCGCTGCCACCGGCGCCTTCCCCGTGCCCGTGTCGGGACGGACCCCGGAGGCGCTGCGGGCACAGGCTCGCAGGGTGCTCGAGCACGTGCGGGCGACCGAGGCCGGGCTGACCGATGTCGCGTTCTCCCTCGCGACCACCCGCGCCGCCTTCGCCCATCGCGGCGTCGTGGTCGCGGCGGATCGTGACCAGCTGGTCGAAGGACTCACCGCGCTGGCACACGGCGAGCGGAGCCCGCACGTCCAGCGTGGCCAGGCGGCTCGCTCGACCAGGCTCGCGGTCCTGTTCTCCGGGCAGGGTGCTCAGCGGCCCGGCATGGGGCGCGATCTGCACCAGCGGTTCCCGGTGTTCGCGGCGGCGTTCGACGAGGTCCTGTCCCACTGGGAACCGGGGCTGCGAGAGGTGATGTGGGGCGACGATCCGGACGTCCTGAACCGGACCGGGAACGCGCAGCCCGCCCTGTTCGCGTTCGAGGTCGCGCTCTTCCGCCTGGCCGAGTCCTGGGGAGTCCGGCCCGACTTCGTCGGCGGGCACTCGATCGGCGAGGTGGCGGCGGCTCACGTCGCAGGCGTCCTGTCGTTGCCGGATGCCTGCCGTCTCGTCGCGGCACGGGCGGAGCTCATGCAGGCACTGCCGGCCGGCGGGGCGATGCTGGCGATCCAGGCCGGCGAGGCCGAGGTCACCGCGCTGCTGGTCGACGGTGTGTCGATCGCCGCGGTCAACGGACCCTCGTCCGTGGTGATCGCGGGTGACGAGGAGGCGGTGCTCGCGGTCGCGGCACAACTCGACGGCCGCAAGACGTCGAGGTTGCGGGTGTCGCACGCGTTCCACTCGCCGTTGATGGAACCGATGCTGGCGGCCTTCGCCGAGGTGGTCGCGGACCTGTCGTTCGAACCCGCCCGGATTCCGCTGGTGTCCAACGTGACCGGCGAGCTGGCGACCGACGTCGGCGCACCGGAGTACTGGGTGCGGCACGTGCGGGAGACGGTCCGCTTCGGCGACGGCGTGCGGGCGCTGGCGGACGGCGGCGCGACGGTGTTCCTGGAACTGGGACCGGACGCCGTGCTCACGGCCATGGCCGCCGAGTCGTTGCCTGGCGGTGTGGTCACCGTGGCGGCACAGCGCAGGGATCGTCCGGAAGAGACCGCCGTGCTGAGCGCGCTGGCTCAGCTGCACGTCGCCGGTGTGCCGGTGTCCTGGTCCGGCGTGTTCGCCGGGACGGGGGCGAGCCGTGTGGACCTGCCGACCTACGCCTTCCAGCACGAGCGGTACTGGCCGGACACCCCGGCCGAGACCGCCGGTCCCGCGGACACGGAGGACAGCGCGTTCTGGGACGCCGTCGGCCAGCAGGACTTCGCCGCGCTGCAAGCAGAACTGGACGTCGAGCAGGACGCGTTGTCCAAGGTTCTGCCCGCACTGCTGCAATGGCGGCGCAAGCAGTCGGCGCAGTCCATTGTGGACGGCTGGCGGTACCGGGTCGCCTGGCGGCCGCTCGTCATCGAGCCGCAGGCCGGACCGTCCGGGCGCTGGCTCGGCGTCGTCCCGGCCGGTTTCGACGGCTCGAAGGTGCTCGCCGCGGTGGCCGCCACGGGCGCCGAGGTGGTCGAGGTGGAGGTGTCCGACCTCGACCGTGCGGCGCTGGCCGAACGGCTGCGCGGGCTGGGCACCGACTTCGCCGGTGTCGTGTCGCTGCTCGCCGAACGGGAGACCGCGGCGGACACCGCCGTGCTCCTGCAGTCACTGGGAGACGCCGGAATCACCGCACCGCTGTGGTGCGTCACCAGGGGCGCGGTGTCGGTGGCTCCCACCGAGGAGCTGACCCGGCCGCACCAGGCGGCGCTCTGGGGTCTCGGCGCGGTCGCCGCGCTGGAGTACCCGGACCGCTGGGGTGGCGTGGTCGACCTGCCGGAGGTGCTCGACGAGCGGTCCGCCGCCGGGTTCGCCGCGGCACTGGCCGGCCGCGACGGCGAGGACCAGCTCGCGGTGCGTCCGTCCGCGGTGTTCGGACGACGGCTGCTGCCCGCTCCCGCACCTCGGCCCGACGAGCTGTGGCGGCCGGCCGGCACGGTCCTGATCACCGGTGGCACCGGCGCGATCGGTGGCCACCTCGCCAGGGGACTCGTCCGGGACGGCGCGCGGCACCTGGTGCTGGCCAGCAGGAGCGGACCGGCCGCGGCCGGTGCCGAGGAACTGCGCGCGGAGCTCGTCGCGCTCGGTGCCGAGGTCACCGTCACCGCGTGCGACGTGGCCGACCCTTCTGCGGTGCGGGCGCTGCTCGCGGCGATTCCCGCCGAACACCCGCTGACCGGTGTGGTGCACGCGGCCGGTGTGCTCGACGACGGCGTGCTGGACCGGCTCACCCCGGACCGCTTCGACACCGTGCTCAGGTCCAAAGTGGACTCCGCGGTGCTGCTCGACGAGCTGACCCGGGAGCTGGACCTGGACGCGTTCGTCCTCTTCTCCTCGGGAACCGCGATCGCGGGCAACCCGGGCCAGGGCAACTACGCGGCGGCCAACGCCGTGCTGGACGCGCTGGCCGTGCGCCGCAGGGCGGCGGGGCTGGCCGCGACGTCGATCGCCTGGGGTGCCTGGGCGGGTGGAGGCATGGCCGGTGGCGGTAAGGCCGAGCACCTGTCCCGGCGCGCGGGCATCGGTGCGATGGATCCCGACCTCGCCTACACCGCGCTGCGGCAACTGGTCGCGGAGGGCGAGCCGACGATGATGGTCGCCGACGTGGGGCCCGCCCAGGGCGGCACGGCCGCACGTCCCGCCGCGTTGTTCCGCGAGATGCCCGGCTACCAGGAGCCCGCACCGGCCGCCGAGTCGCGGCGGTTCGACCTGGCGGGTGTGCCGCTCGCCAAACGGGCGGACGCGGTGCTCGACCTCGTCCGGGAACGGGCGGCGGACGTGCTCGGGCACAGCGGGGTCGACGCGGTGGGCGTGCACACGCCGTTCCAGGAGCTCGGGTTCGACTCGCTCGGCACGGTGGAGCTGCGCAACCAGCTCAACGCGGTCACCGGGCTGAGCCTGGACGCGACGCTGGTGTTCGCCCATCCGACGCCCTCCCGGCTCGCCGAGCACGTTCTCGCTCTGCTCGATCCGGGTGCGTCGGCGGCGGTCGCGGGCGACGAGGAGGCGGAGATCCGCGAGTTGCTCGCGTCGGTGCCGATCGCCCGGCTGCGGGAAGCGGGACTCCTCGATCAGATGCGGCGGCTGGCGGCCCCGCTGGCCGATCAGGACTCCGCGGAGGACGGCATCGACGAGATGTCGGTGGATGACCTGGTCCGTGCGGCACTGGAGGAGCAGGACTGATCATGGAATCTTCCAGCGAGAAGGTCGTCGCGGCGCTGCGGGCCTCGATGAAGGAGGTCGAGCGGCTGCGCCGGCAGAACCAGCGCCTGCTCGCCACCGCGTCCGAACCGATCGCGATCATCGGCATGGCCTGCCGGTACCCCGGTGAGGTCTACTCACCGGAGGACCTGTGGGACCTGGTCCGCACCGGCGGCGACGCGATCTCCGGCTTCCCCGGCGATCGGGGCTGGGACCTGGGGTTCCTGCGCGACAGCGAGGTCGACGAGCGGGGCATGAGCGTGAGCACCCAAGGGGGCTTCCTCAGCACCGCCACGGAGTTCGACGCCGGGTTCTTCGGCATCTCGCCGCGGGAGGCGGTCACCCTCGATCCCCAGCAGCGGCTGCTGCTGGAGACGTCGTGGGAGGCGATCGAACGAGCGGGGATCGATCCGGCCGGCCTGCGCGGCAGCCGGACCGGTGTGTTCGTCGGCACCAACGGCCAGGACTACGCCTACCTCGTCGTGGGGTCGCTGGAGGACGCGGACGGCGGCGTCGGCACGGGGATCGCGGCCAGCGCGACGTCCGGCCGGATCGCCTACACCTTCGGTTTCGAAGGCCCGGCGATCACCGTGGACACGGCGTGTTCCTCGTCGCTGGTCGCCATCCACCTGGCGGCGCAGGCGTTGCGCAACGGTGAGTGCTCGCTCGCGCTCGCGGGTGGCGTCAACGTCATGTCGACGCCCGGCTCACTGGTCGAGTTCAGCAGGCAGGGCGGCCTCGCCGGGGACGGGCGGTGCAAGGCGTTCTCCGACCGCGCGGACGGCACGGGATGGTCGGAAGGCGTCGGTGTGCTCGCGCTGGAACGGCTCTCCGACGCGGTGCGGCACGGACATCGGGTGCTGGCGGTGGTGCGCGGCTCGGCGGTCAACCAGGACGGCGCCTCCAACGGTTTCACCGCGCCCAACGGACAGGCCCAGCACCGGGTCATCCGGCAGGCGCTGGACGCGGCGGGGCTGAAACCGTCCGAAGTGGACGTGGTGGAGGCCCACGGGACCGGGACGCCGCTGGGCGACCCGATCGAGGCGCAGGCGCTGCGCACCGCCTACGGACAGGACCGCGAGCGGCCGCTGCTGCTGGGGTCGTTGAAGTCGAACATCGGTCACACCCAGGCCGCGGCCGGGGTCGGCGGCGTGATCAAGATGGTGCAGGCGTTGCGGCACGGTGTCGCTCCGCAGACCCTGCACGTGGGTGTCCCGTCGTCGCATGTGGACTGGTCCGACGGCGTGCTCCGGCTGCTGACCGAGGCTGCCCCGTGGCCGGAGGCCGATCGGCCGCGCCGGGCCGGGGTGTCGTCGTTCGGCATCAGCGGGACCAACGCGCACGTGATCCTCGAACAGGCCGATCCGGGGCCGGAGCCTGGGACCGATGACCTGCCGGTCGTCCCATGGGTGGTCTCGGCGAGGACCGAGCCCGCTCTGACAGCTCAGATCGACGCGGTGCGCGCGGCACGGGCGTCGAGGACCGACATCGGCTGGTCGTTGCTGGCACGGACGTCGTTCGAGCATCGCGCCGTGCTGCTCGCCACCGCCGACGGCGTCACCGAGGTGGCGAGGGGAGTGGCGGGCCGGCGGTCCGTCGCCTTCCTGTTCTCCGGTCAGGGGTCGCAGCGCCTCGGCATGGGCCGGGAGCTGTACGCCCGGTTCCCGGAGTTCGCCGAGGCGCTGGACGAGGTGCTCGCCCACCTCGAACCCGGCGTGCGGGACGTGATGTGGGGCTCGGACGCGGAGGCGCTGAACCGCACCGGATGGGCTCAGCCGGCGTTGTTCGCGGTCGAGGTCGCGCTGTGGCGGCTGGTCGAGGCGTGGGGGATCGTCCCCGAGTTCGTGGGCGGCCACTCGATCGGCGAGGTCGCGGCGGCGCACGCGGCGGGTGTGCTGTCACTGACGGACGCGTGCCGGTTGGTGTCGGCCAGGGCCCGGCTGATGGAGAACCTCCCGGCCGGCGGTGCGATGGTCGCGGTCCAGGCGACCGAGGACGAGGTGCGCCCGCTGCTGGGCGACGGAGTCTCGATCGCCGCCGTGAACAGGTCCGACTCGGTGGTGGTGGCGGGAGAGGAGAGCGCGGTGCTGGCTCTCGTCGGACGTCTGCCGGGGCGCAAGACCACCCGGCTCGCGGTGTCGCACGCGTTCCACTCACCGTTGATGGAGCCCATGCTCGACGAGTTCGCGCGGGCTCTCGCGGGACTGACGTTCACCGAGCCGCAGGTCGCCCTCGTGTCGAACCTGACCGGCGGGCTCGTCACCACCGAGGTGTGCGACCCGCGGTACTGGGTGCGGCACGTGCGGGAGGAGGTCCGGTTCGCGGACGGGATCCGGGCGCTGGCCGGCGCGGGCGCGACGACGTTCCTCGAACTCGGGCCGGACGGCGTGCTGTCCGGGCTGATCGACGACGGGCTCGCCGTGCCGCTGCTGCGCAAGGACCGAGGCGAGGAAACCGCGCTGCTGACCACCTTCGGCCGGTTGCACGTGGCCGGGGTCGAGGTGGACTGGTCCCGGCTGTTCGGCCGGTCCGCGGGCAGGGTGGTCGATCTGCCGACGTACCCGTTCCAGCGCAACAGGTTCTGGCCGGTCGACGTGGCGCCGTCGTCGGAATCGCTCATGCGCCTCGACTGGAACCCGGTCGAGGTGACGAGCACGGCGACCGAGGTCGTCCTGGTGGAGGACTGGGCGGAGAACGGGATTTCGGCCGCGGTGCCGGGCACGGTGGTGGTTCCCGTCACCGGCGACCGCGACGACGTCGTCGCCTCGGCACACCTGCTGACCGCGCGCGTGCTCCGGACGATGCGGGAGTTCCTGGAGGACGACCGGTTCAGCGGCTCACGGCTGGTGTTCGTCACGCGTGCGGCGGTGCCGGCGCTGGCGGGGGGTCCGGTCGCGGACGTCGCGGCCGCCGCGGTGTGGGGCCTGGTCCGCTCGGCGCAGGCCGAGGAGCCCGGCCGGTTCCTGCTCGTCGACCTCGACGACACCGATGCCTCCCAGGCCGTTCTCGCGGACCTGGCGCACCAGCTACCGCCCGGCGAGTCCCAGGCCGTCGTGCGCGCGGGCGTCGTGCGGGTGCCTCGCGTGGTCAAGGTGACCGGCCCGGACGTCGTCGAGGGCCTCGGATGGGATCCGGACGGCACGGTGCTGGTCACCGGTGGCGCGGGCGGGCTCGGTGGCGAACTGGCACGGCATCTGGTGGCCCGGCACGGTGTGCGGCACCTGCTGCTCGCCGGACGCCGTGGTGAGGCGACTCCTGGCGTTCGGGAGCTCGTGGCCGAACTGGCCGCCGGTGGTGCCGGCGTGACGGTGGCCGCCTGCGATGTCGCGGATCGTGCCGCACTGGAGGAACTGCTCGCCGCGATCCCGGCGGAACATCCGCTGACGGCTGTGGTGCACACCGCCGGGGTGCTGGACGACGGTGTGCTCGGGTCGTTGTCCCCGGACCGGATCAGCGCCGTGTTGCGTCCGAAGGCCGATGCCGCCTGGCACCTGCACGAGCTCACCCGAGACCTGGATCTCGCCGGTTTCGTGCTCTACTCGTCGGTTTCCGGCGCGCTGGGCGCACCAGGGCAGGCGAACTACGCGGCGGCCAACGTCTTTCTCGACGCGCTGGCCCAGTACCGGGCGAGCGCCGGCCTGCCGGCCACGTCGGTGGCCTGGGGCGCCTGGGAGCCGACCGCGGGCATGACCGCGTCGCTGGACGAGGCGAGCCTGCGCCGGATGTCGCGTGCGGGGGCCGACCTGCTGTCGGTCGAGCAGGGTCTGCGACTGTTCGACCTCGCGGTGACCGCGGGTGAGGCGTCCGTTCTCGCGCTGGCGTCCAATGTGGACCGACGTCGTGCGGACAGCCGGGGTCCTGACCCGGTCGAGAGCGAGGCCTCGCGACTGCTCGCGCTGCCGGAGGAGGATCGGCTCCGGCGGGCGTTGGAGATCGTGCGGTCGCACGCGGCGGCGGTGCTGGGCCACGCGAGTGCGGAGGACGTCGCCGCGGAGCTGGAGTTCCGGCAGCTGGGCTTCGACTCGCTGACGGCGATCGAGCTGCGGAACCGGCTCAAGGCCGCGACCGGGGTGCCGCTGCCCGCCACGCTGGTGTTCGACTACCCCACACCGAACGCGCTCGCGGCTTTCCTGCTCGGTGAGCTGACGGGCGTGGCGGACGACGACGCCGCGCCGGACGTCGTTCCCGCGGCGACCGGCGACGATCCCGTGGTGGTCGTGGGAATGGCGTGCCGCTTCCCCGGCGGGGTGGCATCGGCCGACGACCTCTGGGATCTCGTTCACTCCGGCCGCGACGCGATCGGCGACTTCCCCACGGACCGCGGCTGGGATCTGACCGCCGACCTCGGCTCGACGTCGCGCGGTGCCTTCCTGCCCGACGCCGCCGGGTTCGACGCCGCCTTCTTCGGGATCTCACCACGTGAGGCCCTGGCCATGGATCCGCAGCAGCGGGTGTTGCTGGAAGTCTCCTGGGAGGCCATGGAACAGGCGGGCATCGATCCGGTCGCCCTGCGAGGCAGCCGCACCGGGGTGTTCGTCGGCACGAACGGCCAGGACTACGTCCACGCCGTGTTCGCCTCCGGCGAGGACACCGCGGGGCACGCGAGCACGGGACTGGCGGCGAGTGTCCTTTCCGGACGGGTGTCCTACACCTTCGGTTTCGAGGGACCCGCGCTGTCGGTGGACACGGCGTGCTCGTCGTCCCTGGTGTCCCTGCACCTCGCGGCCCAGGCCCTGCAGCGCGGTGAGTGCGGGCTGGCGCTGGCCGGTGGCGTGACGGTGATGGCCACGCCGATGAACTTCGCCGGCTTCTCGCGGCAGGGCGGGCTGTCGCCGGACGGCCGGTGCAAGGCGTTCGCGGACGGTGCCGACGGCACCGGGTGGGGCGAGGGCGCCGGCATGCTCGTGCTGGAGCGGCTGTCCGACGCCGAGCGCAACGGTCACCGGGTGCTCGCCTTCGTACGCGGTTCGGCGGTGAACCAGGACGGCGCGTCGAACGGCCTGACCGCCCCCAACGGTCCGTCCCAGCGGCGGGTGATCCGGGCCGCACTGGCCCAGGCCGGGCTGCGACCGTCCGAAGTGGACGTTGTGGAGGCGCACGGAACCGGGACGCCACTGGGAGATCCGATCGAGGCCCAGGCACTCGCGGCGGTGTACGGGAAGGACCGCGAGCACCCGCTGTTGCTGGGTTCGGTGAAGTCGAACATCGGGCACACCCAGGCCGCCGCGGGCGTGGCCGGTGTGATCAAGATGGTGCAGGCGTTGCGGCACGGTGTCGCGCCGAAGACGCTGCACGTGGACACGCCATCGGCGCACGTCGACTGGTCCGCCGGCACGGTGGAGCTGCTGACCGGCAACTCGGCGTGGCCGGAGACGGGCAGGCCGCGCCGCGCCGGGGTGTCGTCGTTCGGGCTCAGCGGGACGAACGCGCACGTGGTCCTGGAACAGGGCCGGGTGGACGACGAGCAGGACTCTGGCGACGCGGTCGTCGTTCCGTGGGTGGTGTCCGCGAAGTCCGAGCAGGCGCTGGGCGCTCAGCTCGACCGGCTGCGGAACCTCGACCTCCGGCGGGCCGATGTCGGCTGGTCGCTGTCACGGCGGCCCGTCTTCGACCACCGGGCGGTGCTGCTCGCCACCGAGGACGGCGTCGCCGAGCTCGCTCGGGACGTCGCACGGTCGCACCAGGTCGCCTTCCTCTTCTCCGGCCAGGGTTCACAGCGGCTGGGCATGGGCCGCGGGCTCTACGACCGCTTCCCCGTGTTCGCCGAGGCTCTCGACGAGGTGCTCGAACTGCTGCCCCCCGGCCTGCGGGACGTGATGTGGGGTGACGACGCGGATCTGCTGAGGATGACCGCGCACGCGCAACCCGCGCTGTTCGCGGTCGAGGTGGCGTTGTTCCACCTGGTCCGGCACTGGGGTCTGCGGCCCGGCTTCGTCGGCGGTCATTCGATCGGCGAGGTCACCGCGGCGCACGTCGCGGGAGTGCTGTCGCTGCAGGACGCGTGCACGCTGGTGACCGCGCGGGCCGAGCTGATGCAGGCGCTGCCGTCGTGCGGTGCGATGGTCGCGATCGAGGCGACCGAGGACGAGGTCCGGCCGCTGCTGGGCGATGGCGTCTCGATCGCGGCGGTGAACCGGGCCGACTCGGTGGTGATCGCGGGCGACGAGGCAGGGGTGCTGGCGGTCGCGGAACGGTTCGCGGACCGCAGGACCCGGCGGCTCGTGGTGTCGCACGCGTTCCACTCACCGTTGATGGAGCCGATGCTCGACGACTTCGCCGTCGTGGTGAAGGGACTGAAGCTGCACGAGCCACGCCTTCCCGTGGTGTCGAACCTGACCGGTGCGCTGGCCTCCGCTGAGCTCCAGGAGCCGGGGTACTGGGTGCGGCACGTGCGGGAGACGGTGCGCTTCGCCGACGGTCTGCGCGCCCTGACGGACGCGGGTGCGACCGCGTTTCTCGAACTGGGTCCCGACGGTGTGCTGTCGGGACTGGTGGACGAGGCCCTCGCGGTGCCGTCGCTGCGCAGGGACCGCGACGAGGAGACCTCACTGCTGACCGCCGTGGCCCGGCTGCACGTGAGCGGTGCCGAGGTGGACTGGGGGCAGGTGCTCCCGGAGGGCCGTCTGGTCGACCTCCCGGCCTATCCGTTCGCGCACCGGCGTTTCTGGCCGGCGGGGTCGGCGGCCGCCGCGGGTCCGGCTGGCCTCGGGCAGGTCGCCGCGGGCCATCCGTTCCTGGGTGCCTCGGTGCAGCTGGCGGACTCCGGCGAGGTCGTGCTGACCGGTCTGCTGTCCCAGGCGACGCAGCCGTGGCTGGCCGGCCACCGCGTGGGCGACGTGGTGGTGTTTCCCGCCACCGGGGTGCTGGAACTGGCGATCAGGGCGGGCGACGAGGTGGGCTGCGCGCGCGTCGAGGAGCTGAACCTCGTCGCGCCGCTGGTGCTGCCGGAACGCGAGGCGGTGCGGGTCCAGGTGCGGATCGGTGCGGCGGACGACTCCGGGCGGCGTGCGCTGCACGTGCACGCCCGCGTCGCCGACGACACCGAGCGGGACTGGGTGGAGCACGCGACCGGCGTGCTGGGCACCGGACTCGAGGCGGGCACCCGGCTCACCTCGGCCTGGCCACCGGACGGCGCCACACCGCTGGACGTCGGCGACTTCCCAAATTTGAGGTCGGCGTGGCGGCACGGCGACGACGTGCTGGCCGAGGTCTCGCTGCCGGAACCGGACGACGGCGAGGCGTTCGGGCTGCACCCGGAACTGCTCGACGCGGTGGCCGGTGCGAGTGCTCACCTCGGGTTCCACGACGTGGTCCCGACGGCCTTCAGCGGTGCGGTTCTGCACGCGTCCGGTGCCTCGATGCTGCGGGTGCGCCTGACGACCTCCGACGCGGACACGATGTCCGTGACCGCGGTCGACGCCGGGGGAGCGCCGGTGTTCAGCTGCGCCTCGCTCGTGTTCGGCGCGGCGCCGGTGCCGGTCGCGCCGGCCGGGGGATCCGATCCGCTCCTGCGACTGGAGTGGACCGAACTGGCCGTGCGGCCCGCCGCGGACCCGATCGTCGAGGTCGAGGACTGGCTCGACCGGGGTCTCGCCGGAGCGGAGCCGGGCACCCTGCTGATCTCCGTCGAGGGAGACCGCGCCGACGTCGTGGCGTCGGCTCACCACCTGAGCGCCAGGGTGCTCGGCCTGCTGCAGGAGTTCCTCGCGGACGACCGGTTCGCGGCCTCCCGGCTGGTGTTCCGCACCAGGGGCGCGGTGGCGGCGGAGCCCGGCGAGCAGGTCGCCGACGTCGCGGCCGCCGCGCTGTGGGGGCTGGTCCGCTCGGCGCAGTCGGAGGAGCCTGGCCGGTTCCTGCTGGTGGATTCGGACGACTCGGTGGCCCTGCCGGGGCTGGCGGAGCAGGTGCTGCCCGACGAGACCCAGGTCGTGATTCGGGCGGGCGCCGTGCGCGTCGGGCGGCTGACCCGCGCGGTGGCCGGGAGCGACCCGTCGCCCTGGGATCCGGACGGCACGGTGCTGATCACCGGTGGCGTGGGTGGCTTGGGCAGCGAGCTGGCCCGGCACCTGGTCCGCGAGCAGGGCGCACGGCAACTGCTGCTGGCCGGGCGTCGCGGCCTCGCCACCCCCGGTGCCGAGGAGCTCGTCGCCGAACTGACCGGGCACGGCGCTCGGGTCACGGTGGCCGAATGCGATGTCTCTGATCGTGCCGCGCTGGCGAGCCTGTTGGCGGACATCCCGGCAGAGCACCCGTTGACCGCCGTGGTGCACACGGCAGGTGTGCTCGACGACGGCGTCATCGGTTCGTTGGACTCGCAGCGGCTGGACACCGTGTTGCGCCCCAAGGCGGACGCGGCCTGGCACCTGCACGAGCTCACGCGGGGCATGGAGTTGGCCGGCTTCGTCCTGTACTCCTCGGTCTCGGGGATCATGGGCACTCCCGGGCAGGCGAACTACGCGGCGGCCAACGTCTTTCTGGACGCCCTGGCCTGCCATCGCGCGAGCCAGGGCCTGCCCGCCGTCTCGGTGGCGTGGGGTGCCTGGGCACCGACGGCGGGAATGACCGCGACGCTGAGCGAGGCCGGACTGCAGCGGATGTCCCGCGCCGGTGCCGAACTCTTGTCCGTTGAGCAGGGCCTGCGGTTGTTCGACGCGGCCGTGGCGTCCGGCGAACCATCGGTCGTCGCACTCCCGCCAGGGACCCTGACGGATCCCCGGCGCCGGACGGCCGCGCGGGCGACTCCCGTCGTCGACGGGGTGGCCGACCGGTTGCGCGAGACACCAGAGCCCGACCGGCAGGCGTTCGCGCTCGATCTGGTCCGGTCGCACGCGGCGGCGGTGCTCGCGCACACGAGCGCGGACGACGTGGCGGTGGACCAGGAGTTCCGGCAGCTGGGGTTCGACTCGCTGACCGCGATCGAGCTGCGCAACCGGCTCAGCGCCGTCACCGGGCTGAGGCTGCCCGCGACCCTGGTGTTCGACTACCCCACCCCGGTGGCGCTGGCGGCGCATCTCGTCACCGCGCTGGTCGGCGATTCCGGTGGTGGCGCGGGGCTTTCGCCGCTCGCGGAGCTGGACCGGCTGGAATCGGTCCTCGCGGCCTGCGAGGCCGACACCGAACTGCGCGCAGGGGTCGCCGTCCGGTTGCGGCTGCTGCTGGACCAGTGGGGCGGCCAGGACAAGGAGTCCGGCGAGCACACGGTCACGGACCGGATCCAGACGGCGAGCACGGACGAGGTCTTCGCCTTCATCGACAACGAGCTCGGCCGCCTGCGGGATCGCTGATCCTCCGTCTGCCGTGAGAACGAACGAAAGGTGCATCGCGATGTCTGAGCAGGACAAGCTCGTCGAGTACCTCAAGTGGGTCACCGCGGACCTGCACGAGACGCGCCGGCGCCTGGAGGAGGTCGAGTCGGGCAGGCACGAGCCGATCGCGATCGTCGGGATGGCCTGCCGGTTCCCCGGTGACGTCAGGTCCGCGGACGAGCTCTGGGACCTCGTCGTGTCCGGGCGGGACGCGATGGGCCCGCTTCCGGAGGATCGCGGCTGGGACCTGAGTCTGCTGACCCACGACGACGCCCCCGCGACCTACCACGGCGGGTTCCTGCCGGGGGTAGCCGGCTTCGACGCCGGGTTCTTCGGGATTTCCCCGCGTGAGGCGATGGCGATGGATCCGCAGCAGCGGCTGTTGCTGGAGATCTCGTGGGAGGCGGTCGAACACGCCGGGATCGACCCGCAGTCGTTGCGGGGCAGCCGGACCGGGGTGTTCGTCGGCACCAACGGCCAGGACTACGCCCACGCGGTGCTGGGGTCGGAGGAGGACGTCGAGGGGCACGCCGGCACGGGTCTGGCGGCCAGCGTGCTTTCCGGCCGCGTCTCCTACACCTTCGGGTTCGAGGGACCGGCCATGACGGTCGACACGGCGTGCTCGTCCTCGCTGGTGTCCCTGCACCTGGCCGCGCAGGCCCTGCACCGGGGTGAGTGCACGCTCGCGCTGGCCGGTGGCGTCACGGTGATGGCGACGCCGATGAACTTCGCCGCGTTCTCCCGCCAGGGCGCGCTGTCGAGCGACGGCAGGTGCAAGGCGTTCGCCGACGCCGCCGACGGCACCGGGTGGGGTGAGGGTATCGGCATGCTGGTGGTCGAGCGGCTGTCCGACGCGCTCAGCGCCGGCCATCGCGTGCTGGCCGTCGTCCGCGGTTCCGCGGTGAACCAGGACGGTGCGTCCAACGGGTTGTCGGCGCCGAACGGGCCGGCCCAGCAACGGGTCATTCGTCAGGCGCTGTCCGGGGCCGGTCTGTCCGCGCGGGACGTGGACGTCGTCGAAGCCCATGGCACCGGCACGGTGCTGGGTGACCCGATCGAGGCGCAGGCGCTGCTCGCGACCTACGGCCAGGACCGCGACCTGCCGCTGCTGCTCGGGTCGGTCAAGTCGAACATCGGTCACACCCAGGCCGCGGCGGGCGTCGCCGGTGTGATCAAGATGGTGCAGGCGCTGCGGCACGGGGTGGTGCCCGGCACCCTGCACGTCGACGAGCCGTCGTCGCACGTGGACTGGTCGGCCGGTGCGGTCGGGCTGGTCACCGAGGCGACGCCGTGGCCGGAGGCGGACCGGCCACGCCGCGCGGGCGTGTCGTCGTTCGGCGTCAGCGGGACTAACGCACACGTGATCCTGGAACAGGCTCCCGCGGTGGAACAGTCCACTGTGGAGGATTCGCCGGTGACGCCGTGGGTGGTCTCGGCGAAGTCGGCGCAAGCGTTGGCGGCCGCGGTGGAGCGCCTCGGCGAGGTCGGTGGCGAGCGCCGCGATGTCGCCTGGTCGCTGCTCAACCGCCCGCTGTTCGACCACCGGGCGGTCCTGCTCGCGACGGCGGACGGTGTCACCGAAGTGGCCGCGGGGACGACCGTGCCGGGCGCCGGCCGCCCGGTCCTCGTGTTCCCCGGCCAGGGAGCGCAGTGGCGGGGCATGGGCCGGCGGCTGCTGGAGACCTCTGCCGTGTTCAGCGAGAGCATCGCCGCCTGCGAGGAAGCTCTGCGGCCGTACGTGGACTGGTCGCTGACCGAGGTGCTGCGCGAGGCGGAGGACCTCGGTGAGGTCGATGTCGTGCAACCTGTTTCGTGGGCGGTGATGGTCTCGCTCGCGTCGGTGTGGCGATCGCACGGTGTGGTGCCCGCGGCGGTGCTGGGGCATTCGCAGGGCGAGATCGCGGCGGCCTGCGTGGCCGGGGTGCTGTCCATTGAGGACGGTGCCCGGATCGTGGCGCTGCGCAGCCAGGCCATCAAGCGCGTGCTGTCGGGCAAGGGCGCGATGGCGTTCGTCGGCGCGAGTCCGGAAGTCGTGGCCGGGCGTGCGGGCGCCCTGTCGGTCGCCGCGGTCAACGGCCCGGCGAGCGTCGTGGTGTCCGGCGACCCTGGCGAAATCGACGAGTTCCTGGAGGGATGCCGGGCCGACGGGATCCACGTGAAGCGGATCCCGGTGGACTACGCCTCCCACTCCGCGCAGGTGGAGGCGCTCGCCGACGAACTCGCGGAAGCTCTTGCCGGTGTCACCGCGCGGCAGGGCGAGGTGCCCTGGCTGTCGACGGTGACGGCGCGGTGGGTCGATCCGGCCGCGCTGGACGCCGGCTACTGGTTCGACAACCTGCGCAACACCGTCCGGCTGCACGAAGCCGTCGAGGTCCTGGCGGAGCAGGGCCACGGCGTGTTCATCGAGTGCGGGCCGCATCCCGTGCTGACGATCGGCGTGCGGGACACCCTGGAAGCCGCGGGCGTGAACGCGGCTGTGCTGGGGACGCTGCGGCAGGACGACGACTCCGAGGAACGGCTGCTGACCGCCCTCGGCGAGGCTTTCGTCGCGGGCGTGGGCATCGACTGGCGAAGCGTGGTGCCTGACGGCCGCCAGGCGGATCTGCCCCCGTACGCCTTCCAGCACCAGCGGTTCTGGCCCGGTGGCAGCCAGGCGGCGGGCAACGTGTCGGCCGCCGGCCTGAGTGCGACCTCCCATCCGCTGCTGCGGGCCGCCGTGTCGGTGGCCGGCGCGGACGAGGTGCTGCTGACCGGCAGCCTTTCCCTGGCAACGCATCCGTGGCTCGCGGATCACCGCATCGGCGGCGTGGTGCTGTTCCCCGGAACCGGATTCCTGGAGCTCGCGATCCGCGCCGGTGACGACTCCGGTTGTGGCCGGGTCGAGGAGCTGACGCTGACCACGCCCCTCGTACTGCCGGAGTCCAGCACGGTCCAGCTGCAGGTGCGGGTGGGCCCGCTCGACGACGGTGGCCGCAGGGAGCTGCAGATTCACGCGCGCGAGGGCGAGGACGGCGACTGGGTCCAGCACGCCGTCGGAGCCATGACCGCGGCCGACGACCAGGCGGGCCCGCACGACGTGTCCTGGCCGCCACCGGACGGCGCGGAGGAAGCCGACCTGGCGGGCTTCTACGAGAGCTACGCCGAACGCGGCGCGGACTACGGCCCGCTGTTCCAGGGCGTGCGGGCGGCCTGGCTCGCCGACGGCGTGGTGTTCGCCGAGATCGTGTTGCCCGGCGAGGCCGCGGACGCGCAGGCGTTCGGTGTGCACCCCGCCCTGCTGGACGCGGCGCTGCAGACGGCAGGACTGGCCGGGCTCGAGGTCAGGGGTGGACTGCCGTTCTCCTGGGAGGGTGTCACGCTGCACGCTTCCGGTGCCTCGGTGTTGCGCGTGCGGCTGGTGAAGACCGGCCCCGCCTCGTTGTCGCTCAGCGCGGTGGACGTCGAGGGCGCGCCGGTGATGTCGGTGGAGTCGCTGGTCATGCGGGCACCCCAGGCGGCCGCCGCACGCCGGGGGGACGCGGACTCGTTGCTGGGTCTCGACTGGGTCGTCGCCGAGGAGACCACGTCCGGCGCCGCCACGTGGTCGATCCTCGGCGCGGACCGCTTCGACCTGGGCTACGTGCTGCAGATGCGCGGTGAGCCGGTCGTCGCGTACTCCGAGTCGCTGGGCGGTGCCCTCGCCGACGTGGTGGTCGTCCCGGTGTCCGGAGAGGACTCCGCGCCGGCGACCGTGCGGGCGACGACCGCACGGGTGCTGGCCCTGCTGCAGGAGTTCCTGTCGGACGAGCGCTTCTCGCGGTCGCGCCTGCTCGTCGTGACCAGCGGCGCGGTCGCGGCGCGGGACGGGGAACCGGTCCCGGACCTCGCGGCATCGGCGGTGTGGGGCCTGGTGAGGTCGGCGCAGTCGGAGAACCCCGGCCGGTTCCTGCTGGTCGACGTCGACGGTGAGCAGGCTTCGCACGCCGTGGTGCCCGGACTGATGGGCCTGGTCGAGGCCGGCGAGACACAGGTCGTGGTGCGCGAGGGCGTGGCGAAGGTGGGCAGGCTGATGCCCCTTTCGGCCACGAACGGCGCGCTGGTGCCGCCCGCGGGAGTGCCGTGGCGGTTGGACAGTGTCCGCAAGGGCAGCCTCGACGCGTTGACGCTCGTGCCGTGTCCCGAGGTGCTGGAGCCGTTGACCGGCCGGCAGGTCCGGATCCGGATCTCGGCCGCGGGCCTGAACTTCCGGGACGTGCTGAACGCCCTGGGCATGTATCCCGGTGACGCCGGCATCTTCGGTGCCGAGGCGGCGGGCGTCGTGGTCGACGCCGGTCCCGACGTGGTGGGGGTGCGTCCCGGTGATCGTGTGATGGGGATGTTCCCCGGTGTGTTCGGACTGCTGGCGGTCACCGACGAGCGGTTCGTGGTGAAGGTGCCGCAGGGGTGGTCGGACGAGACCGCCGCGTCGGTTCCGGTGGTCTTCCTCACCGCCTACCACGGCCTGCTCGACCTCGCCGGACTCGGTGAGGGGGAACGGATCCTGGTGCACGCGGGCGCAGGTGGCGTGGGCATGGCCGCCATCCAGCTCGCACAGCACCTCGGGGCCGAGGTGTTCGCGACCGCCAGTGAGGCCAAGCAGGACGTGCTGCGCTCCCTGGGCGTGCCGGACGAACGGATCGCCTCGTCCAGGACGACCGAGTTCGAGCAGCGGTTCGACCGGCTCGACGTGGTGCTCAACGCGCTGACCGGTGAGTTCGTCGACGCCTCGCTGAGGCTGCTCGGCGAGGGAGGCCGGTTCCTGGAGATGGGCAAGACCGATCTCCGGAACCCGGACGACCTGCCGGGTGTCG
Source organism: Lentzea kentuckyensis (assembly GCF_002150765.1). Lineage (GTDB taxonomy): Bacteria > Actinomycetota > Actinomycetes > Mycobacteriales > Pseudonocardiaceae > Lentzea > Lentzea kentuckyensis. Next base: position 71,805 of record NZ_MUYM01000055.1, read on the forward strand.
CCTACCACGCCTTCGACGTGGGCCGGTTGCATCCCGACCACATCCAGCGGATGCTCACCGCGCTCGTCGGCATGTTCGAGCGAGGTGTCCTGCGGCCGTTGCCGGTGCGGACCTGGGACGTGCGCCGGGCTCCGGAGGCGTTCCGGTTCATGAGTCTCGCCAAGCACGTCGGCAAGATCGTGCTGACGATCCCGCGCGAGTGGGACCCCGAGTCGACCGTGCTGATCACCGGTGGCACCGGTGGGCTGGGCAGCGAGCTCGCCCGGTACCTGGTGACGGAGCGGGGAATGCGGCATCTCGTGCTGACGAGCCGCGGCGGGGTCGCCGAGGACGGACTCGTCGAGGAGCTCGCCGGACACGGTGCCGAGGTCGTGGTCGCCGCCTGCGACACCGCCGACCGGGTCGCCCTCGCCGATCTGCTCGCGCGGATTCCGGCGGAGCATCCGCTGAAGGTCGTCGTGCACGCCGCAGGTGTCCTGGACGACGGTGTGGTCGAATCGCTGACGCCGCAACGGCTCGACGCGGTGATGAAGCCCAAGGTGGACGGTGCCTGGAACCTGCACGAGCTCACCAGCGATCTTTCCGCGTTCGTCCTCTTCTCGTCGTTCGCCGGGGTGACGGGCAGTTCCGGCCAGGGCAACTACGCCGCGGCCAACGTGTATCTCGACTCCCTCGCCTACCAGCGCAGGAGCGCGGGACTGCCCGCGATCTCCCTGGCCTGGCCGTTGTGGGAACGTGCCACGACCATGACCGGAGCCGTCCTCGGCAGCAACGTCGAGCGGATGAAGTCGGGCGGCCTGCCCCCGATCAGCACGCAGCAGGGCCTCGCGTTGTTCGGCGCCGCCACGGCGACCGACGCGGCGCTGGTCGTTCCGTTCGGCGTGCGCAAGCGCCAGGTCGCGGTGACGGGCGAGGTGCCCGCCCTGCTGAAGGGCCTGATCCGGACCGGTCGACGTACCGCCGCGAGCCGCAGGACGGTGTCGTTGCAGGAGCGGCTGCGCGAGCTCGGCGGCGGTCAGCGGGAACGCGCGTTGTGCGACCTGGTGATCGACTACGCCGCGGCGCTGCTGGGGCACGCCGACAAGGGCGCGGTCACGCCGGAGAGCGACTTCCTCGGACTCGGCTTCGACTCGCTGATCGCGGTCGAGCTGCGCAACAAGCTGAGCGAGGCCGTGGGGATCCGGCTTCCGTCCACAGTGGTCTTCGACAACAAGACGCCCGGTCTCCTGGCGCGCTGGCTGGACGGTGAGCTGGGGGACGCGGGACCGGTCGAGCGCAGGTCCGCGGACACCGGGGGAGAGACCGTCGAGGGAGTGTTCTTCGCGGCCATGGAGGCGGGGAAACTGCAGGAGGGCCTGCAGATGCTCAAGGCGGTCGCGCTCACCCGGCCCAGCTTCGATTCCCCCGCCGCGTTGATGGAGCTGCCCCAGCCGGTCACCCTCGCCGAGGGGCCGGCGCCGGCCAGGCTGATCTTCGTCAGCTCACCGACGGTGACCGGTGGCGTGCACCAGTACGCGCGCATCGCCGCCCACTTCCGCGGCAAACGGACGGTGCAGGCCGTGCCGTTGCCCGGCTTCGCACCGGGGGAGAGCCTTCCGGCCACGGCCGAAGCGGCGAGCAGGGTCGTCGCGGAGAGCGTGCTGCACGCGAGCGAAGGCCAGCCGTTCGTCCTCGCCGGTCATTCCTCCGGCGGTTCACTCGCGTACGCGGCCGCGGGAATCCTGGAAGCCACCTGGGGCATTCCGCCGGCCGCCGTGATCCTGCTCGACACTCTGAGCCTCACGCACGGGTCCGGCGGCTCGGCCGACTTCGCCGATCTCACCAGGATGTACCTGAACGAGTCCGACGCGGCGGTGAAGGTGACCAGTACGCGGCTGTCGGCGATGACGCACTGGTTCTCGAAGATGGCGGAGCTGAAGGTGGATCCGACCAGTGCGCCCGTGCTGCTGGTCCAGTGCGCGGTGCCACTGCTGGCCGACGGCGAGCCGGTCGTGCGGGACGAGACCGAGCCGGTGGTCGCGGGCGCCGAGATCAGGGTCGTCCAGACCGACCACTTCGCCCTGGCGATGGAGGATTCCGGGCTGACCGCCGAGGCGATCGACGACTGGCTGATCACGACCGTCGGGTGAGGACGTTCCCGGCGCGCCACCCAGGTGGTGCGCCGGGATCCGGCTGTTTCGCGCAGTACCTTCCGCACAGCACGAAACAGCCGTATCCCGGGCCCGGGATACGGCTGTGTGTGTTCGAGCAAGGAACTACCAGCGAACCGGCAGTGAGTGCATGCCGAAGAGCACCCGGTCGTACTTGAACGACAGCTCGTCGAGGGAGACTGCGAGCGACAGCGTCGGGATCCGTTCGAACAGCGACTTCAGCGCGATCTCCATCTCCGCCCGCACCAGGTTGTGGCCCAGGCACAGGTGGGCGCCGTAGCCGAACGCGACGTGCTGCCGCTCTGGCCGGTCAGGCTTGAACTCCGCCGGGCACGAGAAGGAGCCGGGATCGTGGTTGGCTCCTGCCAGCAGCGGAATGACGCCCTCGCCGGCCCTGATCAGCTGACCGCCGATCTCCACGTCCTCCACCGCGGTCCGCAACGCCACGATGTCGGCGACGGAGTGCAGTCGGATGAGCTCCTCCGCCACGCGGTCGTCGCCGATCCACTGCGGGTTCATCAGCAGGGTCAGCACGCCGAGGGCGATGTTGTTGGCCGTGGTCTCGTGTCCGGCGATCAGCAGCAGCATCGTGACGCCGGCCAGTTCCTCCGGCGTGATCGTGCCGACGTGGATCAACCTCGTCGTGAGGTCGTCGCCGGGACGCAGGCGCTTGATGGCGATCAGCCGGCCGAGGTAGCGCAGGATCTCCTTGCCGGCCGCGTCCCGTTCCTCGTCGGTCGACGAGAGGGTGACCATGGTCCGGGTCTTGGACTCGAAGAACTCGTGGTCGGCGTAGGGCACCCCGAGCAGGTCGGTGATCACCAGGGAGGGCACCGGCAGTGCGAACGCGCTGACCAGGTCGGCGGTGGGGCCCTCGGCCAGCATCGAGTCGATCAGGTTGTCGACGATGCGCTGGATGGCGGGTCGCATCTCCTTGATCCGCCGCACGGTGAACTCGGGCAGCAGCGCCTTGCGGAACCTGTTGTGCTCGGGCGGATCGAGGCCGACGAACCAGCCGGGCACGTCGGACTGCGACGGCACCCCACCGGTGCGGCCGGGGTTGGGAAAGCCGGGGTGCGACGGGTTGGAGCTGATCCTGGTGTCGGTGAGGACCGCCTTGACGTCGTCGTAGCGGGCGACGAGCCAGACCGGGGAACCGTTGGGCAGCGTGGTCCGCGTGAGGCCGGGCTGCTCCCGGAAGCGCGCGTAGTCCGGCGGCGGGAAGTTCGGTGCTGACATGGGATCACTCATCCGTCTCGTAGAACTCCCGGACCTTGCCGACGATGTGGTTCTGGTCGGCTTCGGTGAGTTCGCTGTACGTGGGCAGGTACAAACCGTCCTCGCTGAACCTGCTCGCGTTGAGCTGCGGCCAGTTCGGGTCGAGGTAGCCCGGCTGCCGGCTCATGGGCTTGAAGAACAGCCGCGTCTCGATGCCGTTGCGCTTCAGGAACTCGCGGAGCTGGTCGCGACGTTGGGCGCGGAGGTCGTACATCCAGAGCACATCACGTTGCGGCATCAGCGTGATGCCGCTGATGCCGGCCAGTCCCGCGTCGTAGCGCCGCTCGATCTCGCGGCGTCCGGCCAGGATCTCCGGTAGCCGTTCGACCTGGGCCAGGGCGACCGCCGCCTGCATGTTCGTCATCCGGAAGTTGTAGGCGAGCTTCTTGTGCAGGAAGCTGTGATCGTCGCTGAACGCCATCCCGCGCAGGTGCCTCATCTGCCCGGCGAGCCACGGGTCGTCGGTGATCGCGATACCGCCCTCACCGGAAGTGATGATCTTGTTGGCGTACAACGAGAAACAGGCGATGTCGGCGACCGGCCGGACGCCGTGCGCCTCGGCGGAGTCCTCGACGACCCGCAGGCCGTGGTCGTGGGCCAGGGCCATGATCGCGTCCATGTCGCAGCGGCGGCCGTAGACGTGGACCGGCATGATCACCTTGGTCCTGCTGGTGATCTTCTCCTCGATCCGGGCGACGTCGATGTTCAGATCGTCGCCGCAGTCCACGAAAACCGGCGTCGCGCCGGTGTAGGTGACCGCCCACGCGGTCGCGATCATGGTGAACTCCGGGACGATCACCTCGTCTCCCGGGCCGACGCCGAGCGCGCGGAGCGCGAGCGTGAGCGCGGCGGTTCCCGAGGAACAGGAGACACCGTGCGCGATGTCGTTGTACTGCGCGAACTCCTGCTCGAACTGGGCGACGTAGGAACCCTGCGACGAGATCCAGCCGGAGTCCACCGCCTTGAAGACGTACTCGTGCTCGCGCCCGCCCAGGGATGGCTTGGAGACCGGGTACTGGAACGTCATGGTGTCTTCTCCTGAGGCAGCGGTGTCTCGTCGTGAGGGCGCGCGGCGGTGAGTGCGGGCAGGGCCAACAGGAGGTCTGCGGCGACTCGTCGTCCACCCGCGGCCTGCTGGAGTTGCCCGATCCGTTCCGCCCGCAGCCGGAAGGAGGGATCGCCGAGCATCCTGGTCAGCTTGTGGGTCACGTCGTCGGGGTCGATCGTGTCCGGGCGGTCCAACATGAGGCCGACGCCGAAGTCCTGCACGCGGACGGCCAGGTCGTGGCAGTCCATCCAGAGCGGCCGGGTGAGCAGTGGCTTGCCGAAGTACAGGCCCTCGTGAACGCCGTTGCTGCCCGCGTGCGTGAAGAAGAGCCGCACGTTCGGGTGGGCCAGCACGTCGAGCTGGGACGGCACCCAGGCCTCGATCCGGAGGTTTGCCGGCAGTTGCCCGCCAGGCGGCAGCAGGTCCTGTTGTTCGGGGGGAAGTTTCCAGAGGAACTGATGCCGCTTCATCCGCCGCACGACCTCGATCATCGACGCGACCTGCTCCCGGGTCAGCCGGGTGATCGTGCCGAATCCCAGGTACACCACGGATTCCTGCGCGTCGAGCCACCGCATGAGCTCGTGCTCGCCCGGTGCCTGCGGCAGCGGCGGGATCAGCGCCCCGACGGTCCGCATCTTCTCCGGCAGGGAGAACGGGTAGTCCATCTCGGGAATCGAGTAGCACAGCACCATGGCGGCCTGGTCCACCCGTGCCATCTCGCCCTTCGCCTCCGGGGCGATGCCGTGGCGCTGGCGCAGCTCGGCGTCCTCCTTGACGAGCTCCTGCATCGCGGGGGTGAGGAACGGGAGCAGCGTCCGGATCTTCATCAGCTGGTTGGCCAGTCGCTGCCGGAGGTTCATCGGATACGGCAGGCCTGAATGCGGAACCGGGAAGTCCCGCGGGGTGTGGGACCTGCCCACGTGCGTGCGCGTCGTCAGCACGTTGCTGGGCAGGAACGGAACGCCGAGCACGAAAGGGGTTCCGGTGGTGATGGCCACCTCGTAGCCGAACTGGCTGATGCTGTCCACCACCATCAGGGCGGGATCGAGCGCCGCGACGGCCGCCTCGAGTTTCCCGTACTTCTCCATCCGGCCGCGGGGCCGGAAGGTCTGGCAGATCACCGCCTGGTTCGCCTTGGCCTTCGACTTCTGCGTGACCGCGCGGTAGACGGTGTCCTCCCAGGAGGTCGCCGACATCTCGGAGTCCACGTCGCCGAGCGACACGAACGACACCGGCGAGCTCGCGGAGAGTGCCTCGACCTCCTCCCGCCGGTTCTCGTCCGTGGCGAAGTAGAGATCGGGAACGCCCCTTCTCGCCAGTTCGCCCGCGAGCACCAGCAGGGGATTGATCAGCCCGCTTTCCGGATAGCTGACGAACAGAACAGGACGCCGGGTCGTCGCCATGGAACGCACTCTCCACCAGGTTGGGGGGCCAGGGTGTCTGGCGGCCGCCGGGGGTAGGTGGGGGGATCGTCGCCGATCAGGTGTCGAGCTGTCGTCGTCAGCCTGGCACGTTGAGAGAATTCCCTAGTCTTCTCACACCTTCGGCAACTGGCCGTCCACTTTCGAGCGTTTTTCTCGTGATCGCGGTTGACACTGAAGCCGATTCGGGTTGCGGA
>NZ_MUYM01000056.1 GCF_002150765.1 Lentzea kentuckyensis
GCCACCCCAACTCCCCAGCAGACGTGAGCACGACCGCCCGAGAAGACCCAATCCGCCGAACCCACCCCCGCTCAAAAAACACCGAACAAAGGTGAGCCCCAGCCGCCCCAGCAAAATGCGGCACCCGCTCAGTCCAATCCAAACAAGCCCGACTGACCTGCCTCTTGGACGCCTCGAACCCGAGCTCTTTCAGCCACACCATCCCGGCCTCGGTGACTGCCAGCTCACCAGACACCACCCCCAACTCCACCAACCCGACCCGCAACGAAACCCCCAGCCGCCCAGCCAGGTGGTCGTAACAGGTCCGCCCCCGAACCAGAGCCTCCGAAGCAGCAGCCGCCCGCAGCCCGCGCGGCGCCGGATCAGGCCCAGCAAACCCAGCCATCGTCTCCAGCAACTCGGCCACGTGCGGCCCAGCCAGCGCCACGTACCGGTGGCGACCCTGGCGGTGCTCGACCAAGAGACCACCCTCGATCAGCCGAGTCAGGTGCTCGCTGGCCGTAGAAGGCGCCACCCGAGCATGCGCAGCCAATTCGTTGGCAGTCCAGGCCCGCCCATCCAGCAGAGCCGAGCAAATCGCCGCCCGCGTCCGATCCGCAAGCAGCCCGGCAACCTGAGCAAGTCCCTCCACAAAACCCATTCTGAGCCCACAACACTTCGGCCCCCACCGAACAGTCACCGCCCTACCGTCACCCCATGACCGAAGAGCTGCTGAACCTCCCAGTCCCGCAGGCCCCCGCAGGCGAGCACGGCATGGCATGGCTCAGGTCCACCGTCGTCCGCTTCAGCAACGGCCCAGAGCACACCCGCAGGCGCGCCCTGACGACCAGCCTCCTGGAGAACGTCACCGCCACCACCCTCGAAGAACTGGCAACCGCGCTGCACCTGCCCAACTCACTGGACGAGATCGCCAAGATCGCCCCGTGCTATCAACCGCACCTCCCGGCCACCGCAGAGGCAGACGCAGCCGTCGAACGGCTGGCGGGAACCCACGACGAGCAAACGGCCGCGAGGATCGGCCTGCTCGTACAGGCCTGGGCAGCCACGAACGCGCTTGCCGAGCACCTGGAATCCGGAAATCCCGCGCCGCCCGTACCGATCACCCGCAGGGCCACGGAAGCCGGCGTGATCGAGGTCAGCCTGAAGGACCACCCGTTCGGCCACGGCCCCCACGCCTGCCCCGGCCGGGAACTGGCCACGAAGATCGCCAAGAACATGGCGTTTCACTCGATGCACCACCAGGACGAGCCGCTGATCCTCCCCAACGCGTGGGACTACACGTCGGCCGCGGCCCTGTACGAGGCGGGTTTCCGGGCGATCGGCACGACGAGCCTCGGTGTCGCCGCCGCCCACGGCATCCCGGACGGCATGGGGCTGGCCGGTCGGCAGGCGACCGCGCTCGCCGCTCTCCTGAAGGACCTGCCCTGCCCGGTCACCATCGATCTGGAGTCGGGATTCGGCCAGGACCCCGCCGACCTCGTCGCGGGGCTGGACGCGGCAGGCGTGAACCTCGAGGACGGCCGCCCGCACGGCCTGGCCACACCGGAGGAGCAGGCTCTCCTGATCAGCAAGGTCAAGGAACGCGCGCCCGGCGTCTTCCTGAACGCGCGCATCGACACCCACTGGCACGGCATCGCCATCGAGGAGACCGAGGAGCGCGCCAAGCGCTACGTCGACGCCGGCGCGGACGGCATCTTCGTGCCCGGCCTGACCGACCCGCACGACATCGAGAAGCTCGCCGGCATCGCCCCGCTGAACGTCCTCGCCCAGCAGCGCACACCAAAAGAACTCGGCGACCTCGGCGTCAAACGGATCAGCACCGGCTCACTGCTGTTCCGGGCCGCGCTCCACCACACCGTCGCGACCGCGAGGGCCGTCCGCGACGGAGGAACCGCGGCAGCGTTCAGCTACGCCGAAGTCCAGGCCCTGATCAGCCCAGGAACACGTTCCGACGCTGGGTGAGCAGCCGGTACAGCGTCTGCTGGATCGTCTCCCGGATCTGGTCCGTCAGGTTGAAGACCAGCATCGGATCGTCAGCCGGGTTCTCCCCGAACACGTCCGTCCGGATCGGCTCACCGAACTCGATGTACCACTTGGACGGCAACGGAATGGCACCCAACGGCCCGAGCAACGGGAAGAACGGCGTCACCGGGAAGTACGGGAACCCGAACAACCGCGCCAACGCCTTGATGTCGCCGATCATCGGGTAGATCTCCTCGGCCCCGACGATCGAGCACGGGATGATCGGCACGCCGGTCTTCAACGCCGCCGACACGAACCCGCCGCGGCCGAAGCGCTGCAGCTTGTAGCGGTCCTTGAACGGCTTGCCGATGCCCTTGAAGCCCTCCGGCCACACGCCGACGAGCTCGCCGTTCGACAGCAGCCGCTCGGCGTCCGGGTTGCACGCCAGGGTCTGGCCGGACTTGCGGGCCAGCGCGCCCAGCAACGGCGTCCGGAACACGAGGTCCGCGCCGAGCATGCGCATGTGGCGCTGCGCGGGGTGCTCGGACGCGATGCCGTAGGAGGTCATCAGCGCGTCGAGCGGCAACGTGCCGGAGTGGTTCGCCACGATCAGCGCGCCGCCGGCCGTCGGGATGTTGGACAGCCCGATGGTCTCGACCCGGAACCACTTCTCGTACAACGGCTTCAGCGGCGGCATCAGCACGTTCTCGGTCAGGTCGCGGTCGAACCCGAACTCGTCGATCTGGTAGTCGCCCGCGATCCGCCTGCGCGCGAACGACAGCAGGTCGGCCAGCCTGCGTTCCCAGTCCGGTGTCTCGGACTGCTGCTGCGCGGGTTCGGGGACCACCTCGACGTGGCGTGATCTGCGCGCGGCGTCGCGCTCCGGGTCGTGCAGCGGGATAACGCGTGCTCCTGCCACTGCGTTCATCTCCTCAAGGCAAAGATCAGCGGAAACGAGCGGCTGCGTCGAGGATTCCCCGTTCCGCCGACGCAATCGTCTCTGGATCGACGAACGGCTTCAGGCCCCGGCCGCTCACGTAGTCGTCGAAGGCCTGCTGGGTGGTCCACCGCGGCGTGAACCCGAATTCCTTCTTCAGCTGGGTCGTGTCGACCACCCTGCCCCAGTTGAGGAACCTCATCTGGTCGGGCGAGAAGTCGACGAGCCGGGCGCTCCGGAAGAAGCCGCCGACCGTGGGCACGGCCATGCTGGGCACCGGCAGGTTCAGCCTGCCCGCCCGCCGGATGGCCTGCGACAGCAGCAGCACGCCGTCGCCTCCCACGTTGTACACACCGGGCAGGTCGTGCAGCGTCGCGCGCTCCAGGACCGCCAGCGCGTCCTCGGAGTGCAGCAGCTGCACACGAGCGTCGTAGCCCAGGACGGTGGGCACGACCGGAAGGGCGAAGTAGCGGGTCAGCACGGTGTCGATGCGCGGCCCGATGAAGTTCGTGAAGCGCAGTGTGGTGACGTTCACGTCCGGCCGGCGGCGGCCGAACCCGCGGACGTACCCCTCGACCTCGACGGCGTCCTTGGCGTAGCCGGACGACGGCAGGTCCTTGGGGCCCATGTCCTCGGTGAACACCGCGGGGTCGCGACTGCTGGACCCGTACACGGCGCTGGTGGACTTCACCACGAGCTTCTGGACCTTCGGCGACTTCTGGCACGCGGCCAGCAGCTGCATGGTCCCGATGACGTTCATCTCCTTCATCGCCGTGCGACCGGTGGGGCCGGCCGGGTTGGCGGTGACGGAGGCGTGGACGACCGTGTCCACGTTCGCCGTGGAGATGACCTTGCTGATCAACGGGTTGCGGATGTCCGCGCGGACGAACTCCGCCCTGCCCATCCGCCGCAGGAGATCACGTGGCGGCGGCTCGGTGTCCACACCGAGCACTCGCTCGATGTCCGGGTTCGCGGCGAAGCGCGCGGCGAGGTGACCGCCGAGGAAGCGGCTGACTCCGGTGACGAGGACGACCTTGGGCGTCATGCGACTCCAAGCACGAGGGCGTTGCGATTGGTCGATGCTACAGACCAGATGTGAAACCGGAGGGGGCCGGAACGCCGTCTTGACGCAGGTCACGCAGGCTTTACTGGCTAATCACCCGATCGGCGGCGACCGTTCCCGTGTTTCCTGCCGCTCGTCTCACTGGGTGATATCCGTGCCCGCGCAAGCACCCGGCCAGGTCACGGACGGACCTGGAAAAACGCAACCGCCGCCGACCCCGTGGAGGGACCGGCGGCGGTAAGAGCGCACGCGGGCTTACTTGCCGCGCTTCCTGCGCTGGACCCTGGTCTTGCGCAGCAGCTTGCGGTGCTTCTTCTTCGACATGCGCTTGCGGCGCTTCTTGATGACCGAGCCCATGCGGGTTCCTTAGCTCTAGACGTTGCTTTGACTGGCGCGCCCCAGCCTTGGCCGTGTCAAGCACGGCGCGCCGGTAAGCACGATCGGCCTACCAGTCTACCCGGCGGGGTTCGCCAGCCTTCAGCCAGCGTCGAAGTACGCGTTCTCGAGGTAGGCGTGCACCGCTTTTTCGGGCACACGGAACGACTTGCCGACCCGCACCGCGGGCAGCTCGCCGGAGTGCACCAGCCGGTACACGGTCATCTTCGAGACCCGCATCATCGAGGCCACTTCAGCCACGGTCAGGAACTGGACCTGAGCGAGACCTGTTCGTTCGTTCTCCTTCGCAGGCATACATCACCGCATCCTTCGACACGTGTCGTGCCGTCGGTCTTCCCCACCGACGGTTCGACACGCACGTGCTGCCTCTGAGAGTAGCGGGACTGGTGTGACTCCTGCGACGTCCAACTAGTCAGTTTCAGGAAACGCGGGGGCCCCGCGTGCGCTCCAAGTGAACGAAAGCTCCCCGCGTGCACTCCTGGCGCACGCGGGGACCCCGCGTACTGTCACGTAGTACGAAAGCGCCCCGCGTGCGGGTCAGTCTTCGTGCTGACGGCCGAGTTCGACGGAGCGGTCGCGCGCCGACTCGATCGCGGCGAGGAGGGCGGCACGGACGCCGTGCTTCTCCAGCTCGCGGATCGCCATGATCGTCGTGCCCGCCGGCGAGGTGACCGCCTCACGCAGGATCACCGGGTGCGAGGAGCCCTCGGCCAGCATCGTCGCCGCGCCGACGGCCGACTGGATGATCAGCGTCGAAGCCAGGTCGCGCGGGATGCCGAGCAGGATGCCCGCGTCGATCATCGCCTCGACCAGGAAGAAGAAGTAGGCGGGACCCGAGCCGGACAGGGCCGTCACCGCGTCCTGCTGCGACTCCGGCACCACCGCGACCTTGCCCACGGTCGAGAGGAGCTCCTCGACGACCTTGAGGTGCTCTGGCGTGGCGTTGGAACCGGCGGAGACCGCGCTCATGGCCTCGCCGACGACCATCGGGGTGTTCGGCATCACCCGCACGACCGGTGTGCCGGCCGGCAGCCTGCGCTCGTACAGCGCCGTCGGCAGGCCCGCGCACAGCGACACGATGAGCGTGCCCGCGCGCAGCACCGGCTTGAGCTCGGTGAGCAGTGGCTCGATGTCCTGCGGCTTGACCGCGACGATCAACACGTCGGCGTTGGCGGCCGCGCCGGGGACGTCCACCGCCTCGAACCCGTACTGCTCCGTCAGGGAGCGAGCCCTGGCCTCGTGCTTCTCGGTGAACATCAGATCGGCGGCCGAACGGCCACCCTGCAGAAGCCCGGACAGCAGCGCCTCACCGATCTTGCCCGCGCCGAGCACCGCGATCTTCGTCATCGGTCAAGTCTCACACAGCAGGGGTCAACGCCAACTGCCGTGCCTGACACACCAGCCGACCGGTTGCGTCGATCACCGTGGCGTCCTCGTCGAACCACTGCCCGTGCACCGCCTGGCAGGTGACGTGGATGCGCAGCCACCCCGGCGCCGGCCTGGCTCGCAGCAACGCGGTCAGCTGCACCGTCGGCGACCATCCGAAGCGGCCGAGGTTGAACGTCACCGGCATCGACAGGTCGCCCGCGAGCAACGCGAAGTACGGGTCTGGCTGCTCGTCGATGGGCCGCGCCCACAGCTTCAGCGTCAGCGGCCCGTCGGTGCGCCGGTCGAGGAACGTGGCCGACTCCCGGTCGATCCGCAGGTCGCAGAGGCTGCCGACCTTGTAGACGCCACCGGTCGGGAACGTCCCCAGCTCGACCGAGCCGGGCGGCGGCGCGGCCGGGATCGACGGCAGGTTCACGTAGTCGGCCCGGTGCTCCGGGATCCGGCCCGTCGTCACCGTCGCCTCGACGCACACCTGACCGCGCTGCTCCAGCGTCACGGCGACCACGGTGGCCGTCCGCCCCGCCTTGCGCACGTCCGTCCTGACCAGCACCGGACCGATCTCCGGTGCCCGCAGGAACTGGGCGGACACGGCCAGCGGATCGCCGTCGGCGACCTGCGCGGCCGCACGGGTCATGACCGCGAGCAGGAACCCGCCGTGGGGTTTGGGGCCGACGGTCCACTCGGCGGGCAGGGAGGCGGTGAAGGTTCCGTCACCGAGCGACCGGACCGCACTGGACTTGGTGAAGGTCATGAGCGGCTGGCCAGCGACCGCAAGAAAAAGGACACGTTGGCAGGCCGTTCTGCTAGTCGCCGCATGAGATATCCGTACCACTGCTCGCCATAGGGAACATAAACGCGCGTCCCGAGACGTTTCTGCTCTTCGGGCCGGATGCCGTACAGCATCTGGTACTCGAAGTCGGTTTTGTCATACCAGCGAGCCCGCTCGCCGATGATTTCGATCAGCCGAGGGTCGTGCGTCGCGAACATCGGATAACCCTCTCCAGCGAGGAGAACGTTCAGGCACCGCACGTAGTTCAGGTCGACCTCGTGCGGATCCTGGATCGCGACCTCGGGAGGCTCCGCGTAGGCGCCCTTGACCAGCCGAACCCTGCTTCCTGGCCCCGCGAGCTGCTTGCAGTCGTCCAGGGTCCGGTGCAGGTAGGACTGCAGCACCGCGCCCACCCACGGCCAGCTGCGCCGCAGCTCCAGCAGGATCCGCAGCGTCGAATCCGTGGTGGTGTGATCTTCCATGTCGAGGGTCACCGTCGTGCCGCACTGCTCGGCCGCGGCACAGATCCGGCTGGCATTCGTCAGGGCGAGCGCCTCGTCCAGGTTCTGCCCCACCGCGGAGAGCTTGACGCTCACCTCCGCGTCCTCGGCCAGTCCGGCGGCGTGCAGCGCGTCGAGCAGTTCCAGGTACGCCTGCACGGTCTTCTCGGCCTGCGCCTTGTCGGTGGTGTCCTCGCCGAGGTAGTCCAGCGTCACCGGCAGGCCGAGCCCGCGCACCACGTCGACGGCGTCCCTGGTGGTCTCGCCCGCGACGAACCGCTTCACGACGTCGCGGCTGATCGGCGCGCTGGCGACGAGATGGCGGACCGTCTCGTTGCGAGACGCGGCCATGATCAACGCTCGCAGCGGGTTCACACCACGAACCCTAACTCGCCAGTCGAATTACCGGTGTCTGGCCACCGCGACATCAACGCGGCAGTGCGGAACGGCTCTTCCCCGCGGTTCCCTCGACCGGAAACTCCAGGTGCAGCCGCGCGAACAGCAAAGCCTCCGCGAGCATCTCCTGCCGGGCGGCCGGTGATGCCGCACGCCGGGTGTTGACCTCCAGCACGACCTGGCCGTCGAACCCGCCCCGAGCCAGCATCTCGCACAGTTCGGCGCACGGCTGGGTGCCGCGGCCCGGCACCATGTGCTCGTCCTTGGGCGCGCCGGACCCGTCCGCGAGGTGGATGTGCCGCAGCCCGTCGCCCATCCGTTTGGCCAGCTCCAGCGCGTCCACGTGCGCGGCAGCCGAGTGCGACAGGTCCAGGGTGTAGTTGCGGTGGCCCACGTCGGTGGGGTCGATCGACGGCTTGAACGCGGTCATCTGCACCGACCGGCCCCGGCCCAGCGGCCGCCGCACCGGGAACATGTTCTCGACCGCGATGGCGATCCCGCTCTCGTCCTCCAGCGACGACACGAGGTCGGCGAACCCGTCCGCGTACTTGCGCTGCCATCGGAACGGCGGGTGCAGCACGACGGTCGGCGCGCCCAGGTCCTGCGCGGCCTGCACCGACTTGCGCAGCCGCTCGACCGGGTCCGGTGACCAGACCCGTTGCGAGATGAGCAGGCACGGGGCGTGCACGGCGAGAACCGGCATGCCCGATCGGGACGACAGGCGGTCGACGGCCCGGATGTCCTGCGACACCGGATCGGCCCACACCATCAGCTCGACGCCGTCGTAGCCCAGGTCGGAGGCCATCTGGAAGGCCGCTCCGGCGGGCTGCGGGTAGACCGACGCCGTGGAAAGCCCGACCGGGATGCGCGCGGTCAATTCTTCACCAGCAGCATCGCCGCTGGTGAGACCGTGACGATGAGGCCCACGAGCACGGCCAGGACGGTGGTCTGCAGGTCGTCCGCTCGGCGGATCTTTCTGACTAGCAACACCAGGCCCACGGTAACCGCAAGCGCCACGACGAGTGCGGCGGCGGGTACGGAGCGCCACAGGAAGTTGAACGCGAGCCACAGGGCCGCGCCGCCGAGCACGCCGACGGCGAGCTGGCCGATCATGATCAGCCATTCCTTGCCGGCCGAGCGCTGACCGGCGTCTTCCGGCTCCTCCGCCACCTCGTCGACGTCGTCGAGGCCGGCCGGGCCGTCTTCTTCCTCGTCGTCGTCCGCGAGGTAGTCGTCCTCGGCGCGGTAGGCGGCGTACTCCTGCGAGTCGTCGTCCACGTACGGGCCGGGGTGCGCCGCGGTCGACTCCATCGGCGCCATGGACAGGTCGGTCTGGACGTCCATGTCGTCGTCGGCGAACCAGGCGTCGGGCTGGTTGTTCGGCAACGGGTCCGGCAGCCGCGGCGGGGCGGGCGGCACGATCAGCACGGACTCGGTCTCGAGCGCGGCGATCTTGTCCACCGGCGCCTTGGCCGGGATGCGCGGGAGCTGCTCGGTCATCGCCTCGCGCGGCGGCATGCCCGCGGGCGTGGGCATGGACGCGGGCGGCGGGCCCGGCTTCGGCGGCCGGGTGATGTTCGTGCGCGACGGGGCCGGTGCGGGCGGCGCGCCCGCCTCCAGGCGCGAGCTCAGGTCGGGCCGGGGCATGTCCGGGCGCGAAGGCGCCTCGGGACGTGCGGCCTCGGGACGTGGCAGGTCGGCACGCGACGGCTGGTCGCGGACCTGCGGCACCTGCCGGGTCTGTTCGGCGGCCGCGACGGGCGGCGGCACGACGGGGGGAGGCTGCGGTGCGGGCGTGGGTGCCGGTCTGCGGACCTGCGGCGGCTGGGTGGGCGGAACGACCGGCGGTTTCGGCTGGTACGCGGTGCGCTCGGCGACCGCGGGCGGCGGTCCGACGGGCGGCGCGGGGGGTTCGGGGGCCGCGCGACGGCCGGGCTGCGGCTGGTCGTCGTCGCGGATCGCCATCAGCCGGCCGCTGTCGGACAGGACCCGCTCGATGATCGTCTGGGGCGCGGTCTCCGGCTGCTGGACGTCGTCCTCGTCATCAGCCGCCCGGCGGCGTCGCCGACGTGGCGCACTCTCTGCGCTGCCCCCGTACTGGGCGAGCAGCTCAGCGACTGTGCGCTGCGTCTGGTCCGATCCGCTCTCTCGACTCATCAACTCCACCGTGCCCCGTGCTGGCCAGTCCGTCCAGTATCGCTCTGGTCCGTCCCATCAGTGTGGTCCAGCCGTCGGAGGATGACACCCTCCCGGAGCGCCCAGGGGCAAATCTCCAGCTGCGTGAGTGACAGGGCTCGCATTGTTGCCTCCGCGACCAGGGCACCCGCGACGAGCTGGTGCGCGCGCGAGGTGCTCACACCTTCCAGTTCGGCGAGGTCACCGGCCGACATCCGGGAGATGAACGCGATCAGCTGCCGCAGGCCCGCGTCGGTGAGCACTCGGCGCGCTCTGGGCCCGGCAGACGATGGCGCGGCCCCGGTGAGCCGCGCCAGCGTTCGGAAAGTTTTTGAGGTCGCAACCACTCGATCGGGTTCACCCGCGCGTTTCAGCTTCCGCGCCACGGGCGCGAGCTGTTCGGCGAGCCAGTCGGTGGTCTCGCGGACCTCCGAGCGCCGGGGCGGGTCCTTCTTGAACCGGGTCCTGGTGAGCCGGCCCGCGCCCAGCGGCACGGAGAAGGCCATGTCGGGGCTCTCGTCGCGACCGACGGCGAGCTCCAGCGAGCCGCCGCCGATGTCGAGGCACAGCAGCTTGCCCGCGGACCAGCCGTACCAGCGGCGGACCGCGAGGAACGTGAAGCGGGCCTCGTCCTCGCCGGAGAGGACCTTGAGGTCGACCCCGGTCTCGTTGCGCACCCGGTCGAGCACTTCGGCGGAGTTGCCCGCCTCACGCACCGCCGAGGTGGCGAACGCCATCAGGTCCTCGCAGCCGGACCGCTTGGCCGACGCCTTCGCGCCGGCCACCGCTCGAACCAGCTGGTCAGAGCCCGCCTTCGTCAGCTGACCCTTCTCGTCGAGCTGCTCGGCGAGCCGCAGGATCGTCTTCTCGGACGTGGTCGGGATGGGGTGGGCACCACGATGCGCGTCCACCACCAGTAGGTGGACGGTGTTGGAACCCACGTCGAGAACGCCCAGGCGCACGCCGGAAACGGTACCTGGTCGTGTCCGTCAGGACTCGAACTTGTAACCGAGACCCCTCACGGTCACCAGGTGCCGCGGGGCCGACGGGTCCGGTTCGATCTTCGAGCGCAGTCGCTTGACGTGCACGTCCAGCGTCTTCGTGTCGCCCACGTAGTCCGCACCCCACACGCGGTCGATCAGCTGCCCCCTGGTCAGGACGCGGCCGACGTTGCGCAGCAGGTACTCGAGGAGGTCGAACTCCTTGAGCGGCAGGCTGATGTCCTCGCCCGCGACGGTGACGACGTGGCGTTCGACGTCCATCCGCACCGGGCCGGCCTCGAGGATCTGCGGGAGCAGGTCCTCGGACTCGCCGCCGCGGCGCAGCACCGCGCGGATGCGGGCGATGAGCTCGCGGGCCGAGTACGGCTTGGTGACGTAGTCGTCCGCGCCGAGCTCCAGGCCGACGACCTTGTCGATCTCGCTGTCCCGTGCGGTCACCATGATCACCGGCACGGCGGAGCGCTGCCGCAGCTGCTTGCACACGTCGGTGCCGCTCATGCCGGGCAGCATGAGGTCGAGCAGCACGATGTCGGCGCCGTTGCGGTCGAACTCCTCCAGCGCCTCCTGGCCGGTGGCCGCGAGCGCCGCGGTGAACCCTTCCTTGCGCAGCAGGAAGGCGAGCGGATCGGCGAAGGACTCCTCGTCCTCCACGATGAGCACCCTGGTCACAGCTCTCCTCCAGTGTCACCCGCGCCGGTGGGGACGAGGGTCGGGTTGGGTTCGGCCGCCGCGGCCGGAAGCCGCAGCGTGAAGGTGGAACCCGTTCCTGGCAGGCTCCACAGCTTCACCTCGCCGC
This sequence comes from Lentzea kentuckyensis, assembly GCF_002150765.1. Classification (GTDB taxonomy): domain Bacteria; phylum Actinomycetota; class Actinomycetes; order Mycobacteriales; family Pseudonocardiaceae; genus Lentzea; species Lentzea kentuckyensis. The sequence continues at coordinate 11,385 of NZ_MUYM01000056.1, forward strand.
CGTGGTTGGCGGCGACGTGCTTGACGATCGCGAGCCCGAGGCCGGTGCCTCCGGTCGCCCGCGAGCGAGCCTTGTCCACGCGGTAGAACCGCTCGAAAACCCGTGTCTGCTGGTCCTCGGCGATGCCGATGCCGCGGTCGGTCACAGCGATCTCGACGTGCCCGTCGACCAACCGGCGGCTGACGCTCACCGGACTTCCGGGAGGCGAGTACGCGACGGCGTTGTCCAGCAGGTTCGTCAGCGCCGTGACCAGCAACGACCGGTCACCCGGCACGACGAACCCGCTCGGCTCGTCGGTGGTGATCGAGATGTCGACGGACTCGGCGGCGAGCTTGGACCGCGACAGCGCCTCGTTGATCACGACGTCGATCTCGGTGTCGCTGAGCTCCGGCAGCTTCTCCGCGCCCTGCAGGCGGGACAGCGCGATCAGCTCGGTGACGAGCACGCCGAGGCGGGTGGCCTCCTGCATGATCTTCGCGCTGAACCGGCGGACCTCCTCCTGGTCGTCGCTCGCGTCCAGCACGGCCTCTGCCAGCAGCGCGAGGGCCCCGACCGGGGTCTTGAGCTCGTGGCTGACGTTCGCCACGAAGTCGCGGCGCGTCTTCTCCAGCCGCACCGACTCCGACTCGTCCGTGGCGTCGACGAAGATGAAGTCCTCGATGAGCTGCCGGACCTCGGCGTGCACGGCCTCCGGCTGCCGGCCGCCGCGCTGCCCGTCCAGCGGCGAGAGGTCCACGTAGACGACCTCGTTGCTGCTGCGGACGGCCTCCGCGGCCTTGCGGGCGCGGTCGTCGACGCGGTTGTTGCGCACGACCCCGAGCTCTTCCGCCCGCGGGTTGTGCAGCACGACGTCGCCGAAGTGGTTCAGCACCACGATGCCGTTGTGAGAGTCCCGGACGATCTGCTGGATCAGGTCACCGACCGTGAGACCCTCCGGCTTCTTCGGGCGCCGGGGAGCGGTGAACCGGCCGATGAGGAAAGCGGCCGTAGCGCCGATGAGCGCGAGGCCGATCGACACAGCGAGGTAACCCGTTGTGGTCACGAGGCGAATGGTAAGCAGCTCAGAGGTGTCTTGGCCTAGTGCGGAAGCGTGAACCGTGATACCCGCGACACCTCAATGGACGGTTGTTCCCGCCCAGGTCAGCCCCCGTTCACCCAACCGTGATGCTTCAAGTGCACGCGGGGACCTTTCGTTCACTCCACATGAACGAAAGGCCCCCGCGTGAGGTGTCAGCGGCCCTGGTTGGCGACGGCCGCGATGGCGTCCTTGGCGGCGTCGGGGTCGAGGTACTCGCCGCCCGGCTTGAGCGGCTTCAGGTCCTCGTCGAGGTCGTAGCGCAGCGGAATGCCGGTGGGGATGTTCAGGCCCGCGATGGCCTCGTCGGAGATGCCGTCCAGGTGCTTCACGAGCGCCCGCAGCGAGTTGCCGTGCGCGGCCACGAGCACGGTCTTGCCGGTGCGCAGGTCCGGCACGATCGCCTCGTCCCAGTACGGGAGCATGCGCTTGACGACGTCCAGCAGGCACTCGGTCAGCGGCAGGTCGGGGCCGAGGTCCGCGTACCGCGGGTCGGTGTCCTGGGAGTACTCGCTGCCGGGCTCGATGGGCGGCGGCGGGGTGTCGTAGGACCGGCGCCAGAGCATGAACTGCTCCTCGCCGAACTCCTCCAGCGTCTGCTTCTTGTTCTTGCCCTGCAACGCGCCGTAGTGGCGTTCGTTGAGACGCCAGTCGCGGCGGACCGGGATCCAGTGCCGGTCGGCGGCGTCGAGGGCCAGGTTCGCGGTCATGATCGCCCGGCGCATCAGCGACGTGTGCAGGATCTCCGGCAGCACGCCGGCTTCGCGCAGCAGCTGGCCGCCGCGACGGGCCTCCCGCTCGCCCTTCTCCGACAGGGGAACGTCCACCCATCCGGTGAACAGGTTCTCCGCGTTCCACGTGCTCTCGCCGTGGCGGAGCAGCACCAAGGTTCCGACAGACATGGCAGCTAGCCTGCCATGCCGACCCTCCCGGCGTACCTCGGCCGGGCACCGTGATCCACGCCATGGGACGCGTCGGTGCGGACGTGGATCTCCAGCCCGTCGGCCGGAACTGGGCCGGCCAGCCGGACGCCATCGCGACTGGCTGGCCAGGGCCCTGGAAACCTCACGGCTCAGGGAGGACGGCGCTACAGCGTGATCGCCGGACGGCCACCGACCACGGGCACCGTGATGCTCGTCCCGGTCAGGTCGAAGTCGATCGGACCGGCGTCCGGATCGGGCGTGGTGTCCAAGCCGTAGTTGTCCCCGGTCAGGATCAGCCCCAAGCGCTGCCCGGCGGGAACGAACTGGTCGAGCGCGCTCATCTCCCAGGTGATCGTGATCTTCTCACCGGGCACGAGGGGCTCGGGTCGATGGAGGGAGTTCCGGTTCTTCAGGTCGAAGAGCCCACGGGAAAGGATCTTCATGCCCTTCACCCCGTCCCGGTAGGTGACGAAGTAGGCCGAGAGCGGGGTGCTCCTGGTGCTCGGCGTGACCGTGGCGGTGATCGTGGGTGTGCCGGAGAAGCGAGTCACGGCCGCCGCGGGTGGAGTGATCGCGAAGATCCGGAACGGCGGTCCCGGCGCGGGCTGGAACTTCAGCGTCGGACCCGCCTTGGCGTTGGGCACGAGGTGGAAGTCGGCTGACGCGGACGGCTCGGTGGTGAGTGGAGCGGAACCGCCTGCCATGTCGCCGGCGTGCAGCCGCACCGGCGCAGCGGACGGGTGTGGCCAGGTGGCCGTGATCTCGGGTGCGGTCTCGATTTGCGGGTCGATCTGCGTGTCCACGGCGGGTTCGCGGTCGATGCCGTTGTCGAGCCCGAGCAGCCAGCGGTCCATCCACCGGTGCATGGTCCGCTTCCAGTCCTGCCACCGCCAGATGTCAGGTTGATGGTCGTGGGGCCCGTCGACGACCCAGAGTTTGCGGGGAACGCCCTTGGTGCCCAGCGCCTTCCAGAAGCCGTCGAACTGCACCGAGTCGACGTTCATGTCGTCGCGAGCCCAACTGGTGAGCACGGGCGCGGTGAACCGGCTCATGTCGTGGATGAAGTCGCGTCCGTCCCAGAAGGAGTTGCGGTCTCCCGTCTCGGCGTCCTCGGCAGCCGCGAGCGAGGCGACATGGCCGGCACACACCGGCCTGGCGACCGGGCCCGCGACGATGTCAGCGAGCCAGGAGGTGGCATGCGGGCGGTTGGTGAGGCCGTTGGAACGAGACCAGGCATACCCGTCGGTCACCGGCGCGGTAGGAGCGACGGCCTTCAGGCCAGGCACGCCGGCGTGGGCCGCGCCGACCGCGAGGTGGCCGTCGTAGGAGTGGCCGTACATGCCGACCGCGCCGTTGCTCCACTCCGCGGTGGCGGGGGAGCCGTCGAGGTGGAAGGCCCTGCCGGAGCCGGTGAACCAGGCGATGACCGCGGCGACCGCGGCGATGTCGTGCGGACCGCCCGCGTCCGGGCAGCCGGTGGAGCGACCCGTGCCCTGGATCTGCATCTGTGCCACGGCATATCCACGTGGCACGAACTGGTCGGTTTTGGGATCGCCCTGGATCCTCATCGCGAAGCCCGGCCCCGCGCCGACGGCTGGGGGGAGAGGTTCGTCATCGTTCTCCGGATCCAGGTAGCCCTCGTTGTAGGGGCTGGCGTGGAGGAGAACCGGCGACTTGAGCCCTCTCTCGCCCTCCCTCGGGCGCATGATGTCCACGTAGACGTGGTCGACGACGCCGTCACCGTCGGTGTCCTGTCCCGTTTCGACCGACACGGACTCGATGATCGCGTCGGCGTAGGAGAAGACCGGCTGGGTCTCGTTGTTCACAATGGACAGAGTCGGCGGCCCGGCCGCACCGGCGGCGGACTGTTCCGACACCACCAGCACCAGCGCGCCGAGCAACGACATGGCCTTCACACGCCGAGAGCGCGCCAGAAGACCGGGGACTTTCCAAGGCATCTGCACTCCTGCGGCAGGGAACTGAGACCGGAACGTGCGATCGCGTTGCGCAACGACGCAATTGTGGAAACGAGTGTTGATCCACGGAGGTTGCAACGGATGCTCCGGCCGCGCGGCGGAGTCGGCACCTGAGCATCCGACAGGTACTCATCAATGCCGCCGTCGATCGTGCGGACGCTGGACACGTGCCCACCCAGTCGTCTGCCGCCCCCGCCTCCGACCGGCCAACGAAGGCAGGCCTGCGGGCTGGTCGATGCCGTCACGGCGTTGAGCTGTCCATAGGCGCGGCAGCCGAGCGCCGTGCCCAGCTCGATCAAGGTGATCGCCTGTCGCTCGTCCCCACTCTCCGCCTTGCCAAGGGAGCTAGTCCGTCGCGGTCCTCAGGACCAGCAACGCGCCAACACCTTCACTACCTGGGCCTCACCATCACCCCTCCGTCACTGACTCCTGAACGGTGATCGAGCGTAGTCACGACGATCACGCCCAGCAGCTTCCAAGCCAGGGCGTCGGTCGACACGAGGACATGCTGCCGCCGGCACACTCGACGCCAACTGGATGCGGGACCTGCGGAGCTGCTTCGGATACCGCTCCAGAGCGGTATCCGGCCTGCGGACAATTAGCGCAGTCATCGGTGAGCCCGTTGATTGTCGGACCGTTCACCGGCGCGACGTGGCTCCTTGAAGCATCGCTCTGGCCGCTCCGCCGTGAGACCTGGTGGTCTCGAATATCCGCCTGGGTGTCACCAACCGGGGCTCATTGTGTGTTCTGCCTTGAAATCTCTGGACATACCCATCCCGGTGAGCTGTTACACGTTGGACGCCGACACTTTCGGGTGAAGAACGCCAGAAAGGCGCGTCTGTCCACTTGCGACAGAGGCGGTCGGGGTTAATGTGGCGGCGCTCGATTCACCGCGTGCATTCCTTCCCGATCCTGGGCGGGGTGTTATCTGAGCGGTCCCTCGTCTGGCAAGAAACGGAGAAGTTTCCATGTTCAATTTGGGTACCCTGCGTCGCACGGTCCTCGGGACCGTGGCGGTCACCGTCGCGATTGGTTCCGTTCTGGGATCGTCCGGTGTCGCCTTCGCAGGTGGGGACGACGTGAAGGCGTCTGGCTTCAGCCAGGTCGCGGCCGCCCCGGTGTACGCGGACGCGCCGATCGATCAGCTGGTCGGCACTGTCGGTGCGCCGCTGGTCAACGCGAACATCCCGTGCCCGGCCCCGTGGCAGCAGGGTGGCCTGCTCGGCTCCGACTACAACGCCTGCAACACCGCCCCGGTGTACCAGCAGAGCGCGCCGGTCTTCGGTGACCTGGGTGGCGAATCCAGCTCCCGCAACGAGGGCTTCGGTCAGACCGCTGCCGCTCCGGTGCACGCCAACGCCCCGATCAACCAGCTGGTGGGCACCGTTGGTGCACCGCTGGTCAACGTGAACGTCCCCTGCCCGGCCCCGTGGAACCAGGGCGGCCTGCTCGGCGCCGACTACAACGCCTGCAACACCGCTCCGGTCTTCCAGCAGGACGCCCCTGTCGGCGGTGACCTCATCGGCACGGAGCGGACCTGGGCGGACCAGCCGACGGGCTTCGGTCAGACCGCCGCTGCGCCGGTGTACGCCAACGCGCCGATCAACCAGCTGGTGGGCACCGTTGGTGCGCCGCTGGTCAACGTGAACGTCCCGTGCCCGGCTCCGTGGCAGCAGGGTGGCCTGCTCGGCTCTGACTACAACGCCTGCAGCACCGCTCCGGTCTACCAGCAGGACGCGGCCGTCAAGGGCAGCCTGCTCGGCCGCTAAGGCTCGGTCTGCCAATACTCAGGCCGCACTCCGGAAGTGATGGGTGGATGTCGCCTTCGAGGGCTCGGGCGACATCCACCCAATTCGTCCAGAAGCTTATTGCTTGCACTCGCAAGAAGTGCCGGACAGATTCCTCGGTGTCTGTTCACCGCTAGCTCGACCGAATCTTCGGGGCGGCCCGCCTGAGACTTGCTTCTTGTTCTGGGCGGGCAGGCGCACGGCGTCGATGAGCGGAATGAGAAAGCCCTGTTCGTTGTCATCGCGAACAGGGCTTTTTCGACTGGAAAAGCCGCCAGAGTGACGTCAAACGCCGTGCCGGCCCCCAGCAATGATCTTGCTGGGGGCGTTCGTCGTTCCGTGCATGTTCCGTGAGCGGTGGCAGAATCCCGCAGTCAACGGCAGACGGTGACCACCCGGCCGGACCGACCCGAGCAACGTTTCCGCAGCTCAGGCCGGAACCATCACGTCCGAGACGTCAAGATCAACCCTGTTCGCGAGCCCTGAGGTCCTTGCGCAGGATCTTGCCCGCTGCCGACTTCGGGATCGCCTCGATGAACTCCACCGCGCGCACCTTCTTGTGCGGCGCCACGTGTTCGGCCACGAACGCCATCACGGCGTCGCCGTCGATCGCCGACTCGGCCTGCCGGACCACGAAGGCCTTCGGGACCTCCTCGCCGTCCGCGTCGCGCACGCCGATGACCGCCGCGTCGGCGATCTCCGGGTGGGTCAGCAGCACGGCTTCCAGTTCGGCCGGCGGGACCTGGTAGCCCTTGTACTTGATGAGCTCCTTGACGCGGTCGACGATCGAGACGATGCCGTCGGCGTCGATCACGGCCACGTCGCCGGTGTGCAACCAGCCCTCGTCGTCGATGGTGGCGGCGGTGGCCTCGGGGTTGTTGAGGTAGCCCTTCATGATGTTCGGGCCCTTGCACCACAGTTCGCCGCGCTCGCCCACGCCGACGTCCTCACCCGTCGCGGGGTCGACCAGGCGGCACTCGAGGTTCGGGATGATCACGCCGACGGTGCCCACCGAGATGTCGTCGCGGGTGTCCGGGATCGCGTGGCTGACCGGGGACATCTCGGTCATGCCGTAGCCCTGCGAGACGCGGCAGCCGAGGCGCTTGCGGACCGCGTCGGCGAGTTCGACGTCCAGCGGCGCGGCACCGGAGAACAGCGTGGCCATCGCGGACAGGTCGTAGTTGTCGACGATCGGGTGCTTGGCCAGGGCGACCGCGACCGGGGGCGCGATGTAGACGCGGTCGGTCTTGTGTTCGGCGATCACGCGCAGGAACTCGGGCAGTTCGAACTTCGGCAGCGTCACGACGACACCGCCGATGTACAGGCCGTTGTTCATCAACACCTGCATGCCGTAGATGTGGAAGAACGGCAGCACCGCAAGAATTCGGGTGTGCGGGCCGACATCCGAAAGAATCGGGCCGCACTGGACGAGATTCGCGACCAGATTGCGGTGCGTCAGCATGACGCCCTTGGGCAACGCGGTCGTGCCGGACGAGTACGGCAGCACCGCGACGTCCTCGGCCGGGTTGATCTCGACCGACGGCACCGGGTGGTCGTTCGCCAGCAGTTCGGGCAACGACGGGTAGCCCTCGGCGCCGTCCAGCACCACGACGTCGGTCACGCCGGCCTTCGCGGCGCCCGGTGCGGCGTTCGGCAGCAGCACGGACACCGTGAACAGCATCTTCGCGCCCGCGTCCTGCAACTGGTGCGCGACGTCGTCCGCCGTGTAGAGCGCGTTGAGCGTGGTCGCCGTGGCGCCCGCACGCAGGATGCCGTGGAAGACGACGGCGTAGTAGGGCGTGTTCGGGCTGAGAATGCCGACCACGTCGCCCTTGCCGATGCCGCGCGCGGCCAGTGCGGCGGCCATGCGGTCGATCATCCCGGCGAGCTGGCCGTAGGTGATCGAGGCACCGGACATGCCGTCGATCAACGCAACCCGGTCCGCCCGATCGGCGATGTCGCCGAACAACAGCTGGTGCAGCGACACATCAGGGATCTCGACGTCGGGGAACGGACTGCGAAAAACCATGCGGCGACCCTCATTCACTCGCTGTACACCCAGCCTGTGGGGTCATCGTGAGCCAGCCCACAGACCAGGTCAAGGACTCCTAGATCGCTACAGAGACGTTACTTTGCGCAACTAATTCCACTCGAATGGAGTAATACAAGCACTTGTGAACGCAAGGATGTATCTGGGAAGTTGATACCGCCTCCGTGAGTCGGCTCCCACGCTTACTCGACGAGCGGATGCACCTTGCGCGATTCGTCATCCCCCGTCGAATCGCGTGGCCCGCTTCGGATCCGCAGGCTCCCCCCGTCCACGGATCCATGCAGCGGGGACCTTTGACGCGGGACGGCTCGATGCGACTCCCCCTCTCTCCCGAGCCGTTCCGCGCCTCATCAAAGGACTACTCTCAGTAGAACTTGATCATGCTGCCTCGTTCATTCGAGTGACACGCTTTCGGCGCCGCAGGACGTAGATCACCATCGCTGCGGGCACTCCGAGCGCCACCACGAACGGCAGCACCGTGCCGACCGCGATCAAGATCCCGCCCACCACGGTGAGCAGCGCGTTCCAGCCACCGGCGAGGGCGCTGAGGAACCCGGCCTTCTCCGGCTCCGGCGGCGCGATCGGCACCGTGGCGACCTGCACCGTCAACGTGGCGAGAGCGGCCTTGCCCTTCAGCGACTCGCTGCGCCGCTGCATCGACTCGAGCTCGCTCTGCCGCTTGGTCAACTCGCTCTCGATCTGGGCGATCTCGGCCGTCGTGCCCGCCCGCTCGAACAGCACCCGCAGCCGCTCGACGCTGGCCTTCTGCGTCGCGATCCGCGCCTCGACGTCGACCAGCTGGTCGGTGACGTCCTCGCTGCGCACCTCGCTCCGCGTCACCTCGCCGACGCTCGCCAGATCGCGCACGACCCGGTCCAGCTCGGTGGACGGCACCCGCACGGTCACGGACCCGCGTTCCTTGGTCGAGTTCTCCTGTCCCGCGAACCCGCCCACGGCCTGTGCCCGGTCCTTGATGTCACCGATGGCCTTCAGCACGTTGTCGCTGCGCAGGTCGACGGTCGCCGTGCGGACCAGCTGCCGTTCCTGCTGCTGCACCGGCTGCACGCCCTGCGCGTTCTGCGTGTTCTTGCCGTTCTCCTGCTGCGGCACCTTCTGCTGCGCCGCCTGCGGTGGAGCGGCATCCATCGCCGCCGACCCGCTCATCTCCTTCGAACTGTTGCTGCACCCCGCGGAAACCAGGGCCAGCAACGCGACTCCCACCCACAGCACTGGTTTACCCATGCCAGTCAGACGGGGCCGGGCGGACCGGTGGTTGCCGCCTAGTCCGAAACGAGATGTTGGAACGCCTGCAGGTTCGCGAGCGACTCGCCGCGCGACACCCGCCACGCCCACTCCCGCCGGATCGCGTCGGCGAACCCGATCTCCAGCAGCGGGTTGAAGTCGCCGTCCGCCGCCTCCAGCACCTGCCCGAGCACGCGGTCCAGCTCGTCGGCCGTCACGGCGTGCTTCCCGACCCGTCCGACCAGGTAGATGTCACCCTCGGCGTCGATCGTGTAGTGCACGCCGTACAGCCGTGCGTTGCGCCGCAACAGGAACCGGTAGACGTCCTCGAACGACTGGTCCGGCCGCCGGCACACGAACGCCTCGACCAGCAACGCGTGCGTCGTCTCGACCAGCCACACGTTGGTCTGCAGCTTCTTGGTGCCCGGCAGCGTCACGAAGAACTTGCCCTCTTCGCGACGGTCGTACTTCAGCTCCCGTTCGTCCAGAAAAGCCTTGATCACACTGTCGATGCTCAAGCGACAACCTCCCGGCGGAACACGTCTGCCGCCTCTTGATACCCCGCCAGCAGGGCATCAGTCGTGCGATCCCACGAGAAGCGTCGCGCATGTCCTACCGCGTTGCTCGCCAGGTGCTCCCGCTGCGGCAACGCCGTCCCGCTGATCGCCGCCGCCCACGCGCCCGGTTCGTGCCCGTGCACGAGCACCCCGGACATCCCGTCGTTGACCGCCACCGGCAACCCGCCGACCGCCGCCGCGATCACCGGCGTCCCGCACGCCTGCGCCTCCAGCGCCACCAGCCCGAAGGACTCGTTGTAGCTCGGCACCGCCACCAGGTCGGCGGCCCGGTAGACCTCGGCCAGCGCCGGTCCCGGCTGCGGCGGCAGGAACCGCACCACGTCCGCGATCCCCAGCTGGACGGCCAGCTCCTCCAGCGCCTTCGGCCGTTCCGTGCCGGAACCAGAAGGTCCGCCGACGATCAGCACGACCAGCCGTGCACGCAGTCCGGGATCGCGGACCAGCATCTCGGCGGCCGCGCGCAGCAGCACGTCAGGGGCCTTCAACGGCTGGATGCGGCCGACGAACGCCAGCACGACCGCGTCCTGCGGGATGCCGAAGCGGTGTCGTGCGCGAGCCTGGTCACCCGGCGTGAAGCGGTCGAGATCGACGCCAGGCGGCACCACGGCGACCTTGGACGGTTCCGCGTCGTAGAGCTTGATCAGCTCACTGGCCTCGATGTCGGTGTTGGCCACCAGCCGGTCCGACTCGGTGACCACCTGTTCCTCGCCGATCACCCGCATCCTGGGCTCCGGCGCGTCCCCCTCGGCCAGCGCGAGGTTCTTCACCTTGGCCAGCGTGTGCGCGGTGTGCACGAGCGGCACGCCCCAGCGTTCCCGCGCGAGCCAGCCGACCTGCCCGGACAGCCAGTAGTGCGAGTGGATCGCGTCGTAGTAGCCGGGCTCGTGCCGTGCCTCGGCGCGCAGCACACCCGCCGTGAACGCACAGAGCTGACCAGGAAGTTCTTCCTTGCCCAGCCCTTCGAACGGTCCCGCGGCCACGTGCCGGACGCGCACGCCGGGTGCCAGTTCGGCGACCGGGGGCAGCTCGGACGACGTGGCGCGGGTGAAGATCTCCACCTCGACGCCGCGCTGGGCCATCCGCGTGGCCGTCTGCACGATGTAGACGTTCATCCCGCCGGCGTCACCCGTCCCCGGCTGCTCCAGCGGCGAGGTGTGCACCGAGAGCACGGCCACGCGCTTCATCGGACCACCCGCTTCAGGTCGGAGAGGAACTGGTCGGGCCGCTCGAGGAAAGGCGCGTGCGCGGTGTCGGGGTAGAGGCTCAACTCGGCTCCGGGGATCAGGGCGGCGGAGTACTCGGCGGCGGCAGGAGCGACCACCTCGTCTTGAGTTCCGTGCACGATCAGCGTCGGCACGTCGACGCCCTTCAGCACGTCAGCGCTGCCCACATCCCTGCGGAACAGCTCACCTCGCACTTTATGGCTCACCGAGGTCGCCGCGGCTGTGAGTTCAGCGACCGTCCCGGCAGGTAGCGCGGGTGCCATGGCCCGGCAGAACTCCGCCAGCACGGCGTCGTCGGTGATCGCGCCGGGCAACGCGGCACGCATCACGGGGCCGGTGGAGCCGCCGGGACGATCACGGCCGATCTCCGTGATGGCGCTCACGAACACCAGCGCGTCGATCAGCTCGGTGCCGTGGTGGCGGAGGTAGTCGGTGATCACCAGCCCGCCGTAGGACCACCCGACGACGGTCGCGGGTCCGGTGTGATCGAGCACGAGCCTGAGGTCGTCGGCCCACCTGGCGGAATCACGGTAGTCGCCGAAGTCGTCGGACTCGCCGTGTCCTCGCAGGTCAACGGCGTAAGTCCGGAAGTCGGGCAGGTCCCAGACCGCGCCGGTCTGCGCCCACCCGTGGACGAGCACCACCGGTGGCGCGTCGAGCGGTCCTGCCTCACGGACGGCCAGTCGTCCCCCGCCGGCCGCCGTCACGTGTGTTAGGTGCACACAGGTGCGAACGACCTGGTCGGGGGACGCATTCCCGCCGGTCCTACTTCACCGCGGACTTGGCCTTCCACTGGTCCCACGGGATCTGCCAGTCGTACCAGTCGAACTGCGCCGGCAGCGTGGTGATGGAGCCGGTCACCTCGACCGGGTCACCGACCATCGCCGAGTCGTAGTACGCCTTCGCGTCGGCTTCCAGCAGATTCGCGCAGCCGTGCGAGGTGTTCGCCTTGCCGATGTTGCCCGCGTTGTCGTTGTTCTCGTGGATGAACTCGCCGTGGTTCGAGAACCGGACGGCCCACTTCTTCACGACGTTGGTGTAGCCGTAACGCGGGTTGTCGAACGAGAACGTGTCGTTCTTCGACATGACCACGAACGTGCCGTTCGGCGTGGTCAGCTCGGGGTCGGCGTCCTTGCCGAACGACGCCGGATACGAGGCGACCTGCTGGCCGTCGCGCAGCACCACGAGCTGGTGCGTCGGGTTGTTGATCTGCACGACCTGGTTGCGGCCGATGGTGAAGTCCGAGGTGACGTCGGCCTTGCCGAACGCGCCACCGCCGTAGTTCACGCCGTAGAGCTTGGCCTCGACCTTGACCGTGGTGTTCGCCGGCCAGTACTTCTCCGGCCGGTAGTGCACTTCCTGGGCGTTGAGCCAGGCCCAGGTACCGGTGACGTTCGCGGAGTTGGTGACCTTGAGCGCCTTCTCGACGGTCGCCTTGTCCTCGACCGGGGCCTCGAACTTGACCATGATCGGCGCCGCGACGCCGACGGTCTGGTTGTCCGAGGGCCACAGCGTCGCGCGGGTCTGCGAACCGGGCGCGACGGTGGTGAACGAGCCCTTGAGCTCGACCGGCCTGCCGTCCTTGCCGACGACCTTGCCGGAGTAGCTGTACGTCTTGCCGTAGCCCAGCGGCTCGGCGATCGTCCAGCCGGACTTGTCCTCGGTGAGGGTGCCCTTGACGTCCTTGCCTTCCGGCGACTTCACCGAGACGGACTCGATCGTCCCGTCCACCACGGTGACCTGCACCGGAGTCGTGACCTGCACGTCCTTCGTGCCGTCGACCGGGGACAGGGTGACCTTCGCGGCCGGTTGCGAGGTGTCCGCACTCGGCTTGCCCGCCTCGACACTCGAGCAGCCGGTCAGCAGCGTCAGCCCGGCGACCAGCGCGACAAGTGTTCTCTTCACGGTTTCGACCTCCCACCATGGTGGACGTCCAGCACGACCCGAAGGTGTGAGTGACGTCCGTCACACCCAGGCTCGCCGCCTACGATCGTGGTCGTGAATCGACCTGTCGCAGTAGTGACCGGAGCTAGCGCGGGCATCGGCGAGGCCACCGCTCGGCGGCTGGCCGCCGAGGGCTTCCACGTCGTGCTCGGCGCACGTCGCCTGGATCTTCTTCACGTTATCGCGAAGGAGATCGACGGGACGGCCATCGAGCTGGACGTCACCGACGAGGCCTCCGTCGCCGCCTTCGCCGACCGGGTACCCGAAGCCCACGTCCTCGTGAACAACGCGGGTGGTGCGCGCGGGCTCTCGACCGTGGCCGAGGGCAATCCGGAGGAATGGCGCTGGATGTGGGAGGCGAACGTCCTCGGCACCCTCCTGGTGACCAAGGCGTTCATCCCCAAGCTGATCGCGTCCGGCGACGGGCACATCGTGTCCGTGACGTCCATCGCCGCGTTCGAGGCCTACGACAACGGCTCCGGGTACACCAGCGCCAAGCACGCCCAGTCGGCACTCCACCGGACGCTGCGGGGCGAACTGCTGGGGCAGCCGGTGCGGATCACCGAGATCCAGCCGGGCATGGTCGAGACGGACTTCTCGGCCAACCGGTTCGGCGGTGACACCGAGCGCGCGGCCAAGGTCTACGAGGGCATCACGCCGTTGGTCGCGGACGACGTGGCGGACGTGATCGCGTTCGCCGTCACCCGGCCGTCGCACGTGAACCTGGACACGATCGTGCTCAAGCCTCGCGCTCAGGCCTCCGCGACTCGGGCACACCGGGTGTGAGCAGCTCCACGTCGAGCTGACGCAGCACAGGTTCGATCGGGTTCGCGAACCCTGCCGAAAAGGACCCTTTCGAACCTGAGCCGGCGAGGTACAGGCCCACCACGCGGTTGTCGGCGTCGACCAGCACCGCACCGCTGTCGCCGTGGTCGCCGAAGCGTTCGGACGAGCGGACGCGGATCTGGTCGCGCAGGGTCCTGACGCCGAGACCGTCGCCGAAGTCCAGCCGGACGGTCGCGTCCGTCGACGTGACCATGCCGTGGGTCAGACCCGTTGTGCGGCCGGTCTTGCGCACGGTGGAGCCGACCTCGGCCGGCGCGGTCCCGGTGAGCGCGCCGATGTCGAGCACCTCCGCGCGGAACGGCCGGTTGCCCATCCGCAGCCCCGCCGCCGACACGGATCCCGCGAGCGCCGCGCGGTCCAGCACCGCGACCTGGTCCGGCCCAGGAATCCCACCGTCCACTCTGGACGGATGCACGAACTCGTCGCCCACCGCCCACGAGTCGTCGACGCAGCCGACGTGGAACGTGGTGAGCCCCAGCACCTTCCCCGGCTCGTCGCGGGTGACGACGAACGCGCCGAGCGTGCCGGCGATCACGTACTCGCCGGCTTTCTCGACCTCGGGCGGCACCACCCGGAACGACCGGGCGGGCCCGATGCCGATGCCACCCCGCAGCACCGGATGCCGTTGCGCCTCAACGGGTTGCACGTCCGACGTGCGGGTGATCCTGGCGCGGTGCAGCACGATCGACTCCGCGACGACGTCCGTCGGCACGCCGCCGACCTCCGGCGGGATCTGCTGCGGATGAAGAGGTCCCTTGGCGCACACGTAGACCACGATCGCGGCCCGGCCCGTCGGGCGTCCGCCGGTGACCTTCTCGCCGATGTCGACACCGATCACGCCCGGCCGGGACAGGAACTCGTCTTCGACCATGCGCTTGATCGGCCTGATGACCTCGCGCGCACCCTCGTCGAGGTAGCTCATAGCGACCTCCGTTCCACCCCTACCTCAATGAAACACGCCAAGTAGTGGTTCGTCACACGGAGTCACCCGGACGGACTTAGAGCTGAACGCCTACGAAAACGGGTTCGGGGCGCAGTTCCACGCCGAACGCCGCCCGCACGCCGTCGCGCACCTCGCGCGCCAGGTCGAGCAGGTCCTCGGTGGAGGCGCCGCCGCGGTTGGTCAGGGCGAGCGTGTGCTTGCCGGACAGCGACACCCGGCCGCCAGGACCCTGGTGACCCTTGCGGAACCCGGCGCGTTCGATCAGCCACGCGGCGGAGAGCTTCTTCTGGCCGGGGCCCGCCGGGTAGACCGGCACGTTCACGTCGGCGCCGAGACGTTCGGAGATGCGGAGCAGGACGCTCGTGAAGGTCGAGTCGTCGATGATCGGGTTGGTGAAGAACGAGCCGGCGCTCCACGTGTCGTGGTCCGTGGCGTCGAGCACCATGCCCTTGCCGCGGCGCAGTTCCAGCACGGCCTTGCGAGCCTCGTCGGCCGGGACGCGATCACCTTGCGCCACCCCGAGAACGCGGGCCAGCTCGGCGTAACGGATCGGCGCGGACATGCCGCCGGCGGTGAGCGAGAACCTGGTGCGCAGCACGACCGCGTTGTCCGTGCCCTTCAGCACACTGGTGCGGTAGTCGAGGCCGAGCTTGGCGGCGGGCACCTGGTGCACCTTGCCGCTGCGCCGGTCGAGAAGATCCACCGACTGCAGCACCTGGGAGATCTCGACGCCGTACGCGCCGACGTTCTGCACCGGCGTGGCGCCGTTGAGGCCGGGGATGCCGGAGAGGCACTCGAGGCCACCGAGGCCCTGCGCGACCGCCTCGGCGACGACCGCGTCCCACTCCTCGCCCGCCTCGACGGTGAACTGGACGATCCCGCCGCCCAGCGGGTCGAGCCGGAAACCCTTGGTGGCGACGTGCACGACGGTGCCGTCGAAGCCGCCGTCCGAGATCACGAGGTTCGATCCACCGCCGAGCACGAGGACCTTCTCGTCGGCGGCGGCGTCGGCTGTTCGCACGGCTTCGACCAGCTCAGCGGCGGTCGTGGCGTGGACGAACCGCGCGGCCGGGCCACCGAGTCGGAGCGTGGTGCGCTCGGCCAGAGGTACGGACTGCGTGGTGGTCACAGGCGTCAACGGTAGCCTCCGCGACATGGCACGCCGCATCGAGCACCACACCACCTCACCCCATTCGGCGGAGACGGTCTTCGGCGCGATGGTCGACGAGACCTATCTGCGCGACCGGCTCGCCGCGATCGGCGGCACGAACGCCGAGCTCGTCTCGTTCTCGTACGCCGACGGCAAGGCGTCCTACGAGCTCAAGCAGGGTGTGCCTGCCGAGCACCTGCCGTCCGTGGCGAAGTCATTGCTCGGCGGCGACCTGGTGATCAAGCGCGTCGAGAACTGGGCGGCCGGCGCGGGCACGGTCGAGGTCACGCTCGTCGGTGTGCCCGGACGGCTCGACGGCGCGTTCACCATCACGGGCAACGGATCCGGCTCGAAGGTCACCCTCACGGGGGAGGCCAAGGTCAGCATCCCGCTCATGGGCGGGAAGCTGGAGAAGGTGATCGCCGAGCAGGTCGTCGTGCTGCTCGACAAGGAGAGCGAGTTCACCACGCAATGGCTCGCAAACCGCGACTAGCGGCCGGCCGGGCCCGCGCGCTCGGCGTCCCCACCCGCGGCACGACCAACCCGAACCGCCTGCGCCGGGTCGACCGGTGGATGACCGGCACGCTCTCGTCGTTCCTGGCCTCCGCCGCCGACCCGCTGGTGGTCGACCTCGGCTACGGCGCGACCCCGATCACCACCGTGGAGATGGCCGCCCGGCTGCGGGTCGTGCGGCCGGACGTGCGCGTGCTCGGGCTGGAGATCGACCAGGAACGGGTCGACGCGGGCAAGGCCGTCGCCTCGCCGCCGTTCCTGGACTTCCGGCGCGGCGGCTTCGAGCTGGCCGGTGCGCGGCCGGTGTTGTTGCGCGCGTTCAACGTGCTGCGCCAGTACACCGAGGAGCAGGCGTTCGAGGCGTGGGACACGATGCTCTCGCGGATGGCCCCCGGCGGGTTGATCGTCGAGGGCACGTGTGACGAGATCGGCCGCCGGTGCACGTGGGTGACGCTCTCGGCGGACGGACCGTTGCGGTTCACGCTGGCCTGCAAGCCGTCCGGCATCGACGTGCCCTCTGACCTGGCCGAGCGGCTGCCCAAGGCGTTGATCCACAAGAACGTGCCGGGCGAGCGCGTGCACGCGTTGCTGGCCGAGCTGGACGCCTGCTGGGCGACGGCGGCCCCGTTCGCGCCGTTCGGGCCCCGTGCGCGGTGGGTGGAGTCGGCGCGGCTGCTGGTCGAGCGCGGCTGGCCCGTGGTGGACGACCGGCGGCGCTGGCGGCTCGGCGAAATCTCGCTCGAATGGGCAGCCGTAGCGCCCTAGGGTGGTTTCGTGGACTACGTCGCGCAGATCGAGAGCCAGGCTTCGTTGATGCGTTCGGCCGCGCTGAAGGCGGGCGCGGGCGCACCGGTTCCTTCTTGTCCTGACTGGACAGTGCTGCAGCTGGTACAGCACATGGCCGAGGTGCACACGTGGGCAGCACAGGCCGTCGTCACCGCACCCGAGGCCGGCCGCCCGGAGTGGGTGAAGGCGCCACGTGACTTCGACGAGGTGTTCCCCTGGTGGGACAACGGGCTTTCGCTGCTGCTGGAGCGGTTGCGCGAGACGCCCACCGACCGTCCCGCGTGGACGTTCGACAAGTCCTTCCGCGCCGCCTTCTGGTCCCGCAGGCAGGCGCACGAGACGTCGATCCACCGCCTGGACGCGGAACTCGCGACCGGGCACGAGCTGCCCGCGCTGGTGTTCGACCCGGAGTTCGCGGCGGACGGCATCGACGAGTACCTGACCGTGCTGGTGGCCCGCCGGATCGAGCTGGGCCGCGCGGTCTCGGCTTCCGGCCGGCTCCTGGTGCACGCCGCCGACGCGGGCCGTGTGTGGGAGGTCACGCTGACCGAGGGCGAGCCGCTGGTGATCTCTGCCGTGCACGACTCGGCTTTCGACGCCGACGCCACTCTCGCAGGCGGGGCGGACGCCATCTACCGGGCCGTGTACGCCCGGCCGAACCACGCGATCGTGTCCGGTGACCAGTCCCTGTTGGCGGCGCTGCCCAGGCCGTGAACAGCGCAGCGAATACTCTGGGGGCGTGTCATCGCCTGAGCGTCGCTATGTGATCACCTTCGGCTGCCCGGACCGCACCGGCATCATCGCGAGGATCTCGTCGTTCCTCGCGGACAACGGCGGCTGGATCGTCGAGGCCGCGTACCACACCGACCCGGAGACGGGCTGGTTCTTCACGCGCCAGGAGGTCCGCGCGGACTCCCTGCCGTTCGGCGTGGACGAGCTGCGCGCGCAGTTCGGCGAGGTGGCCGCGTCGCTGGGCGCGCAGTCGACGTGGACGGTGACCGACACGGGCTCCCGCAAGCGCGTGGTGATCCTGGTCTCGAAGGAAGGCCACTGTCTCTACGACCTGCTGGCCCGCGTCGCGACCGGCGAGCTCGACGTCGAGGTGTCCGCGGTCATCGGCAACCACCCGGAGCTCGGCGACATCACCCGCGCCCACGGCATCCCGTTCCACCACGTGCCGTTCCCCGCCAACGACCCCGAGGGCAAGCAGGCGGCGTTCGCCCAGCTCCGGGTCCTGGTGGAGAAGCACGACCCGCATGCCGTGGTGCTGGCCCGCTTCATGCAGATCCTGCCGCCCGAGCTGTGCGCGGCCTGGACCGGCCGCACGATCAACATCCACCACAGCTTCCTGCCGTCGTTCATCGGCGCCCGCCCCTACCACCAGGCCCACCGCCGCGGCGTGAAGCTCGTCGGCGCCACGTGCCACTACGTCACGGCGGACCTGGACGCGGGGCCGATCATCGAGCAGGACGTCCTGCGCGTGCAGCACGGCGACTCGGTCGCGGACATGGTGCGCAAGGGGCGGGACATCGAGAAGGTGGTGCTGGCGCGCGGGTTGCGGTGGCACCTGGAGGACCGCGTGCTGGTGCACGGCAACCAGACGGTGATCTTCTGAGCTACCAGCTCTCCTTGCGGTAGACCGTTTTCTCGCTGAAGTCCTCTTCGGACTGTTCGGTCTTCCTCGGCTGCTCGGGTACCGGCGGAGCGGGAACCGAGATGTCGGTGTCCAGCTCGTTCGCGTGACTGCCGACGACCTGGCGGAACTCGCCGAGCACGTTCGCCGCGGCCTGCTCGCGGGCGATCCTCCTGAGGGCGACGATCTTGGTCGCCAGGTCGGTGTTGCCCTCGATCTTCAGGTCGAGCAGCGCACCGTTCGAGGCGACCGTGACGGTGATGGACTTGTCCTCGGTCGTCACGGTCGTGCCGGCGGATTCGAGGTTGCGGCGGAAGGCTGCGGCGTTGCGCTGGAGCTCGGCGCTTCTCGATCTCGCCAGCGATGCGGTCCAGCTCGTCCGGATTGCCGTACATCTCCTAGCCCCCGTTCACTCGCGGTGAGCAAACCATGACGAGGAGAGAGCTTGCACAGCGAACCGGGCAAGATGAGCGGAACTGCTCAGCGGCCGGGTTCGAGCTCGCCGGCCTCCGAGCGCGGCCCGTAATCGCGCTCCATCTCGACGACGTCACCGAGCTCGAACCTGACGTCGTCGCTGCTCAGCACCTCAGCGCCGGCCGGTGACCTGAACGCGATCCGGAAGTCCACCCGGCGCCCGGTGCCGGTCCAGTAGTCGCGCCGGATGATCTCCATGGCCTCATCGGCCTTTGCGCGGTCGGGCACGGTCGCGGTCACGGTGAGGTACTGCCTGTAGTCCATGCCGGTCGTGTACTTCACCTCGACCGCGGTGACGCCCTCGTTCGCCTTCAGGTCGGACTCGATGCGATCCCCCAGGTCCTCGACGGTGTCGTCGGACGTGCCGCACGCGGTGAGGGGCAGCAGCGCCAGGAGCGCGAGGCGCCTCATTTGCTCGGCTGCGTCGGTCGGGGTCCGTAGCTGTGCGCCGGGTCGCCGTCGAAGGTGATCTTGCCGTGGGCGATGGGCTTGGCCTCTCCCCGCTTGTCGGCGTAGGGCGGATCGTCGGTGGAGTAGACGAGGTAGCTGGTCGAGACGCTCCGCCAGGTGCCGCGCCAGTAGTCGCGTTTCGCGATCTCCACCAGGTCGTCGACGGTGGTGTCGGTGATCTTGTCCGCGTGCACGAGCGCCTCGACCGTCATGCTCTCGCCCAGGTCGAGGCCGTGGCGGTACTCGAACTGCGCGGCGGCGACGTCCTGGCGTTGTTTCCACTCGGCGACGATCTGCCTGCCGATCGTGTTGACGTCCTCGTTGAAGCCTTCGAGCACGCTGCACCCGGTCAACAGCAGGAGAATCGGTAGAAGTCTGAGCATCGCGCGCCCCCGCCGAGGATCTTGGCAGGGGCGCGCGGTGAGTGCCGGGTGAACGTCAGATCTTGTTCGCGGCCCTGCCCACGGCCTCGACCAGCCACCCGGCGTCCGCGGCCGACATCACGGCGGGCGGGGTGAAGCTCACCGTGCGGCCGCGGAAGTCGGCGAGCACGCGCAGGCGCAGCAGTTCGCCGGTGAAGATGTCGGCGGCGCGCTTGTCCGGCAGTTCGACGCCCAGGAGCAGGCCGCGGCCGGACGCGTGGGCCTTGCCCGCGACGACGGCCCTGAGCCCGAGCAGGAGTTCGTCGCCCAGCAGCTTGGCGCGTTCGACCAGCCCCTCGGCGGCGGTGACGCGCAGGCAGGCGTTGACGGCGGCCGAGGCCAGCGGCGACACGTCGTCGGAGCCGCGCCACAGCGGCACTTCGACGGCGGCCGTGGCCACGACGGCGGCGATCGGCAGCACGCCGCCGGAGAGGCCCTCGCCGACCAGCAGGATGTCCGGGGTCACGCCGTCGAGGTCGGAGCCCCACCACACGCCGAGGCGGCCCAGGCCGGTGCGGGTTTCGTCGACGATCAGCAGGGCGTCGTGCTCGCGGCACACCTCGGCGATCGCGGTCAGGTAGCCGTCAGGCGGGCACGAGACGCCGCGGACCGGTTCGACGAGCACGCAGGCGGGCGGGCCGGACGCGAGGACGGCGCGCAATGAGTCGATGCCGCCGTACGGGACGTCACCGGTGGTCAACACTCGCGGGCGGCCATTGGCCTGTGCGAGGGCAACGGCGAACTGGGCGGCTTCGGAGGCCGACGGGAAGGTGTGCACGTGGTCGAGGCCGTTGGGCGTGACCAGGTCGAGCATCAGGCGGTCCAGCAGTGACGGCCGGCGCACCTGGCCGACCACGGCCTGCACCACGGCGGGGTGGGCGTGGCCTAGCAGGGGAACTCCGTAGCCGCCGCAGTCCAGGTACTCGACGCGGTGGGGATCTACCACTCGGGCGCCACGGGCAGCGCATCCGGTCAGCTGTTCGGTAGCCATTGCGGGGAACCTTTCCTGGGCAGCGCGGCCCGAGGCCGCTCGACGGGACGACGAGCGGACCTGAGTTCCCACTACTCATTCGGATTCCACGACCCCTTGGTTCGCCCGAGGCATAGGCTTTTTCCCGTGCGGATCGAAATCACCGACCTCGACCAACTGCGGGCAGAGCCTGACCTGCGCAAAGCCGTCATCATCGGACTGGACCTCACCCGCGAGGACGTGCGGGTGCCGATCGACGGTGCGCTGCTGCTGGGCTGCACCCTGAGCGAGACGATGCAGCGACGGGCCGACGCCGCGGGCGCGTTGATCTTCCCGGTCATCCCGGACCTGCCGTACGACGTGTACCGGTCGAAGCTCTACACGCCGGAGGAGTTGTTCACGGGCTTCGACCCGGCGAACCCGAAGTCGTACGCGGACACCCCGGACGCGGTGATCTACAAGCACAGCAAGCAGCAGGGCCACCACCCCGATCCGCTGCACGCACTGGCAGAACGCCTGCACGACCACTCGATCACCGAGGCGCTGGACGAGACGCTGACGGGCTCGCCGGTCGCGGTCATGGGCGGCCACGCGCTGGCTCGCGGCTCGGACGGCTACCGCAACGCCGTCGAACTCGGTGCAGCGCTGGGCAGATCCGGTTTCACGGTGCTGACAGGCGGCGGCCCCGGCGCGATGGAGGCGGTGCCGCTGGGCGTCCGGCTCGGCGAGGCCGACAAGGACGTCCTGAACGCCGTCGCGCAGGCGCCGTCGTTCGGCCACGACGACGAGTCGATCGGCCGGTGGCTGGCCGCGTTCCCGGAGGTCCCCAGCTTCGCGAAGCCGCGCACGATCGGCATCCCGACCTGGTTCTACGGCCACGAGCCGCCCAACCCCGCCTGCGAACTGCACGCGAAGTACTTCGCCAACTCGGTGCGCGAGGAAGGCCTGCTGACCGTCGCGACCGGCGGCATCGTCTACACGCCGGGCAAGGCGGGCACGGTCCAGGAGGTCTTCCAGGACTTCACGCAGAACTACTACGGCAGCGTCGGCCCGGCCGCGCCCATGGTGTTCCTGGGCAAGGACTTCTGGACCGACGAGGTCCCGGCCGCGCCGCTGGTGCAGAAGCTGGCGGCGGGCCGGGAGGCGGAGCAGTGGATCCTCGTCACCGATGACATCGACGAGGCGGTCGAGCTACTCGTCAAATACCAGGCTTAGGGGCGTGGCACCGGCTCACTGGAACTTCCACTCCGTCGTGTAGAGCTCGGTCGTGGATCCGGCGCTGCGGTTCCAGACGCCCTGGTAGCCGAACAGGGTGCTGTCCTCGTAGTAGTTCTTGTTGCACGACGCCCAGGAGCCGGCCTCGTGGCTGTTGACGCAGCGGCCGTAGCGGTACAGGGAACCGTTGCGGTAGTTCGCCCACTCCACGATGGCCGACTTGCCGTCCGACTTGCGGTCCTGCACCCACCACTTGTCGCCGCCGCGCTCGTAGCAAACCCTGACGTCTTCCTTCGCGTCAGTGCACACGGCGGCTCCCGGCGGCGTGCCGCCCTTGGTCCCGTAGTCGAGCTCGTGGTCGATGGCCAGCGCGGTGCCGGGCACCATGATGCTGATGGCGGCGGCGGAGGCCATCGAGAAGGCCACAATTGCCTTGCGCATGGGAAATTCCCTTCCGTAGCGGGTTTTCCGGCTCGAACGAGACGGACGTGAGTGGGCTCAGCCGATCGAGCTGAGCGGAACGGCGAAGATCGCGCGCCGGTCGATGAAGGTGCCGCCGTCCAGGGACCAGGCGTGCTCGGCGACGGTCCAGAGCTTTCCGGCGGTCTCGTTCGCGCCGTGCTCGTGGTAGAGGTCCTCGCCGCCGATGGCCCAGCTGTGGGTTTTCGTGGTGTCACCGACCGAACCGGAGTACATCCAGCTGTGGCTCCGGCTCGAGCTGCGGCCGAGGTAGTAGTTGTTCTCCCAGGTCTGGACGCCCTGGATGTTGCTGCGCGGCATGGTCACCACGTCCTGCGGGACGGCCTTGCCGTTCGTCAGCACGGGCTTCCGGGTCGAGGCGTCGACCTGGTACCTGGCCACGCGGCCGCCGTCGACCGCGGCGTTGGTGCTGCGGCCGTCGCGGTATTCGCCGACGACGAGCGTGTCCGGGGTCGTGCTGCGGTCGAGCGACAACGACGAGAAGCACATCCACGTGGCGCTGGGCACGCAGGCTCCGGGGGTGGAGTACTCGGGCTGCCGGTAGGTGGCGACCTGGGGCAGCACGTACTTGTAGTTGTGGGCGTAGTAGGTGCTGCCGCTCTTGCCGATGCTGTCCTGCGCGTCGGACACCTCGAGGAGGCGGTTCAGGTCGAACACCCGCAGACCGACCTTGGTGTCGGCCACGTACAGGTAGTTGTTCAGCCAGGCGATCCCGCCGGCGTGGATCGGGACGGCCTGGTAGTCCGGGGTCGTCGTCTTCGTCGGCTCGACCAGCAGCGCGTGCCGGTACTTGCGGTTCTTCATGTCGACGAACGAGATCCGCACGCCCTTGTTCGGCGCCGACAGGTCGTAGTACCAACTCACGAGCAGCACTCGGTTCTCGCCCCAGAGGCCGTCCTTGTCCGCGTCCGCCGAGCCGGTGATGCCCTGCGGGATCCAGTAGGCGACCTTGCTGTCGCCGGGGTCCCAGCAGAACTTCTCGCTGCTGTGCAGGATCTGGCCGGACGACAGCGGGTAGTCCGTTCGGTCGTAGTTCTCCGGGAGCGCCTGCTGCTGCGCGGTGTTGCAGGACGCGATGTCCCGGTTCGCGTCACGCAACAGGGCGGCGACCGACGTCGTGGTGCCGACGGCGGTCTGCAGCTTCTCCGCGTACGGCTCCAAGCTCCAGTCGGGCGTCAATGCGAATGCACCCGTTGGACGGCTGTGGATTAGGTCGTCTGCCGCATCTTGGGCCTGCGCGTGCAACGCGACACCCGGCAAGGCCAGTGAAGCTACTAGTAACGCCACGTACCAGCGTCTGGTCATCGTCACTCCTGCTCAGCCCTGATTTCGTTGCGTCATCAGGTTTAGAGCGAGTTGAGTTGATCAGGCAGTGGCGCAGGCGCTGATCAATCAACTCAGATCAACTGGAGTTCGAGTGGGTAGACGAGAGCGGCCGATCAATCCCGAGGAAGGCCCGGTCCAGCGGTTCGCGTGGGAGCTGCGGCAGCTGCGGGAGAAGGCGGGCTCACCGAACTACCGAACGCTCGCCCAACGCGCGCACTACTCCGCCACCGCGCTGTCGCAGGCCGCCGCGGGCGAGCAGCTGCCGTCGCTGGCGGTCGCGCTCGCGTACGTCCAGGCATGCGAAGGCGATGTGGGCCAATGGGAGCAGCGTTGGCGTGAGGCCGCCAAGGGGCAGGACGACTCGACTCCGTACCTCGGGCTGGCGGCGTTCGGGATCGGCGACGCCGACCGGTTCTTCGGACGGGACCACCTCGCCGCCGACCTCACCGGCCGCATCCGAAGACAGCGCGTCGTCGGTGTGTTCGGGCCGTCCGGGTCTGGCAAGTCCTCGTTGATCCACGCCGGGGTGCTGCCCGCGCTGACGGACTGGACGGTGCTCACCGCGACGCCGACGACCTGGCGCGGCGGCAAGGCCGATCTCGTGGTGATCGACCAGTTCGAGGAGTTGTTCACCCACTTCGACAGCGCGGTCGATCGGGAAGCGTTCGTCGCGTCACTGCTCGATGGCGACAAACGGGTGTTTCTGGCCGTACGGGCGGATTTTCTCGGTCACTGCGCCACGATTCCCGCGCTGGTGGACGCGTTGCGCGACGCCCAGGTGCTGGTCGGGCCGATGACCGACGAGGAGTTGCGGGCCGCAGTCGAGCTACCGGCGATGCGAGCCGGGTTGAAGGTGCAGCCGGACATGCTCGCCGCCGTGATGGCCGACGTGCGAGGACAGTCGGGCGCGCTGCCGTTGTTGTCGCACGCGCTGCTGGAAACGTGGCGAAGACGCGACCGCGGCCGGCTGACGCTCGACGGCTACCGGGAGAGCGGTGGTGTCGCCGGCGCCGTCGCCGCGACCGCCGAGAGCACCTACGCCGAGCTGTCGAACCGCGGACGAGCCGTCGCACGAGCGGTGCTGTTGAGACTCGTGCAGACCCACGACGACGTGAACGACCTGCGCCGCCGGGCCCCGCTCGACGAGGTGCTGGCCGCGGGCCGGCCAGCCGACACCGCGCACGTCGTGAACGTGCTGGCGAACGCACGACTGATCGTCGTCGCGGATGGCGTTGTGGAGGTTGCGCACGAAGCGCTCGTACGCGCGTGGCCCCGGTTGCGGCAGTGGATCGACGACGACCGGGAGTCGTTGCGGCGGCACCGCGACTTCACCACGGCGGCGGCGGCCTGGCAGTCCACCGGCCGTGATCCCGGCCTGCTCTACCGGGGTGCCCGGCTCGCCGCGATGCGCGAACTGGCCGGGCGAATCGAATGGGCGGTGGCGTCCAACGAGCTGGAACGCGAGTTCCTGCAGGCGGCGGTGGACGAGGAGAACGCCTCCAGGCAGGCGGCGGACCGGCAGGCCCGCCGGTCGCGCACGCTGGTGAAATCGCTGGCCGGGTTGACCGTGGCGTGCCTCGCGGTGACGTCGATGGCCGTCGTGCAGAGCAACACCGCCCGGCGGGAACAGCAGGTGGCCGAATCACGCCAGATCGCCGTGCAGGCACAGGATCTCAGCGCGTCCTGGCCGGATGCCGCCGCGCAGCTCGCCGTGAACGCCTACCGCACGTCGGCCACCGCCGAGGCACGCGGGGCGTTGCTCAGCACGGCGGCCTACAAGCCCGCGCGGTCCGTGCTGAAAGATCACCGCGGGCCGGTTCGCGCGGTCGCGTTCAGTGCTGACAGTTCGTTGTTCGCCACCGCGGGCGATGACCACACCGTGCTGCTGCGATCACCCTCTTCTGCTGGTTCGTCGGCTGTTCTGGCGCAGCACAACGGTTCCGTGCGCGCGCTCGCGTTCATGCCCGGCGGCGCCGTGCTCGTGTCCGCTGGCGACGACCGGCGAATCATCTTGTGGGACACGAGAACGCACCTGCCGTTGCGGACCGTCTCTCTCGACGCCGAGATACGGGTGCTCGTGCTGACGGCGAACGGTTCGACCGCTGCCGTCGCGACAGCCGACGGCCTGATCTCCTTGTGGCGCACCGATGACTGGACACGGACGGGCACGGTCGCACACCAACTGGGCGAGGTACACGCGCTCGCGTTGAACGGATCCGTGCTCGCCGCAGGTGGGTCGAACGGCACGCTGGTGGTGGAGAACGGCGTCCAACGCACGTTCACCGATCACGACGCGCCGGTCCGCACGGTCGCGCTGAGCCACGACGGCCGCACCCTGGCGTCCGGCGGCGACGATCACCAGGTCGTGCTGCGCGTGCTGGCGACCGGCAGGACGTCCGGGCTGCGCCGACACGTCGGCGCGGTGCGCTCGGTGCAGTTCGACGCCACCGACACCAAAGTCGTGTCGACCAGCGACGACGGCAGCATCCGCTGGTGGACGGTGCCGGAAGGCGGGTGGCTGACCGGGTTGATCACCCGCACGCACCCGTTCTACGTGGCGGCGCTCAGCCCGGACGGCAACTGGTTCGTGGCGGGCGGTGACGAGAGCGTGAGCCTCTGGAGCCTGCCGCTGCCGCCACTGACGGGTCACACCACTCCGCCGGACGGCATCGCGCTCTCCCCGGACGGTTCGGTGCTGGCGAGCGGCGGGCGCGACCGGATGATCCTGTTCTGGAACCGCGAGGGCGAGCAGATCGGGCGCATCGACGTCCCCGCGCACGTGACCGCGCTGGCGTTCCGGACCGCGACCGAGATCGTGGCCGCCGACGTGCGCGGTGTGCTGACCGCGTGGCGGACCGACGGCCAGATCGTGCGCACGTGGCAGGTGCATCGAGGCGCGATCAAGAGCCTGGTCGTGGCCGGCGACCGCGCGGTGACCGGCGGGGTGGACGCCGCGGTCGTCGTCTGGGACCTGAAGTCCGCCGAACCGGGCCGGCCGCTGCCCGCCGGTCACTCGGGTCCGGTCAACACCGTGGCGTTCCTCGGCGACCTGGTGGTCTCGGGAGGAGCCGACGGCCGGGTGCTGCGGTGGCCCGGCGACCAGGCCGAGGTCGTCCGGGACACCGGCCCCGCGGTGAAGTCGATCGCCGCCGTACCTGGCTCGGACCTGCTGGTGGTCGGAGACGCGGGCGGCGAGGTCGCGTTGTGGGGCCCGCACGGCAAGGCGCGCACACTCGTCACCGGACGAGGCGCCG
This sequence comes from Lentzea kentuckyensis, assembly GCF_002150765.1. Lineage (GTDB taxonomy): Bacteria > Actinomycetota > Actinomycetes > Mycobacteriales > Pseudonocardiaceae > Lentzea > Lentzea kentuckyensis. Next base: position 38,645 of record NZ_MUYM01000056.1, read on the forward strand.
TCGGAGCGGTCACCGCCAGCCGGGACGGCACGACCGTGGCGGCGGCCGCGAACGACAGCCTGATCACGTTGTGGCAGGTCTCCGACGGTGCGCAGGTCGCCACGCTGACCGGGCACACCGGGCCGGTCAACGCGGTGCTGTTCGACGCCGACGGTGACCTCACGTCGTCCGGCCCTGACCCGCGGGTGATCAGGTGGGACCTCGACCCGGAGCAGGTGATCAGCCGACTGTGCGCGTCTGGCTGCTAGGGCCCTAGCGCGCCAGGTCGTCGAGGATCTCGGCGCCCGGCAGCTTCATCAGGACGTCGCCGGGGATGAGGATCTTGCTGCCCCGGATGCCGCTGCCCACGACCAGTTCGGGGGCGGCGGCCACCTCGGGTGACACCAGGATCGGCCAGTCCGCGGGCACACCGATGGGTGTGATGCCGCCGTACTCCATGCCGGTCAACGCCACAGCCTCGTCCATCGGCGCGAACGACGCCTTGCGCGCGTCGAGCCGTTTGCGGATGACGCCGTTCACGTCCGCGCGCATGGTCGCGAGCACCATGCAGGCCGCATAACGGATCTCGCCGCCGCGCTTGCCGGCGACGACCACGCAGTTGGCCGAGGCGGTCAGCGGTGAGCCGTAGTGCGCGCAGAACTCGGCGGTGTCGGCGAGAGTCGGGTCGATCTCGGCGACGGCCACCCGCTCAACGCCGTCCAGTGCCTTCAGCGCCGCCTCAACAGGCCCAGGCACCAAATCAAGCCGCGACAACACAGGAAAGGGTTCCAACGATCCAGCGATGGTCCACACGCCACCCATCCTGCCAGCCCGCCACCCCACCCCTGTTTTCCGCACGCGGGGCCCTTTCGTACTGACATAGCGCACGAAAGCTCCCCGCGTGCACTGAAAAGTCGCGTTGACTTTGACGTTGCGTCAACCTTTACGGTCGGAACAGAGCGCGAAGGGGGACCGAGATGGCCTGGTCGATCGCCCAGGTGGCCCGGATGTCGAAGGTGACGTCCAGGACGCTGCGGCACTACGACTCGATCGGGCTGCTGCCGCCGGCCTGGATCGGCGACAACGGTTACCGCTACTACGAGAAGGAACAGGTGCACCGCCTGCAGCAGATCTTGCTGCTGCGCGACTTGGGCCTGGGCCTCGACGTGGTGGCGGACATGTTGAACGGCACGGACCAGCTGACCGTCCTGCGCGACCACCACCGGTGGCTGCGCAAGGAACGCGAACGGCTGGACCGGCTCGCCAGCACCGTCGCGCGAACGATCGAAGAACTGGAAGGAGGGGACGAGGTGAAACTGGAAGAGCTGTTCGACGGCTTCGACGCGTCGAGGCAGAAGCGCCACGAGGCCGAACTGGTCGAGCGCTACGGCGAGGGCGTCAAGGAGCACATCGCCGAGAGCAGGCAGAAGCTCAAGAGCTGGACGCGCGCCGACGCGGACCAGTTCATGCAGCAGTGGCAGGACATCGCGCGGGAGCTCGGCGCCCTGTTCACCGCGGGCACGGCGATCGACGCTCCACAGACGCAGGAGCTGATCGACCGCCACTACCGCTGGATCTGCCTGAGCTGGACGCCGAACCGCGAGTCCTACAAGGGTCTCGGCGACCTCTACGTCGACTCGGACGAGTTCCGGGTGAACTTCGAGGTCAACGGCGACAACATGGCCGAGTGGGTTCGTGATGCCATGGCGCACTACGCCGAGACGCGGCTGTAAAGCGATGCGGGGGCTGCAGACCCCGCATTAGTCCAGGCCGAAGGCTTTCAGGGCCTCGCGGTTGAACGCCGGCAGGTCGTCGGGGTTGCGGGACGTCACGAGCGTCCACCCGTTCATGTCGCACACCCGGACCTCTTCGTCGGCCCAGTCGCCACCCGCGTTGCGGATGTCGGTCTGCAGGCTCGGGAACGAGGTCAGCATCTTGCCGCGCACCACGTTCGCCTCGACCAGCAACCACGGCCCGTGGCAGATCGCCGCGACCGGCTTGCCCGCCGCCACGAGTTCCTTGACCAGCTGAACGGCGTCGGCGTCCATGCGCAGGAAGTCCGAGTTCGCCACGCCACCGGGGATGACCGCGCCGTCGTAGTCGTCGGCCGCCGCGTCGGCGTACGTCGTGTCGACCGGGAACGAGTCGGCAGGCGTCAGGTGGTTGAAGCCGCGCACCTCACCGAGTTGCGGCGCGAGCAGCCGCGGCACTCCGCCGGCCTTCTCGACGTGCGTCCACGGATCGGTGAGCTCGACCTGTTCGATGCCTTCCGACGCGACCAGGAATGCGATCTTCTTCTGTTCAGCCATGCACGTCGGCTACCCGGCGAAGAACGAGACCAATCGGTGCCGTACCTCGGCGCGGTGGGTCAGCATCGGGGCCGGCGAGTCGACCAGCCAGAGTTCACCGTTCGGGAACGCCGCCGCCGTCGCCTTCGCCACGTCCTCGGGGTGCAGCGGATCTCCGACAGCGCCGATGACCAGCACCGGGATCTGCACCGACGCGAGCACCGACGCGTCCTCGACAGCGACCTGACCAGGTAGTTCCTCGGCCGCGGCGGTCAGTCGCCGCAGCGCCTCACGCCGTTCCGCCACGTAGATCGGCGGGCCCACGGTCAGGTCCGAGAGCTGCTGCATCGTGAACGACTGCCGCGGCTGGTCCAGCACCGCCGGGAGCAGCAGCGCGACCCGGTCGAAACGATCAGGTTCGAGCGAGAGCAGCCGCACCAACGCCCCGGCGCCCAGCGAAACGCCGACGGCGTGATCAGCCGCAACGGTGGCGAGGTCGGCGGCGATGCGGCCGTAGTCCCAGTACCCGGGCGGTGCGTCGGGCGCGTCACCGTGCGAGGGCAGCGTCACGACCACGCGGGTCCCAGGCAGCCCGGAGGCGGGGATCCGCGCCTCACCGGGCGTGGCGCCGAGCCCGTGGGCGACCAGGGTCACCGGCGAGCCGGAGCCGTAGGAGTTCGTGATCACCAACGAGGGCCGCGCTGCACCTCGATCAGTTTCGGCCGCACGTCGACCATGTAGACGAGCACGGCGACGAGACCCGCGAGCCAGAAGATCGACCCGAAGCTGTAGGGCGCGAACAGCAGCATCGCCGCGGCACCACCACCCGTGATGCCCAGCCAGGCGGGCTTGGTCATGCGCTCGGCCGCCGTGTACGCGTCCACGCGCTGGGTCAGCGCGTGGAAGAACGCGAACAGCCCGAGGACGGTGAACCCCACGTCGGCGAGGAAGTACACGATGCCGTCGAGGTTGTCGAAGGTGAATGCCGGCACGTAGAACACGGACCCAGACTACGTGCCGGTGCGCGAACAGGGGAGCGACCCCGACGGGCGGCTCCCCCGCGAACGCGAAAAAGGGGAGCGCACCGGGCGGTGCGCTCCCCTTTTCAGCTGACTTCAGCGACTCACTTGGTGGTGTTCGTCGTGGTCGTCGTCGTCTTCTTGGCCGCGGCGGTGGTGCCGGTGCTGCGGGTCGTCGTCGCGGGCTTGCGCGGCGCGGTGCGGTTCGCGGCCTTGCGGGTCGTGCTGCGAACCTCGTGCGCGGCCTCGCCACCGGCCTCGACGATCTCCTCGGCCAGCTTCTCGGCGCCGTCCTCGACCTCGTGGGCGACCTTCTCGCCGATCGAGCGGGTGCGACGGGTCACCTTGCCGAGCACGTCGTCCGCGAGCTCACGGGCGTCGGCGGCGGCGGACTCGGCGCGCTTCTGCGCGGCCTCGACAGCGTGCTCGACCTGCTCCACGGCCTGCTTGACCTGCGGCTGGGCCTTGATCTGCTCCAGCGTCTGCTCGCCCTGCTCGGCGAGGTAGGTGTACAGGTTCACCGCGGAGGCGGTGTAGGCGTCGACCAGCTTCTTGAGCTCGGCCGGCTGCAGCTTGTCGCGCAGGTCGCCCAGCTCGGTCGGCAGGTCCTTGGCCTGGGTGCGGGCCTCTTCCGCGCGCTCCTTGGCCTTGTTGAGGGCCTCGACGACCGCCTTGGCGGCGAGGTCACCGGCACCGAGCGCGGCGAGCAGCGCCTGGCGTGCGGCGTGGGCGCCCTGCTCGGCGGCCTTGCGAACGTCGTCCTGGGTGAGCTTCGGCATGGAGATCACTCCTCCTTGTTCTTGGCGGCGTTCTCCCGCCTGAAAGATTCGTATACGTCGAGCAGCACCTGCTTCTGCCGCTCGGTCAGATCGGTCGCGGCGACGATGGCGTCCGCCAACGCACCGCCTTCGCGTTGCTGGAGGATCCCGGCCTCGACGTAAAGCACCTCGGCCGAGATGCGCAGGCCCTTGGCGATCTGCTGAAGGATCTCCGCGGACGGCTTGCGCAGTCCTCGCTCGATCTGGCTGAGGTATGGGTTGGAGACACCCGCCTGCTTCGCCAGTTCCCGCAAGGAGATCTTGGCGGTGTTGCGCTGCTCGCGGATGTACTCACCGATGTTGCGGCCGAGGTCCGCGACTGCTTTGTCGATGGACTTGTCCACTGTTCCCGCTCCCGTTCCTCGTGCCACCAACTACGTTAGCGACGAGTGCTAGCTATTGCAAGCACCCTGCTAGCAACAGCTGCGTGTGCTCCGCCACAGGGATACCGTGGGAGGTGACATGGACGACGCCGGGGCCCTGCGCACCGAGCTGGCGGACCACCTGCTCGGCGATGGTGTGCTGCACGATTCCAAGTGGCTCAAGGCTTTTCGGGCCGTGCCACGGCACGAGTTCCTGCCGCGCTTCTACCGCCAGACGCACAGCGGTGCCTGGGAACGGGTCACCGCGAAGCACCCGGACTGGCTGGAACTCGTCTACGCCGACCGGGTGTGGGTTACCCAGTTCGACGGCGACGACACGGTGATCGGGGGCACACCCACCTGTTCGTCGAGCATGCCCACGATCATGGCGATCATGCTGGAGGCCCTGGAGGTCCACACCGGACAGACGGTCCTCGAAGTCGGCACCGGCACGGGCTACAACGCGGCTCTTCTGTGCCACGCCATGGGTTCGGACAACGTGACCACGATCGACGTCGACCGCAACATCTCGCAGCGAGCTCAAGATCGCTTGCGCCGCAACGGGTTCTTCCCGACCTGCGTCACGGGCGACGGCGCGCTCGGCCATCCGGAGCGCGCACCGTACGACCGCCTGCTCGCCACCTGCTCCGTCGCGACCATCCCGCCCGCCTGGCTGGAGCAGACCCGGCCCGGCGGTCTGGTGGTCACCACGCTGCACCGTCCCATCGGTGCCGGGCTCGTCCAGATCGTGTCGAACGGTGACGGCACCGGCGAGGGCAGGGTGCTCGCGGAGGACGGCCGGTTCATGCCGATGCGCGCGCACGCCCACCCACCCGCGCCGGCGGGCTCCGGCACGTTCGACCGCAGGGCCACCACGTTGCCGCTGGAGACCGTGGTCGACCCGGCCAGCCCGTTCGAGTTCTTCGCCGGCATCGCGCTGCCGGGTGCGGTCGCCGGCCAGGACTGGCTGGCCCATCCGGACGGTTCCTGGGTGCACCACCACGGCACGCACGTCGACCAGGGCGGGCCGCGCAAGCTCTGGGACCTCGCGGAGCAGGCCGTCGTCGACTGGCACGACCTGGGCAAACCCCGCAGGCACCAGTTCGGGATCACGGTCGGGCCCGGCGGAGGGTTCCTGACCCTGGGCAACCTCGACTGGCCCCTGTGATCAAGAACGAACGTCACGACACGGGTCACTGAATCGACACCTGACGGATGCGGTGCGTCATGATGCGACGCATGTCCAGATTCCGCCAGCAGGCATTGCTGGCCGGCTGCGTGCTGACCGCGTTGCTCACCGCGGCAGGTCTGTTCGTGACCGACCACGGCATCAACCCGCATTTGTGGCTGATCGTTCTGGCACTGGCGTTTCTCGTGTTCCTAGCGGTCCTGGACCCGTGGGTCCGCCGCCGGCACAACGCCGAGCTCAGCAGCGACGAGCACCTCGACGCCGCGTGCCGGGCACTGGCGATCGGGCTGCAGGCGCAGTGGAACGACGAGGTGCGCTCGCGCGGCCTCACCGACCCGGACGTGCTTGACCTGCACTGGACCGCGGCCGAGCTGGACATGAGCGACGAGCCGGACGCGCCGCCCGGACGCAGTGACGCGGTGGTCGGCGCGTTCGAACGGCAGATCAACCGCAGGATGGTGATCGTCGGCGAGGCGGGCACCGGCAAGACGACCGTCGCGATGCTGCTGACGTGCGGCCTGCTGGACCGCTACGACGGCGGCATGGTGCCGGTCCTGCTGCCGCTGTCGACGTGGAACCCGGCGGTCGAGGACATCCGCACGTGGCTCACGCGCAGGCTGTACGAGGACCACCCGGCGTTGCGCAACACCGAGCTGTACGGCAGCTACGCCGGCGACCTGCTGGTCGAGCAGCACAAGGTCCTGCCCGTGCTCGACGGCCTCGACGACATCCCGGCCCACCAGCGCGCGGACGCGCTCGCCCGGATCGCGAAGGCGTTCCCCGCCAAGCGCCCGCTGGTGCTGACCTGCCGCACCGCCGAGTACGCGCAGTCCGTTCACCTCGCCGGACCGCTGCCCGGCGCGGACGTCGTCGAACTGGCGCCCCTCGACCTGGAGGAGGTCGCCGCCTACCTGCGGGCCAGCGCGGACACCGTGGGCGCGGCGCGGTGGGAGCCGGTGTTCATCCAGCTGCGCGAGGAACCGGACGGCCGGCTCGCCGACGCGTTGTCCACGCCGCTGACGATGTGGCTGGCCAGCATGGTCTACGCGGACAACGAGGCCGAGCCGACCGAACTGCTCGACCGCGGCCGTTTCCCGGACGCGCGGGCGATCTCCGACCACCTCTGCGACGAGCTGGTGTCCAGGGCGTTCGGCAACCGCGCGTTCGCGCACCACGCCAAGGCCACGCAGGTCTGGCCGCGCGACCGGGCCCGCCGCTGGCTCGAGTTCCTCGCCCACGAGATGCGCGACCGGGGCATCCGCGAACTGGCCTGGTGGGAGCTGCGCCGGTCGGTCGGCAGCACGTGGCTCGCGCTGCTCGGCGCGCTGGTGCTGGGCGCGATCGGCGGGTTCGGCGTCGGCTGGCTGATGGCGTACTCGATCACGCCGTCACTCGCCCCGATCACCGGTCTGGTCGCGGGCATCGGCGTCGGCGCGGCCGCGCTGACCGCGTCGCAGGAACGCAAAGCCAAGCCGCGCCTGGGCATCTGGCGCAGTCTGCTGCTCGTGCCCGGTGTGCTCGGGCTCGCGGCCGGACTCGTCTTCGGGGCCCTGTACGGACTTTCCGCCGGTCTCGTGGTCGGACTCGGTCTCGCCGTGGCGGTCGCGCTGCGGTTCGCGTTGTCGAGCGCCGCCGAGCTGTCACAGGCGTCCAGTCCTCAGTGGACGATGGCGCGCGACCGGATCGCGGTGTGGACCGGATCTCTGGTGCTGGCCGTGGTGTTCGGTTCGGCGGCGGCACTGGTGTTCGGGCCCGGCCAGACCGGAATGGTCGGGCTGGGGCTCGCGTCCGGGCTGATGCTCGGCTTCGCGCTGGCCGTGCTGCACCTGCGCTGGTGGTGGTTCACCGTGGCGCGGATCTGGCTGGCACTGCGCGGAAAACTGCCCTGGGAGCTGATGGTCTTCCTCGAGGACGCGCGCAGGCTGGGCGTGCTCTGCCGGGCGGGGGCCTGCTACCAGTTCCGGCACGGACTGGTGCAGGACCGCCTGGCAGAGCACGAGGTCACTACTCGGTCCGCAACCCAAGTGCTCCGGTCGCCCTTCTCAGCGAAGGCAACGTCAGAGCAGTGACCAGCACGACCAGCCCCACCGAGATGCCGGTGACGATCCCGATGCCCGCCCAGTCGTAGGCCACCTCGCTGCCGAACACCCGTGTGACGAGCACGCCGAGCAGGATGCCGGTGGCGACCGACACCACCGTGGAGATCACCAACGGGATCGCGTTCTGCCACACCAGCGACCGGGCGAGCGTGCCGCGCGGCACCCCGCTGGCGGCCATGACGGCGAGCGGACGGCGTCGTTCCCGCACCTGTTCCAGCCCCACGACCAGCAGCGACGCCCCGGCGAGCAACAACGTGAGCAGCGCGGCCGCGTAGAGCGCCCTGCGCACCGCGAAGAAGACCTGCTCGATCTCGTCGATGTCGTCCTGGCCGACGTAGTAGGTGAACACCCGCCACGCGTAGGGCGCGATGGCGTTGCGCACGTGCTCCGCGACGTCGGGCAATGCCGGGTCCAGCTGGGCCTGCAACTCGGTCCTGCCCTTGACGACGCCGAAGCCCTTGGCCGCGGCGGGCGTGAGGTAGAGACCGGGGCGGGCACCGTTCGCCTGCTCGACCGCGGGCACCGTCCACCTGGCGCCGCTGTCCTCGACCTCGATCGAGTCGCCGGCCTCGGGGTTGGTCCCGCCGGAGGCTTCTCGCACGACGTACGCCTTGCCGTCCGTGCAGTGCGTGATGCTCGCCATCGACTGAAGCACGGAGCACGGCCCGATGCCGATGTCGATGTACCCGTGAGCGGGCAACGTCCCGTACGTGCGCGTCAGTTCGTGCACACCGATCACGCCCTTGGCGCCGGCCAGCAGGCCTGGCAGTTCCGGCTGGATACTGGGCTCGCTCACGGTGACAGAGAGGTAGTTGTAGTTCACCTCCCGCCTCTCGTCGGCCTTCACCTCGTGCTCGACGCCCGCGAGGATCACCTGCAGCGTCACCGTGCCGGCGAGCACCACCGCCACACCGCCGACGACCCGCGCCGCCGTGCCCGCGTCGAGCTGCAACCGCCGCACGGCCAGTTGCAGCGCGGGCGTGGCGCCCCGCACCCGGTAGACGACCCGTTCGACCAGCCACGGCAGCAGCACCGGGATGGCGAACATCAGCAACACGACACCGCCCACGACCGGCCACTGTGCGGGCTTCGACGTCTCGTCGAGCCTGCCGAACTGGCTCGCCAGCAGCGCCGCGCCGACCAGCGCCGGCACGACCCGCCACCACAGCCTGCGCTTCACCGGCTTCTGCTCGCGCACCACCCCGAGCGGTTCGATGATCGTCCGGCGCATGGCGAACACCGAGGTCAGCACGGCCAGCACCGGCACCGCGACGACCACGACGAGCGTCAACGGCAACGTCGGCGTGAGATCGCTCGGGAACACCGCGAGCTCGGCGATCGGGATGTCGTCGGCGAACGGCCGGAGCGCGAACAGCAGCCCGAACCCGATCACGAGCCCCACCAGCGCACCGGCCAGCGCCTCACCGGAGGCGATCAGCCGCACCCGCGTGGCACCGGCCCCGACCAGCCGCAACGCCGCCAGCCTGCGGTCGCGCTGAGCCGCGGCGAGCCTGGTGGAGACGCTGACGAACACCAGCACCGGGAACAGCAGCACGACCGCGCCGACGATGCTGAGCATCAACAGGATCGTCGGCAGCCCGCCACCAGGGCGGGTGCCGCCGAACGCGTAGACCTGGTTGCCCGGGTTCTGCTCGATCGACGCGTCGCCAGCGAGGAACCGCAGGTCCTGCGGCCCCGTCAGGCCTTCCTGGGTGAACGTGCCGATGATCTTCTGCGGGAACCTCGGCCGCAGCAGCTCACCCTCCGGACCGGCCAGCAACGCCGCGAGCTTCGGTGACACGACGACCTCGCCGTCGGCCGGCAACCGCTCCACACCGGGCGGCTTGGGCGCGTCCGGCCGGAGGACGCGGACGTAGGAGCCCATGACGTAGTCGGAGCGGAACGCCACCGACGAGGTCTCCAGCAGCAGCGGCGCGGCCCCGGTGCCCTTGGCCACGACGTCGCGACCGTCCGCGCGCAGGTCGCGGTTGCCGAACGCGGTCGGGATCGACGCGGCGAGCAGCAGCACCGCCACGCACATGCCTATGCCGATGCCTTGGAGCAGGAGCCTCACCCAGGACTTCCGGCTGCCCCCGACGGCCAGCCGGACGCCCAGGGCGAGGTCGCTCAGGACGCGGTTCACCTGACGAACTCCACGTCCCGCGCACGACCGTCCCGCACCACGACCTCGCGGTCCGAGTACGCGGCGACCCGCGGCTCGTGCGTGACCAGCACGACCGCCGCGCCGGTCTCCCTGGCCGCGGTCGTGAGCAGGTGCATCACCCGCTCGCCGTTGAGCGAGTCGAGCGCGCCGGTCGGTTCGTCGGCGAAGATCACCTTCGGTGCCGTGACCAGCGCGCGGGCCACCGCCACGCGTTGCCCCTGACCACCAGAGGTCTCGCCGGGCCGCTGGTCGGCGACGGTGTCGACCTCCAGCCGGGCCATCCACACCTGCGCGGCCCGTTCGGCGTCCCTGCGCTTCATGCCGCTCAGCCGCAGTGGCAGGGCGACGTTCTCCAGGCAGGTCAGCTCCGGCACCAGCTGACCGAACTGGAAGACGAACCCGAACTCGGTCCGCCGCAGTTCGCTGCGCGCGCCGTCGTTCATGGCGGTCAGCTCTCGGTCTCGGTAGGTCACCGTGCCGGTGTCCGGCGGCAGGATCCCCGCGAGGCAGTGCAGCAGGGTGGACTTGCCGGACCCGGACGGGCCCATGATCGCGACGACCTCGCCCTCGCGGATCGAGATGTCGGCACCGTCCAGCGCGTTCGTCTTCCCGAACGACTTGTGGAGGCCCTCAGCGCTGAGCAGGGTGTTCGTCATCGGGCCACCTCCTCGGCGAGTTTGTCGAGGCGCGCCGCGGTCAGTTCGAGCCACCGCAGGTCCGCTTCGAGGTGGAACAGGGCGAAGTCGCAGATGAGCTGGTCGGCGAGGTCGCCGTCGCCCTTGCGCCTGGTCAGCTCGCGCATCGTGTCGAGATGCGCCGAGCGTTGGGTGTCGAGCACCTCCGCGGCGCTGCGGCCGGACAGCAGCGCCAGCACCACCTTCGCGTAGAGCGTGTTCTGCAGGTACGGCTCTGGCTTCTCCGGCGTGCCGAGCCAGCGCTCCACATCAGTGACCCCGGCGTCCGTGATCGCGTACCGCTTGCGCTCCGGACCGTCGCCGGCCTCGACGCCGGCCTCGGTCACGAAGCCGTTCTTCAGCAACCTCGACAGGGTCGAATACACCTGTCCGTAGTGCAACGGCCGGTCCTGCCCAAAGCGCTCGTCGTAGGCGCGCTTGAGGTCGTAACCATGCCTTGGACCGCCTTCTAGCAGGCCCAACAGTGCGTGTCCGATCGACATGAGAAGCACTATACACACCATGTATACACCGGGTGTATTCATCAGATGCCCTGACGGGCCACCGCCGTGGCGCCTACAGTGGTGGGGTGACTGGTCTGACTGTCGGCTGGGATCACGACGTCGAGCTGCTGCTCGACTTCCTGAACACTCGACACGTACTGGACAGTGAAGCCTCCTGGCGCGCATGGGTGACCGAGCGCGGCCTCGGGCGGAGCGGGGAAATCGCACAGGCGCGCGCCGCGAGAGCGGCGCTGCGGTCGTCGATCGAGGGGTCCTCAGGGCCCCAGACCGCGGCCGGTGTGGTTCACATCGAGCTGACCGACGGCGTCCCGATGCTGGCGAGCGCGGACGCTCTCGGCGCGGTGCTCGCCGCGTCGGCCCGCCTCGCCGTGCTGGGTTCCTGGGAGCGCCTCAAGATCTGTCCGGCCGACGACTGCCTGCGTGCGTTCTTCGACCGCTCCCGCAACCGCTCGCGCACCTGGTGCTCGATGCAGGTGTGCGGCAACCGGGAGAAAGCGCGCACGTTCCGAAAACGGACACGCGCCCAGAACACGGAACTTCAGAACAGCACGTTGGCCACCGTGTAGATCACCAGGCCGGCCAGCGCGCCGACCACGGTGCCGTTGATCCGGATGAACTGCAGGTCCCTGCCGACCTGCAGTTCGATCTTGCGCGAGGTCTCCTCCGCGTCCCACCGCTCGACGGTGTCGGTGATCAGCGTGGTGATCTCCGCGCGGTAGTTGCCGACGACGTACCCGGCGGCCTGCTCCAGCCAGCCGTCGACCTTGGCGCGCAGTTCCGGGTCGTCGGTGAGGTTGGTGCCGAGCGTGATCAGGCCCTGCGTGACGCGCTTGCGGAGTTCGCTCGACGGGTCCTCGGCGGCATCGATCAGCATCTTCTTGGCCGTGCCCCAAGCACTGTCGATCAGCTTCTGGACGTCCGGATGCGTGATCACCTGCTGCTTGACCTGCTCGGCCCGCTGCATGGTGGCCTCGTCGGTCTGCATGTCCGAGGAGAACTCGAGCAGGAACTGGTCCACCGCGAGCCGCATCGGGTGGTTGACGTCGGTCTTCACCGCCCAGGCGAAGTTGACCAGCTCGGTGTAGACCTTGTCGCCGAGCATGGCGTCGACGAACTTGGGCGACCACGTGGGCGCGCGGTCCGTGACGATCAGGCTGACCTTGTCGTAGTTGTCCCGCACCCACTCGTACGCGCGGTCGCACATCAGGTCGACGAGCTTGTGGTGCGCGCCGTCGGTGAGCACCTGGTTGAGCAGCTTGCCGAGCGGCGGTCCCCAGGGCTGTGCGGTGATGCGTTTGACGATCGCGTGCTCCAGGACGGCCTGGACCTCTTCGTCCTTGAGCACGGTGATCGCGCCCTTGATGACGTTCGCGAGCTCGTTGGTGATGCGTTCGGCGTTCTCCGGCTGCTTGACCCACGCGCCGGCCCGCTCCGCGATGCCCGCTCGCCTCAGCTTGTCCTGCACGACCTCGGGACTGAGGAAGTTGACGCCCACGAAGTCACCGAGCGTCTGGCCGAACATGTTCTTGCGTTCCGGGATGATCGCGGTGTGCGGGATGGGCAGGCCGAGCGGCCGGCGGAACAGCGCCGTGACGGCGAACCAGTCCGCGAGCGCGCCGACCATGCCGGCCTCCGCGGCCGCTCGCACGTACCCGACCCAGGCGCCCTCGAAGGCGTGCGTGCCGAAGAAGATGACCGTGGCCCCGACGAGGAAGCTCGTCGCGACGAGCTTCATCTTGCGCAGGTCGGTGCGCTTCTGCTGGTCAGCGGCGGTCAGTTGCTCCACAACGCCATTGTCCGTCAACTTCTCGGCTTGAGGGTTGAGCTGACCGCTCAACTGGTTCAAGCCGGGGTCGCGTTCTCTGCCCACCACTGGCTGTGGAGGACAGGCCGCATCAACCGCCGCGCTCAGGCAGCCGGTTCGGGCACGTTGACAGGTACCCACGCTGAGCGTGCGCGGTTGCGCACGTTGATCGCAGCGACGTGATCGGCAGGCCCAGCGAGGCCGCACTGGCGACAGCGAAAGAGGTCGCGACTGGTTCTGTTGTTGCGCGCCGTGTGCCCACAACCTGGGCACATCTGCGAGGTGTAGCGCGGATCGATGGTGATCACCCGCACACCGACGCGCTTGGCCTTGTATTCGATGAATGCGCCGAGCTGCTGAAACGGCCAGGAGGAATGGATGGCTCGCTGGTCGCGCCGAGGCCGTACCCGATCGCGGATGCCGCTCAGGTCTTCGAGGGCGACACCACGGCCGGTGCGTTTCGCGACAGCCACCAACTCCTTGGCGATGGCGTGGTTGAGATGAGTCACATGACGATGTTCCCGACGAGCACGCCGACGGAGCCGACGAGTCGCTGACTTGGTGCGCCGGGCCTCCAACTCTGCGCGCTTTCGCACCTGCCACCGCCGATAGCGCCGCAGTCGACGACCTTGAAAGTTCGTTCCGTCCGAGGTGGTCGCGAGGTTGACGATGCCGCGATCCACTCCGATCCAGTCACCCGGCTCGGATGACGGGGGTTCCGGCACATCACAGGTGGCGATCAGCAGCCACTTACCGTCACGCAGTACCAAGTCGGATTCGCCTTCGCGATGTGCGACGAGCGCTGCGAGCTGACTGGAATGCCCTGCGTACCGAACACCCTTCAACCGACCCGCTGTAGTCCAGATCGACACCGTCCGAGCTTCGTGCTGCCACGAAAGCATGCGGTCGTCGAACGGCTGTGCTGCACCTTCACGAAACTTGATCGGCTTGCTCTCAGCCTTGAGCCGACGGAGGCCTGTCAAATGCCCGGTGCGGATGCTCGCGCGCAGGCTGGCATACGCATCGACCACCTTCTTCACCGTCCGCACCGACGCCTGAGCCCCCAGCCCAGATCCCCGCATCTCGCCGTAGACCAACTTCTGCAGGTCATTGCGGGAATGCACGCCCCGTTCGAACGCCACACACGACGCCCGGTCCGCTGCCGCGTTGCACGCGAGCAGAGTCGCCTCAAGTGCAGCAGCCTGAGCGGCACACGGCAGCAGGCGAACTTGGACGACGATCTTCACATCATGAGCGTAGAACACACGTTCGATTCCTGATCGCCAAGGGGCCGGGCTTCCCTCAAGACGAGATTCAGGTCAAGATCCTGCGTTGTGCGGGTACCAGCGCTAGTTCCCCGGTTGCAGCCGTTCACGTCGACCATCTTCGCGGAGATGACGGCGTTGGCCGTGCAGCACGACGCCGTCAACCTCGGTCAGGGCTTCCCCGACACCGACGGTCCGGCGTCGATGCTCGCGGCCGCCCAGTCCGCGATCGCGTCCGGCGTGAACCAGTACCCGCCCGGCCCCGGCATGCCGGTGCTGCGCAACGCGGTGGCCGCGCACCGGTCGCGGTACGGGCTCTCGTACGACCCGGACACCGAGATCCTGGTGACGGTCGGTGCCACCGAGGCGATCGCGGCGTCGCTGCTGGCGCTGGTCGAGGCCGGCGACGAGGTCATCCTGATCGAGCCGTACTACGACTCCTACGCCGCCTCCGTGGCGATGGCCGGGGCGACGCGGGTGACGGTCGGCCTGCGCGAGGACTCCTCTGGCCGGCTCGCGTTGGACGTGGACGCTCTGCGCGCGGCCGTGACGCCGCGGACGCGGGCGATCCTGGTCAACTCGCCGCACAACCCGACCGGGACCGTGTTCCGCTTGGAGGAGCTCCAAGCGATCGCCTCCCTGTGCGTCGAGCACGACCTGCTGGCGATCACCGACGAGGTGTACGAGCACCTGGTGTTCGACGGCCTCGTGCACATCCCGCTGGCCTCGCTGCCGGGGATGTCCTCGCGCACCCTGTCGATCTCCGGTGCCGGCAAGACGTTCAACTGCACCGGCTGGAAGATCGGCTGGGTGTGCGGTCCGGCCGAGCTGGTCGGCGCGGTCCGGGCGGCCAAGCAGTTCATGACGTTCGTGGGCGGGGCGCCGTTCCAGCCCGCCGTCGCCCACGCCCTGACCACCGAACTGGACTGGGTCGGCGAACTGCGTGACTCGCTGTCCTCGAAGCGCGCCCGGCTGGCCGAGGGTCTGCGCGCGGCCGGGTTCGAGGTGCGGTCGTCCGAGGGCACGTACTTCATCTGCGCCGACGTCCGGCCGCTCGGGTACACGGACGGCCTGGCCTTGTGCCGTGACCTGCCGGCTCGAATCGGCGTCACCGCGGTGCCCGTCCAGGTGTTCACCGACCGGCCCGACCAGTGGCAGCACCTGATCCGGTTCGCGTTCTGCAAGCAGGACGCGGTGATCGACGAAGCGGTGGAGCGCCTCCACAAGCTGTAGTTGTCCACAGGTGTGGATGAGTTCCTCCACAGGTGTGGACAACGCACTTTCGGGTGAGACGGGGAGCCTCGGCACCGGGGTTCGACTCCAAATGGCATGGACTCGAACACAGAGGTTCTCCGCGGCTGGCGCACGGGCCTGCACGGCTGGGACGCGCTTGTCGAACGCTACTCGCGGCTGGTCTGGTCGGTGCCCAGATCGTTCCGTCTGAGCCACACCGACGCCGCCGATGTCTATCAGTGCACCTGGCTCTGCCTGGCCGAACACCTGACTCGCCTCCGAGAGCCCGACCACCTCGGCACATGGCTGGTCCGTACCGCCACCCGGCAGTCGATCGCCGTGGTGCGAGCGCGCGGGCGTGAGGTGCCGTACGACCTGTGGGAGCCGGAATCCCCTCTGCCAGCGCCCGAGGAGGTCGTGTTGACCAACGACCGGCAGCGGCGGTTGTGGGCCGCGTTGATGACGTTGAACGAGCGGTGTCAGCGGCTGTTGCGGATCGCTGCCCACAGCCCTGAGCTGAGTTATGCACAGGTTGCCGACGCCCTGGGGATAAAGGTGGGGAGCGTTGGCTCGACGCGCAGCCGGTGCCTTGCTGACCTGCGGCGGAAGGTGGGGGACCTGCGATGAGGGACTCGTTGCTCGACGAGATCGCCGACCTGTTCAGCACCGACGCTCCGCCGCCCGTCCTGGCACCGCACGCGACCGGCCTCGACCCGATGGACCCTGTGGACGAACCTGTCCGTGGCCCGTCCCGGCAGCTGGTGTTCCACGTCGGCGTCGGCCGGATGTATCTGCAGCTCGACTCCGCACCGGACGGCCTGCGCCTGACCGGCGTGCTCGACGACAAGGGCGTGTCCGTCGAGGTCCGCTCGCCCACCACGACCCAGGCACTCCGCCCGGACGCCGAGGGGTGGTTCCGCGCCGACGTCCGGCCCGGTCCGTTGTGCGTGACCGTGCCCGAGCTGGGGCTGACGACGGGGTGGTTCGTCGCATGAGCGCCAGCTCAGACCCGCGGACGACCATCGACACCACCGAAGTCCGGGGCACGAAAGCCCAGCGTGCCGACGCCCTGCACGACCTGAGCATCGCCCACGTCGAGTTGGGTCATCTCGACGTCGCCGCTCGGTTCGCCCAACGCGGGCTGCGGCTCACCGGTGAGGCTCGGTTTCACCTCACGCTCGCGTGGATCGACCTGGACCGCGGCCGGCGTCAGCACAGCCTCCGCCACCTGGATCGAGCCACACCGCATCTCAAAGGTCCCGAACTGGCGCGGGCGCGGTGTCTGCGCGGGCTCCACCTCTGCGGCTCGGCCGATCCCAGGCTGGCGATCGCGGAACTCACGTCGGTCATCAAGGACCTGCGGAGGTGTGGTGACGAGCGTTGGCTCGCCAACGCGTTGGTCGGCCGGGGCATTGCCCGGTGCGGCGCCACGAAACTGGCCGACGCCGATGCCGACTTCACCGCCGCGCAGAACCTGCTGCAGGCCATCGGTGAACCGCGAAGGGCGGCGATGTGCCTGCACAACAGGGGGTTCGTGGCGATGCTCGCCGGCGACCTGCCCCTCGCGCTGCGGCGGTACGAGGACGCGGCGAAGGCCGGGCTCGACTCGGCGAGCAGGCCGGAGGCGCTGGTCGACCGGGCCGAGGCGTTGCTCGCGGCCGGGCTCACGGCGGAGGCGCGGAAGGTGTTGGCGCCGGCGTTGGAACTGCTCCGCAAGTGCAATCGGCAGGTGCCGGAACTGGCGATCTTGAGTGCGCGCTGTTCGTTGCGCGACGGAGATCCGGGGCCCGCGCGCAGGCACCGCGGTTCCGACGTCGAGTTCATGCTCGCCGCCGGGAAGCTGGATGCCGTTGCGGCCCATCGGTTTCGCGGGCCGGTGCAGACGCGGGCGCTCGGCTGGCTCGCGCAGGCCCGCAGGTCTGATCGGCGCGGGACGCTGGCTGCCTGCCGGGCTGGGCTCCGGTTGCTCGACGAACACCACGGCGACTGGCCTCGCCACGAGCTGACCGGGCATGCGCTCGGGCTGGCGCGGACGGCTCGCGAGGTGCTGCGCTGGTCCGAGGAGCACCGTCGCTCGGCGCCCTTGCCTCCCAACGAACCCGAGCTCGCTCAGGCACTCACGAGACTGCGGCGGGCACGGGCGTTCGGGATGCCGTTGGAACCGTTCGAGCGCGATGTCCGCAGGCTGACCCTGGCCACGTCACCACGTGCGCGGCACGCCTCGGGCGAGCACTTCGGGCTGCCGCTGGTCAGTTTCATCTTCCACAATGGACAGATGCGGGCGGTCACCGTGCTGAACGGCCGCGCGAGCCTGCGCGACGTGCCCGACCCCGCCCGGCTGGTGGCCGAGGCCAGGCTGGCGGTCACGGCCGGAAGAACGGCGCCCGCGCTGCTGCCCGACGTCGACGAGGTCGTGGTGATCCCGGACGGCGTGCTGCACGACGTGCCGTGGGCAGCGCTCGGCCGGCGAGTCCACGTCATTCCGTCGCTGCGGCAGTGGCGACCCGCCAGCCGAGGCGGCCATCGGGTCTGGATTGCCGGGCCACGACTGCACCGTGAGGAAGTGCCTGCGCTGCAAAGAGAACTCGGCGGCACCACAGCGTCCACTGTGGACGGGGCACTGCGAGTGCTCGAAGGCTCGGGGGTCGCGCACATCGCGGCACACGGGCATGTCCACCCGGAGAACCCGTTGTTCTCCTACCTGGAACTGGAGGACGGGCCGCTCTACGGCTACGACATCGCGCGAATCCAGCACCCGCCCGAGATCGTCGTGCTGTCCGCCTGCGAGTCGGGACTGGCGCGCGCGTTTCTGGACGCGGGGACCAGAGCGGTGATCGCCAGCGTGCTGCCGGTGCCGGACGCGCAGGTCAGCGCGGCCATGGCGGAGGTGCATCGGCTCATCGATCACCCGGCCGAGGCGGCCAGAGCCGTCGCCCATCTCGGGTTCAGCTGCTACGGCACCGGGACCAGGGTGGCGGCGTGAAGAGCGGCGGCGAAGGAGGTGCCGGTGCACAGCAACTGCGTCGAACCCACCGTGGCCGGTACGTCGACGCCGTCAACAACTACGTCCACCCACGGGCCGTGCCCCGAGAACGGGGCTGAAGCGCCCACGGCCGTCACCGATGGCGAAGCAGCGGGCCACCACGGTCGAGACGAGCCGCCGTTGCCCGCGGCAGCCACGACGTTGTGACCGTAGGAGGCCAGGACCGGCGGGCACTCGTCGTTGAACGTGTACGTACCCGAGGCGACCACGACGACCGGCAGCGAGCGGGTGGCGCGCAGGGCGGCGGCAAGGGCCAGGTCGTCACCGAAGCCGCTGGCGGAGAGCACCGGGAACGGACGGACGGCGGCGCCGTGGTGGCGCAGGACGCCGGCCACCAAGGAACCGTGCGGGGCGTCGAGAGGGGTGTCGAGCAACGCGACAGTGCCCTCGCCCAGCAGTTCCGGCAGGCGTTCGCCGACCACCGGCCGGGAGGTGCCGATCATGATCGGACAGGAGAGATGGACGTGGTTCGGCGTGGCACCGACGTCTGCGGCGATGTCCACGACGTGCGCTCGTTCGGACGCTTTCAAGAACATCCGGATGGCGCCTGCTGAGATCTCCTCGTGCGAGTAGACGCCTCGCAAGCGCTTGCGCACAGTGGGTGCTTCCGGCGGCAGCACGATCAGTTCGCCCGAACGGACCAAACACTCGTTTGGACCCTCAGGATCATGCACGTGCACCGGGCCGAGGGCACTATGGGCGTGATCGACCAGCTCAGAGAGGCTGTTGACCTGCTTGGGCGTGTCCACATCGGACACCATCCCCCGCCGCGACACGGTCCACAGGGGACCGAGGCGCAATGTCACTCGATCCGATGACGACACACACGGTGTTCATGCCTGATCAGGGCAACCCGGACAGCCGCACGTGACCGCCCTTCCGAGTGTTTTGTGCCGAGTTGGTTCGCAAAGTCACTCACCAGTGCTAGACATAGCTCAACGTCGACCTCCGACGGCGCTGTGGCGTTGGCGGTGACCTCTTCGGTGGACGGGTGGTGATCCTGTGGCGAACGGTGGAGCTGGCGCACTGCTGCTGCGGGCCGCCGCGCTCGGCGGGCTGACCGCCGCCGCCTGGTTGCTGAGCGGGACGAACGCGTCCGCGAGCGCAGAGGAACCACCGGTCGTCGAGATCACCACCGAATCCGCCGCCGAGGCTCCGCAGCTGCTCGAGGATCCCGCGGGCTGGGCCAAGGCGTTCACCGCCGCGGTGATCGAACAGCACCAGCCGGCCAGGCTCGTGCCACCCGTCGCGGTCGAGCCGAGCCCGTCCCAGGAAGAGCCCCAGGAAGACGAGGGCCCTGTCCTCGACTTCACCGGTGGCACCCAGGGCAACACCCGGTCCGGCACCGTGTCGAACGAGGCCCCGCCCGAGGTGCTCAGGGTCAAGGCCGAGGTCCGCGCCGCCAAGAAGGCCGCGAAGCTCGCCGCCGCACTGCCGGCCCCGCCGCCTCCCGCGCCGCCCGTCGTGTCCGTCAAGAAGGTCGTGCCACTGCTGCCCGACCTGCCCGTGCCGGCCACCACGAAGACCGCGCCGGCGCCCGTGAGCGACCTCACCTGGACCACCCCCGGACCGGACGCGCCGCTGCCCACGCCGCAGCAGGCACCCGTGACCGCGACGGCCTCCGCGTCGTCCGGCCACACCGACAACTCCGGCGGCACGCGCGGCGTGCTCGCCGTTCTGACGTCGCACAACTCGCTGTTCCCGCCCGCCACGTGGTCGGTGGAGGAACGCAGCGACGGACGTTCGCCCGGCAGCCTTCCCGGCCTGCCGAGCACGTCACCCGACTGAGCAAGACGGGACATCTCTGCCCTCTGCGCGATTTGTGACCGTCTAGTTCCGTCGCGCCAGTAACTCCTCCTGTCATTTCCCGTTGTACGCAAGGAACCCAGTCTTCCTGACCTGCCAACCGCGCCCTGGCAGGTCGGGTCTGGTCCGAGTGCCGCGCTGCCCCCGCAGTCTCGGACCACACGGGAAACCTGCGGACGGGGGACGTCAATCCCTGGGACGTTCCCCGCCGCAGGCCACCCGTTGGCAAGTTCGTCGGCCCGGTCTCCACCGCTGTGGGAGACCGGGCTGACGTGTCTCACGCGACCGGCACCGACAGATCGGCATCCGCCGGAAACCCTGTTCCGGCAACGGTTGCAGCCACCACACCCAAACGGCCGATCGCATCGCGCAGCACTTCGGACGACTGCGTGTACGGCACTCGGAGCATCTGCTCGCATCCGCCGTGCACCGCGAACCTCGGACCAGGCACGAGCCGCAGGCCGTGGTTCTGCGCCACCACGGCGATCCGCGTGCTCACCGGGCCGTCGAGCGTGCACCACACCCCGAGCCCGCCGGCCGGTACCGTGAAGCTCCACTGTGGACAATGCTCGCGCAGCGCCGCGACCGTCACGTCCCGCTGCTCCAGAGCCTCCGCACGTCGTTGCCGCAGAACAGGTTCCGGGTTCTCCAGCAACGCGGCCAGCACCAGTTGCTCGAACACCGGCGTGCCCAGGTCAATCGCGGCCCGCGTCGTCAGCAGCCGGTGCACGATGTCGGCGGAGGCCCGGATCCACCCGATCCGCAGTCCGCCCCAGTGCGACTTGCTCGCGGATCCCAGCGTCACCACGGAATCGCCGCCGAACGCGGCCATCGGCAACGGCGCTTCGGCACCGTCCAGCGCGAGCTCCACCAAGGTCTCGTCGACGACCAGGGGAGTGCGGGCCCTGCGCAGCACGGCGGAGAGCGCCTCCCGCGACTCGGACGACATCCGCAGTCCGGTCGGGTTCTGGAAATCCGGGATCAGGTAGGCCAAACGGGGGCCTGCCTGACGCAAGGCGGCCTCGTAGCCGTCGACGTCCCAGCCGTCGTTCAGCATCGGCACCGGTACCGGGATCCCGAACGACGCCCGCACCGCCTCCAGCGCGTTGGGATAGCTCGGCTGCTCCACCAGCACCCGGTCGCCGGGCCCGACGAAGAGCCGCAGCACCAACGCCCACGCGTGCTGCGCGCCCGAGGTCACCACGATCTGGTCAGCCGAGGTCGGCAGTCCGCGAGCGGCATACCGGTCCGCGATCCGTTGCCGCAGAGCCGGCAACCCGCGCTCGTCGTACCCGTGCGACGCGAGATGTTCCGGCATTTGGCCCAGCGCGATGTCCATCGCGAGTCGCACCGACGGCAACGCGGGAGGCGCGGCGCGGGACAGGTCGATCAACGTGTCGTCGCCACCGGTGATGCCACCCCCGGCACCGACCGGTCCGTTGATCCACGACCCAGCCCCGCGCCGCGACTCCACCACCCCCTCGGTGCGCAACTGGTCCAGAGCCGAGGTGATCGTGGTGCGGCTCACCGGCAGCGCGTCGGTGAGCTCGCGTTCGGACGGCAACCGCGTCCCAACGGGCAGCCGGCCGTCCGCGACCAGCAGTTTCAACGCCGCGGCGAGGTCGGCCGACCCCTGCCGGGCGCCGCCGCGCCGCCACGATCCGAGCAACCGCGCGAGCCGGGCACCCGATACACGTCCACCTGGTGGGAGCATGAGGCCAATTATCCCGAATTGGCTATGGATTACCAGGCCAATCGGAGCTCAGTATGGCCACATGGCCACTATGACCGCACTCCACCAGGTCTCCGTCCGGATCGCGCCCACCCGTCGTCTCGCCCAGCTCTTCGCCGGCCTCTGGCTCTACGGCGCGAGCATGGCGATGCAGATCCGCGCGACCCTCGGCCTCGATCCGTGGGACGTGCTCCACGAGGGCCTGACCAGACGCACCGGCCTGAGCTTCGGCCTGATCACCGCGATCACCGGCGTGGTCGTGCTGCTGGCCTGGATCCCGCTGAGGCAGAAGCCCGGCGTCGGCACCATCGCCAACGTCGTGCTGATCGCCGTCAGCGTCGACGTGTCACTCGCGATCATCCCTGAGCCACAGGGACTTCTGCCCAGAATCGTGCTTCTCACGCTCGGCATCGTGCTCAACGCCGTCGCGTTCGCCGCCTACGTCGGTTCCCGTCTCGGGCCGGGCCCGCGCGACGGCATGGTCACCGGATTCTGCCGCCGCACGGGCATTTCCCTGCGCGTCGTGCGCACCGTCGTCGAGCTGCTCGTGCTCGGCACCGGGTGGTTGCTCGGCGGCACCGTCGGTATCGGCACGATCCTCTACGCGGTCAGCATCGGCCCGCTCTCACAGCTGTTCCTGCCCGCGCTCACCTGGCGCGAGCGCTCGCAGCCCGTTTCCTGATCTCCTCGTAGGTGACCCCGCGCTCGGTCAGCACCTCGGCCACGATTCCCTTGCCCTGCAACAACGCCAGCACCATGTGCTCGGCACCCAGGTAGTTGTGGCCGAGGTCGCGGGACTCGCGCAGCGAGTTCTCCAGCGCCTTCTTGAACGCGGGCTCCAGCGGCATCCCGAACCACCGCCGGCGCGGCCCCGGTCGCAGCACGCCGGTCCCGAGCGACTGCTCGACCGAGTCGATCACCGCGTCGACGTCGATCCCCAAGCCCCGCAACGCTTCCGCGTCGGCCTTGGTCAGCCCGCCCTTGCGCCGGTACTCGCGGAACGCCGTCTCCAACTCCTCCCGCGGCAGGTCGAAGCCGGCCAGCACCGGCGCGTCCAGCAACGCCAGCAGCAGGAACTCCACCCCGACCTCGCCGGCGTGCACCTTCTCCGCGTCCCGCACGGCGGCCCTGACCGCCTCGCGGGCCTCCTTGGTGAACCGCTCGCCAACCATCATCGACCCCCGTGCTTCTTGTGCACCGCCTGGCGGGACACCCCGAGTTCCGCCGCGATGTCCTGCCACGACCAGCCCTGAGCCCGCGCACTGCGGACCTGGGCGGCCTCCAGATGTTCCAAAAGTCGCCGCAGCGCGGTGACGGCCCGCAACCCGACCTTCGGGTCGCGGTCTCCAGCCGCCGTGGCGAGATCCGTCGCTTCAGTCATGCTGTCAACGTACGTTGACAATCGGGATCCGTCAACCAAGGTTGACACGTACGGTGGAGCCGTGATGATCGAGACCGCTGAGCAGGGTGCTCCCGGGCGAGTCACCGAGGATCGGATCCGCGTACTGCCGAACGCCGTGATCGTTCTCGACGGCGTCACCTCGCGAACCAGGCCGCCGGACCGCAACGGCGGTTGGTACGCAACGAAACTCGCCGACGAACTGGCCAGGCTGATCAACGACACCGACCCGCTGACCGACGTCCTCGCCGAAGCCATCGCGAACCTCGTGCGAGAACACGACCTCGTGCCTGGCGACTCCCCGTCCGCCACCGCGTCGATCGTGCGCTGGACCGACGACAGGATCGACGCCCTGGTCCTGTGCGACACCCCGGTTGTCGCGTTCGGACGGACGACCCACGTGCTCGAGGACACCCGGCTCGAAGATCTGCGACCGCAGCCGGATATCCTGGCGTGGAAGAACAAGCCGGACGGCTGGTGGGTCGCCGAGGCGGAACCCGTTGCCGCACACCAGGCCCGGACGGCGAGCTGGCCGCGAGCGGAAATCAGGAAAGTGATCGCTCTCACCGACGGCGTCTCATGTGGAGTGTCCGACTACGGACTCTTCTCCTGGGAGGACCTGGAAGAAATGCCACTGGGCGAAGTGCTGGACCAAATCCGCACTGCAGAGCGCAGTGATCCGGAACACCAGCGTTGGCCCCGCCACAAAACACACGACGACCAGGCCATCGCCCGAATCACCGGATAACGAAAGAAGCCCCGCAGCACGCTGCGGGGCTTCTTTCGAAGAGGGATGGCCAGGGGCGGGGTCGAACCGCCGACCTACCGCTTTTCAGGCGGTCGCTCGTACCAACTGAGCTACCTGGCCATGAAACAAGAAAGCGACCCAGACGGGACTCGAACCCGCGACCTTCGCCGTGACAGGGCGACGCGCTAACCAACTGCGCCACTGGGCCTTGCTCTTGCACTTGCAGATCTTACTCTATCTTACTGCGTGCCCCCAACGGGATTCGAACCCGCGCGACCGCCTTGAAAGGGCGGGATCCTAGGCCGCTAGATGATGGGGACTAGCTGGTCTCTGGAAGCATCGTAAGCATATGGCATAGGTCCACGCACCTCCAAAACGGGGGTCCCACTTGTGTGCTGACCTGCCCAAACCACCTTCAGGGCCAGTGCTCCCCGATCAACAAATGCCTGCTCAGGGCCCAACAGCCCCGTCAACCGCGTTTTGTGATCCAGACAACTTCCACTCGGCAGCTGCGACGCACGGCAGCACGTGCGCCAGAACCTCACGGATGCGAGCCGGGAAATCGGCACACGCCGTGGTCGCCGAAGAGATCAGCCGGGCGCCCAGGGTGGCCCCGCACAACGTCCGCGCCACGGCCTCCGGATCGACGCCGGCCCGCAGGTCTCCGCGTTCCAGCGCCTCGGCCAGATAACCGGCGATCAACTTCTCCCACATGGCGTGCGCGCTCGGCACGCCCGGATAACCGATCTCGCGGTCGGCGTTCAGCCGCACGCCCGCGCGCAGCACGACGTCCGCGGCCATCCGGTCGGCGGACTCGAGGAACATGCCGTGCAGGGCACTGAGCGGATCGACACCGCGCGCCCGCCACGACTCCCTCATCTGCGCCCACAGGTCGCTCTGCCGCTCGATGAGGGCACCGGCGACGGCTTCCTTGGAGGGGAAGTGGAAGTAGAACGCGCCCTTGGTCAGCCCGGCGCGCGCCAACACGGCGGTCAGCGACGCGCGCTCGTAGCCGAGCCGGTCGAACTCCTCCGCCGCGGCGTGGAGTATCGCCTCTCGCGTCGCATACGCCCGGTCCTGCTGGGGCATGAGTAGAGGTTAGCCGTTGCCGCTAAAGAGACCCGTGGGTATGTTTCGAGATGCGGCCCTGTCCTGCAGACGCGCTCCGGGGGGTGCGCGTCTGGAGTCAGGGCCGCATTCGCGTACGCATCACTTCACCGTTGCACCGGTGGCGTACCGCCGTCCTCGCCCGGCGACAGCCCCAGCATGTCGAGCAGCATCCGGCAGTCCTCGGTGCCCAGGGCGTTCCGCGCGACCGCGAGCCTCGCCCGGTGGACCTGATCGTCGGAGATCCGTGAAGGTTCTCCGCTGCGCTGGGCCGGCACGCTCGGCCCGCCCTGTCGCGACATGCTGTCGTCCTGTGTGAACAGGAACTTCCGCACTTCCAGTGACCCGCTCATAGCACCCTCCCCGACTTGAGGTGTGGCGCGAGGCTAAGCGACCTGGGACAACGGCCGCAGCCCCCCGCAGAGTGATTCCACCGCCACCCAGCGTTACTTTCCGTACTGGTGCGGTCCGCGTCTCGTGGGGAACTGGCCAGGGGATGATGGACCGATGACCGACCCCACGCCGGAGCCTTCCCCCGATGCAGAGGGCCAAAACGCATCTCAGATACCGCCCGCGGTCGACCAGGAGGCGATCTTCAAAGCGCTCAGCGGCATCGACCTGAACACCATCGACGCCGACATCGAGTCCGCGTTCGGCTCCAGGATGGCCGAGCTCGACAAGATGCTCGAGGGCCTGGACGAGCTGGTCAACAAGATCGAGTCGGACATCCAGAACCTGGACCAGCCGAAACCCGACAGTCCTCAGTAGATCTTCCTACCCCAGGGGGGTATAGACTCGGAGACCCGTAGAGAGAAAGGGCTCCGATGTCCGTCACCTCCACCTACACCGTCACCGGCATGACCTGCGGTCACTGCGTCAGCTCCGTCACCGAGGAGCTGGGCGAGGTCACCGGCGTCACGGGCGTCGACGTCGTCCTGGAAACCGGCGCGGTGACCGTGACCAGCGACCGCGAACTCGACCGCGCGGAGGTCGTCGCCGCCGTCACCGAGGCCGGGTACCAGGTCGCCTGATGACCACCACCGAGCCTCGTCACGTCGAGCTCAGCATCAGCGGCATGACGTGCGCCTCCTGCGCGAATCGCATCGAACGCAAGCTGAACAAGCTCGACGGCGTCTCCGCCACCGTGAACTACGCGACCGAGAAGGCCAGCGTCCAGTTCCCGGACAACCTGCGCGTGGACGACCTGGTGTCGACCGTGCGCGCGGCGGGCTACGACGCGGAGGAGCCCCCGCCGGAGGCTCCCGAGGCGGACGAGGCCGGTGAGCTGCGGCTGAGGGTCACCCTCGCCGCAATGCTCGGCCTACCGGTGATCGCGTTCTCGATGGTCCCGGCGTGGCAGTTCCCCACCTGGCAGTGGGTGTCGCTGGCGCTGGCCAGCGTGGTCGTGTGGGTGTGCGGCTGGCCGTTCCACCGCGCGGCTTTCGTGAACGCACGGCACGGCGCCAGCACGATGGACACCCTCGTGTCGATGGGCGTCACGGTCTCGTACCTGTGGTCGCTCTACGCGCTGGTGTTCGGCGAGGCCGGGACGATCGGCATGCGGCACGAGTTCAGCCTGCTGCCGCGTCCCACCACCTCAGGTGACATCTACCTGGAGGTCGCGGTCGGCGTCACCGTGTTCCTGTTGCTCGGACGCTGGCTGGAGGCCCGGTCCAAGCGCAGCGCGGGTGCCGCCCTGCGGTCGCTGCTCGCGCTGGGCGCCAAGGACGTGGCGGTGCTGCGCGACGGCGTGGAGACCCGTGTACCCATCGGCCAGCTCCAGGTCGGCGAACGCTTCCTGGTCCGTCCGGGTGAGCGGATCGCCACGGACGGCCTAGTGGTCGAGGGCAGCTCGGCCGTGGACCGCTCGATGGTCACCGGGGAATCGGTGCCCGTCGAGGTCGGCGCCGGCGATCCGGTCGTCGGCGGGACGGTCAACGCGGGCGGGCGGCTGGTCGTTTCCGCGACGTCGATCGGCTCGGACACCCAGCTCGCCCGGATGGCAAAGCTGGTCGAGCAGGCCCAGGCGGGCAAGGCGGAGGTGCAACGGCTGGCGGACCGCGTGTCGGCCGTGTTCGTCCCGGTCGTCGTGCTGATCGCACTGGCGGCGTTCGGCGCGTGGCTGCTCGCCGGGCGGCCGCTGGAGTTCGCGGTGACGACGGCCGTGGCGGTGCTCGTGATCGCGTGTCCCTGCGCGCTCGGGCTGGCGACGCCGACGGCGTTGCTCGTGGGCACCGGGCGCGGCGCCCAGCTCGGGATCCTGGTGAAGGGTCCCGAGGTGCTGGAGTCGACGCGGCGGGTGGACACCGTCGTGCTGGACAAGACCGGCACCGTCACCACCGGTCGCCTGACCCTGGTCGACGTCATTCCCGCGGACGGTGTGTCCCGGGACCAGGTGCTGCGATTCGCGGCGGCCGTCGAGAACGCGTCCGAACATCCGATCGCGGCGGCGATCGTGCGCGAAGTCGACGAAGTGCAACCGGTTTCTGATTTCGTTTCCACGGATGGCATCGGTGTCAGCGGCGTGGTGGAAGGCCGACGCGTTGTCGTCGGACGGTTGCGCAACGTTTCGCTACCTCAGGAATTGACCGAGGCCGCAGTTGCACAGGGCGCTCGAACCGTTGTCGCGGTTTCCTTTGATGACAAGGTTGTCGGACTCGTCGTCGTGTCGGACGTCGTCAAACCCACGTCCGCACAGGCGATTCGGTCGTTGCGCGAACTGGGGCTGCGGCCGGTGCTGCTGACCGGCGACAACGCCGCGGTCGCCGCCGAGGTCGCGGCCGAGGTGGGCATCGACGAGGTCATCGCCGACGTCCTGCCCTCCGGCAAAGTCGAAGCGGTGCGGAATCTCCAGGCACAGGGCCGAGTTGTGGCCATGGTCGGCGACGGCGTGAACGACGCGCCGGCGCTCGCGGCCGCGGATCTGGGACTGGCCATGGGAACCGGGACGGACGTCGCGATCGAGGCGAGCGACCTGACGCTCGTGCGCGGCGACCTGCGCGTGGCGGCGGACGCGATTCGCTTGTCCCGCAAGACGTTGGGCACCATCAAGGGGAATCTTTTCTGGGCGTTCGCCTACAACGTCGCTGGACTTCCACTCGCGGCACTGGGACTGCTGAACCCCATGATCGCGGGGGCCGCAATGGCCTTCAGCAGCGTGTTCGTTGTTACCAATAGCTTGCGACTGCGGGGTTTCCGTCCATCGGCAACTTAAGAATCTTGCGCGCAACCACTCCCCACACGGCTTGTGCGCGTGCAACAATCCAAAAGCTGACACACCCCCGGTCAGCGCCTGTGGAGATCCCCTCCGGCCCCCGCGTTCCTCCCCCTGGCGCGGGGGCCTCTCCATGTCCTCGGTGCGACCCGGCGGAGATCCACTCTGAGTAGACCCATTTACACCTTGGGGTGACTCAGGTCACAGGGGTTTGGCTTCCGTGACCGAGCCGTTATCGTGTCCCGGTGCCCATAGGATCCCTCGGACGTTCCAAGTCCGGCCGTCACCGTCCCGCGGACGAACCGCAGCAGCAGGAGACGTTGCCCGACGAGGAGCTGACCTCTTACCTGGCTGCCCTGGCCCCGGACGCGGACAACGAGACCACCGCCTCGGGCTTCGGCAACGCGCAGGTGTACCAGCTGCGACTGCAGCTGATGGCGAACGAGCAGCTCAAGGAGCTCGCCGCCGAGCGCCAGACCTCCCCGCAGGCGCTCGCCACGGAGTGGGTCATGCAGCGACTGGAGTGGGAAGCGCGCCAGCGCGGCCACTAGGTCGTTCGAAAGCCCTCGAACAAACGAAGAATGACCCTCGGCCGAGCCCGGCCGAGGGTCATTCTCACTTACGACTCAACTGCGGCTGATCAGACGGCGCGGACGTTCTGCGCCTGCGGGCCCTTGGTGCCCTGCCCGACCTCGAACTCCACGCGCTGGTTCTCCTCCAGGGTGCGGAAACCCTGACCCTGGATCTCCGAGTAGTGGACGAAGACGTCTGCGCCGCCGTTGTCCTGGGCGATGAAGCCGAAGCCCTTCTCGGAGTTGAACCACTTGACAGTGCCCTGTGCCATGTACCTGCCTCCATCGCAGGAAAGCTTGGGGCTGCACCGTGCAACCCCGGCCGTCCCGGGGGCGGTCAGTTCGCTCGTGAGAGCGCGCATCACGCCCGCGTGTCGTTCCGCGAGCGTGTGAAGCACGAACACAGAAACCACGGCCTGCGCGGGTCAGCCTAACGTGTGATGCGTCATAGCACTACAGGTCATTACTGGCCAGTTGGCTGCCTCAATAGGAGGAAACCCGCTGGTCCGGGTGGGTGATCGCGAACTGCCACGCAACGTGCCGGTACCCCTACGCGTCTCTTGAGGCATTGCACTGGGGATCTTGGGGAGAGAACGTGATCCGGCCGCTGATCTTGGCTGTACTACTGGGATTGACCGCTTGCAGCGCCTCGCCCGGCGGACCGTCGGCGCCTGCCGCGCCGGTCGTTGCGAACAAGGCGAAGGCGGCGTTGACCGTCACGCCCGCGCAGGGCGAGGGGATCAGCCCGGCGGGACCGTTTCAGGTTGACGTGACTGGAGGTTCGCTGACCTCCGTCGCGCTCACGGGCGCCGACGGCAAGGTGGTCAAGGGGGAGCTGACCGCCGGCAAGTGGGTCGCCACCGAGGACCTGGGCTACGACAAGGTCTACACGTGGTCCGGTTCGGCGAAGGGCGAGGACGGCGCGGACGTGCCGGTCTCCGGTTCGTTCCGCACGCTCAGGCCGGAGCGGCTCACCAGCGCGTCGATGAACGTCGGCGACCACCAGACCTACGGCGTCGCGATGCCGGTCAAAGTGACGTTCAGTTCGCCGGTACAGGACAAGGCTTCGGTGCAGAAAGCCATGACCGTCACGACTTCCGTGCCGACCGAAGGCGCGTGGGCGTGGCTGTCCGACACCGAGGCGCACTGGCGGCCGCGCGAGTACTGGAAGCCGAACACCGAGGTCTCCGTCAACGCCGACGTCTACGGGGTGCCGTTCGGGGGTGGCGCTTTCGGCGCCGAGGACGTGCACGTGCAGTTCAAGATCGCCGATCGCGCGCTGGTGGCGAAAGCGAACACCCAGACGCATCGGTTCGAGGTCTACCGCGATGGCGTGCTGCTGCACGACTTCCCCGCGTCGTACGGCAAGGCGGACGAAGCGATGTCGACGACGCGGTCCGGTACCCACGTGGTGATGGCCAAGGAAGCCAGGAAGCTGATGACGAGCGACTACTTCAAGTACCGGGACATCCCGGTCACGTGGGCAGTGCAGATCTCCGCGAACGGCGAGTTCGTGCACGAGAACAACGGCACGATCTCCGCGCAGGGCAACAGGAACGTCTCGCACGGATGCGCGAACCTGTCCGGTCAGAACGCGAAGATCTTCTACGACCTGACGATCACCGGTGACCCGGTGGAGGTCGTGGGAACCACGATCCAGCTCGGGCCGGAAGACCGCGACTACTGGGACTGGGCGTTGGACTGGGCGACCTGGACGTCGAAGTCCGCCGCCACCAACTAGCTCTTCTCGGTGACCTGGGGTGGTTGCGGGATCTCGTAACCCGACGGACCGACGTTGCGTTCGAGGGCCCGCTTCCACTCACCGCTCGAAATCATCTTCTCGATGGCCTCGTTCACGGCGTCGCGGGACTTCCCGTCGCCCTTCGGCACGCCGATCCCGTAGCGCTCCTTGGAGAACGGCTTGCCGACCAGCTTGAGCAGCTCGGGGTTCTCCGCGGCGAACCCGGCCAGGATGACCTCGTCGGTGGTGACGGCGTCGACGTTGCCCGCCATCAGCGCGATCACGCAGTCCGAGTACTGGCCGTACTCGACGAGCTGCGCGCCCTGGGCGTAGTCGCTCTTCACCTTCTGCGCGGAGGTGGATCCCTTGACCGAGCACAGCTTGCGGCCGTTCAGCGTCTCCGGGCCCTGGATCGACGCCTCGGTGAAGCGGACCAGCATGCCCTGGCCGGTCTCGAAGTACGGGCCGGCGAAGGCGACCTTCTCCTTGCGGGCGTCGGTGATCGAGTAGGAGGCGACGATCAGGTCGGCCTCACCGTTCTGCAGCATCGACTCGCGGGCGGCGCCGCGGGCCTCCTTGAAGGTGATGCCGCTGTCCTGGACACCCAGCTCCTTCGCCACGTATTTGGCCACGTCGACGTCGAAGCCGACGTACCGGCCGTCGAGCCGTCGCTCGCTCAGGCCCGGCTGGTCGTAGCGGATGCCGATCGTCAGCTTGCCCGTGTCAGCACGTCCGATGACTGTGCTCGTGTCACCGCTCCCACAGGCGGTGGCGAACACCGCTACGGCGGTCAGGAGCACAGCACGACGAATCACGACAAGCCTTCCAAGGGGGTGGTGGAGTCGTGAGCAATGCTACGGATCTGCGGCGATGATCGACTGTGATGTATGACAACTACGGCAGCCTCGCCTTGCTGGGTGTCACATGGCGTCCGTGCCGCTCGATCGCGCGTTTGAGGTGGCCGGGCGGAGCGAGTCTTCTGATCTTGCCCGGCACCAAAAGCGCAGCTCGGCGCATCATTCGCAACCATCTGTCGGCGTGCGCATACGGCCTGTGACCATGCAGTTCGAGCGCCCAATCGGGTAGCACCGAATACGCCAGGTGGCCCACCAGCACCCGGTAGACCGGGAGTCCGTGGCGAACCCAACCCTGCACAGGAGGACCGTGCAGGAAGGTGTAAATCACGTCGGAGTCGGCCGTTCGGCACAGCTCGGGACGCATCCGTTCGAAGTACTCGGCCATTTCCCGGCGCGAGCCCGGGACCTCGTCCTCGTGCAGACCGACCAGCGTCGCGGCAAAACGCTGCTCCGCGTAGTAACGATCTTTCTGTCGATCGGTCAGTCCGTACCCCGCGCGGTCGAGAACGGTTTCGAAGCAGTAGACCTCCGAGCAATGCACCCACAGCAACAGCTCGGGCTCGTCGACGCGGAACGTCCGGCCGTCGACGACACCGCGCAGGCCGCGGTGGGTGGCGCGCACCCGTGCCGCGGCGGCCGCGATCTCCTCGTCGGTGCCGTAGACGCCGAGTCCGACGAAGTCCGCTGTTCGCTTCAACCGGCCGAGCGGGTCCGCCTGGAAGTTCGAGTTCTGCACCACGCCGGCAACGGCCTTGGGGTGCAACGCCTGTAGGTAGAGGCTCGCGATCCCGGCGATCCACATCGTCGGGTCGGCGTGCATCTGCCAGCTCACGGAGTTCGGGTCGGGCATGCGGACATCGTCTCGTCTCGCGAAGATGATGGCCATGGACCTGGATCAGGCACGGGAAGTGCTCCGCAGCCAGCACCGCGCGGTGTTCTGCGCGCTGAAGGCGGACGGGACGCCGGCCATGTCGCCGGTGCTCGTCGCGCTGGACGACAACGGCGATGTGCTCGTCTCCACACGAGCGACGGCGTACAAGACCAAGCAAGTCCAACGTGATCCGAACGTCGCACTGTGTGTGCTGCCGGACAGCTTCTTCGGGCGGTGGATCCAGATCAACGGAACGGCGACGGTCGTGCCGTTGCCCGATGCGATGGACCTGCTGGTCAAGTACTACCGGACGATCTCCGGCGAGCACTCCGACTGGAACGACTACCGGGCCGCGATGGAACGCGAGCAGCGGGTGATCCTGCGGATCTCGCTGACCGCTGCCGGACCCGACAAGACGGGCTGAGTAACACCGTTAGCGGGCGCAACGATTCCACGGGGACGGCGGCTACCGGGCAGGCGGAACCTGGGGAGCGGAAGCGATGACTGATGTCAGACGCCGCGGCTACTTCGGGGCCGCGGTGGCGGTGATGGGTGCCGCCCTGCTCGCGGCGCTGTTCGCCGCACCGAACAGACCGGTGGACATCCGCCTGGTCGCTCCACCGCCTCCGCCTCCTCCACCTCCGATCATCGCGACCGCCACCACGACCGTTTCCGCCGTCGGTCCCGTGGTGGTGCTGCCGCCGCCCCCGCCGCCACCGCCTCCTCCGGCGGCCAAGCCGTTGCCCCGGCAGAAACCGCCGGCTTCGGTGGCGCCGCCACCGAAGCCGCGTCCGCCCAGCCTGTACGACCTGTTGCGCTGCGACTCGAAGTACATCGGGGACGACGACTTCGAGCGCTGCCTGACGTGGCCGTTCGACACCGACGAGTTCTGCGACTTCCTGAAGCAGCACCACCTGCACCCGATCGACCTGCGCGGACCGGACGGGCGCGACCTGGACGACCTCGACCTGGACTGCGGCTAGCTCTTCAGTTCTCGCAGCCGCTTCAGGTTCGCCTCGGCACGGATGCCGAGCAGCTGAGCCTCGCCGAGGTAGTGGTCGTCGATCAACGCTTCGACCTCGTCGTCGTTCATCGCCGGGACGATCCTCGCCGCCATCCGGTTCATGTTGCGGTAGCTGCCCTGCAGGAGGAACTCACCGCCGCTCGCGGCCGAGGCGATGTACTCCTGGTTGACCGCGAGCACGACCTCCTGGATCCGCTGCAGTTTCCGGACCACCGACAACATCCGGTCCAGCTCGACGGTCTCGTACTCGTGGCGGACGGTTTCGCCGTTCGCCAAGCGCACCAACGGTTCCACGTCGACGCCGTTCAGCGTCGGGTTCGAGGCGGACGCGTTCTCCAGGTAGCTCAGCGCAAAGAGTGCGTCGCGACCGGACAGCACGTCGCCGAGGTTCCACACGTCCGCGCGGTTCGCGAGCATGTCCGGAACGCGGAACGCGCGCCCGGTCTCGGTGTACGGGTTGCCCGCCATCGACACCGCGAAGCGCTTGCCTCGCAGGTCGAACGTGCGTGCCTCGCCGTCCCAGACGCCGTCAACGCGTCGTTGTGCGTCGCACAGCGAGATGAACTTCTGCAGCAGCTCAGGTGATGTGTGCTGGATGTCGTCGAGGTGCAGCAGAACGTTGCTGCCGAGGGCGAACGCGAAGTTGATGCGCTCGACTTCCTGGCGTGCGGTGGCATTCGGAGCCTCCTCGGGATCGAGCGAGGTGACGCCGCTGCCCAGCGCCGGGCCGTTGACCTTGACGAACACCATGCCCAGCCGGTTCGCGACGTACTCCATCAGCGTCGTCTTGCCGTAGCCGGGCGGGGAGATCAGCATCAGCAGGCCGGTGCCGTCGTTCAGCTGTTTGGCGAGGTTGTCGCCGATCAGCGGCAGGTACACCTCGTTGAGCAACCTGTTGCGGACGAACGTGTTCAGGACCGCAGGCCGGTAGTCGTCGAGCCGGAGCCGCCGGCGTTCCTCGGCGATGAGCGTGTCTCGTTTCCGCTGGTAGGCGCGGAAGGCGGGGACCTGTGTGCGCTGGAACGCGCGCAGCCTGGTCAGGGCCTCGTCGAGGCGCAGGTCCATCGACTGGCTTTCGATCCTGGGGTGCGTGCCGAGCAGCCCGGTGACCGTCTCGGTCAGCGAGGCGCTGGAGTCGTACCGCGGCAGGTCGGTGAGCAGGACCGCGACGACCTCGGGGAACTCACGACAGTCCTCGTCGCCGAGGAACGCCCGCAGCCACGCCTCGATCAGGTCGCGGTCGCACAGGTCCTCGGTCACCACGGCTCTGAACCTGTCGATCACGGTCCGGGCGGCCTTGCTGGTGACGAATCCCCGCGGCTCGCAGGCCAGTTCCTCGAACAGGTACTCGGCGGCCAGGTCGTCGATGCCGAACTGCCTCGTGAGCTCAGGGATGCCGTGCGTGCCACCGAAGATCCTGCGGGCGCGAGCCAGCGACTCGGCTTTGCGCGCCCACGTCAACCGTTGGTCCTCCGGCTGTTCCGACCAGAAGAGCTGGGCCTGGGCACGGGCGGCCGGCGGGTACCTCAGCAGCCCGGCGCCGGAGTGAAGTCGTTGCAGGACAGCAAGGATCTTCTCGGCGTCGTGGTCGTGGACGCCCTTCTCGTAGCCCTCGTCGTAACGCTCAGCGGCGGCGTTCACCACGTCCGTGCGGCCTTCGGCGAGCAGACACCCCGCGAGGTGCTCGGACCGGTAGACGTCCTGGGTCTCCGAGACCAGCAGCTGGTCCCAGAACGGCCTGGTCTCGGCGAACGCCGGATCGGTGACCTCGCTGCGGTAGTCCGTGCCGGTGACCGCGTAGAACAGCCGGCCGTCACGCGGGACCAGGGTGAGGTTCATCGGCTCGGTCGTCACCGGGAAACGGTGACGACCGAGCACGATCGACGCGCCGTCGTAAAGATCGGCCCGGTCGCGCAGTGCCCGGCCTCCCTCTTGCCGGGCATCACGCAGACTCGCGTCGAGCTCGTCCGCCCGCACGTCACCGAGACTGCGGAGCTCCTCGGCGACGTTGCGGACCTTGGCGACCATCGGGTCGCCCGCGAAGTACGTGTTGATCTCGTCGGTCGAGGTGAGCTTCCCGAGGCGACGGCGGATCGTACCGAGCACGCGTTCGGCCGACTGCACGAGCCGGTCGGCCTTGCGCGCGCGTTCGTCCAGCAACGTCTGCTTGCGGGCGGAGAAGGCCTCGTAGACATCCGTCCGCTTGGCACCGACCTGGGCCAGGAAGTCGTCGAACTCGCCGAACCGCGACTCCAGGTTCTCCAGTTGGAGGAGGAGTCGTCCGAGCTGGTCGTCGCAGCGCTGCGGGGAGTCCGCGACCGACAGCGCACCGGTGATGGCCTGTCCGAGCAGCGCGAACTCCGCGGCGAACTCGGCCCTGCCCTCGGCGTTCGCGAGCTGGGACCGGCGACCGTCCACAGTGGCCCGTGCCCGGTTGACCGCGGCCAGCACCTCGCCGATGCTCGCCAGGATCGCCGTGCGGGTGGTGGTGTCGGCGGCGTCGAGCGTGCTGACGACCTCGGTCAGCACCTCCAGCCCGGTCTGCTGCTGCGCCAGCCGTTCGTTGAGCGGCTTGGCCTCGGCGGCGGTCTTCAGCTCCGCGGCGGCGATCTGCTCGATTTCCTCGTGGTACTGGGCGAACGCGCCCTCACCGCTGAGGAACGCGACGGCCCGGCGTGCGGACGCGCCGAGCTCCTCGACGAGTTCGGCCTCGCGCCGGTCGATCTCCTCCAGGTCGACGTACCTGAGGTCCTTGAGCGTGATCAACCGGCCCTGCGCGGACCGCAGGTCGGCCAGCAGCCGCACCCACTCGTCGGCGCTTCGTGGCGCCGCGGATCTGGCGAGCCTGATCAGCGAGGCGAGCTTCTCCGCAGCCGCGTGGAGCTGCTGGGCCGCGTGCTCGGTGAGCGTGCGGACCGCCTCGAACTCGTCCAGCACCTGTTCGGCGGTGGCGCGAACGGCCAGGACGTCCTGCTTCAACCCCAGTTCGTCGAGCCAGTGCACCCCGTCGATCACCCTGGTGCACAACGCGATCAGGCCCTCGAACACCGGCGCGCTGGGCGTCATCTCGGCGCTCATCCTGGTGATCGACAGGCAGTCCGAGATGCCGCGGACCAGTTCGGCGTTGCCGATCCTGGCGAGCGGACCAGCCTGCTCCGGCAGCACCTCGTCCTGCACGAACGGCGTGCGCCAGACCTGCATCGGGTGCACGCGCACGGGTTCGGAACTGGTCTCGCGGAAGACCACCAGCGTGCCGTCGGCGAACAGCGAGTAGCCGTGGCAGGTGATCGGCGTCGCGACTTCCTTGCGGATCACGTTGTAGGGCAACAGCAAGCTGCGGCCATCGCGACGCGCGTGGTAGACGAACAGCACGTCCTCGCCGTTCGCCGAGCGGACGACCCGTTCGAACTCCAGGTCGCCGGTCTCGACGTCGAACGTCTTGTCCGCACCGGTGACCAGGTAGTAGCCGCCGGGGAAGATGATCCCCTGGTCCTCCGGCAGCCGCTGGCAGGCCTGGCCGATGCCGTCGAGCCTGGCCACGGTCTTGGTGCGGGTGTTGAAGACCAGGTGACGCCACGCGGTCTCGTTGTACGGGCGGATCCTGAGCAGGATGAGCGGGCCGACGCGGGCGTAGTGCACGTCGGCGTCCGCGAGGCTCTGCAACGGCTCGTCGACGGGCTCCTCGTAGATGCCCTGGCCGACCTCGGTGTTGTTCTCGATCTTGACGGTCAGCGTGCCGCCGACCGTCTCGACGAAGACCTCGTTCTCGATCGCGATGTGCGGGTGCCGCCCGAGCACGTGCTGCTCGCGGGTCGTCTCGACCCACGTGACGTCGTGCGAGGGCGGGAACACGTGGTCGCGGTCGCCGCGGTTGTCGAGGTAGGTGACCGTGCCGTCGACCCCGACGTCCCAGCGCAGCACGCGGATGTCCTCGATCCGCGCGCCGGTCTGGAACACCGCGAGCAACCGTGACTCGACGATCCGCAGCTGGAGCAGACGCGTTTCGCGGTAGTAGCGGTACAGCTCGGCGAAGTCGTTGCGAAACCTCGGGTCCTGCAGGAACGAGGCCTCGACCGCGCTGAAGTCCCTGCCGTGCACCGCGAAGACGTCGCTGACCGCCGTCTCGGGTTTGAGGCCCATGAACACGTTGTAACCGAACAACATCTCGTCGCCGAGCGCGACGATGTCCCGCGGCACGCAGTTGTTCTCGGTGCGGATCCGTTCGGTGGCGAGGAGTTCGAGCGCGGTGCTGCCGAACGTCTCGACGCGCTGGGCGTTCAGCGCTTCCGTGCTCCGGGCGAGCCCGGCGGCCTGTTCGGCCAGCCGGGCCCGCAGCACCTCGTAGGTGCCCGCGTCGAGACCGCTCATGCGTTCTGGCCGTTGTTCTTGGCCATCTGGGTCAGCGCGATCGCCGCGGCGATGTTCTGCGCGTCACCGGTCGTGAACGAGCTGAGGATCTTGGTCAGGTCCTCCGGGAAGTTCGAGGTCCCGTCCATCCACTTGGCGCCCAGCGCCTGCACCACGTCGGAGTTGCCGACGAAGCTGTCGACCTGCTTGCCCGCGGTGATGGCGCTGGCGATCTTGTCGAAGAACATCGTGTCGCCACCGACGATGTCGATGTCGGCCTTCTCCAGACCGGCCGCGAGGACCATGGCCTGGGCCTCGGCGATCTGGCGCTGCACGTCGATGCCCTTGAGCCGGATCTCCTTCTCGGCCTCGAGGCGCAGGCGGTACTCCTCGTGCTCGCGGGTGGCGGTGTCGAGCGCGGCCATGGCTTCGGCCTTGTGCGACAAGCCTTCCGCTTCGCCCTTGAGGCGTTCCTTGATGCCCACGGCGTCCGCCAGAGCCTTCTCGCGGTCCACGACGGCCTCGGCGCGACCGACCTTCTCGATGGCCTCGGCGTCGCGTTCCTTGACCATGACGTTCGCCAGGCCGGCCGCGGCGGACTCGGCCTGGATGCCCTCGGCGAGCCGGATCTTGGCGCGGGCGTCGAGGTCCGCGGCCTGCTGACGGGACTCGGCGAGCACGACGACCTCGCGAGCCTTGTGCTGCGCGGCCTGTTCCGCGGCCTCGGCGGCCTTGATGTCCTTGACCAGCGACTGCTGCGCCTCGGCCTCGGCCATGATCACGATCTGCTGGCGGTCGCGTTCGGCCGACTCGACCGCACGCAGGCGCTTGATGTTCTCCTCCTGCTCGGCCACGGTCTTCTCGACCGCGACCCGCTCGCGCACCAGGTCGGCGATCGCGCGGCGCTCGTGTTCGAGCTCCTTGTCCTTCTCGATCATGCGCAGCGACGTCTCGCGCTCGCGGGCGATGACCTCCAGCAAACGGTCCTTCTCGATGCGCTCGGTCTCGACGGCGATCACGCGCTCGCGGTTCTTCTCGGCGACGGCGATCTCGCGGGCCTTGTTCTCGGTCTGGATGCCGAGCTGTTCCTCGGTGCGGATGAACGCGGTGTTGGCCTTGAGCCGTTCCTCGGCCTGGACCTTCTGCGTCTCGGCCTCCTGCTGCGCGCGGGCGGTCTCGATCTCGCGCCTCTGCCGGATCTCCGCGTCCGCCTGACGGCGTTCGAGTTCCAGGATCGCCTCACGCGCGCTGACGTTCTGGCGCGTGATCTCCTTCTCCTCGTTGCGGGTGAACTCGTTGGTCTTGACGTGCTCGATCGCGGTCAGCTCGGTGATCTTGCGGATGCCCTGCGCGTCCAGGATGTTCGCCGGGTCGAGCTGCTTGAGCGGCGTCTGCTCCAGGTAGTCGATGGCCGCGTCCTCGAGGCTGTAGCCGTTGAGGTCGGTGCCGATGACCTGGACGATCCGGTCGCGGAACTCGTCGCGGTGGGTGTAGAGGTCGACGAAGTCCAGCTGCTTGCCGACGGTCTTGAGCGCCTCGGAGAACTTGGCGTTGAACAGCTCCTGCAGCGTGGCCTCGTGGCTCGCCCGCTCGGTGCCGATCGCCTGCGCGACCTTGATGACGTCCTCGACGGTCTTGTTGACCCGCACGAAGAACGTGATGCGGATGTCCGCGCGGATGTTGTCCTTGCAGATCAGGCCCTCGTTGCCGGCCCGGCGGATCTCGATGGTCTTCACCGAGATGTCCATCGTCTCGCATCTGTGCAGGACGGGTAGGACGACCGTGCCCGTGAAGGTCACGTCGACCTTTCTCATCTTCGAGACGATGAGCGCCTTGCCCTGCTCGCACTTCTTGAACAACCTGCTCAGCGTGATCGTTGCCAAGATCAGCACGACGACGATCACGGCGATCAGCACGAGCAACCCCGTGGAAATCGCACCCATTGTCAGCCCCCTGTGGTGATGTCCACGACCCAGAAGAACTCGCCCTCGGAGTCGTAGTCGAAGATCAGCGCGGTTTGTCCCGCCTTCAGTTCGGTGCTCTGTGCCGCTCGCACCTGCACGACCGCGGTGCCGCCGTCGTCGGCGGTGACCTCGGCCTGCCCGTAGTTCTCGGTGACCCGCGCTGTCTTCACGATCGCCGTGCGGCCCACGAAATCGTTGCGGGACGCGGGTTTCTCCGGCTTGGTCCAGTTCCTGACCGGGATCAGGAAGATCTTGGTGAGCAGCGCGCCCGCGAGCAGCGCGCCGAGGAGGACGACGTACCGGAGTTTGCCCTCCGGCGTGATGACCGTGCCGACCAGCGCCGCGAACCACGTGATCAACACGAAGAGCGAGATCGAGATCGGCAGTACCGGGGCGTCGAAGTCGATGCCGACCAACGCCACGGTGAGCCAGTACGCCAGCACCACGAGCACCAGAAAGCTGAACAGCACGGTCGGGAACGCCAGCGCGGCAGCAACGAACTCGGTCATCCTCGCCCCC
Source organism: Lentzea kentuckyensis (assembly GCF_002150765.1). Taxonomy (GTDB): domain Bacteria; phylum Actinomycetota; class Actinomycetes; order Mycobacteriales; family Pseudonocardiaceae; genus Lentzea; species Lentzea kentuckyensis. The sequence goes on from NZ_MUYM01000056.1 coordinate 79,007, forward strand.
CTTCTTGCCCCCTCAGATGTTCTGGAGGCCCGATCCGTTGCACTGATACCGAAGTTTTCGCGGGAATGACCCAGGTCACTCGGTGGTTGACCTGATCATGGACATCGGGGTGCAGGGGTTGAACATCGGCGACACCGCCGGACCGGACGAAACGCGACGACTCGCCCAGTTGGCGGAGTCGCTCGGCTATCACTCGTGGTGGGCGTCCGATCACGTGGTGCTGCCGTCACCCAGGGTCGACCCGTCACCGTCCGAACCGGACACCGTGATCGTTGATCCGCTCACGCACCTCGGGTTCGTGGCGGCTTCGACGTCCCGGCTGGAACTCGCGACCGGCATCGTGATCCTGCCCCAGCGCAACCCGTTGGTGCTCGCGAAACAGGTGGCGTCGCTGGACCTGCTCAGCGGCGGGCGGTTCACGCTGGGCGTCGGCGCCGGTTACCTGGAGCCGGAGATGACGGCGGTGGGCGCGACGTTCGAGGACCGGGGCGCGCGGACCGACGAGTACCTGGACGCGATGGACCAGCTGTGGCATTCGCCGTCGCCGTCGTTCGAGGGCGAGTTCGTGTCGTTCTCCGGCGTCGACGCCCATCCGCGGCCGACGAACGTGCGGGTTGTGGTCGGCGGACACAGCGCCGCCGCCTTCCGGCGAGCCGTGGGGCGCGCACAAGGGTGGTTCGGCATCGGCACGCCCGACGACATCCGCGGCCATCTCGCGCGTTTTCCCGAGCGCCCTGAGGGGTTCCGGATCAGCGTGTCCGCGCAGGTTCCGCTGTCCGCCGCGGTGATCAGCGAGTACGAGGACCTCGGCGTGGACGAGCTGGTGATCTACCCGCCGATGTTCGACGGCACCGTGGACGAGGTGCTGCACCGGAACGCGGAGTTCATTGGCTAACCTCGGTCGTCGTGATCCCCGTAGTCGTGCTCGCCGGCTTTCTCGGTGCCGGCAAGACCACCCTGCTCAACCACCTGCTGCGCACGTCCGGCGGCACGCGGATCGGTGTCGTGGTGAACGACTTCGGGCAGATCAACATCGACGCGTTCGCGGTGTCGGCGCAGGTCGACTCGATGGTGTCGCTGTCGAACGGCTGCCTGTGCTGCGCGGTCGACGGGACCGAGCTGGACGGAATGCTGGCGAAACTGGCCGCGGCGGACCTGGACGTCATCGTGATCGAGGCGTCCGGTCTGGCCGAGCCGTCCGCGCTGGTCCGGATGGTGTTGCAGGCACCAGGCGTGTCGTACGGCGGGTTGATCTACGTGGTCGACGCGGTGGAGTTCGCCGCCGTGCCGCACCTGTCCCGGGATCTCGAGCTCGCCGATCTGGTGGTGCTGAACAAGGTCGACCGGGTCGCTTCGCTGCCTTCGTTCGACGTGCCGATGCTGCCGGTTTCTTTCGGGCGCGTCGATCCGGCTTTGCTGTTCGAGGTGCGGCCGCCGGACATGGGACCGCGGCAGCTGTCGTTCGACGATCTGGACGACCACTCGACGCACGCGCACGCTTCCTACGACAGCGTGACTTTCTCGTCCGTTGAGCCGTTTCACCCCAAGCTGTTCATGGACTTCCTCAAGGCGCGGCCCGAGGGTCTGTTCCGCGCCAAGGGTTTCGTGCGCTTCGAGCACGGCACGTTCATGCTGCACACCGTGGGCGGGTACGTCTCGTTCACGCGGGTCGACGACGCCCCGACGCAGCTGGTGCTGATCGGGGCGGGCATCGATCCTGACTCGTTGACCGACTGGCTGACGGCGTGTGTCGCGGACGGTCCGGTCACCGAGCAGGACATGCTCTGGGTGCTCCGGTTCGTCCGCGACTGATCACTTCTTGCAAAGCGCCGTGTCGAGCACGTCGAACATCCGCTGGAACGTCTTGGCCGGATCCTTGTCGAACGTGCCGGGCAAAGCGGTCAGCGTGATGGCCGCGCTCTTGCCGCTGTCGGTCGCGCCGCCGAGCGACGCCCAGCCGTGGATCGTGCCGCCGTGCCCCCAGTGGACGCCACCGCAACTCAGCTTGGTGCTCTCCAGCCCGAGCCCGTAGGCACTCCGCTCGTCGACCGGAACCGTCCTGCGCATCTCGTCGAGCTGCTTCTGTTGCAGCAGACCGCCTTGGAGCAGCGTCCTGTAGAACTTCGCGACGTCGTTCGGCGTGGAAACCATCGCCCCGGACGCCCAAGCCGCGGACGTGTCGAGCTCCGTCGCGTCGACGACCTCCGATTTCGGGTCGAGCAAGTCGCTCACCGCGAACGCACGGGCGTGCCGTCCACGAATGCTTTGTTCGCCCTGCTTGGGCCAGTAGGTGTCCTTGAGACCGGCCCGATCGATGACGCGGCGCTGCACTTCTTCCGCGACCGGACGGCCGGTGACCTTCTGGATCATCAGGCCCGCCACGACGTAGTTCGTGTTGCTGTACTCGTACTTCTCACCCGGCTGGAACCGCGGCGGCTGCTTCAGTGCCGCATCCAGCAACTCGTGCGGCTCGAAGTGCCTGTTCCGGATGTCGGCGATCTTGTTGACCCCGATGGCCAACGGGTAGTCCGGCAGGCCGCTGGTGTGCTGCAGGAGCTGGCGCACGGTGATGCGGTCGTCTTTGACGTACGAGACGTACTTGCTGGCCGGGCCGTCCAGCTCGATCTTGCCCTCTGCGACGAGCTGCAGCGCGGTGACCGCGACGAACGACTTGGTGATGCTGCCGACGCGCACCCGTCCGTTGACCGGCGCGTTGCCCTTGGCGTAGTTGTGGCCGTTGGCATGCGCCTCCACACCGGGCGTGCCGTCCTGGACGATCTGGTCGAGTTGCTGAGGAATGAGCAAGGTCAGAGCAGTGATCGCCGCCACGATCATTTGGCACCACACAGGGCAGCGTCCACAGTGGCCAGAACCGCGTTGTGCGCCTTGTCGGCCGCCTCAGGCGTGCCCTGAACCGTGCCGGGCAATGCCGTGACAGCAACGGAGAACGCCCTGCCGTCCGCGGTGACACCACCACGCGTCTCGTACCCGTGGATGTCGCCGCCGTGGCCCCAGTACCGGCCACCGCACGTGAGCGGAGAGCTGGCGATGCCGAGCCCGTACTCGACACCGGGCCACATCTCACCCGCGGTGTCGACGGTCTTCTGCATCTCCTCGAGCTGGGCCTGAGGGAGCAGATCACCCTTGAGCAGCCCGCGGTAGAAGGTGTTGAGGTCCTTCGTCGTGGAGATGATCTGCCCGGCGGCCCAGCCCCACGAGGGGTCGAGCTCGGTGACGTCCTCCACGCCGTTGCTGGTCCTGGCGTATCCGTGCGGGTGCTTGCCCTCGATCGTCTGATCGCCGACGCCGGGCCAGTAGGTGTCCCTGAGGTTCAGCTTCCTGATGATCCGCTGGTCGACGTTCTCGGCGATCGGGCGACCGGTGACCTTCTGCGTGAGCAGGCCGAGCAGCAGGTAGTTCGTGTTGCTGTACTTGAACTTCTCGCCCGGCTGGTTGGTCGTTTCGTGTGCGTTCGCGATGTCCAGCAACTCGCGCGGCTCGTAGTACCGGTGCCGCACCTCCTCGAACTTCTCCAGCCCCATGTACGCCGTGTAGTTCGCGAGCCCGCTGGTGTGGTTGAGCAACTGCCGGACGGTGATCCGCTCGTCCTTGATCGCGCCCGGCAGGTACTTGGTGATCGGCTGGTCCAGCTCGACCTTGCCTTCGGCGACAAGCTGCATGACCACGGTGGCGACGAACGCCTTGGTGTTGGAACCCGCGCGGACCTGCCCGTTCTTGGGCACCGGCACACGTTTGTTCAGCTCCGCCGTGCCCGAGGTGAGGGCCGTGCTCCTGCCGTTGGCCTCGGTGACCGTAGACAGCGCGGCCGGGAACTCGTGCTCCTTGACGAGCCCGTCGAGCTGCTTCTGGATCGTGGTGGCCGGCGCGGCCATCGCCGTTCCGCTGAACAACATGGCCGCCGCCAACACACCTACCAACGTCTTCTTCATCCTGTGCCTCCCCGTTTCGTGGCTGAGGCAAGGCTTTCAATTTCGGCTGCGCGGCACAGTCACGCACGCTGCCGTTGATCAGGTGGAGCAGGCTCTACCTCAGTACCTGACACTGCTCTGCAGCAGCGGCGGGTAGATGCCAGACGCTTCACCGTCGACCGTCGTACCCGCGAACTGCAACATCGCCCGCAACCCGCCGTGCAGCGGCGCGGGGTAGTTGAGGTCAGGCTCGGAGACCTCGTCCAGCGCCCTGAGCTGATCTTCGGTGAGCGTGACCTCCTGGAGGTTGCTCTCCAGGTGCTTCAGCCGCCGCGCCCCGATGATCGGCACCACCGTGCCCTCCCGCTGCCTGAGCCACGCCAACGACACCGCCGCGGTAGTCGTGCCAAGCTGCTCAGCGATCCCGTCGGCCACGTCGATGACCTTGAAGTCCTCCTCACTGGGCGGGCTGACGTACTTGGCTCGCTCCGAGTCGCTGACCTGCACGTTCCTCCGATACTTGCCACTGAGGAACCCGTTCTTGAGCGGACTCCACGGCACCAGCGCCATCCCCAGATCCCGAGCCATCGGCGCGATCTCCCCCTCCACCGTCCGCGCCAGCAGCGAGTACTCGACCTGCAAGGCGATCAACGGCGTCCAGTTCCTGAGGATCGCCATGGTCTGCGCCTTGGCGGTCACCCAAGCCGGCACGTTGGAGAACCCGATGTACCTGACCTTGCCCGATCCCACCAGATCGTCGAGCGTCCGCAGCGTCTCCTCGATCGGCGTGTGCCGATCCCAGTTGTGCATCCAGTAGAGGTCCAGGTAGTCGGTGCTCATCCGCCGGAGCGTCTCGTCGAGCTGATCCCTGACTGCCTTCCTACCCGCGCCGCCCCCGTTCGGATCGCCGGGGTGCATGTTGAAGAAGAACTTGGACGCGAGCACCACGCGGTCGCGGTTGTTCCGGCCCTTGAAGAAGTCGCCGAGGATCTTCTCCGAGTGCCCGTTGGTGTAGAAGTTGGCGGTGTCGATGAAGTTCCCGCCGCGGTCGAGGTAGGCGGCGAGGATCTTCTCGGACTCCTCGACGCTGCACCCGGCAGCCCCGGGGTCCTCGCCGAAGGTCATGGCGCCGAGGGCGAAGGGGCTGACCCGCAGGCCCGACCGGCCGAGCGTGACGTAGTGGTCGAGAGGCATCTTCTTGGCTCCTTGGAGTCGTTCTTGGCTTGCTCCAATGGAAGCTGTCGCCTGGGGCTGGCGGTACTGAGATCCGCTCGCGGTCTTGCCTAATCCTCCCACTGGCGGCTTGACTCGTCGTTTGGGCGCGATTGGTGCGTGAGGTGCGACATAGACAACCCGAGCGACATCCGGTGATGGCGATCGGTAGGCTGTCGCGTCGAGGGCTGCTAGCTCAATTGGCAGAGCAGGAGACTTTTAATCTTCGGGTTCAGGGTTCGAGTCCCTGGCGGCCCACCAAACCCCCAGGTCACAGGCCTGGGGGTTTCGCTTTGTCCGGGTCTCCCCACACTTAACCCACACAAAACCGCTGGTCATTCAACTTCGTCGTCTTCCGCCTGATCATCTTTGGGCTCTCCGAGCGCCCCTTCCAGGGCGTCAGCTGCCCGCCGGTCGACCGTCTTCCGACCCATGTAGGTGTCCTGCGTCATCGACGGCCGAGCGTGGCCGAGCTGGTCCGCGACCTGCCTCGCAGAGAGCCCCGACTCATCGAGGATGGTGGCCGCCGTCTTCCGGAAGACATGCGAGGTCACCCAGGCGAACTCGTCCCCGCCACGAGCGTTCCGGAGGTCCTTCCGGGTGTTGGACGGGTCGCGGAGGCCGCCGAGGGCATCCGGGAAGATCGGGCCGTTCGGGAAGCTGGTGGCCTTGTGCCTCCGCCGCAGCATGTCGAGCGCCCATTGCGGCAGCAGAAGCGTGCGTTCGCCGGCCTCCGTCTTGGTCGACTTCCGGATCAGTCCGATGCCCTTGACCCGGATGACCGTGTAGTTCACGGCGACCGTGCCGGCCTCGAAGTCGACGTCCTCCCAGTAGACGGCCAACGCCTCACCGATGCGGACGCCCGTGGCCATCATGAAGCGCGAGAGATCTGGCAGATCCCGCTTCACAGCCCTGGGGTCCGACTCCAGCATCTCCAGCCAGCGGACCCGTTCCTCCAGAGTGAGCGCCCGCGGACTCTTCTTGCGGCCGGCCTCCAGCGGCTCCACCTCCCTGACCGGGTTCGTGTCCAGCGCCTTGTCCCGGACAGCGATCCGCAGAGCCCCCGAGATCACCGAGCGAGCCGTTTTCGCCGTGTCCACGCTGACCGACCGCCACAACGCGCTCAGGAAAGCGTCGATCCGCGCCACCGACATCTCATGAATGCGCAGCTCACCGAGGCCAGGAAGCACGTGCCGATCCATGATGCTTCGGTACGTGTCGACGCTGCTCGGCGACCTCTTCCCAGCGTCAGCGAGCGCCTGGAACTTCGTGAACCACTGGTCCAAGGCTTCCTTGAACCGGCTCTCGCGCGTCAGCGAACTGCCGGACGGTCCCTTCCTCTCGGCGAGCGCCTTCTTGAGGCTCCGCTCTGCGGCGCTCTTGGTCTTCCCCCACCGCTCGACCGGCCGCGTCTTGCCGTCGTAGTCGCGATACTTCGTGGTCGCACGCCAGCCTGAATCCGTTTCATAGCAACGAATCGCGCCGTACGTGCCGATGTCCAAAGGCGGACGTCCCATCAGGCCGCCTCCTCAAGCAGGTGCTCGAACCAGCTCCGCACCTCGGACGGCAGGTATCGCAGGTGCTTGCCAATGCGCCGAGCAGGCGGGCCGTAGTTCTTCGTTCGCCAGCCGTAGAGCGTGTGGACCGGGACGTTCAGGTAGATAGCAACGTCATTCACTGTCCACAGTGGTTCAAATTGGCGTGCTTCCATGATGTTCTCCCCCTAGATCAAGCAGCTTGCGGTGTTGCCGAACTCCCCGGAGGTCCGGCGGATGCGAGCAGCGCAGCCGTGTATTCGGCCTTCCACCTGCGGCGCTCTGCGACAGCGCTCAACAGCAGGTGCGCCCGTGGCGGCACGTTCGGGTCGCCAGGCTGGACGTTGTTCCAGACGAGGCATTGTGGCTGGTCATCGGGCTTGATCCCGACGTCGGCCAGCAGTTGCCGAACGAATGCCTTCCGGTCGTGCTTGTGGTCCGCGAGCGACTTCCCAGACCACTTCCGCGACACCAGGACCCGACGCCCAGCAACGCCGAGCGTGGTCCGCTTGTGTGCCTTCCCCTTGCACTTGCCCGGCACTGTCGACAGCCGAGCCCCACGAGGCTGGACGCCGTAGAGCAGCCACAGCCCGCATTGCGGCGAGCAGGGCGTGACCGCGAGCTCAGCGCAGAGACGTTCAGCGTGGTCTTCCTGACGTGCCGTCTGCGCCTCGAAGCACTCGTTGATGCTCTTGGTGAGGTACTTCGTCAGGTAGCCGATGTGACGGCCGGCTTCCTCCGTGCCGCCTAGGATGCCCTTGGAGTGCACCTGCACCCCGAACCGCGCAACGTGTGCCGGTCGCTCAACCTCGTCAAGGGCTTCTTCCCAGGTAGGCAAGGCCCTTCGCGTGTGCGGATCCACGAAGCCCTTGGTCCGGACGTCCCACACCGGCAGGTTGTCGCCGCTGTACTTGATCTCGTCGTGCGCAGGCCACCAGACCTGGTGATACGTGGCCTCAGCGACCGCCCGCAGCTCAGCGCGGGAGATGCTGCCTCGAACCGCCGCGTGCCAGTGCGGAGCGAGCCGCCGCTGTGGTTCGACGGCGGAGAAGTACTGGACCTCCCAGCCGACGCAGCGCCGAAGGTTCTGCACGAACCGGTCCAGCAGCGCCGCGAAGTGCACGGCGTCCCGAGCCGCACGGCGGTAGTCGTACCGCGAGGGATCGACAGGCGTGCCGTCGCTACGCACCTTGCCGTAGCTGTCGAGCGTCAGCGTGAGGAACGTCGAGGGCTGGTACTTGCCGCCGAAGACCTTGCCAACGGTGCGCTTGCTGACCGGCCGTCGAGGCAGGTTCGGAGCGTCCTGACGCCGCTTGGTCGACCGCTTCCGCGCAGCCTTGAGCGGGACTTCCAGAGAGGGGAGTGAGCCGCGGACTCCGAGTTGCCGAAGTTCTGCGTCGACCTCCGCGACCTCTTCCCGCACTTCCTCCGCGCCGACCTCATCGCCCTCGTCGAGGGCCAGGCGGAAGGCCTTGACCAGGTCAGCCCGGTACTCAGTCAGCTCCCGCTGTTCGTTGCTCGGCGCGTTCGGCGTGAAGTCCGGTTCGTCGGTCAGGTGCCATCCCTCACGGCACTGCGCCATCCGCAGACGCCGGTTCTTCTCCGCGCAGGTGGGGCAGACACTCGCGACCGTCGCGCCGCACGGCACGGGCACGATGTCCACGCGTCCGGTGTCGAGGTCGATCCGTTCCTTGGCCAGCGGCCGAACGCACACGCCGTGTTCCTCGGCGACAGCGCGAGCGATATCGAGCGCGGCCGGCTGCTTCATCCGCTCCGAGCGGTTCAGATACTCGGTCATGCCGCAGCACTCCCCTCGGACCGTTCGGGGAACTCGTGCACCGTGGCCGGAGCGAGGTAGACGGCCAGCTCGACCAGGTCCGCATCGGTGACGTGGAAGGCCCGAGCCCGCTCGGGTTCGCGCTGTCCGTCCTCCTTGAGCCAGGCGACACCGGGCGTGCTCTCACTGATCTCGTGAGCAGCCGCGCCGCGTTGCCGCACGCCGTCACCCAGGACCATGTCGACCTGCACCGGTTCGTCCAGGCGCAGCGCTACACGGGTCGTGAACAGGTGCCGGAAGGCGACCACTTCCTTGCGCGGGTCCTGGACCAAGCCGACAACGGCATAGCCAGGAGCACGGCCCTGCGAAGTGATCGTCTGAACAGCGCGCGTGGCGCGTTCGCGGAGGTTCCGGTCTGGCTGGTAAGCGATCAGGTCCGCCAGCTCATCCACAATCAGGACGGTGAACGGCTCACCAGTGTTGCGAGCCCAGAGCCGCCGAATGCCCCGGTAACGAGAGGCGCGCTCCTTGACCTCTGCGGCGATTTCTTCAAGCAGCGCAACAGCTTCCGGGCCGTTGTCGAAGATGACCTTCTCGAACGCGTCCGGGCACTGGCCCAGCTCCATGCCACCCTTGGGGTCGATCCCGACGAGCTGGACCATGCCAGCTTTGATGGCCGGGGCGAGCTGCCACACGATCGACCACAGCACCGAGCCCTTGCCAGCGCCAGGCACACCGACCACGAGCACCTGTGAGCCGAGGAGCTTCAGCCGCCAGGGCTTCCCGGTCTCGGTACGGCCGACGACCACGCGCTTAAGGTCGACCTCTCCCGCGTCAGCGAGCTGCGGCACCGCCACGGGACGCGACAGCGGGTCAGCGTGGATGAAGTCGAGCTCAAGCACGCGCGGCCTGACCACTCGCACACGGCAGGACCGAGCGTTGAAGGAGTGCGCCAGGTTGTCCCGCCGCGATTCCCACTGCTCCGGAGACTGCGCCGGGATCATCCGCACCCGCACCTTGTCCCGCCACCCCTCGGACCGAACATGACGCAGCTTCGGGAGGTACTCCTTCCCGCGGACTTCCTTGGCCAGCTCGGCCAGGCGCATCACAGTCCGCCATTGCGGCACGTAGACCGTGAGTCGTCGCCACTCAGTCAGCAGCCGGTACCAGCCGCGCCGCAGGAACGACGCCCTGTCGAGCCCGTACCAGACGGTCAGGGCACACACGAGCGAGAGCAGCGCCAGCACCAGCGGCGACAGGCCAAACTGGCGATAGCCGACGTAGCCGCCGACGCCGGCCGTGACTGCAACCGGGTACCGAACGGTCAGCACCACGAGTTTCACGGCCAGGCGGACCGTCAGCCACAGCAGCACGAACGGTGCGAACACGACCTTGACCCAGCCGGGAAGCCATACCCACCAAGGAAACTGAGGACGTGCGCCCTCGAACGGCGCGGGATCGATCCATCGGTTGCCGCTCATCGCGCACCGCCCGCGCACTTGATGCACTGGAAGACGCTTCCGACGCTCGGGATCCGTCCAACAGTCTGGAACGCGCCGGTCCCCGTGGTGCACTGCGCCTTGCAGGTCAGGCACTCGAAGCCCTCAGCCTGCGCGGCCGTGAGTTCCATCGTTTCCAAGGAGCCGCCGTCGAGCATCACGACGTAGCTGGAGATGATCTGTTTGCTGGAGATCATCCGATCCCACAGCAGTTGCTTCGTGGCCCCGTCTAGCGCACGGATGCGCTCAGGCTCTACGCTCATCTTTGTTCACTCCCACGTTGGGTGGACAACGCAGGAGCGGCAAGGTTGGTAGCCGGTTCCGCTCCTGCGTCTCACGTTCTCTTTGCGCCGCAACAAGACGTGCGGCATCGCCACATGACCCAACAGAGTCACGCGCTCCGTCTAAACAGGACTGACCTAGCGCTTGCCGGTCGTGATCGCCTCACCCTTCTCGCGCTCACGAGTGGCCCAGTAGAGGGCTTCGTGGTGGTGAGTCCGATCAATCTCGGCGATCCGCGCGTACACAGCAGCAGAGCGCAGGTAGTAGTCCTTCAGCACCTCAGGCTTGGCCTTGGGGTTGGGCATGAGCTTGCTCAACACGTCATGCGCCTGACTCAGCGTCGTGACCTGCTCGGCCAGGCCCCACTGCACGGCATCAACCGCGGACATCCCGGTCTCCCTCCGCAAGTGCGTGACGACCTTCCTGGCTGCCGAGGTGATCAGCCAGCTTGGCCGCCTCTCGCGACAGCTCCCGACAGAACCGCATCAGCACGTCCGACCCACCAGGGAAGGGCGGAAGCTGGATCGCGATGTTGACCGGGTCGAGGAAGATCGCCAAAGCGGGTACCTCGGGCGTTACCCGGACCATTGCCGCAGCCGCGTCCTTGCCTGGCGTGCAGGTGGCGTTGAACCCCATCACTGACCGCCCTTCGAGCGACCAGGCGCAGCGTCGAGCGCGGCCTGTCCCTCCGCGATCGCTTCAGCGAGCCGGGGTAGCGCCTCGGCGTCGACGACCAGGACCGCCGGGAAGGCGTTGCCAAGCCGGAACTCGACCCGCCCCGCGAACACCAGCGGTTCCACCCGAATCGGCAGGTTCGCCGTCAGGTGCAGGCGCATCAGGTCAGCCACGGATCACGCCGCCTTAGATGCAGGCTTGGCCGCGACCGCGGACTTCATGCCAGAGGCGCGCAGGCTGTAGCCGAGCTTGGCGCGGCAACGGTGACGCTCACCGGCGTGCGTGGCGCGACAGCCCTTGTCATCGATCCACGGCGTGACCGTCAGCCCTTCGAACACCGTCGGCCGGATGTCCGTGCCGGGGATCGCCTCGGGCGGGACCGGCCGGTGAGGTGCGGAGATCTTGACCGTGACCGCCGCGTCAGTCTTGCGCTCGGCCGCCTGGTCGATCACCAGCACGGACCACACGAGGAGGCCTGACTCCTTGTCCGTCTCCTGCTCGACCGGGAGGCCCTTGGCGCGGTCCTCCGCGGACTGGAACTTCAGCACCGGCTCGACACCCATCACGAGCGCGCCCCTCGGGAACACGAAGTCGTGACCCGCCGGGAGCCTGCTCCCACCTGTGATCGCCATCGTCGTTCTCCTGTCGTTCGTGCCGGTCGGGGCCGTTCCCCGACATCTCGACACCTACGACTTTCGACGAATCCGCAGGACGTCAACACCACACAACAGGACAACTACAGACGTCTCTGCTAGCTTGAAGACGTCCCTAGTTGTACGGAGGGTGCGGCCATGCCAAACCAACGCCTACGAGATGCGTTGCTACGCAACACTTTGGGCTTCGATGAGGTAGCCAAGGCAACCGGCGTCGATCCGAAGACGGTCGAACGCTGGATCACCCAGGACCGCACGCCGTACCCACGCCACCGGCACGCCATCGCCGCCATGGTTCGTGAGACGGAGACATATCTCTGGCCGGACGCCGTCGCGCCGGAGAAGAAGAAAGAGATCAACGAGTCCGAGGTTGTGCAGGTCTACGCGCACCGCCACGCGGTACCGCAGGACATCTGGACGCACCTGATCGAGCAGTCGAAGATCAGCATCTCGATCCTGGTCTACGCCGGCATGTTCCTGGTGGACAACCCGGCACTGCTCAAGACCCTCCGGCAGAAGGCTGGGGAGGGCGTGAAGATCCGCCTGTTGCTCGGTGATCCCACGAGCCGCGAGGTAGCGCGCCGCAGCGAGGAAGAGGGCATCGGCAAGGGCACGCTCTCGGCCAAGATCCGAAACGCCTTGGCCGTCTACAAGCCGCTGGCCGAGACGCCGGGCGCTGAGATCCGCGTGCACGGTACGACGCTTTACAACTCGATCTACCGCTTTGACGACGAGATGCTCGTGAATACACACGTCCACGGCTTCATGGCTGCTCACGCCCCGGTCCTGCACCTGCGACGACTGTCCGGCGGCGACCTGTTCGAGACGTACGCCGAGAGCTTCCAGGGCGTGTGGGACGGCGCGAAGCCGCCGAAGTGGTAGGCAAGTAGGCATGGCGCGCACCGATCACTACAACGACCCGAACGCCCCCAAGGCAACCAACATCGTCGTGGCGGTGACCGCGTTCGTGCAGGACGAGCACGGCCGGCTGTTGATGATCCGGCGCACCGACAACGACCTGTACTCAATCCCCGGCGGGATGCAGGACGTCGGCGAGACCATCGGGCACACCGTCATCCGCGAGGTCAAGGAAGAGACCGGGATCGACGTCGAGCCAGTCGACATCATCGGCGTCTACTCCGACCCCAAGCACGTCATTGCGTACACCGACGGCGAGGTGCGGCAGCAGTTCTCCATCTGCTTCCGCGCGCGATTCATCGGCGGGGAACTGCGGACAAGCAACGAGTCGAGCGAAGTTCACTGGGTCAGCCGCGGAGACCTGGACACTCTGAACGTCCACCCGTCAATCCGTCTCCGGATCGAGCACGGGTTCGAGGCGCGCTCGACGCCCTACTTCGCCGTGTAGTCGACCCCTGCCGCACGAAGCCGCTCTTCAGTCCGCTCAACCGCAGCGACAAGTTCAGGCTCCGCCTGGCGGATAAAGAACGTAACCAGATCTTCGGGCCCGTACCGCTTCTGGATCTCTTCGATCCGATCATGCACGTTCGTCGGCTCACCGTCTGGCGTCGTTGTCATGTCCGCCCACCAGAGGGCGTCGCGTAGCGGCGTCTCCTCGTCAACCCATTCAGCAAGTTCGGCAGAGAACCCGCGGAGCTCAGCTTCTCGGTATGCACAAGAATGATGTGCAACCAACGCGCACAACCTCGACATAAATCCGCGTTCTTGAAGGTACCGCGCACCATCGAGCGGATGAAATCGGAATACTTCCAGCGAAGGAGCGTACCCAATATCATGCAAAACAGCAGCGGAGACAAGTATTGAATTATCCTCATCCGCAAACAAAGGACAACACAACATCGCGCGACTTGCTACGCCCCGTACATGATTCCATCGTCGAGGAAGCGAGGTGCCTAGCACATCTTCAGCCAGCCTGAAAGCGCGATCCACATCGACATGCATGGAGCGACCCTACCGCGAGCCAACCGAGTCGTATAGGCTGACGCGTCCAGGAGGTAGCCGGATGTCACGCTTAAGAGCCATCGCAAACTTCCAATGTTATGAACTCTGGATTCTCCCCGAATGCGCTGGCAAGATATTTACAGGCACGCGCGGTATCTATGACGTCCGGATGCACTTCCCCGTCAACCAACACGACTTTACCGCCGTCGACGAGCCGGAAACAGTCAGAATCCCATCGATCTCAAAGGCGCCAGGTACCTTTGGCGACCGCGGCCAGGTCTTTCAGGTTCACTTACTTCAAGTAGAAGTCGATTTCGAATCGGACATAAACGGACTCAACAAGCCACGAAACTGCGCTACCAAAGAGCAAATTCAAGCGTTCTTTGATGCAGCAGAGAGCGAATGGGCTCCGGCGTTTGAAATCGCACAAAAAGTGGCAGAGTTGTTCTTACAGTGGGTTCGAGCCACGACCGGCCAACCCTGGCTTGGCATAGCGACCGAGCCAGCTCAGCAACACGGACGAAGCCACCTTGTCGACATCGACTCTGACATCCGCCTAGGATCATGGGGCCCGAAGCAGAAATTGACCTGGAGATCCGATCTTCTCGCCGCCGACGCGCACCAGCTTGAAACTGCAGCTACCGGCGCGTTGACAGACACGCCGGCTCCGGTTGCGCTCACTCTACTTGCCGACGCGAAGGCACTGGCCGACGATCACTCAGTACCAGACAATTCTCGCGCAGTCCTAGCCGCAGCAACCGCGTGCGAGATAAAGACCAAGCAGTCCATTCGGGATCTATCTCCAGCTTCCAATCGAGACACCGTCGAGCTTCTACTAAGGAGGCAGTCAACCTTAGGACCACTGCTAGACGAGACCTTGAAAGCAGTGGTCGGCACGTCACTTCGAATCGACAACAACGACCTATTTCGGCAGGTCAACGATCTGGTGACCGCGAGAAACTTGATTATTCACAGAGGCCACGCGATCGACGAACAGGAAACCGGAAAACTCCTACTAACAGCGACAAACCTTTTTCTCTGGCTCGACAACCTTCTGACCAATAACCAATCGACACCCTGACCTGAAGCGCACGCTCGAATTAGTCACATTTAAGTTGACTTGAGACAGCCCGGGCAGAGTTCATAAACGTCGACACCACACTCTTGCAGTGCCTCCTTCGACTCACTCCAGTCCGAATCGACAGCATTAACCACTGGCGCATTGCGTGCATCCGCAATTACTGTGGCAATGAACTTCTTGTCCGAAGGGTCAAATTTTGCCAGCGCTGCGGGAACTTCTTGATAGGAGCCATCTCCATCAGGATGGATCGACACAGTGTTGACACGTCGCCGATCGGCCTGCGCACGGTAGAGGTACATGAAAAAGTGATCGCCAACACCCGGCTGACCACTGAAATTGCAATGCTTTTTGTACTCGTCAAATATTTGGTACAGATCATCAATTAGGATGATGCAGTTCTGCTCGGCGTGCTCCAAGAACTCGATGGTCGCTATCTCGCACTGCCCGCTGGCTTGAGGCGCCTGACCATTGGCGACTTTCAGCACGTTCGTGTCGATCGCTACGCGCAGAGGAAGGTTCATGCATTCCTCTCTCTAACTGCACGCTTGCGCGCCGCCTTGTTCATTGCCGCTACTTCCCCAAACGAGTTTCCAAAAAAGTCGTCTGGCCAGTTCTTAATGTTGCCAAATTCGTCCAGGTCGAGACGCTCGATCGTCGACCCGGTCCCCGTTGCTTGGCAGAAGTAGAGTCGGCAGTCGTCTGGCTCCAGGGAGTAGTTGCGCTCCATTTCTTTCTCAGCTAGACGGCGTTGAAGCCGCAAGAGCAAGTGCTCAGAATGGCTCTCCAAGACTATTTGGAGTCGCCGAACCTTTGCAGCTTCGATGATTATGTCTGCTAGCCCAGCCTGAACTGCCGGGTGAAGGTGGATCTCCGGC
The DNA here is from genome assembly GCF_002150765.1 of Lentzea kentuckyensis. Lineage (GTDB taxonomy): Bacteria > Actinomycetota > Actinomycetes > Mycobacteriales > Pseudonocardiaceae > Lentzea > Lentzea kentuckyensis. The sequence goes on from NZ_MUYM01000056.1 coordinate 94,445, forward strand.
TGCTCCAGCAGCACTATTGATCCCTCTGGAATGTATGCGAGAAGCACCAGAACCGGAAGCACCTGGCTAACGCCAAACCCTACATCCGTAAGAAGAACCTCAGGACTCGCCGGAGTGCGCTTGACAAGAACCTGATAGATCGTGTTTCGAGAGTCAATAGGCTTTACATCGAAGGACGAGATAAGCCCTAGTTCTTGAAGCCATGCGGCCACGTGCTGCTCAACGGTTATCAGAGCACTCCTCCAAACCCCGTCGCGCCGACGAATGAACCCGCGGGCGTTATCCCTCTTTCCTTCAGCTTGCGAGGAGATCAACGCTTGCACAGCGAGCTCACCGCGTTTACCTACGTCCGACGGGCGACCCCCTCCCCAGGTGTAGGTGCGCTCAGGATCCTGACGAAGAGGACCAAGGTAAAAGATCTTGCCGCAGAGCTTCTCGAACTGGAGTTCAAGGTCAGAGAGGAACGCCGCGTTCTTGTAGTACGCCCGAATTTGGTCCGGAAAACTATAGAACTTTCCGGGTGGAGGCAGCGGCCAAGCCCGTCCTTGCACGCGCAGAAACTTATAGTTCTCCGCTTCAAGGGTGTAGTCACTCTTAGAGGTACGCTGAAGAGTGAAGGTCTTATCTCCGAGACCATACTCAACATAGTCGACGATCGGCCCTCGCCGCAGTGAAGCTACACAGACTGCAAGGCTCAAGTCGCGATCTTCCGCTATTACAGGCTGGCCCTTCTTCTCTGTGCTTAGGATCCGAAATGGCTGTTCCTCACGCCATTCGATTTCCATCCTTAGTGATCGCCGGTCGTCATGCGCGTAGATCACATCGTTGAAGGTGCCAAGATTGACCAGCGAGTTCGTACTTCCCAGGTCAAACACGCGGCCGCGGTCCGCTGAATCTGCGGTCTGCTTCAACAGGAGGAGACTCTGCAGGAAGCTAGTCTTCCCAGACGAGTTGCTGCCAAAGAAGGCAGTGATCGCACCGAAGTCAACCGTCTCCGTATCTTCCCAAGCCTTGAAATTTTCGAGCGATAGGCTGGTTATCACCGGTCGGTCCCTTCAGCGCGGCTAAGCAGGCACGGTGCCACTACAGGCTAGCTTCCCAGTCACAGGAACCAGCGTTTGACGCGGCAGCAGAGCGGAACGTATTGATCGCGATCAGCAGCAGGTGGGGTTGCCAGGCCTTAGGTCAGTGGAGGTGAGGTGCGTGCCTTGCCGAATTCCGCTCTACAGGATCAAGCGCGCCGCCGAGCGGCGCCTACAGGCCGAGCGCATCTCCATCCATCCCGGCACTCCCGGCATCCGCTTCGCTGCGCCGGTCGGCCGGGCGGCGCTACGCGCCGGACCTCGAACACCAGCTGACTGGACTGCCCAATCCGGGCTGACTCGTCCCAAGACTCCCCACGAGCGCCAGCGCAGTCACCACAGGTCGGCTGGTCACGGCGCTCGACTGCCGCGACGGCTACGCCGCCTTGCCACCGATTGAGATGGCCGCAGTGTTGACGGCTCGACGCGGTGCACGGTCAGGTGGGACCTGATGGCGACACGTAACAGGCTTCAGAACTCGACCGACACACCGGCATGCGCCGTACCGCCGTGCTAGCCGTCGTTGCCACAGCCGCCACCGCCTGCTCAGGTACACCTCCGCCGCTGACAGGGCCGCCCACCAGCTCCCAATCAGCCTCGACGACCTCAAGTGCGCCGAGTACCAGCCCGGCATCGCCGTCGAAGTCGCCCCGCGGGCTCCTCGTGAAGGCCGTCGGGCAGACGGCCGGCTTTTCCAACGAGAAGTCCGGCGCGCAGCAGGCAGACTTCACACTCGATGCGGTCGAAGTGGACCCGAAGTGCACCGGGCCGTACGTCGAGAAGCCCGAGCATGGGCACGTCATCGTGCTGACCTTCACCGTCAAGACCACGCCGGCTTACCTCGCCGAACAGGCCTGGATGATCACTGGCCACGACTTCGAGATCGTCGGCCCTGACGGCGTCACCGAGACGGCTCTCGTTACCGGAGCGGCGTACTCATGCCTCGCTGAGGCGGAACAGCTGACTACAGACCCGTACGCGCCCGCCTCGACCTATCGCGGGAAGCTGCCGCTCGACAGCCGCAACACGAGCGGGACCATCACCTACAGGCCGCCAGCGATCAACCTTTCGGGCGGTTGGGAGTGGCAGTTCCCAGCTCAGTAGAGCCGTAGCCTTGCGCGAATTCTGATCGCCAATAAGGTCCCCGGACGAAGCTGTGGAAAGCCCTCGGTTAGAGATCGGGCTCGACGCAGCGACGCGCTTGTCCTCAGCGCAGTGACAGCACACATGGTTACAAGGCGAGAGCACAGAAGATCAACCCACACTTAACCCTCACAAAACGATCGCAAACGTCGAGAAGCGACTGTCCACAGTGCTCAGATCAAGATCGCATCCGCGCAGGTAGCGAGCACTGTCGGAGAAGATCGGCGAACAACGCCAAGCGAAGGCTCTTACTCTTCGGGTTCAGGGTTCGAGTCCCTGGCGGCCCACCAAACCCCCAGGTCAACCACCTGGGGGTTTCGCATGTCAGGCGCGCTGGCACACCTTTGACACGCTTTACCCCTCTGACTCTCAAGCTGCGGCATCGGGCGGACCGTCCTCAAGGCGCCGCCACTGGCGGCGCTGCGCGCCGCAACTCGGGCCTTACGCCAGCCGACGAGCTCACCCATAGAGCTGAGTCGTCCTGCAGCTCCCTGCGAGCGCCAGTGGGTCACCACGGGCCGTTGGGCGCGGTGCTCGACTGCCGTGACGGCTGCGCCGCCTTGCCACCTCATCAGGGCCGGGACGAAGCTGCGGGAACGCTCAACGAGCACCAGACCGAGCCACCCGACGCCGCGAGCATGACAACGGCCGGCGACCCAAACGTCCGGAAATGCCAACGAGAGGACGCAAGCCTCCTGGTTGCAACCGCGGTCCGGCCACGGACTGAGAGCCCGTTGTCTATACCTTGCTCGCCACCACCATGTAGTTCTCGGCCTCAAGGTTGAACGTGCACATTTCCGTCTGGAGTCCGACCCGGTGCAACTCGACTTCGAGTTCCTCGTATCGATAGGGCCAGCTCGACAGCAGTTCCGAGCGGGCAAGAACCGACCCAGCCGTATCCACTTGCGCGATCGCAATCTCGATGTGGTGCTCGTCCTCCCAGTTAGGCGCAATGTCCCAGCGGTAGACCACGACGGCATCGCGACCGTTCCGGCGGACGAGTCGGTCACTGATGTCCAGCCGGGAACCTCTGGCCCTCACGAGTTCCCAAGTGCGGGAGGTGAGTACCAAGCGCCCGCCACGGCGCAGAAGCCGTGACATCGACTCCAGAGCAGCAAGTCTGCCTCGCGCGCCCTCGGCATGGTGCAGCGAGTTGCCAACGCAGAACACCATGTCGAAGGTGTCGTCATCGAAATGGTCGGGCAACTCTTGCCAGTCCGCCCGCACCGTCCGGACAGAGGCCCCGAACTCCTCAGACAACTCCGCAGTCCGACGAACCATCGCTTCGCTGGCGTCAGTTGCGACAACGTGCATGCCAAGACCGGCGAGGCCAACCGCCAACTGTCCGGTCCCGCACGAACAATCGAGGACGTGAGCGTTCGACGGCAGAAGACTGAGGACGTCATCGAACGACGCAGCGAACTCGGCCGGAGCCAGCTTTGCATCTGAGATGAGCCACTCGTACACCTCGACAAGCGCGTTGTAGCCACTCACAACTGCTACCTCCGTCACGCAGCAGACTCACGGTGGCCATCAGTACATCAGCGGAGCAAGTCGGTCACCAATGGTTTTCGCAAGGGCAACGCGTCCGCGCATGCCGCATTTCGGTCGTACGGGAACGCAGCGTTCGCCAATCGTCAGCGCGATAACCTGTTCCACTTCTGCGCTGCAGGCGACAGCGACGCCGCGTCAAGGCTGGAACGAGTACCTTGACCCAGCGCCACCGGCCGCGTTCTAGGCTCAGTGTCGGGATGATGGCAGAGGCGTGGGCAGTCAGAGGAGCAAGATCGACGGCGCGCTTTAGCCTCAGAAAACGACGGCAAGCGTCGAGAAGCGACTGTCCACAGTGCTCAGATCAAGACCGCATCTATGCAGGTAGTGAGCACTGTCGGGGAAGTTCCGCGTACAACACCAAGCGAAGGCCATTACTCCTCAGCTTCGGGGGCGAGTCCCTAGCGGCCGACCGAGTTGGTCATTGCACGAACCGCCCCCTCGTTTTCCCGGGGTCACGGCGTTGACCCCGAGCGGAAATCGCGTGCACGCATGGCTTTTCGGTGCGTAGGGTGCCGCGAGACCAAAGGGGGGTGCGGCATGACGAAGCTGAACCAGATCATCGCGGTGGAGAAGAGTGTCAAAGGGGGCACGCTTCGGGACCTCACCGACGCGCATCACGGGTTGCAGAAGCCCGCGTTGTTGGCCGGTATCTCCCGGACGTACCAGCCCAAGGACGAGGACGGCGAGGTGTTGCCGCCGGAGTCCACTCGCGTGCAGGTCAACGCCGAGGACGTGTTGCGGAAGACCGCCGCGGTGATGACTCGGCTCTTCGACGTCACGGCTACCAAGGACTGGGCCAACTGCGTTGCGAAGGCCGATGTCGTGGTTGACGGGCAGGCGTTGCTTCGCGACGTGCCTGTGTCGTACCTGCTCTTCCTCGAGAAGCAGCTGACCGACTTGCACACCTTCGTGAAGAAGCTGCCCTTGCTGGACGCGGCCGAGGACTGGAACTTCGACCAGTCCGCCGACTACTGGCGCACCGAGCAGGTTCGGACCATCCGCACCAAGAAGGTGCCGCGCAACCACGTCAAGGCCGAGGCCACGGAGAAGCACCCGGCGCAGGTCGAGGTGTACTACGAGGACATTCCGGTGGGTTACTGGACCACGGTGAAGTTCTCCGGTGCCCTGCCTGCTCGGCGGGTGAACGAGCTCGTCGACCGGGTGGAGAAGCTGCAGCACGCGGTGAAGTTCGCCCGGGAGGAAGCCAACGGCCTGGAGATCACTGACCAGCGTGTCGGTCAGACGGTCTTCGACTACCTTTTCCGGTAACGCCAACAGACTCCCCCGCTGGAGCGCGGGGGTGCGCTCCCGTTGGGAGCGTGAAAGCTGAAACTGAAACGTCAGCCTGAACCACTCGGTCACAGGTGGGGGTTCGAATCCCTCTCCCGGCACCATCACGCCGGGGTAGCCCAATTGGTAGAGGCAGCCGGGATCAAGCTCAGACTCTCGCTCCAGATTCAGCATTTCCGCCGAACGCCAGATCGCCCGAGAACGGACAAGACTCGCCGAGGTGGGGGTTCGAATCCCTCTGGCCGCTCCAACCATGCGGCCGTAGCTCAACGGAAGAGCGCGGCGACCTAAGGACTGATCCGACTCTTAAACGTCGCTGGTGTGCGCAAATGGGCGGCAAAACGGGGCCCTGGACTGGACATGTCCGGGGCCCCACCCGCGCGAGGTGACGAGGGAACTGCGGTTCCCGGCCCAGCCGGCAACCACGCCTACCATCGGTGCGATGGGGATCAAGGTGCTGGGTTGGTTCACTCCTGTCCGGATCGCGTTGGCTGGAGCCGTGTTCGTCGGGTTGCTGTTGGTGGCCCCGATCTCGTTCCGGGCGCCGGGCGATCACGAGATGACGAACTGCGGCAGCACGCTGACGTTCGACTCGCAGGGCTACGCGAACGCGAGCGAGCGCCACTACTGGGACGACTTCGTGCACAAGTGCATGGTCGGGAGGACCACCCGTCTCGCGCAGGCGCTGGGTGTCCTCGCCGTTACGGGCCTGGTCGTGACATTCGCGTTGACCAGACGGCCGAACCGGCGGGCGACAGTGGGGACCGACGCGCAGCCCTCCTGACAGCACGAAGCCTCCCGTTCGGGGCCTGCGAACGGGAGGCTTGCGCGGCGCGGCGAGGTCAGTGGGCGGGGGTCGTGGTGCTGCTCGTTCGGTTGGGCAGCAGGGCAGCGGCGACGATCGTGGCCACGGCGAGGACGGTGGCCACCACGAAGGCCAGCTTCATGCCGCTCAGCTGCGCCGCCGCGTTGGAAGCACCCTCGGCGACCAGAGAGCCTGCGCGGGCGGACATCACGGTCACGACCAGCGCGGTGCCGAGGGCCGCTGCCACCTGTTGCAGGGTGCCGAGGATCGAGCTGCCGTGCGGGTACAGGTTGGGCGGGAGGGCGCCCATGCCCAGGGTGAAGATGGGGGTGAAGGTGGCGGCCAGGCTCACCATCAGGAGTGCGTGCAGGCCGAGGATCTGCCAGTACGGCATGGTCGTCGAGACCTGGGTGAAGCCGGCCAGGGCCAGCACGATGGCGATGGAACCGGGCAGGACCAGCGGGCGGCTGCCGAAGCGGTCGTACAGCTTGCCGACGACCGGGCCGAGCAGGCCCATGGCCAGGCCGCCGGGCATGAGGAGCAGGCCGGTTTCCAGCGGGGTCAGGCCTCGGAGGTTCTGCAGGTAGAGCGGCAGCAGGATCATCGAGCCCATCATCGCCAGGAACGCGACGCACATGAGGACCAGCGCCAGGGCGAAGGTGCGGTGGCCGAGGGTGCGCAGGTCCATCAGGGGCGCGCCGGTGCGCTGCAGCTTGAGCTGGCGGAACACGAAGATCGCGATGATCGTGGCGCCGGCGGCCACGAAGGCGATGCTCTGGCCCAGGTGGGAGCCCTTCTCGCCGAACAGGCTCAGGCCGTAGACCAGGCCGCCGAAGCCCAGGGTCGCGGCGAGAGCGCTGAACCAGTCGATGGAGCTGACCTGGGGCTCGCCGATGTTGGCCAGCTGGCGCAGGCCGAAGTAGGTCACGGCGCCGGCGATCGGCAGGACGGCGACGAACAGCAGGCGCCAGGAGCCGAGTTGCAGGATCAGGCCGGACACGGCCGGGCCCAGCGCGGGTGCCACGGAGATCGCCAGGGTCACGTTGCCCATCACGCGGCCGCGGTCCTGTTCGGGCACCACGGTCATCAGCGTCGTCATCAGCAGCGGCATCATCACGGCCGTACCCGCGGCCTGCACGATCCGGCCGAGCAGCAGCACCGTGAACGTTGGCGCGGCGGCGGAGATGGCCGTGCCCGCCATGAACACGCCCATCGCGATCGCGTAGCCCTGGCGGGTGGTGACGCGCTGCAGGAACCAGCCGGTCACCGGGATCACGGCGGCCATGGTGAGCATGAACGCGGTGGAGACCCACTGCGCGGCCTGCTCGGTGACCTGCAACGACTCCATCAGGCGCGGGATGGCGTTGATCATGAGCGTTTCGTTGAGGATCACCACGAACGTGGCCAGCACGAGCAGCCGGACCACCAGTGGTGTTCCGCTCGCTTTCTCGGTCGGCCGGTCTTGGATCGCAGCAGGCATGTCAGGCCCTCACTAGGTTGCTGGCACAGTCGTGTCGCGGCCAAGGCCGCCGGTGTCGAGGTGACACAGGTGAGACCGGCAGGTCTGACAGAACTCATCGGTCTACCCGAGTGTTCCTCATCGCCGCGTCGCTCTCACCCGAATTTCGCCTTCGGCGGACCGGGGCCTTGCCCTTCTGCCAATGCGTCGAACGGCGAGAGCGCGGATCGACAACTCAGTCCGGGAGATTTGAGTTCACGGTTGCCATGATCCGGCAGGCCCCACCATCGAAGCTCGGGGAAGCTCCATGGTTCGCGGCGTCCCTGGCCGACAAGCTCATCGGCATGAGAACCGCAGTTGTCACGATCATCGCCGCCGCCGCGGCCGCCATCAGCGCGGTACCGGCTGGTGCGGCCACCCAGGTGCCGCCGCCCAACGACACCGCGCTGCGAGCTGCGATCAGCGGGTTGCCCACCCACGAAACGACCGGGGCGCTGGTCCGGATCACCGGGTCGGCGGGTTCCTGGTCCGGGGTTTCCGGCGTGTCGGACATCCGCACGAACACGCCGGTCAAGGCGAGTGGGCGCGTCCGGATCGGCAGCGTCACCAAGGTCTTCACCGCCGTGATGGTGTTGCAGCTGGCCCAGGAGCGGCGCATCGACCTCAACGAGCCCGTGCAGCGGTACCTGCCGGGCTTGCTGCCGGCCGACTACCCGGCGGTTCCGGTGTACACGCTGCTCGATCACACGTCCGGGTTGCCGTCGGTGGACATCCCCGGCCTGAACGACCCGCGCTGGGTCCTGGAACACCGCTTCGACCACTGGAGCCCGCAGCAGGTGCTCGACACCGCCCTGCGGCATCCGATCGACTTCCAGCCCGGCACCGCCCAGAAGTACACGAACACCTCCTACGTCACGGCCGGCATGCTCGTCGAGAAGGTGACCGGTCGTTCGTACACGCGGAACCTGCGTGAACGGATCACCGGGCCACTCGGGTTGTGCCACACCTACTACCCGGAGGACGACCCCGGCCTGCCCAACCCGGCGGCTCGCGGGTACCTGGACGTGGACGGTGAGCTCGTCGACGCGACCGTGATGAACCAGTCGATCCCCGGTGCGGCCGGCGGGATCATCTCCACCGCTGAGGACCTGGACGGGTTCATCACCGGTCTGTTCGGCGGACGGCTGCTTGGGAACGAGATGGTGACCAGGCTCTTCACCGTTCCGAACGTGCCCACGTTCGGAGGAGGCGGCCCCGCCCTCTACAGCCAGGGTCTGATGAGGATCGTGGTGAACGGCGTCGAGGTGTGGGGGAAGACCGGCAGCCGGCACGGGTACTCAAGCGGCGTCTTCGCCACCCGTGACCTGGAGCGGAAGCTCGTGTACTCGGTCAACCCGACCACGAAGTCGCCGGACGGCCAGCCGCTGATCGTCCAGAAGATCGCCGCCGCGGCCCTGAGCTGACTCGGACCGTGGTCCGAGTCAGCGGACCGGACCACGGGCCGATCCGGCGGGGCGTCGCCGGTGACAGCGTTCAGACATGAGATTTCCTGGGGCATGGGGTGGTGGGGCAGCGCTGGTGCTGGGGCCGGCGCTGCTCCTGGCCGGCACGTTGTTGCGGTCGCCGTTCAACTTCTTCTTCCCGGACCAGTTGCGGGCCGTGGTGGAGCATCCGGCGTTGATGACGGCGGCTTACACGTCGTTTCTGGCGGGAAACGTCGTCATGTGGGCGGCGGTGGCTTTTCTCGCGCAACGGATCGGGGTGACGCGGCCCGCATGGGCTGCCTGGGCCGGGGCGCTGGTGATCGTCGGGCTGTTCGAGCGGACCTTTCACGCCGGGGTGGACCACGCGGCGTTCAGCGCCACCAGGCGCCTGGGGGTCGACGGGGCAACGGAGCTGGTGGCCAAGGGGTACGGCGACCTGCACCTGTTCAGCTTCCTGTCGTTCACGATCATGTTCGGGTGGTTCGTGCTGGCGTTCGCGGCCTATCGGAGTGGCGTGCTCGGGGCCGTCCGTTCGGCAGCGCTGGCTACCATGGGGCTGTTGCCGCTCGGGGTGTTGAAGGGCACCGAGGTGGTGTCGCTCGTGGGGACCGTCGGACTATGCGTCGCGTTGGTGCCGTTGGGGATTCGGGTGCTCGCCGAGCAGTCCCGGCCCACCCGGCGACAGGTGCTGATCACGGTGCCGGCGGCGGTGGGTCTAGGGGCGCTCGCGGTCCTCAGCACCATGGGATGAGATCGACGGCAGGGCGAACCAGAGTCCCGTGAAGACGACGAACGCCACCACGCCGACGATCACCGCAGGCCAGCCGCCCAGGATCACCTCGGCCAGCAGCAGGACGGTGCCGGTCATCGCCAGGGCCAGGAAGGCGAGGCCGACCAGCGCGAAGGTGTTGCCCGACCGGACCACGTCCTCGCGGCGGCCCTGGCGGAACAACATCCGGTGCCAGGCGGCGGGGGCCGTCAGGAAGGCCACGGCGACGGCGGCGCACATGACCGTGATCAGGTGGGTCGCCCGGACATAACCGCTGGTGGAGGCGTACTTGTCGGTGAAGGCGATGGAGAGCAGGAAGCCGAACAGGATCTGCACGCCGGCCTGAGCCACGCGGAGCTCCTGCAGCAGCTCGTTCACGTTGCGGGCGAGTCTGCGTTGGCTCGACTCCTCGGCTTCGCTCACGTCGCACGCATACCCCGTCAGGGCCAGTTGAAACGCCGGGTCTCAAAAATGGCGGAGTAGCCCAGGTACCACTAAGCAATAGACCCATGAAGACGTTTGCAATCGCGGTCGCCACCGCGCTCGTGTTCACCGGGACCGCGCATGCCGAACCGGCAAGAGTGGCCCACACGTCTGCCAAGTTCGAGAGCTTCAGCGACACGGCCGAGGCCATCACCTACGACGCCAAGGTGCCGAACGGCGCGAAGGTGACCGTCGTCGGCGTACCGACCTTCAATGGTGGAACAACTGTTTTGCTGATGCTGAAAGGATTGCTGCCGGATCGCGCGTACGGGGCGCACGTGCACGTGAAGAAATGCGGTGCGGCGCCGGCGGACGCGGGGCCGCACTTCCAGAACGTGGTGGACCCGGTGCAGCCGTCGGTCGACCCGGCGTATGCCAACCCGGACAACGAGATCTGGCTCGACGTGCACACCGACGCCCACGGGTTCGCCCTCACCAAGTCCACTGTGGACTGGCAGTTCACCGAACGGCACGCGCAGTCCGTGGTGCTCCACAACGAACACACGCACACCAAGCCCGGCGAGGCGGGTACGGCCGGACCCCGCCTCGCGTGTGTGAACGTGCAGTTCTAAAAACGGTTGATGACAAAGAAGTCCGTGACGAACGCGACCGGGTCGCCCGCTGTGTTGCGGCCGACCCAGGTCGGGTAGATCCCGTCACCCCATCCGGTCGAGAACGCCACGACGTTCAGGCCGGACTCGAAGTCCGTGACGTTGGCGGGACCGCGGCCGCCACCGACCTTGCCGAGCGCGTCGATGAGGTCGCAGTTGCCCACCTCGTCGTCGCTGGCCAGCCGGTCGACCGCCGGAGCGGCGGCGAGGTCGAAGAACGCGCCGGTGCTCGACTTCACCTCGTAGCCGAACTCCTCGTGCATCGGCACGAGCTCGCCGGGCCGCACCGCCGGGGTCCACGAGTACGCGGGCTCGTCCCGGACCGTCACCTTGGCCGCGGCGACGCGATAGCCCTGGCGGAGATCCGGGAACCCGTCGCCGTCGACCCACGAGACGAGGGAGACCGACACCGGGTACGTGCCGGGCTCGACCACGTCCGTGAACGCCTCGGCGTCATCCGGCCACACCACGAACGGGTCTGCCGCCACGAGTCTGCCGGTCGGCAGGGCGAGCTCGCCCACCTGCTGCACAGCGACGACCTGCTGCTCACCACCGCCGGTCGGCTTGCCGACGGGCCCGTCGACGAAGAACCGCTCGAACCCGGACCTGATCAGTTGAACCGCCCCCACGCTTAGGCACCTCCAAGGGCATGTTGGCAGAAGGCCCTGACACCCGATCGGGGCACCGGGGTCTGTTCGCGCTGCGTGAAGTCCGCCCGAACGGAACCGCGCAGGTGACAGGCTGCGAGGCATGGGGACGATCGAAGTGGTGCTGGGCGACATAACCGCCGAACGGGTGGAAGCGATCGTCACGGCCGCGAACGAGTCGTTGCTCGGTGGCGGCGGCGTGGACGGCGCGATCCACCGCGCGGCCGGGCCGAGGCTCGCCGAAGCCGGAGCGAAACTGGCGCCGTGCGAACCGGGGAAGGCGGTCGCGACGCCCGCGTTCGACCTCGCGCCGGTGCGGTACGTGATCCACGCGGTGGGACCGGTCTGGGAGGGCGGTGACCAGGGCGAGGACGAGATGCTCACGAACTGCTACCTGAACTCGCTTCAACTGGCCGCGGAACTCCACGTCGAGAGCATCGCCTTTCCCGCCGTCGCGACCGGGATCTACGGCTTTCCCACCGAGCGGGCGGCACAGGTGGCGACGAAGGCAGTGCGATCGTTGCCGATCATCGACCGGATCCGGCTGGTGGCGTTCGACGAGGAGACCTGCCGGGCGCTCACCGCCGGACTGGCTGAACCGGCGTGACGAACGTCGCAGCCAGGACCTGGTAGCGGCCGCGCTCGGCGAAGATCGCGGCTGGTCAGTGCCGTAACCTGAAGGGCGTGTCCGTTCCCGCCACCCTCAAGATCGGCCCGTTCGCCGTCGACCCGCCCGTCGTGCTCGCCCCCATGGCCGGCATCACCAACGTGGCGTTCCGGCAGCTGTGCCGTCGGTACGGGGCCGGGCTCTACGTGTGCGAGATGATCACGGCGCGGGCGCTCGTCGAGCGTGACCCGATGACCATGCACATGATCACGTTCGACGAGGGTGAGAACCCGCGGTCGATGCAGCTCTACGGCGTCGACCCGAAGAACGTCGGCGAGGCCACGAAGATGATCGTGGACGAGAACCTCGCCGACCACATGGACATGAACTTCGGCTGCCCGGTGCCCAAGGTGACGCGCAAGGGTGGCGGGGCGGCGTTGCCGTACAAGCGGGAGCTGTTCCGGCAGATCGTGCGGGCCGCCGTCCGGAACGCCGGAGACATGCCGGTCACCGTGAAGTTCCGCATCGGCATCGACGACGACCACCTGACGTACCTCGACGCGGGACGTATCGCGGCAGACGAGGGCGCACAGGCCGTGGCGCTGCACGCGCGCACGGCGTCGCAGCGGTACTCCGGCAAGGCCGACTGGACTGCCATCGCCCGGCTCAAGGAGGCCGTGACGAGCATTCCGGTGCTGGGCAACGGCGACATCTTCAGTGCCCAGGACGCGCTCGACATGGTGGCTCGGACCGGTTGCGACGGCGTGGTCGTCGGACGTGGCTGTCTCGGCCGGCCTTGGTTGTTCCGCGACCTGCAGGCGGCGTTCCGCGGCGAGCCGGTTCCCCAGGGGCCGACGCTGGGCGAGGTCGCCGAGGTCCTGCGCACGCACGCTGAGCTGCTCGCGGCGCACGACGGTGAGGACAAGGGCCTGCGCGACCTGCGCAAGCACATGGCCTGGTACTGGCACGGTTTCCCGGTGGGCGGCGACACGCGCCGGGCGTTCGCGATGGTGTCGAGCCTGCAGCAGCTGGACGACCTCATCGGCACTCTCGACAAGAGCGTTCCCTTCCCCGAGCACGCCGAGGGCCCGCGTGGCCGGCAGGGGTCGGCGGCGAAGGTAGTGCTGCCGGAGGGCTGGCTGGACGACCCCGAGGACGCGACGGTTCCGACCGGTGCGGACGTGATGCACTCCGGTGGCTGAACGCGTCGCGGTCCTCCTCGCCTCGCTCACGCTCCTCGCGGGCTGCGCCGGTCCGGTGACGGGCACGGCACGACCGGTCCAGCTCAGCGACGGCGACAAAGCGAAGTTCAAGGCGTTCTACGAGAGCCTCAACAAGGCGGGCGACGAGGGTGCCCCGCAGCAGCAGAAGCTGTTGAAGGACACCCAGCACCCGGACTTCCGGCAGAAGACCTGCGATCTTCGCGGAGCCACCATCAAGGTGGAACCGACCTGGTCGACGCTTCGGACGGACGCCGACTGGGCACCCCCCGGCGAGAAGGCTCATCCGCGCGGGGACGTCTACGTCGTCGCGGTCACCGTCACGTTGCGGCAGGAGGACACGGTGATGGGCAGCCAGATCGGATCGCTGCACGTCGTGCTCCTCGACGACGAGGTGTACGGGTTCGCGCCCTGCCTCGGTGGCTGAGCGGGTTGTTGATCATTCAAGCTCACTGGATCGGAGCAGTTGACGGTCAACCGGACGGGGGAAATCACCCCTCGACGTGTCCTTATTGCTCAAGCGTCGCCTCTGAGGGGACGACACCTGGCAGGTAAGGAGGTGACCGCGATGACCGCGCTGCGACCCGAGATCGCAGAGACCCAGCAGGCCGACGCCAGCGTCGACAGGCAGGGTCCCGGGCTGGTCGGCCTGCACGAGTCCATCGCGACGTTGCTCGCCTCCCGCGGCCAGTGGCGCCAGGCCTACCAGCACCTGCGTTCCGCTCTCGACCTCGTCCACGCCGACCAGGACGAGGAACCGCACGTTCCGGAACAGCTGCGCCGCGAGGTCGACCGGCTGCGCCGGGAGCACGCCGAGGCCCGCGAGCAGAGTCTGCGCGACAGCCTCACCGACTCCTACAACCGCCGCTACCTCGACCAACGGCTGATGGACCTGCTGACCGAGCACGGCGCGTGCCGGCACGGGCTCGCCATCGCGTTGATCGACCTCGACTGGTTCAAGCAGGTCAACGACAACTTCGGCCACCTGCTGGGCGACCGCGTGCTGCAACGCGTGGTGGAGCTGCTGCAGCAAGGTCTGCCCGAAGGCGCCTTCTGCGCCCGCTACGGCGGTGAGGAGTTCGTCCTCGTGCTGCCGCGGGTGGACGCCGCGACAGCCGTGGAGATCGCCGAGGCGGCCCGCGAACGTGTCGAGCGTCACGATTGGCAGGAGATCGCGCCGGGGTTGCGCGTGACGGTCAGCGCGGGCCTCGCCTACGAGCCGCCTGCGGACGAGGCTCCGCAACGCCCGGCGGTCGGCGCCGAGCAGCAACTGCTGCGGGCCGACAGCCTCCTGTACACCGCCAAGCAGTCTGGACGGAACGCGGTGGCGTACCGTGCGGACGGACGGGTCCGCCTCGCAGGCGCGGCGTCAGGTCGCCGTGCCATCACTGAGACACGTGTTCTCGGTTACTACTGAGTGAGCTGGCTCACCCGTTCAGGGCAAGCGGACTGCGCGTAATCGCGTACAGGTCAAACCCGTATCACCCGGAGTGGTCGTCAGAAGTCGGCTACATCCGTAGTATCGCGGGCGCAACTGACACGCCGGTGATGCAACCCTTGTGTCCCGGTCGTCGTCACTTCGTAATGACGAACCGCTATTTGAGCTTCTGACCCAGAAGGGAGATTGGGTGCCCGACGACCCCCGACGTGGCGGCCCCTCTTCCCGTGGTGATCAGGATCCCCAGGACCAGCCGACCGGCCGTAGACGTCGCTCGATGGAAGGCTCTGGGGGCCTGAGCGTCTCGGACCTCATCGAGCAGCACAGCAGGACGAACATCCCCCGACCCGTCCCGCCAGGCTCGCCCGACGTGCCCACGACTGGCAGGCGTGCCCTGCCCGATCCCCCCGCGACCGGCAGGCGCGCACTTCCCGACCCGCCGGCCCCACAGCAACCGCAGGCACAGCCTCAGCAACCGCGGCAGCAGCCGCCCGTCGCCCACCGGCCTGGTGAGCAGACGGGTACGCGCCCGCGGCCGCCGATGGCCGACCCGCAGAACTTCACCGGTGACCAGACGGGCAGGCGCCGCAGGCCGGACGCCCCCGTCGAACAGACCGGTACGCGGCCCAGGCCTGCCCAGAACCCGGTCCAGAACCCCGGGCAGACCGGCGCCTACCAGGTGCCCGGCGAGCAGACCGGACCGCGCCCGCGACCGGACGCGACCGGGATGCAGCGCCGCCCGGCGCCCGCGGACCCGAACGCGACCGGTGCCCGGCGACGTCCCGCACCCGGCGAGATGGGCCCCAACGGGACTCCTCGCCGGCCCGCGCCCGTCGACCCGCCGTCGTCCAACGGCCTGCTTCGGCCGCCGGCGCCCGAAGCGCCGCCGCGCAGGCCAGAAGCACCGTCGTCGAACGGCATCCCGCGCCCACCGGCACCCGACGGCACGGCCAACGGCATGCCACGCCCCCCGGCGCCCGGCGATGCCACGTCGAACGGCATGCCCAGGCCAACCGGCGATCCGCGCCGGATGCCCCCTGGTGACGTACCGCCGTCGAACGGCGTCCCGCGCCGTCCCGCGCCCGAGGCGAACGGCATGCCCAGCGGCACCATCCGCCGCCCGGCACCCGACGTGAACGGCGCACCGCCGCGCAGGCTCGCTCCCGGCGACGCACCGTCGTCCAACGGCATCCCGCGCCCACCGGCACCGGACACCGCCAACGGCCTGCCGCGTCCTCCCGCACCCGGCGACATGCCGGCCAACGGGATCGGACGCGCGCTGACACCAGGCGACGTCACCTCCAACGGCATGCCCAGGCCGCCGGCGCCCGACAAGGCCAACGGGATCGCACGGCCACCGGCACCCGACACGACGGCCAACGGCATGCCGCGTCCCCCCGCACCCGGAGGGACGCCGGAGCCCGGCGCACCCCGCCGCCTGCTCGCGGGTGAAGCGCCATCGCCGAACACCGTCGCGCGCCCTCCCGCCCCCGGCGAGGGGCCGGACGCGGCCGGCCGTCGTCCCATGCCGTCGCGCGCGGAGTCCAGCGGACCCCGTCCGATGCCTCGTCCTGCCGCGGCAGGAGGTGGCGCGGCCATCTCCAACCGGCTCGGCGTCACGCCGGACGCACCGGCCGAGGAGCCCAAGGCCGACGCGCCCGGTCCCGAAGCCACCCAGATCGCCTCGGCGGCCGGGGTGGCCAAGGTCGAGAAGCGCGAAGACATGGACCAGATGTGCCTCACCACCGAGATGGAGGCCATCGGCGACGACGTGAAGAAGCGCCGCGAGGTGGACCACACCCTCGCGCGGTTCTCCGCGGTGCACGACGAACTGCTCGAGCAGGAGCGCCAGCGCAAGGAGCGGCGCGCCAAGCTCATGCCGTGGGTCAAGGACGAGGACGAGAACGAGGAGGCGACCCAGTTCGCCGACCCGGTCGTCCTCGGCGAGGCCGAAGAGGACGGCGAGAAGAAGCCCGTCGGCCGCACACCGCAGCAGCGCAAGTTGATGCGCGGCGCCAAGGTCACGGCGATCGCCGCCGCGGCCGCGGTGTTCGCGTCGACCGGTTTCGCCTGGGCCGCAACGCTGTGGACCGACTCCAAGTTCCAGAAGATCGAGGCGCTGGGCGGCAACTCCCAGGCCGTGCAGCAGGCGGAGAAGCAGCTCGGTGACGAGAACTTCCTGCTCGTCGGCTCGGACACGAGGGCGGGCGCGAAGGCCGGGGACAACGTCGGCACGCAGGCCCAGGAGGGCGGCGCGCGGTCGGACGTGATCATGCTCGCGCACATCCCCGCGGACCGGAAGCGCATGGTCATCGTCTCCCTGCCGCGGGACGTGCGGGTCGACCGGCCTGCCTGCCGCAGCTGGAACCCGGACACCGGGCAGTACGCCGGGCCTCTCGCACCCGAGACGCAGGTCATGGCGAACTCCATCTACAACGATGGTGGTCCCGAGTGCGTCGCGAACATGATGACCCAGCTGTCCGGCCTCAAGATCAACCACTTCGTGAGCATCGACTTCGTCGGCTTCCGCGAGATGTCGACGGCGATCGGCGGCGTGCAGATCTGCTCGCCCACGGCGATCGTGGACGACGAGCTCGGCGTCATCCTCGACAAGCCGGGCAAGTACACGCTCAAGGGCGACCAGGCGCTGCAGTACGTGCGCGCACGCAAGGTCCAGGCCAAGGGCGACGGCCGCACGGACTTCGACCGGATCAAGCGGCAGCAGGGCTTCCTGTCGGCGATGCTGCGCCAGGCGCTGTCCAACGAGGTGTTGCTGAGCCCGTCGAAGCTCAACAACTTCATCAGCGCGCTCACGAAGTCCACGGCCGGCGACAACATCGACGTGACGTCGCTGCTGGAGCTCGCGAACTCGTTGCAGAGCCTCGACGCGGGCCGCGTCTCGTTCGTGACGATGCCGCACTGGACCGACGACAACAAGTTGAAGAACGTCCCGGACGACGACGTTCAGCGACTGAAGGACGACGACGTCAGGGCGCTGTTCCAGACGATCATCGACGGAACGCCGCTGCCGCAGGAGAAGCCGGCCGAGCAGAAGCCCGGTGAGCAGGCGAACACCCCGGTCCAGCCGGGCACGCTGGTCGACCCGAAGGACGTCAACGTCCAGGTGCTGAACGGTGACCCGACGAACGGCGGCGCGGTCGCCAGGACGTCGAACGAGCTGCAGCAGCACGGTTTCAAGGTCGTCCGGCGGGACAACGCGCCGAACTCGGCCAAGACCACCATCACGTACGCGAAGGGCAACGAGAACAAGGCCGCGACCCTCAAGGCCGCAGTGCCCGGTGCGGAGATGGTGGAGGGGTCGGCGGACCTGGGCGGGGCGATCGTGTTGACGATCGGCGCGAACTTCGACGAGAAGATCCAGGCACCGAAGCCTGGTGGCACCCCGCAGGGCAACAACAACCAGAGCCAGACGCAAACAGGCACTGATCTGTCCATTGTGAACGCGGCACAGGACCCCTGCGCGGCGAAGTGATTCGCCTGGGGTTCATCTCCGGTTCATCCTGGCATGTCGCTGCCGCGATGGTCGGGACGTAGGCTGAGCGCCATGCGCGAGGCCTACCACGACCAGCTAGAAGAGCTCGCCGGCCGACTTGCCGACATGACCGGCATGGTCGCCGAGGCGATGCAGAACGCGACCACCGCCCTGCTGCAGGCCGACCTCGGCCTCGCGGAGCAGGTCATCAGCGGTGACCAGAAGGTCGACGACGTCCGCTCCAGCATCGAGGAGCAGTCGTACGCGCTGCTCGCGTTGCAGGCACCGGTCGCGACCGACCTGCGCACCGTGCTCGCGGTGATCCACGCCGCCGAGAGCGTCGAGCGGATGGGCGACCTGGCGCTGCACGTGGCCAAGGCCGCGCGGCGCCGGCACCCGGCGTCGGCGGTGCCCGAGGACGTCCAGCCGTACTTCGCCGAGATGGGCCAGATCGCGGTCAAGCTCGCCCGCGAGGCCGCGGAGATCATCCGCAACAAGGACGTCGACCGCGCGCGCAACCTCGAGGACGAGGACGACGCGATGGACGACATCCACCGCCACCTGTTCTCGGTGATCATGGACAAGGACTGGCAGCACGGCGTCGCCACCGCGGTGGACACGACGCTGCTCGGCCGCTTCTACGAACGCTACGGCGACCACGCTGTGTCGGTCGCCAAGCGCACGGTCTTCGTCGTCACCGGCCGGATGCCCGGCTACGGTGGCGACGAGAACCTCTGAGCGCGGCGCTCCGCCTTCTAGTGGTGTGGCTCGGAACGTTGCCGGGGGAATTCGCGGTCAGACGGGTGCATCGTGGTGCCGCCCCCGCGCCTTCATACTGGATGTATGGGGGCGCGGGGGCGGTGCCGCGAGGCGCCCTGCTGAGCGTGGATTACCTCGCCAACGTTCCGGGACGCGCCACTAGCGAAACTGCCCATCGCGTTCTGCCGCGAGCTCCGGATCGGCGTAGGCCTCGGAGAACTCGGCGAGCACGGTGGGCAGTTCCTCGTCCCACGCCGCCCGTGCCTCGTCGCGCGGCAGGTCCCTGGCGTCGACGGTGAAGTACGCCCACGCGCGCACGATCTCGGGCAGCAGAGCCAGATCCGCGTCCGACACGTGCACCTTCGCGGCCACGTTGAGGATCAGCACGGCCGTGAGCGACGCCGGTCCGTACACCACGGGGTCGCGATTCTGTTCCACCGCCGCACCAACGACGATCTGAGCGAACGCCCGCGCGGCCTCGACGTCGGCGATTCCGTGCGGTGAAGCCAGGAACGCCTCAACGACCTCGTCCGTCCTTTCCGGACCGATGACGGGGATCTCGTACTCGGTGGGCACCAGGACGCTCACGCGCGCATCGGCGAGCGCGATCAGCTGGACGGGGTGGCGCACGTCCTCGTCGCCCATCAGGCCCTCTTCGGCCTCCTCGTCCGGGCCGTCCTCCCAGAACTGCACGACGTCCGGCCGCACCCGGTCGTAGACGCCGGTGGCGCTCAGCGGCGTGATCTCGTCCCGGAACGCGTCCGGCGTGGAGGCGATCATGTCCTCCAGCAACGCCTTGGTGCCCTCGTCCGGCGTGGCGAACAGCTCGATGGCGGTGGCTCCGAGCACCGGCTGCCGCATGAACAGCACGGTCTCCCCGACACCGGCGCGCTCCTGGGTGAACGCGACGACCTCCACGTCTCCCAGCAGGTTCGTGACGAGGTAGGCGTCGCGGAAGTCCGGGACAGTACCCGCGACGTACCAGGACGGCTCGGCGATGCCCTTGGCGGCAAGGGTTTCCGCGGCCTCGGCGGCACTGGCCCTGACGTCCGGGGCGCCCACGCCGGACAGCGCGCGCAACGCGGTGAGCGCCGCCGGGTCGTCCATCGCGGCGAGGGCTTCGATCAACGGCGCGTGGCCGGATCCGGCAAGCCAGAGGGTGGCGTACAGCTCGCTCGCCCAGGCGTCCGCGAGCAACCACGACTCCGAACGCAGCGCGGCCGCCGACTCGAGCAACGCCCCGTACGGGGAGTTGTTCTCGGGCCGGCGGCCGGGTGCCTTGCCTTGCTTCTTCTTGCGGGGCTTGCTTTGCGGGCTCACCCGCAGCAATTTAGCCGAACCGGCCGGAGATGTAGTCCTCGGTCGCCTTCTGGCCGGGGTTGGAGAAGATCTTCTCCGTGTCGTCCACCTCGATCAGCTGTCCGGGCTGACCGACACCGAGCAGGTTGAAGAACGCGGTCTGGTCCGACACACGGGCGGCCTGCTGCATGTTGTGAGTCACGATGACGATCGTGAACTCCTTCTTCAGCTCCGTGATCAGGTCCTCGATCGCCAGCGTGGAGATCGGGTCCAGAGCCGAGCAGGGCTCGTCCATCAGCAGGACGTCCGGCTGCACCGCGATGGCACGCGCGATGCACAGACGCTGCTGCTGACCACCGGAGAGGCCGCCGCCTGGCTTGTCGAGGCGGTCCTTGACCTCGTTCCAGAGGTTGGCGCCGCGCAGCGAGCGCTCGGCGACCTCGTCGAGCTCCTTCTTGTTCTTCACGCCCGCGAGCTTCAGGCCGGCCACCACGTTGTCGCGAATGGACATCGTGGGGAACGGGTTCGGCCGCTGGAACACCATGCCGATGGTGCGCCGCACCTCGACCGGGTCCACAGTGGACGCGTAGATGTCCTCGCCGTCGAGCAGCACCTTGCCCTCGACGCGCGCGCCGGGCGCGACCTCGTGCATGCGGTTGAGCGACCGCAGCACGGTCGACTTGCCGCAACCGGAGGGGCCGATGAACGCGGTCACGTTCTTCGGCGGCACCGCGAGCGAGACGTTCTCCACGGCGTGGAACTTGCCGTAGAAGAGGTTCAGGTCCTTGATGTCGAGTCGCTTGGCCATGTCCCGCTCACTTCGTCTTCGGCGCCAGCGCCCGCGAGATCACGGTCGCCAGGAGGTTGAACAGGGTGATGAGCACGACGAGCGTGATCGCCGCACCCCAGATGCGCTCAAAACCGGCCTGCGTCGGGTTGTTGCGCTCGTTCACCATCATCAACGGCAGCGACGCCATCGGGCCGTCGAACAGGTTGTAGTTGATGAACGGCGCGTACGCGGCGAGCACCAGGACCGGCGCCGTCTCGCCCATGACGCGGGCGAGGGCCAGCATGATGCCGGTCAGGATGCCGGACAGCGCGGTCGGGATGACGATCTTGGCGATCGTCTTCCACTTGGGGATGCCGAGCGCGTAGGACGCCTCGCGCAGCTCGTCCGGGACGATCTTGAGCATTTCCTCGGTCGTCCGCACGATGACCGGCACCATCAGCAGCACCAGCGCGAGCGACACGGCGAGCGCGCTGCGGCCGAGACCGAAGTACGTGATCCAGACCGTGTAGACGAACAGCGCCGCGACGATCGACGGGACACCGGTGAGGATGTCGACCATGAACGTCGTCGCCTTCGCCAGCCGCGAGCGGCCGCCGTACTCGACGAGGTAGATGGCGACCATGATGCCGATCGGCACCGAGATCACGGCGCAGACGAGGCCCTGGACCAGGGTGCCGTAGATCGCGTGGTACGCGCCGCCACCCTGCTGGCGGGCCAGCAGGCCCGACATCGACTTCTGCCACCAGTCACCGTCGAGGATGACCGGGAAACCGCGCTGCAGCACCGTGTAGAGCACCCACACGAGCGGGATGATCGCGATCAGGAAGGCGCCCCACACCAGGCAGGTGGCGAGGCCGTTCCTGATCCGGCGGGAGAGGCTGACCGCCTGGAACGTCGGCGGCGTCGCGAGGCGCGTGGGGTCCGCGAGATTGGTGCTCACTCGTACTCCTTGTGGCCGGCGACGATCGAGCGCGCCATGGCGTTCACGACGAAGGTCAGCACGAACAGCACCAGACCGGCGGCGATGTAGGCACCTGCCGAGCGCGGGTCGTTGAACTCGGGTGCGGCCAGCGCGATCTTCGAGGCGAACGTCGAACCGCCGTCGAACAGCGACCAGCCGAACGAGCTGGTCGCGGTGCTCAGGATGACCGCGACGGCGATCGTCTCGCCGAGCGCGCGGCCGAGACCGAGCATCGAGGCGGAGACGTAACCGGCCTTGCCGAACGGCAGCACGGTCGTGCGGACGACCTCCCACTTGGTCGCACCGAGCGCGATGGCGCCCTCGATGTGCATGGTGGGGGTGCGTTCGAAGACCTCGCGGCTGACGGCCGTGATGATCGGCAGGATCATCACGGCGACGACGATGCCCGCGGTGAAGATGGTGCCGCCGAGCTGCACGTTCACGTTGCCCTTGGCGAAGAGCGGGATCCAGCCGAGGTTCTCGATCAGCCACTCGGAGAACGGGAACAGCACCGGCCCCAGCACGAACAGGCCCCACAGACCGAAGACGATCGAGGGCACCGCGGCGAGCAGGTCGATGACGTAGGCGAACGGCCGCGCGAGGTTGCGCGGCGCGTACTGGGTGAGGAACAACGCGATGCCCAGCGCGATCGGCATCGCGATCAACAGGGCCAGCAGCGCGACGACGACCGTGACGAGCGTCAGGTCGAGGATGCCGAACCGCAGGTTGGCCGCGTCGGTGGTGTTCCACTCGCGGCTGGTCAGGAAGTTGACGTTGTCCAGTCCGAGCGACGGGATGGCCTGCAGGATCAGGAACAGGCCGATCGCGCCGATGAGGACCACGATGAAGACACCGGACCCCGTCGCCAGGCCGCGGAAGATGCGGTCACCGGGCCGGACGTGAGGTGCCTTAGCGGTTTCTGGAGCTTCCGGTGTCGGGGGAATCGGAGCCTCCGAGGCGGTGTGAGCAGCCGCAACGCCCCGCTCCGCGCC
This sequence comes from Lentzea kentuckyensis, assembly GCF_002150765.1. Lineage (GTDB taxonomy): Bacteria > Actinomycetota > Actinomycetes > Mycobacteriales > Pseudonocardiaceae > Lentzea > Lentzea kentuckyensis. The sequence goes on from NZ_MUYM01000056.1 coordinate 117,331, forward strand.
GGGTTCACCGGAGCGGGCGGGGCGCTTGGCCACGACGGGATCGTTCATCGCGTCTGCGTCAGCCGAAGTTTCGCATCAACCTCAGGCGATCGCCTTCACAGCGGTCAGGATCTTGTCCTGGAACGCCTTGGGCAGCGGCACGTAGCCGGCCTCGGCGAGCTGGTCCTGACCAGAGGTGGCGGCAACCGTGAGGAACGCCTTGACGGCCTTGGCGGTGTCGGCGTCGTAGCCCTTCGAGCACACGATCTCGTAGGTCGCGAGCAGCAGCGGGTACGCACCGGCGGCCTTGGTGCCGTAGATCGAGTCGAGGTCGAGGACCAGGTTGTTGCCCTCACCCTTGACCTTCGCACCGTCGATGGCCTTGCCGGCCGACTCGGCGGTCAGCTCGACGGCGCCGGCACCAGCGTCGATCTTGGCGATCGAGAGCTTGTTGTCCTGCGCGAACGACCACTCGACGTAGGTGATCGCACCGTCGATGGAGCCGACGGCCTGCGCGACACCGGCGGACTTCTCCTTGCCCTCGCCGACGCCACCCTTGAACTGCTTGCCGTCACCCTTGGTCCAGCCACCGGCGACCTTCAGGTACTTCTGGAAGTTGTCGGTGGTGCCCGACTCGTCCGAGCGGTAGATGACCGCGATGTCCTTGTCCGGCAGGGTCGCGGAGCCGTTCAGCGCCTTGATGGCCGGGTCGTTCCACTTCTTGACCGCACCGGAGAAGATCGCGGCGGTGGTCTTGGCGTCCAGCACGAGGCTGTCCACACCGGAGACCTTGTAGCCGATGGCGACCGGGCCGAACACCAGCGGGAGGTTCCACGCCGGGTTGGTCTGGCAGCGCTTGGTGGCGGCTTCGGTCTCGGCGCCGTCCTTGAGCGCGGAGTCCGAACCACCGAAGTCGACCTGGCCGGCGTTGAAGTTCTTCACGCCCGCGCCGGAGCCGGAGGGGTTGTACGCGAGATCAACGCCGGGGCAGGCCTTCTGGTACGCCTGCACGAACGCGTCGATCGCGTTCTTCTGGGCGGAGGAGCCTTCAGCGTTCAGCTTGGTCTTGCCACCACACTCGACAGGCACAGAGGCAGCGTTCGAGGTGGTGTTGCCACCCGCGGCGCCCGTGTTGTTGTCGGAGCCACACGCACTGAGCAGAAGCGCGCCGGCCGCGACGAGGCCGAGCACGGCGCCGTGCCGCTGGATCTTCACCTTGGTCCTCCACCTTGCGGAAGCGATTCAAGCGGTTCGCGACGGACGTCGCCGCTCGCTACGGAAGGTAGGTAGCCAGGGTGGACAGACCGCCTAGACAGGGTGAACGGCAGGTGAACACCGAACGGGAAGTGACGGGTCACGCGGCCGAAAGAGTGACGGCGTGACCAGCGCGTATGCGTTTTGTGACGGTCCGTTGACTACCGGGCGTACTGGACGTCGGCGTCCCAGAGGGTGAATCCGAGCTTCGTGTACACGCGGACCGCGGCGACGTTGTCCGACTCGACGTAGAGCATGACTTCCTTGACACCCTGTTCGCGCAGGTGACGCAGGCCGGCGACGGTCAGGGCCCTGCCCAGCCCGCCGCCCTGACTGCTCGGGTCGACGCCCACGACGTACACCTCGCCCAGGTCGGGCGTGTGCACCTTCGTCCAGTGGAAGCCCGCCAGCTTCTCGTCGGCGTCGAACGCGAGCAGGAAGCCCTCAGGATCGAACCAGTCCTCGTCCTCCTTGGCCCGGACGTCCTCGATCGACATCGAGCCCTGCTCGGGGTGCCAGTCGAACGCGCGGTGGTTCACGTAGACGACCGCGGCCTCGTCCTTGCCGGGCACGAACGGCCTGATGGTGATGCCCTCTGGCAGCTTGGCCTCTGGGAGGTCGCTCTCGACGCGCAACCGCATCCGCAGCAGTTCGCGGACCTTGCGGAAGCCGAGCTTCGCGGCGAGCTTCTCCGCGTCCGGGTGGCCGCCGTGCGCCCAGATCCGCAGGGATTCCTGCGGCAGCGCGGTGACCAGCGCCTCGCCGACGCCCTGGTGGCGGTACTTCGGGTGCACGGCGAACTCGGCGACCTGGTGGCCGCCGGAGTCGCCGATCAGATCCACGTGCGCGTACCCGGCGAGTTCGCCGTCCAGGCGCGCGAGGAGGTGCCTGCTACCGGTGGCGCCGGGGCGCATCCGCAGTCGCACGGCCTCGCCGACCGGGGCCACGCCGTCGGTGCTCTCCGCGGCCGCCAGCAGCTGCCCCGCCTCGGCGGCCAGGTCGGTCGTCAGATCGTCGTACCAGCTCAGTTGCGCCACACAGGCGAACCTACCGCGCGATCAGATGGTCATCCAGGACACGGACCGAGTCGTCCACCTCAGTGACCTCCGCCGGGCGGCGCGAGGAACCCGGACGCGGGGGGCGGACGAACTTGTAGCCGACGTTGCGCACGGTGCCGATCAACGCCTCGTGCTCGGGGCCGAGCTTGGCGCGCAGCCGTCGCACGTGGACGTCGACCGTCCGGGTGCCGCCGAAGAAGTCGTAGCCCCAGACCTCCTGCAGCAGCTGGGCGCGGGTGAACACCCGGCCGGCGTGCTGCGCGAGGTACTTGAGCAGCTCGAACTCCTTGTAGGTGAGGTCGAGCGGGCGGCCCTTGAGGCGCGCGGTGTAGGTGGCCTCGTCGATCACGAGGTCGCCGAGCTGCAGGGCACCGTCGCCACCGGGCTGCGTGGCGCCGCGGCGCGAGCGGACCAGCCGCAGGCGGGCGTCGACCTCGGCGGGGCCGGAGTTCGGCAGCAGGATCTCGTCGACCGACCAGTCGGAGTTGACGGCGACCAGACTGCCCTCGGTGACCACGGCCACCACGGGCACGTCCACGCCGGACGAGTCGAGCAGGCGGCACAGCGAGCGGGCGCCCACGAGATCCGTGCGGGCGTCGACCAGCACGATGTCGTGCGGGCCTGCCTCGAGCAGTGCGGAGACCTCGGGACGCAGCGGACGCACGGCGTGCGGCAGCAGAGCCAATGCGGGAAGCACAGCTTCCGGGTCAGGGTCTGTCGTCAGCAGAAGCACGTCGATGCTCATCGCGGCGCCCTCCAAATCGGCCGTGGTCAGGTCACCTCGACCAGACCAGCGGCGTACGGTGACCGGGCCCCGTTGCCTGCGGATGACGGAGACAATACCGGTGCAACCCGAGAAAGTCCCAGGTCAAGAAGTCGTGCTCACAGTTGTTTCCACAAGCGTCACGCCTGTTACATCCATGTCACATGACGGAGTGCGCTTGCACGGCGTCCACCACAAGGGCGAAAACGACCTCGCTTTCGTTGTGGGACATGGGTTCACGAACAACGTGGCCAAGCCGTACGTCTCTCGCGTGCTGGCTCGTTTGGCCACGCACGGCGGTGTGGTCGCGTTCGATTTCCGCGGGCACGGACGCTCTGAAGGACGCTGCACGGTCGGCGCGGACGAGATCCACGACATAGAGGCAGCCGTCCAGACGGCCCGCTCGCTGGGCTACCGCAAGATCGCCACGGTCGGGTTCTCGATGGGCGCCTCGGTGGTCCTCCGGCACGCCGCACTGGGAGAGACCAGGCCAGATGCCGTCGTCTCGGTGAGCGCGCCGGCTCGCTGGTGGTCCCGCGAGACCGCTCCCATGCGCCGGGTGCACTGGTTGCTGGAGCAGCCGCACGGGAAGCTGGCGGCACGGGCGATCGGGGTTCGCCTCGGTGACAGCTGGGTACAACCGCCGGAGAGTCCGCTGGAGGTGGTGTCGCGCATCACGCCGACCCCACTGCTGATCGTGCACGGTGACCTGGACCACTATTTCAGCGTGGAGCACGCCATGTCCCTGCACCGCGCGTCCTTGGGACATGCCGAGCTGTGGATCGAGAACGGCATGCGGCACGCGGAATCAGCCGCGACTCCAGACCTGGTAGACCGGATGGCGGCATGGATCGCCGGTGAAGTCGAGGACGAGGCATGACTGCGCACACCCCTGCACGTCCGCGAAAGAAGTCGCGGCGCGGGAAGTTCCTGATCATCACGGTGCTCGTGCTGGGCGTACTGCTGGTGGCGGCGGACTTCGCGCTGGCGGCGGCCGGCGAGTACCAGATCGCCCAGCGCATGCGCGAGAAGCTACAGCTCAAAGAAGACCCGAACGTGCGCATCAACGGGTTCCCGTTCATCCTGCAGGCGTTGCGCGGTGACTACACGCACGTCCGGATCGACGCGCTGGGCGTGCCGATCAAGGACGAGCAGCAGGGCGTCGACCTGCGCGACCTCGACATCGGCGCCGACCTCCGGCACACCCGCATCGAGCTCGCGGACCTGTTGGCGGGCAACGTCTCCAAGGCGACCATCGACGAGGTCGAGGGCAGCGTCAAGATCAAGGCGCCGGACCTGAACCGGCTCGCGAACCAGGTCACGCCGTTCGACAAGCTCTCGATCGAGCCGGACAACCGCCTCGCCACGCAGACCCCGGCCGACCCGGTGGTGCCCAAGACCACCGCGGCGATCAAGCTCTCCGGCCAGACCAACGTCGCCGGCAAGGTCGTCACGCTCACCGCGTACGGCCAGATCGCCCTGGTCAGCGGCGCTATCCAGATCAACATCGACGACATCGAGCTGGACGACGCCTCGCTCAAGCAGATCGTTCCGCAGCTGCGCCAGGCACTCGCGATCAAGATCGACCCGGGCAAGCTCCCGTTCGGCGCGACGCCCACCGCCGTTGAGGTGGAAAGCGGTGCGTTCAAGCTCACCGGCAAGATCACGGATGTACCGTTGGTCCAACGATGACTGGTGTGTGGGCGCTGCTGGGCGCGCTGGCCGTGGCCGGCGCGATCGGTTTGCTGCTCAAGGTCCGCGAGGGCCGCATCTCTCGTCGTGACACCGCTTCCAGTTCTCTCGGCGACCTGCCCGCCCCCGTGCGCGACCTGCTCGCGCCGGGGGTGACGCTGGTCCAGCTCTCCACGACGTTCTGCGCGCCGTGCCGCCACGCGAAGGTGATCCTGCGCGATCTCGCCGACGGCACCGACGGCCTCACGCACGCCGAACTCGACGTCACCGACCTCCCCGACGTCGCCACCAAGCTCGGCGTCATGCGCACCCCCACGACGTTGGCGTTGACCGCCGACGGCACCGAGGTGTTGCGAGTCGGTGGCGTGCCGAAACGCGACTCCTTGCTGGCCGCTCTGCAGCCGCATTTGCCCTAATCCGGTCGAGTGAACCTGCGTTGTTCCACCAGATGGACATACCTCCCGGACCGAGGGATTGAGGGCTACCCTCGCTGGCATGACCTTGCTGCTCACGAAGCGACGCGCGGTTGACCTGTGCCGCGTGCGCAGCAGCCTGTGTCGCACGACGAGCTGATTGGGCTGCTTGACGCCCACAGCTACCTCTGACGGACTGATTTCTCCTCGTCCGATTGCCCGGAGGTCGTCGTGCCCAAGGACTCCCCAGTAGACCCGCGCGGACCGCGCTTCTCCGCCTGGATGACCACCGTCGTCCTGGCCGTCGTGTTGCTCACCGGCTGGTGGCGCCTGCTCGCCGCCCAGACGGTGCTCTTCGCGATGTGCGCGTTCATCTCGCTGAAGCTCAACCCGTGGGGTCACGTCTACCGCTACGCGATCCAGCCGAGGATCACCCCGACCACCGAACGCGAGGAGGCGGCCCCACTGCGCTTCGCCCAGGGCGTCGGCTTCGTCTTCGCACTGATCGGCACCCTCGGTTACGCCACGGGCCTGACCACGCTCGGCATGGTCGCGACCGGCTTCGCACTGGTCGCAGCGCTGCTCAACGCCGCGCTCGGCCTGTGCCTCGGGTGCGAGATGTACCTGCTGCTGCGCAGGCACGCACCCGCCCTCGCACGTCCGCAATCGCAATAAGCCCAGTACAAATACAGGAGCAACTTCCCATGAGCCGTGAGAACGTGCTGGTCTCGGCCGCCTGGTCCGAGGAGAACCTCCAGACGCCCGGCGTCGTCTTCGCGGAGGTCGACGAGGACACCACCGCGTACGACGGCGGTCACATCCCCGGCGCCGTCAAAATCGACTGGAAGAACGAGCTGCAGGACCCGGTCCGCCGCGACTTCGTCGACCGCGAGGGCTTCGAGAAGCTGCTCTCCGCCAAGGGCATCTCCAACGACGACCAGGTGATCCTCTACGGCGGCAACAACAACTGGTTCGCCGCCTACGCCTACTGGTACTTCAAGCTCTACGGCCACACCAACGTGAAGCTCCTCGACGGCGGCCGCAAGAAGTGGGAACTCGACGGCCGCCCCCTGGACAAGGACGAGGTCACCCGCGAGGCAACCTCCTACAAGGCCCAGGAGCAGGACCTCTCGATCCGCGCCTTCCGCGACGAGGTCGTGGACGCCATCGGCAACAAGAACCTGGTCGACGTCCGCTCCCCCGACGAGTTCTCCGGCAAGCTCCTCGCCCCGGCCCACCTCCCGCAGGAGCAGGCCCAGCGCGGCGGCCACATCCCGTCGGCCGTGAACGTGCCCTGGTCGAAGGCCGCCAACGAGGACGGCACCTTCAAGTCCGACGAAGAACTGAAGGCGATCTACGCCGAAGCAGGCTTCGACGGCTCCCGCAAGACCATCGCGTACTGCCGAATCGGCGAGCGCTCCTCGCACACCTGGTTCGCCCTGCGCGAGCTGCTCGGCCACGAAGACGTCAAGAACTACGACGGTTCTTGGACGGAGTACGGCTCGCTCGTCGGCGTGCCGATCGAACTCGGTTCCGGCAAGGAGGCCTGATCAACATGACCAACGGCTGCGGCGCGCCCGCCCAGGGCGGCACCATCGAGTCCGACACGACAGAAACGGTCCTGGAGGGCAAGGTCCTCTCGGACGGCGCCCCGGTCGGCGGCGCCTTCGTGCGCCTGCTCGACTCGACCGGCGAGTTCACCGCAGAGGTGGTCTCCTCCCCGGAGGGCGACTTCCGCTTCTTCGCGGCCCCCGGCACCTGGACCGTCCGCGCACTGCACCGCACCGGCAACGGCCAGGCCGACGTCTCGGCGTCCGGCCCAGGCGTGCACGCGGTGGAAATCGCGGTCGCCTGATGTCACGCGGGGGCCCCGCGTGCCCTTGAGGGAAACGCGGGGTCCCCGCGTGCCGTTCACGAACGAGTGATGAACGTCCCGGTGGCGTGGCCCACCGGGACGTTCCGCGTCTGAGCAGCCGAGATATCCTCTACGCCGTGGAACACATCTTCACCGGACTCCTGGTCCTAGTGACAATCGCGGTCCTGTGGTTCGCGGCCTACGTCGTCTACCGCCTCTACTCCGACCAGCGATGACGACCACCCCCACCCCAGGCAGCGGCGACGAGGCCATCCGCCTGGCCGAAGAACGAGCCGCCTCGACGCGCGAGCGCAACCTCCCGCAGTTCTCCGACATGCCCATCCCGGGCGACACGGCGAACCTGCGCGAAGGCGCCGACCTCAACGACGCCCTCCTGGGAGTCCTCCCCCTGGTAGGGGTCTGGCGAGGCGAAGGCGAAATCGTCTACCCGACGATCGACGGCCCGTTCCGCTTCGGCCAGCAGATCACCTTCGCCCACGACGGCCGCCCGTTCCTCATCTACGAGGCGAGGTCCTGGCTCCTCAACGAGGCCGGCGAAGTGATCCGCCCCGCGGCAAGAGAACAAGGCTTCTGGCGTCCGCAGCAAGACGACACCATCGAGCTGCTGCTGACGCACAACACCGGCATCGTCGAGCTGTACTACGGCAAGGTGCGCACGCAGACGTCGTGGGAGTTCGAGTCGGACGCGATCATCCGCTCCGCCACGGCCAAGGACGTCCAGGCCTCTCAACGTCTGTACGGCATCGTCAACAACGGCGACCTCGCCTACGTCGAGGAGCGCGCAATGGTCGGCCAGCCGCTGCAGCCGCACGCGTCCGCACACCTCAAGCGCATCGTCGGCTAGCTCGTTCGCAGCCGATCGTTCGCACCCGATTGCTCAACAGCCTTCGATCCAAGGATTGTTGAACAATCCGGCGTGTCGGATTGTTCAACAATCCCACGATTCCCCGTAGCATGTGCTCATGCTGCTACGGCGCTGCGGAACCGATGCGCTCCTGGTCGAGGTCGACTCGCTGACCGAGGTCGCGGCCGTCCGCGCAGCCCTCCAGGGCATCCACGGCATCGAGGAACTGGTGCCGGCCGCGCGAACGGTGCTGGTCAAGGGCGCGCTCCCGCAGGTCAGGGATGCCCTCAAGGACATCGACCTCACCAAGGCGCCGGCAACTCACCCACGCGAGATCACCGTCCCCGTCGTCTACGACGGCCCGGACCTCGACCTGGTCGCCGAGGCAGCCGGAACTACGCCTGACGGGGTCGTGAAGCTTCACACCGAGGCCACCTACGAGGTGGCGTTCTGCGGCTTCGCTCCTGGATTCGCCTACCTGACCGGCCTGCCCGCGAGCCTCCAGCAGCCGCGCCTCGACTCCCCGCGCACGAAGGTCCCGCGGGGCTCGGTCGGCATCGCGGGTGAGTTCACCGCCGCCTATCCCAGGCCCACACCAGGCGGCTGGCGGCTGATCGGCCGCACCGAGATCACCCTGTTCGACCCGAAGGCCGACGTCCCGGCGCTGCTGCAGCCCGGCGACCTGGTCAGGTTCGTGATCGCATGACCAGAACCGTCACGATCCTCCGCACCGGTCCGCAGGCCCTGGTCCAGGACCTCGGCCGGCCGGGCAACGCGCACCTCGGCGTCCCGCCCTCCGGCGCGGTGGACCCGCTCTCGCTGACCCTGGCCAACCGGCTCGTCGGCAACGACGAAACCGCGGCCGGGCTCGAACTCCTGCTGGGCGGTGCCCGCATCCGGGCCGACGCCTCCTGCACGATCGCCGTCACCGGACCGAGCGTCGAAGTCCGCATCGACGGCAGGCTCGCCGACTCACACCAGCCTCTGCACCTGCCCGAAAACGCCACCGTCGACATCGGCACCCCCCAAACCGGACTGCGGACGTACGTGGCGATCTCCGGTGGCGTCCAGGCGCCAGAAGAACTCGGCAGCCGCTCCACCGACCTGCTCTCCGGAATCGGTCCAGACCCGTTGCGGGACAACGACGTCCTGACGCTCGGCACACCGAATCCGGCGAACGGCGCGGACGTGGTGCCACCTCACCCGGCCCTGCAAACGTTGGTCATCCCGATCAGACTCGGCCCGCGCGACGACTGGTTCGACGACGCGGAAACCCAGCTGCGGCAAGGAAGCTGGACCGTGTCCGACCGCAGCAACCGGGTCGGCGCGCGGCTGCAGGGCACGAAGCTGAATCGTCGTGACGGGGAGATTCCCAGCGAGGGCATGATCACCGGCGCGGTCCAGGTGCCGCCGGACGGGCAGCCCGTGGTGTTCCTGAACGATCATCCGACGACCGGTGGCTACCCCGTCATCGGCGTCGTCGACTGTGATCACCTGCGGTTTCTCGGCCAGGCTCGGCCCGGCACGAGCGTCCGGTTCCGCCCGATCGGCTGAGGACCAGAGCGTTGACGTAAGTGGTCCAGACCAAATAACGTAACCGGCGGGCCGCCGCGGACCTCTACCAATCTGGAGTTCCGCATGCGCCGAATCCCTGCCCTGCTAGCGGTTTTGGTCGCTGTGCTCGCACTGGCGGTCCCCGCACGGGCCGCCACGGGCATCACCGCGACCTTCTCCCGCACCGGCACGAGTGGCAAGTTCGTGGTCGCCAACGCGTCCACGACCGCGCTCAACGGGTGGTCGATCAAGTTCGACCTGCCGGCCGGTGTCACCGTCAGCAACGCCCAGAACGCGACGACCACCCAGAACGGCACGAGAGTGACGCTCACTCCGGCCTTCTACATCAACAATCTTCCGCCGGGACGCGACACCGAGCCGTACAGCCCCACGTTCACGTTGAGCACTGCGGCCGACCCGACCACCTGCACGATCAACAACATGGCCTGCGACGGCACCGGTGATCCGGCGCCGCCCGCGAGTGGTGTCACCGCCGACTACTCGGTGGCCGGCGGCACGGCGAAGTTCATCGTGCGCAACAACACCACCGCGGCCATCTCCGACTGGTCGATCGTCTTCACGCTGCCCAACGGCGTGACGGTAAGCAACGGCCAGAACGGCACCGTCAGCCAGTCCGGCAACCAAGTCACCGTCACCCCTGCCCACTACAACAAGAGCGTCGCGGCGGGTGGCAGCACCGAGCCGTACAGCCCGACGTTCTCCATCAGCTCCAACGTGGAGCCGGTGACCTGTCGCATCAACAACGCGAACTGCAGCGGCGCGCCGGACACTCCGCCCAGTGCCCCAACGGGTCTGAGCTCACCGAGCAAGACCACGCGCACGGTGACGCTGCAGTGGAACGCCTCCACGGCGGGTTCGCTGCCGATCGCGGGCTACGACGTCTACACCGGCTCAACCCTCGCGACGAGCAGCACCGCGACGTCCGCGATCATCACCGGCCTCAACCCGAACACCGCGTATTCGTTCACGGTGCGGGCCAAGGACACCAAGGGAACGCAGTCGGCGCCGAGCGCGGCCGTCAGCGTGACGACCAACAATCCCGCCAACGACACGACCCCACCGACAGCACCGGGCAATCTGCGCTCGACCGCCAAGGACGCGGGCAGCATCACGTTGGCGTGGAACGCTTCCACCGACAACAGCGGTGTCGCGAACTACGACGTCTACGTGGGCACGGCCGTGAAGACGACGGTCTCCGGCACCTCGACAACAGTGAGCGGCCTCGCGCCGTCCACGAGCTACACCTTCACCGTCAGGGCCCGCGACACCTACGACAACGTGTCCGCGGCGAGCAACGCCCTGACCGAACGCACCAGTGACATCGTCGGCGGGTACGCCCGTGTCGGGTACTTCGTGCAGTGGGGCATCTACGGGCGCCAGTACTTCGTGAAGGACATGGACGCCGCCAAGCTGACGCACGTCAACTACGCGTTCGGCAACATCGACCCGGTCAACCTGACGTGTCTGCACGGCGTCACGAAGGGCACGAGCCCGAACCCGCAGGACCCGAACCAGGGCGACGGCGCGGGCGACGCGGAAGCCGACTACAGCAGGCCGATGAGCGCGGCGCAGTCCGTCGACGGGGTCGCGGACAGCGGCTGGGAACCGTTGCGCGGCAACTACAACCAGCTCAAAAAGCTCAAGGCGAAGTTCCCGAACCTCAAGGTGCTGATCTCGCTCGGCGGCTGGACGTACTCGAAGTACTTCTCCGACGTCGCGGCGACCGACGCGGCGCGCAAGAAGTTCGTGTCGTCCTGCATCGACGTCTATCTCAAGGGCAACCTGCCGACCTACAACGGTGCCGGCGGCCCCGGCACCGCGGCGGGCATCTTCGACGGCTTCGACCTCGACTGGGAGTGGCCGGGCGCCGAAGGCCACGCGGGCAACCACTTCGGCCCGCAGGACAAGGTCGACAACAGCCTGTTGATCGAGGAGTTCCGCCGGCAGATCGACGCGTACGGCGCCACGACCGGCAAGCGCTACCAGCTGACCGCCTTCACCCCTGCCGACCCGGCCAAGATCGCGGCGGGCTGGGAGCTCGGCCGGGTCGCGCAGTCGATGGACATCTTCAACGTCCAGGGCTACGACTTCCACGGCTCCGGCAGCGACAACTCGTGGGAGCCGAACCGGACCGGCCACCAGGGCAACCTCTACCCGGACCCGGACGACCCGTACCCGTTCCACTTCGACGTCGCGAGCACGGTGCAGGCCTACCTCGACGCCGGGGTGCCGTCGCGCAAGATCACGCTCGGGCTCGCGTTCTACGGCCGCGGCTGGCAGAACGTGACCAACGGCGGCAAGAACGGCGAGTGGCAGCCAGCGGGTGGGGCGGCGCCGGGCCAGTTCCCGGAGGAGGCGGGCACGCGCGGGTACGCCAACCTCGTCGCGTCCGTGCCGAACTGCACCGTCTTCCACGACGAGGTGGCCGTGGCGACGTCCTGCTACACCGGCAACCAGTGGTGGACCTTCGACGACGCGTGGTCGATCCAGCGCAAGACCGCGTGGCTGAAGTCGAAGAACCTGCTGGGCGCGATGTTCTGGGAGATGTCGGGTGACCGCGGCCCGTTGCTGGCCGCGGTCGACGCCGCCCTCCGCTGAGGTCGATGAAGGGCTCCTTCATCCACCTGAGGTCGATGAAGGAGCCCTTCATCCCGTCAGTACTCGGACTCGTAGAGGCCCTGGAGTTCGGTGAGAAGAGCTGAGGAGTCGGGCAGCTGCTTGCCGTCCAGCGTGTTCACCCGCGTGATCTTGCGGACGCTGGACGCGAGGAACACGCCCTCGGCGTCGTAGAGCTCGCCGGTCTGGATCGGCTCCACGAGCACGGTCCAGCCGGCGCGCTCGGCGGCGCGGAACAGCGCGTACTGCGTGGTGCCGGGCAGGATGCCTAGCTTCGACGGCGGCGTCACCAGCGTCCTGCCGCGCACCAGGATCACCGTGGAGGTCGGGCCCTCGAGCACCGAACCGCTGGAGGTCGTGAAGATGACCTCGACGGCGCCGCGGCGCTCGGCCTCGCGGATCGCGGCCATGTTGATCGCGTACGACAACGACTTGGCGCCCAGCAGCAGCCACGGCGCGCGGTCGGCGAGGTCCGGCTCGATGCCCCGGTCCAGAGTCACCGCGGACAGGCCCTCCGCGCGCTGCTTGAGCACCTTCGCGCCGATCTCCATGCCGAGCGCGAACCCGGTGCCGACGCCGTCGCCACCCTCGATGCCGCGGGTGTAGACGAGCTTGAGGGCGAACTCCCGGCCGCCGGTCCAGTTGCCGATGACGAGCTCGACGGCGCGCTCGAACTCCGCGCGCGGCGGCGCGGGCATGTCGAGCATGGCGGCGGACCGGTCCAGCCGGTCCAGGTGCGGCGTGAGTTCGCGGGGCTTCCCGTCGACCACGAGGATCGTTTCGAACACGCCGTCACCGCGCATGAGTCCGAGGTCGTCGACGCGGATCTGCGGCGAGTCGGGGTCAGCGAGGGTTCCGTCGAGCAGTGCCAGCACGCGCATGGACCGAGCCTACTAACATCGGTGTCGTGGAGACCGCAAGAGGCCTGCGCAAAACGCTGCACGACCGCGGTATGCGGATGACGCCGCAGCGTCAGCTCGTGCTGGACGCGGTTCGGTCGCTCGAGCACTCGACGCCCGAGCAGATCTGTCAGCGCGTCCAGGAGACGGCGCCGACGGTCAACATCACGACCATCTACCGCACGCTCGACCTGCTGGACCGGCTCGGGCTGGTGCGGCACACACACCTGGGCCACGGCGCGCCGAGCTACTCCGTCGACGACCACCAGCACGTGCACCTGGTGTGCCACGTCTGCGGCCGGATCGACGAGATCCCGTGTGAGCTTCTCGACCCGCTGGTCGGAACATTGCGGGCGCGCGACGGGTTCGAACTGGATGCAAGCCATCTCGCGCTGTCCGGCACGTGCCGCGACTGTTTGAAGCAGGAGCAGGAGACCGAGTGACCCTCCCCGGAGCCGTCCCGCCGCCCGACGATTCCATCGATGCCGGCGTCGCCTGGCACTACGGAGACCCGTTCGCCGAGCAACGTTCGGCCGCGCGGTCCGTCGTGGTCGTGGACCGCTCCAACCGCGGTGTGATCGCGATTCCGGGCGAGGACCGGCTCAAGTGGCTGCACCAGCTCACCAGCCAGCACTTCGAACAGCTGGGCGAGGGTGCCTCGACCGAGGCGCTGATCCTCGACGCGCAGGGCCGTCTGGAGCACCACATGGTCGTCGCGAACGTCGGCGGCACGGTGTTCCTCGACGTCGAGAAGGTCGACGACCTGCTGACGTACCTGAAGAAGATGGTCTTCTGGTCCAAGGTCGAGCCGCGCGACGCCACGGCCGAGTTCGCGCTCCTGTCGATCATCGGACCGGACGCTCCCGCGATCCTGGAGAAGCTCGGCATCCCCGTGCCCACCAGCGTCGACGCGCTCGGTGACGGGTTCGTGCGCCGGACGTCGTGGCCACTTCAGCATTCGTTCGACCTGCTGGTGCCGCGCGCCGACCGCGAGCAGTGGTGGCAGCGGATCACTGACGCGGGCGCGCGTCCGGCTGGCAGCTTCGCGTTCGAGGCCCTGCGGGTCGAGGCGCTGCGGCCGCGCCAGGGCGTCGACACCGACGAGCGCACGATCCCGCACGAGGTCAACCTGATCGACCCCGCCGTGCACCTGAACAAGGGCTGCTACCGGGGCCAGGAGACGGTCGCGAAGGTCCACAACGTGGGCCGCCCGCCGCGCCGGATGCTCCTACTCCACCTGGATGGTTCTGCGGACGGCCAGCCGGAGACCGGTGACCCGGTCACCCTGGACGGCCGCGCGGTCGGCCGGGTGGGCAGCGTGGTGTTGCACCACGAGCTGGGCCCGATCGCGTTGGCGCTGGTCAAGCGGTCTGTGCCGGTGGACTCGGACCTCGTCGCCGGAGCTCCCGAAAGGGAGGTTCAGGCACGAATCGACCCCGACTCGGTGCCGGCGGACACGCCTGGTCTGGGCCGGGAAGCCGTTCGCAACCTGCGGGGATGAACCCCTAGAGTCCCGGGACATGTCCTTGGGCACTCTCATCACGGTCGCTCCCACCGGAGCGGAGCACGCGAAAGCCGACGTCCCGCAGCTTCCAGTGACCCTGGAAGAGCTGGTCTCGACGGCCCAGAGCTGCGAGCAGGTCGGCGCGGCGATGATCCACGTCCACATCCGCGGCGAGGACGCCTTGCCGTCGCTGGACCTCGGCCGCCTGAAGGCCACCGTCGAGGCTCTGCGCTCCGAGACCAACCTCGTCGTGCAGCTCTCGACCGGCGGGTCGGTGCACGACCCTGAGGAGAACCGGCTCCGCGTGCTCGAAGCGATGCCGGACTCGGCGTCCTGCACGATGGGCACGGTCAACTTCGGCGACGACGTGTTCATGAACCGCTGGGAGTTCATCGTCGCCCTGCACAAGGGCATGCAGGAACGCGGCATCGTGCCGGAGTACGAGATCTTCGACATCGGCCAGCTGGCGTCGTTGAAGCGCCTGCTGGACCAGCACGGCCTGCCCGCGGGCGGTCACGTGCACGTCGACTTCGTCATGGGAGTGCCCGGCGGCATGCCCGGAGACGCCGCGACGCTGGTCGCCGCAGTCAACGCTCTGCCGGACGGCGCAACCTTCTCCGCCACCGGGATCGGCCGGACCACGCTGCCGGTGATGTTCACCGCTTTGGGTGCGGGTGGCCACCTCCGAGTGGGTATGGAGGACACGATCAGCTACTCACGTGGTGTGCCCGTTCGGGACAACGCACAGCTCGTAGC
The DNA here is from genome assembly GCF_002150765.1 of Lentzea kentuckyensis. Lineage (GTDB taxonomy): Bacteria > Actinomycetota > Actinomycetes > Mycobacteriales > Pseudonocardiaceae > Lentzea > Lentzea kentuckyensis. The sequence continues at coordinate 132,560 of NZ_MUYM01000056.1, forward strand.
GCGCGCAGCAGGCCTGGCGAAGATCGCGCAACGGCCTGCTTTGTCGCCAGATGAGACGCGAAAGCTCCTGGGCGTGCACATTTGAGACAAGTTTGGTGCATGGGATGTGTTGGCGGGTGAGGAGGATCTACCGCAGGATGGACACGTGATCGAGGTGCGTCCTGGCGGGCGCCGCCGAATCGACCGGGTGCTCGCCCCCGACTACACGGAGGGCGTCGAGCAGCGCCCGCTCGTCGAGGTGCGCGAACTCCGCGACGAGGCAGCGCAGGAAGAGACCGACCTGTCCTACCTGCGGCGGCTGCTGCACGCGCGGATCGACATCGTGCGTGCGGAGCAGGAGCGCCGCAGTTCCGGCGGTTCGGCGGTGGTCGAGCAACTGGCCACGATCCTGTCCACGAACGCTGTTGGGCCGGCGACCGGTCTGGGCCGGTACCAGACCCATGAGCCGTCACGTGCTGATGCGCACCAACGGCACGTCGAGGCGCTTGTCTCCGACGTGGACCTCTCCGACGTGAGCAAGTTGTCCGACGATCGCCTCGGCGAGGCGTTGGAGATCTTCATCGCGGAAGAGGCCTCGGTGTCGGTGCGGCGACGCGAGGTGCAGGTGGTCGTGGACAAGCTCAACGCCGAGATCGCTTCGCGCTACCAGCGCGGGAGCGCGTCGGTGGACGAGCTGCTGGCGGCCGAGCGCGGACACCACCGCAGGAAGAGCTGACTCCCACATTCTGGGACGGTCGTTCCACTTTCTGGGCAGCCGACCTAGCGTGCCCTCATGGGGTATCGCTGGGTCGTGCTGTGCATCGGAGCGTTGGCGCAAGGCACGAACGCGGCCGTGTTCCTCGGCCTGCCCGCGATCAGCCCGCAGCTCCAACAGCACTTCTCCCTGACGTTGCCGCAGGTCGGCCTGCTGCTGGGGGCCGTCAACCTGGGCACGATGATCGCGCTCGTGCCGTGGGGAGTCGTCGCGGACCGACGCGGTGAACGGCTCGTCATGACCATCGGCGGCCTCGGTGCCGCCGCGTGTCTGCTCGCCGTGGCGTTGGGCAACGCCTGGATCGCCGGACTCGCTCTGCTCGGCGCCGGACTGTTCGGAGCGAGCGTCAACGCGGCCAGCGGCCGGGCGGTGATGTCCTGGTTCAGCCAGGGGTCACGCGGTCTCGCGATGGGCGTCCGCCAGACGGCGACCCCGCTCGGAGCAGCCCTGACCGCCGCCTTCCTGCCCGGAATCGCGATCGCGGCGGGCGTCCCCACGGCGTTCGTCGTGCTGGCCGGCTTCACGGCGTTCGTGGCGCTCGCCGTGGCGGTGCTCGTACGGGAACCACCGGGCGCGGTCCGGGCGAGTTCCGAGCACGGTCTGGTGCTCAGGGACCCCAGGCTGCTGCGGCTGTCGGTCGCCAGCGGACTGCTGGTGGTTCCCCAGTTCACCGCGACCGCGCTGCTGGTGCCCCTCCTGCACGAACACCGCGGGATGAGCGTCACGGCGGCCGCAGCGGTCTTCGCCGTCGCCCAAGCGCTCGGCGGGGCCGGACGACTCGCGGTCGGCGTGTGGTCGGACCGGGTGCGCAGCCGCATCGGGCCGTTGAAGATTCTCGCGGTGCTCACCGCGGCAGGGTTCGTGCTGGTCGCCGCGCTGGACCAGGCGCCGTTGCCGGTGCTGGTGGCGATCCTGGTCCCGACCGGTGTGTTCGCCCTGTGCTGGAACGGCCTCGCGGTCACCGAGGCCGGTGAGCTCGCACCGGACGGCCGCAGCGCCACCGCGATCGCCATGCAGAACTCGGCGAACTACCTCAGCGCCGCGACCACGCCGTTCCTCGCGAGCTTCGTCGCGGTGCACGTGGCGTGGCCTGCTGCCATGGTGCTGGCAGCAGTGGCGGCCGTGACCGCTCGGGTGCTGCTTCAGCCGTGGCGTTCCCTGCGGGCCAGCTCGCCCCAGAACTCGCGCAGCGTCTCGTAGCGCAACGCCACCTCGTCGGCGTCGCCCGACTCAAGCGCGTCGACGATGGCGTTCACGTCCGCCGCCGACGTGTCCTCCAGCAGGTCCTTGTCCTCCAGCAGCTGCACCAGGCCGCCGTAGTCGAGCTCGACGGCCGAGTGCGGATGGAAGTGCTCCAGCCAGCGGCCGGTGTCGGCGAGGACCGTGGCGGGCCCCTCGTCGCCCAGCGCGTTCTTCACGACCTTGAGCGCCCGTGCGACCCGCCGGCGTGCGTCGGCCATCGCGATGCGCCACGACACCTGACGTTCCGGGTCGTCCTGGGCGCTGGCCAGCACCACGCGGCGCTGGGCCGGGTCGACCAGGGCGAACCACGGCAGCGGCACGGTCCAGGTCGTGGAGATGACGTGGACGGCTCCTGCCGAGAGCTCTGCCATCACGGCCGACGCGCGCGCTCGGACAGTTTCGGGAGCAATGTCGAGGGCCGCGTCCTGAAGGATCGGCGGAGCGGAGGCCAGGAAGCCCACCAGAGCCGCCGCGGAGCGCGCCCTGAGGTCGAGGGGGCAGACGAGCGGTCCCGGGCCGACACGCGCGGCGTCAGAGGTCGGAACCTCGGCGGGGCTGATCGTCATCACGTCGAACGACTCGCCCGGAAGCAGCTTTTGTCCCAACTGTGATCGCAACCACAGCTCGCGTTCCCGGTCGCCCACCTCCGCGCGAGGCACAGGGCCGTTTTCCAGGGCTTTTCGCACCTTGTCCGCTAGCGGTGCGTCCAATACCGATAACGGTTCGTACACCCGTAGGTAGGCGACGAACGGTCTGGGCACCTGTGCATCCTTCCACGCGAGGGCGGCCGCGAGATTTGGCGGTACGTGTCACGCCTACCGCGTCGCGAGGAACCCCATCGGCACGGTACGGTAGTTACCAGGAACTAGTTGTCGAGACGAGTGGGGCCGCCGTTCCCCCGGCCGCCCCCGTCCCTGTGCGAGGGGGTCGAGCCATGGGGCGCGGCCGAGCGAAGGCCAAGCAGACGAAGGTCGCCAGGGAGCTCAAATACAGCTCTCATGAGACCGACTTCGCTGCGCTGCAGCGCGAGCTGTCTGGTGACGAAAGGTCGCCGAACGGGAGTAGTGGTGGCGATGAGCCACGCGACGACCCGTACGACGATTACGACGACTACCGTCGCTGAATTCAGCCTGAAGAGTTCAAGGGTTGGGCAACCGGATCATCGGTGCCCAGCCCTTGAACTCTGAGGGCGCTTTCAGAATGCCCTGGCGTACTGCCTCGGCGCATTGACCTCCACACCCAACTCCTGAGCCGCGTGCAGCGGCCAGTACGGGTCGCGGAGCAGTTCGCGCGCGAGCAGCACCAGGTCAGCGGATCCGTCCGTCAACACTTGTTCGGCCTGCTTCGCCCCGGTGATCAGGCCGACCGCACCCGTGGGCACGTCTGCCTTGTGTCGCACCGCTTCGGCGAGCGGCACCTGGTAGCCGGGCCCGATCGGGATGTCCGCCTGCGCGGTGTTGCCACCGCTGGACACGTCGATCAGGTCCGCGCCCGCGGCCTTGAGCGCCAGTGCCAGCACAACGCTGTCGTCGGCAGTCCAGCCGTTGTCGACCCAGTCGGAGCCGCTGATCCTGACGATCACCGGCACCTCCGGGCCGACCGCTGCCCGCACGGCGGCGGTGACCTCGACTGGCACGGCGATGCGTTCCTCGATGCTGCCCTCGTTCGTGAGCGGCGAGTAGTACTCGTGGAGCAGGTAGCCGTGCGCGGCGTGGATCTCGAGGACCTCGAAGCCCGCTTCCAGTGCGCGGAGGGCACCCTCGACGAAGGCCTTCACGACTTCAGTGTGGTTTTCGAGCTTCTCCGGCGTGTTAAGACCGGGGAACGGCTCTGTGGTCGGCGCGACCGGAACCCAGTCACCGAAGGCCTTGCGACCGGCGTGCGCGAGCTGGATGCCGGGCACCGAGCCCTGGTCCTTGATGAACGCCGTGACGCGCTGCCAGGCCGCGACCTGCTCGTCGTTCCAGATGCCGACGTCCTGCGCCGAGATGCGGCCCTCCGGTGTGACCGCCGTGGCCTCGGCGATGACCAGGCCGGCGCCACCGACCGCGCGGGAGCCCAGGTGGACGAGGTGCCAGTCGGTCGGCACGCCGTCTTCCTTCGTCACCGAGTACTGGCACATCGGGCTGACCGCGATGCGGTTGGGCAGCGTGACCGAGCGCAGGGTCAGTGGGGAGAAGAGCAAGCTCACTTCGGGCTCCCTTGGAACGATTCGTAGGGCTACGAACTGTTCAAGGGAATGCCGTCAGCGTGTTGTTCCCGGACGTGAGGTTGTCTCAGTCACTGAACAGTGACGCAGAGACACCAAATCGGGCGAAACCGGTCGGCCAGATCGTCTTGCCGTCGACGCGGGCGCCGTCGAGGACTGCTTCGTCCAGGTGGAGCGCTCGCATGTCCGCCCCACGGAGGTCCGCGTCGGTCAGGTCGGCGCCGCGCAGGTCGGCACCTTCGAGGTAAGCGTTGCGCAGAGAGGCTTCTCGCAAGCTCACGCGCTCCAGATCGGCCAGCCGGAGATCGGTGCGGTGGAGGTCGCAGCCGTCCAGGCGCGTGCCCCGCAACCGTGCCCTGGCCAAATTGGACCAGCGGATCTCCGCCTGGCTCAGGTCGCCGTTCTCCAGGTAGGCACTGCGCAGGTCCACCCGCGAGAGGTTCACCGGCGGCGCTTCGCGAGCCTTCGGCTGACGAGAGAGAACAGCCAGCGCGGTCTGGACGTCCGACGCGCGGATCCGCAGCCACGGCAGAGCCCGGTCGACGGCCGGCGTCGGGTGTTCCGGTCCGTCCGGCGATCCGACCGGCCAGGGGGACTGGTTGCGCAGGAAGCTGCCGATGGTCAGCTGGATGAACCTGCGGTCCTCCGCGGAGTTGTTCGCGATCCGCTCCAGCACGTAGAGGCCACCGATCCGGACGTCCACGTTGTCGCTGCCGAGGTGCTCGATCGCCCGGCTGTACCGATCGGTGATCTGGCCGTCCCTGTTGACCCTGACCTGGTACCAGGTCGCCGTGGCTCCGAGCACCACCAGCAGCCCGGCGACGGCTTGCAGCAGGATCGAGCGTGCGTTGTTCCGCAGCTGTCCCTGGGCCTGCTGCAACGCGACGTCGGCGCTCGGCAGGGCCGGGTACTGCAGCTCCGGCACGATCACGATGATCGCGAGCAGGACGAGGACACCCACTGCCAGAAGCCAAACTGTTCGCCGCGCCACGGCCGAAGATCCTCGTTCACGACAGTGGCGCGGCGGTATCCGCTGTTGGAGTTCAGCTCAGGTAGCGGACCTGCCTGGCCTTGCCCTCCAGCACCTCGTCACGAGCGGCCGCGATCCCCGGCCGGTGCGAGACCTCCGGCACGCCGACCTCCCACCACGCCCCGGCCTCGGTCCACGACGACGGGTGCGTCCGGATCACGACGACGGCCGGGCGACGCTCGGACACCGCCACCTCGCGGGCCTTGCGGTAGGCGCCTTCGAGGTCGGCCAGCGAGTCGGCGGGGAAGACCGCGCAACCCATCGCGGCCGCGTGGGCCGCGAAGTCGGTGCGGGGTGGTTCGGGGTGGCTGGTGGTGCAGTCGGCGTAGAGGTTGTTGAAGCCGGCGCCGCCCTGGCCGGTTTGCAGGCGGTGGATCACCGCGTAGCCGTCGTTGTCGCAGACGACGGCCACGAAACCGTGGCCCGCGAAGGCAGCGGAGAAGAGTTCGGCGTTCAGCATCAGGTACGAACCGTCGCCGAGCAGGGTGGTGACCACGCCGTCGGTGTGGGCGATCGCGGCTCCCCAGGCGCCGGCCAGTTCGTAGCCCATGCAGGAGAAGCCGTACTCGACGTCCATGGTGGCCTCGCCAGAGGCGCGCCAGCCGCCGATCAGCTCGCCGGGCAGGCCGCCGGACGCCGTCATGACGTAGTCGGTGGGGCCGCTGACGTCGTTCACGACGCCGACCACCTGGGCGTAGGTGGGCAGGCCGGTGCCGGGGGTGCGCAGCGCGGTGATGTGCTGGTCCCACTTCGCGCGTTCGGTCTGGGCGCGGCGGGTCCAGTAGGCCGGGGCCTGCCAGGAGGCGAGCTCGTCGGTCAGTTCGCGCAGGCCCTCGTCGGCGTCGGCCACCAGGGCGAACGAGCCGTGCTTCACGGCGTCGAAGCGGGCCGCGTTGAGCGAGACCAGGTGCACGTCCGGGGAGAAGACGGTCCAGGACGCCGTGGTGAAGTCCTGCAGGCGGGTGCCCACGGCGATGACCAGGTCGGCTTCGCCGGCCAGGACGTTGGCCGACGTCGAGCCGGTGATGCCGAGCGGGCCGGCGTGCAGCGGGTGCTCGTGCGGGACGAGGGTGCGGCCCGCGGTGGTCTCGGTGATCGGGATGCCGTGTTGTTCGGCGAACCGCAGTGCGCGGCCGGCGGCACCCGAGTAGCGGACGCCGCCGCCCAGGACCAGCAAAGGCCTTGAGGCCGAACGGATCGCGCGAGCGGCTTCGGCCAGCGCGGTCAGGTCAGGGCGCAGGCGCAACGGCCGGTGGACGACCTCGGCGAACAGCGACTCCGGGAAGTCGTAGGACTCGGCCTGGACGTCCTGCGGGAGCGCCAGGGTCACGGGTCCGCAGTCGGCCGGGTCGGTCAGGACGCGCGCCACCTGCGGGAGCGTCGAGAGCAGCTGCTCGGGGCGGGTGATGCGGTCGAAGTAGCGGCTGACCGCGCGGAACGCGTCGTTGACCGTCGCGGTCGGGTCGTGGAAGTGCTCGACCTGCTGCAGCACGGGATCGGGCGCGCGGCCGGTGAAGGTGTCGCCTGGCAGGAGCAGGAGAGGCAGCCGGTTCGCGTGGGCGACGCCGGCCGCGGTGACCATGTTCAGGGCGCCGGGGCCGATCGACGACGTGGCGACGCCGACCTGGCGACGGTGCGTGGCCTTGCCGATGCCGACCGCGGCCAGGGCCATGCCCTGCTCGTTGTGGCCGCGCCACACGGGGATGCGGTCGCGGACCTCCTCCAGGGCGTTGCCGAGGCCGAGCACGTTGCCGTGGCCGAAGATCGCGAACACGCCGGGGAACAGCGGCGCGCGCGTGCCGTCGAAGAGTTCCGTGCGCTGGGCCAGCATCCACCGGACCAGTGCCTGCGCGGTCGTCAGCTTCACTTGACTCGCCCCTCAGCAGTCGTGACCGGACAGCGCGGGTCGAGCTCCTGCGTCGCCCAGCTGTCGCGGACCCAGGTGTGCGCCGGGTCGTCGCAGAACGCCATCGAACGCTCTGAGCCCGGTCCGGCGAGAACGTTCAGGTAGTACATGGGATATCCCGGCGCCGCGACGCACGGACCGTGGTAGCCGCGCGGGATCAGGAAGACGTCGCCGTCCCGCACGGTCACGTCCTCGTCGATCGTGCCGTCGTCGGTGTACGTGCGGTGGAATCCGAAACCGGTGCGGGAAGGCGTGACCTGGTCCCGGTCGGCGATGCGGAAGTAGTAGATCTCCTCGTTGTCCACCTCGCACGGCTCCGAAGAGTCGTGCTTGTGCGGCGGGTACGAGGACCAGTTGCCGTCCGGGGTGATCAGCTCGCACGCGTTGAGCTTGTCCGCGTGGTCCCACACGCCCGGCACGCCGAAGTTCGTGACCTGGCGGGTGGCGTTGCCGGAACCGCGCACCTCGACCGGCACGCCGTCGGCCGGGCCGTACCTGGGGCTCAGGCGGTTCTCGCAGCGCGCCATCGGCAGGGCGATCTCACATCCGTCCACAGAGGACAACGTGACCGAGGCGTCCCTGGGCACGTACGCGAAGTCCGTGACGCGGGTGAAGACCGAGTCGCGGCCCTGCAGCTCGTACCGTTCGTCGTCGACCTCGACCACGAGAGACCCGGCCAGCGGCAGCACGAACGCCTCGAACTCGCCGGTCTCGATCGTGCGCACCCAACCGGCCTCGATCCGCAGCACGCGCAGACCCGTGTAGGTCCAGCTCGCGTCCTCGGGCGTCAGGTAGATGACGTCCGTGGAGGTCGAGAGAGTCCCATGTGGACGGTGCAGGGTCATACCGTGACTCCCTTGGCGGTGCGCAGGATTTCGGCAGCGGCGGCAACGGCGGCGGCGACATCACCGTCCGGCGGATAGAGCAACGCACGGCCGACGACCAGGCCGCGCACGGTCGGGTGGCGCAGCGAGCGGCCCCACGACGCGAGGTCGTCCTCCGGGTTCGCCGACGGCACCCCGCCGAGCACCAACGCGGGCAACGCCGTGGTGTCCAGCACGACCTCCGGCTCGTTCGGCGCCGGCAGCTTCAACCAGGTGTAAGCCGAGGTCGCACCGAGCCCGGCAGCCACGGCCGACGCACGCGACAGCGCCGCGGAGTCCTTCTGCAGCACCAGCTTGTCGTTGTGATCGCGCTTGTAGGGCAACGGTTCGACCATCGCCATCAGGCCGTGCTCGGCGAGTTCGGTGACGGCCCGCGCACAGCCTTCCAGCGTCGGGATCGTGCCGGGGTCCGAGTCGACCAGGCGCAGCAGCATCTTGCCGCCGTCCAGGCCGAACGTCGCGATGGACGACGCGTCGTAGGCGGTGAACCTGTCGTCGATCTCCCAGTCCGCACCGGCGAGGCCTCCCCGGTTCATCGAACCGATGACCACGCGCTCGTTCAGGCCGTCCAGCAGCAGCAGGTCCTCGATCACGTCCGGCGTGCCGAGCACTCCGTCGACCGCGGGGTTCGCCAGCGCCGTCAGCAACCTGTCGAGCAACGACCGTCGATCGGCCATCGCCAGCGGGTCGCCGCCGACGCCGAGCGCACCCCGGGCCGGGTGGTCCGCGGCGACCAGGAACAGCGTGGACTTGCCGTTCAGCAACGAATTGCGCCGCTTGCGGGACTGGTAGGCCCGTCTGATCGAGCCGGGGTCCTCTGCCCGCCGCCACAACAGTTCGCGCCACTGCCCGTCAGTGATCACAGCATGTCCTCGATCTCTTTCTGGTCCGGCATCGCATCCGCGCAGGCCAGCCGGGACGCCACGATCGCGCCCGCCGCGTTGGCGTAGCGGGCGATCTTCACCGGGTCCCAGCCGGACAGCAGGCCGTGCACCAGCGAACCGCCGAACGCGTCGCCGGCGCCGAGCCCGCACACGACCTCGACCGGGTTCGGCTCCACGGTCCAGCGGCCCTCGGGAGTGGCCACGAGCACGCCCTCGGCGCCCTTCTTGATCAGCGCCAACGAGATCCCGCGGGCCAGCAGCCGGTCAGCGGCCTCGTCGGGATCGGAGGTGCCGACCGCGACCTCGACCTCGGTTCGGTTGCCGACCGCGACCGTGACGTGGTCGAGCATCCAGCTGATCTCGGCCCGTGCGGTCTTCACGTCCGGCCAGAACATCGGCCGGTAGTCCAGGTCCAGCACCGTGTGCTTCTTCCGCCCGCGGTTGGCCAGCATCATCCGCTGGGTCCCACGGGCGGGTTCGGCGGAAACACCGGTTCCCGTGACCCACAACAACGGGACCTCACGGGTGAGAGCCCAGGGCACGTCTTCCTCGTTCAACGTCAGGTCCGGCGCGGTCGGCAGCCGGTAGAACAGCAGCGGCGGGTCCGCCGGCGGGTTGAGCTCGCAGAACACCACCGGTGTCAGCAGATCCGGCGAGGTGCCGACGTGTTCCGACGACACCCCGAAGCCTTCGAGTGCCTGCCGGACGTAGGTGCCGAACCCGTCGGGCCCGACCTTGGTGAGCACACCGGCTTTGCGTCCGAGCCGTGCGGCGGCGACCGCGACGTTGGTCGCGGTGCCGCCGAGCGACTTGGCGAACGTGCTGACCTCGGCCAGCGGCACCCCGGACTGCTCCGGGTAGAGGTCGACACCGACCCGGCCGACGGTCAGCACTTCCAGCGACGTCACGCCTCGACACCTCGCAGCTCGTGAGCCAGTGCTTCCAACTCGGCGCCGCCGGCCATCTGGCGGGTCAGCTCCTCGAGGTTGATCTCCGACTTCTCGTACGAACCGAGCGGCCGGCCGCGCTTGAGCAGCAGGAACCGGTTGCCGACCGGGAAGGCGTGGTGCGGGTTGTGCGTGATCAGCACGACGCCGAGGCCGCGATCACGCGCCTGGGCCACGTACTTCAGCACGACACCGGCCTGCTTCACGCCGAGCGCCGCGGTCGGTTCGTCCAGGATCAGCACCTTGGCGCCGAAGTACACCGCGCGGGCGATGGCAACGCACTGCCGTTCGCCGCCGGACAGCGTTCCGACGGGCTGTTCCACGTCCCGCAGGTCGATGCCCATGTCGGACAACGCCTTCTTGGTGATCTCCTTGCCTTTCTTCCGGTCCAGGAACCCGAACTTCGTCGTCGGTTCCGAGCCCAGGAAGAAGTTGCGCCACACCGACATCAGCGGCACGACCGCGAGGTCCTGGTACACGGTCGCGATGCCGTGGTCCAGGGCCTCACGCGGCGAGGAGAACTTGATCTCGGTGCCCTCGACCTTGAACGAACCCTGGTCGTGCTGGTGGACGCCGGCCAGGATCTTGATCAGCGTCGACTTGCCGGCGCCGTTGTCGCCGAGCACGCAGGTGACCTCACCTGCGTTGACCACAGTGGACACATCGCTCAGCGCGATGACGCTGCCGTAGGTCTTGCCGATGTTCTCGGTCTCGATGAGCGCGGTCATCGCTTCACCCTTTCCGCCCGACGGCGAAGCATGTTGTTCACCAGCACGGCGGCCAGCAGCATCACGCCGAGGAACAGCTGGAACCAGTCGCTGTTCCAACCGGCGTAGACGATGCCCTGCCGGGCCATGCCGAAGATCAGCGCGCCGATCGCCGCGCCCACCGCGGACCCGAAGCCACCGGTGAGCAGGCAGCCGCCGATCACCGCCGCGATGATGTACTGGAACTCCAGGCCGATGCCCTGGTTCGCCTGCACGCTCGCGTACCGCAGGATGTTGATCGAGCCGACCAGCCACGCCGCGAACGCCGTGGTCATGAACAGCAGGATCTTGGACCGCACGACCGGCACACCGACCGCGCGCGAACTCTGCGCGGCACCACCGATCGCGAAGATCCAGTTACCGAACTTGGTGCGCATCAACACCGTCGACGCGATCACGGTGAACAGGACCCACCAGATGATCGACACGTAGAAACTGGTGCCGCCGATCTGGAACGTCGACGCGAACAGGAACCCGGCCGACTCGTAGCCGGCCGTCTCCCGCATGCCCGACACCTGCACGCTGCCCGTCACCAGGCGCGTGACGCCGAGGTTGAGGCCCTGCAACGCGAGGAAGCTGCCCAGCGTCACGATGAAGCTCGGCAAGCCCGTGCGCATCACGAGCCAGCCGTTCAACGCGCCCACCGCCAACGCGAAGGCGAGCGACACGAGCAACGACAGCCAGACGTTGAGTCCCAGCTGGGTGGCGAGGAGAGCCGTGACGAGCGCGGTGGACGCGGTCATGACACCGGCGGACAGGTCGAACTCGCCGCCGATCATGAGCAGCGCCACCGCGACCGCCATGATGCCGAGCATGGACGCGTCGTCCAGCCAGGTGGCCGCACCACCCATGCTCAGGAACTGCTCGGTGACCACGGAGAAGAACAGGAACACGAGCAGTGCGCCGAGCATGGCGCCGATCTCCGGGCGCTTGATCAGCTGATCCATCACCCTGGGCTTGCTCAGCCGTTCGTCGGCAGCCGGTGGAGCTGTGGCCGTCACGGTCATCTCCCCGCCTCCTCCTTACCTCTTGCCGTTCTTGGCGTACTCCGCGACCTTGTCCACATTGGACTTGTCGACGAAGCCGGGACCGGTCAGCACGGGCTTGCCGCCACCGAGGGTGTTCGCGTTGTCCTTGAACAGCTTCAGCATCACGATCGGCAGGTAGCCCTGCTCGTACTGCTGCTGGTCGACGGCGAACAGCACGTCACCCGCCTTGATCGCGCTGACCACGTCCGCGTTCAGGTCGAACGTCGCGACCTGCGCCTTCGAGCTCGCACCCTTGATCGCGGCGGCCGCGTTCACGGCGACCTGCGGGTTCAGCGCCAGCACACCGTCGACGGCGGTGTCGGACTGGAGCTTGGCCTTGATGCGGGCCTCGATGTCCGTGGGGTTGGAGATGTCGACCTGGAGGTTCTCCACCGCGCCGCCGAAACCGGTGCGGGCACCGTCGCAGCGCTGGTTGAGGCCCGTGTTGCCGGCCTCGTGGATCACGCACAGCAGCTTGGTCTTGCCGGCCGCCTTGAGCTTCTTGCCCGCTTCCTCACCGGCGATCGACTCCTCCTGGCCGACGTGCGCCATGGCACCGAACTCGGCGCTCTTCGCGCTGCCGGAGTTGATCGTGATGACCGGGATGCCGGCCTTCACCGCGTTCTCGATGGACGTCTTGAGCGCGTCCGGGTTCGCCATCGACACCACGATGCCGCCGACCTTCTGCGACACGGCGTTGTCGATCAGCTTCGCCTGGGCGCCGGGGTCGCCGTCGGAGTTGTACGTGACGCCGACGCCGAGCTGCTTGCCCGCGTCCTCGGCACCGACCTTCACCACGCTCCAGAACGCGTCACCCGCGGTTCCGTGCGTGATCACAGCGACTTTCAGGTCACCGGAAGCCGGTGCGCTGTTGTTCTGCGTGTTCTGGGTGTTGGAACCCGTGGGACCGCTGCAGGCGGCGAGTAGAGCAACACCGGCGAGGGCAACGCCCGCACGGATGACCAAGCGAGACTTCATCGTCTCCAGTCCCTTCAGAGGATCTTGCTGAGGTGCGCGAGGCTGCGCCCGGTGTCCTTCAGTGGTGTGTCCACTGGACTTCCGTCCTTGAGCTGAGTGTCCTGCTCAAGCACGAACCAACCGGTGTAGCCCGCCTCCTGAACGAGCTTCACCAGCGCTTCCACGTCCACGTCGCCGTCCCCGAGCGGCACGTAGATGCCCTGTTCCACGGCATCGGTGTAACTGAGCTCGCCGCTGCGCACCTTCGCCGCGATCCCGTCACGCACGTCCTTGAGGTGCACGTGACCGATCCGGTCCGGGTAGCGGCGCGCCAGCTCGACCGGATCCGTGCCACCGATGAGGAGGTGGCCGGTGTCCAGGCAGAGCTGGAGATCGGAGTCCGCGAGGAACCTGTCGACCTCCGCCTCCCGCTCGACGTGGGTGCCCACGTGCGGGTGCAGCACGGTCCTGAGGCCATGCCCTGCGGCGATCTCGCGGATCTTCGCGCAGGTGCTGACGAGGGTGTTCCACTCGTCGTCGGTGAGCTGCGGCGTTTCGTCGTAGCCGTCCAGCCCCGTCGCGGCGGCGAGCACGAGCACCTCGGCGCCACCGGCCTTGAGGATCGCGGCCACCCGGTCGGCTTCGTCCAGAGTGGACTGGACGTCGGTGTGCAGGGTGACCGCGAGGAACCCGCCGACCAGCGTCAGTTCGAACTCGCTGAGCAGTGCCTTCAAGGCACCGGGGTCGGCGGGCAGGTAGTCGGGCGGGCCGAGCTCGGTGGCCGTGAGGCCCAGCTCGTTCATCTCGCCCAGCACGGTGGTCGCGGGCAGGACGTTGCCCCAGCCCGGAACCTCGCACACGCCCCAGGAGATCGGTGCCCCAGCGATCTTCGCCATGTCCTTCAGTTCCCCTCGATCTTCACCGGTGCGCCGCTGCGGCGCGACTGCTCACACGCTTCGGCCAGGCGAAGGCTGATCAAACTCTCCCGCGCCGGCGACGGGTTCGCGACCTCGCCCTTGATGACCTGCGTGAACAGGTTCATCTCGTTGACGTACGCGCGGTGGAAGCGCTCCGGGAATCCGGGGTAGGCGTCCGGTCCGGCCACGTGGCCGCCAGGCTCCAGCGAGTTGAGCGGCGTCTTCTGGTCGACGCCGGCGACCAGGGAGTCCTTGCTGCCCAGCACCTCGATGCGGTGGTCGTAGCCGACCGGGTCGTGCCTGCCGCCGGCCAACGTGGCGTGCGCGCCGCCCGCGAACTTCAGCATCACGACCGCGTTGTCGACGTCGTCAGCGTCCGCGAACGCCTGGTGCACCAGCACGGAACCGCTTGCGTAGACCTCGACGACCGGCTCGCCGACCAGCCACGGCACGCAGTCCAGGTCGTGGATCAGCAGGTCGCGGAAGATGCCGCCGGACGCCGGCAGGTAGGAGAAGTCCGGCGGGTTCGCGTCGTTGCCGACCGCCCTGACCAGGTAGATGTCGCCGACCTCGCCGGCGCGGATGCGGCGGTTCAGCTCGTAGATGGCCGGGTCGAACCGGCGCTGGAAGCCCACCAGCACCTCGACACCGGACTTCTCGACGTCCTCGACGAGCGCGGTCATCTCGGCGAGGTCGCTCGCGATCGGCTTCTCGCACAGCGTGGGGACCCCTCGCCCGATCGCCGCGCGGAGCATCTCGGGGTGGGTGTTGGTCGGCGTGGCCAGCAGGACGCCGTCGACGCTGCCGAGCAACGTGTCGAGGTCGTCCACCGCCTTGGTCCCGCTCAGCTCAGCCGACGCCTGCGCGGCGCGACCGGGCACCGGGTCGAAGAGAAGCACCTCGTCGACTCGATCCAGTGCGGCGAGGTTGGTCGCGTGCATGGTGCCGATCCTGCCGACACCCGCTACTCCGATCCGCATCGCAGGTTTCCCCTGTTCATCGCCGGTGATGTGTTAGAGCGCTCTATTGGTTGGAGCGCTCCAATGCTGTAACTTCGGCCACAGGGTGTCAAGAGGGGAGGTGGCTTCAGATGGTCAGGCCGACGATGGAAGACGTCGCTCTGCGCGCGGGTGTGTCCCGTGCTCTGGTGTCACTGGTGATGCGCGGTTCACCCAAGGTGAGCGAGATGCGACGCACCGCTGTGCTGAAGGCCGCGGAGGAACTGGGGTACTCGCCGCACGCCATGGCGCGCTCGTTGGCCTCGCGCACGTCGACGGTGCTCGGCGTGATGGTTTCCGACCTGCACAACGCGTTCTTCGCCGAGGTCGTGGACGGCATCGACGAGGTGGCACGCGAGCAGGGGTTCGACATCATCATCAACACCGGTGGCCGCTCGCCCGCCCGCGAACGCCGAGCCCTGGAATCCCTGCTGTCGTTTCGCCCTGCCGGACTCATCCTGTTGTCCCCTGTCGTGCCGGCGACCGCCATCGGCAAGGCCGCCGAACAACTTCCGATCGTGCTCGTGGCCCGTTCGTCGCGAGTGTCCACTGTGGATACCGTGAACGACGACGGCGAGCAGGGCGCGCGACTCGCGGTCGACCACCTGGTGTCGTTGGGACACAAGCGGATTGCCCATTTAGACGGCGGTGAAGGCACTCAGGCCGGACCTCGTCGCCGTGGGTACGTCACGGCCATGGAGGCGCACGGTCTCGTGCCGCAGGTCGTGTCTTCCGAGTACACCGACGCGGCCGGCGCACGCGCGATCCGTGCACTGATCGCTGATGATTCGTTGCCCACCGCCATCCTGTCCTGCAACGACTTCAACGCCGTCGGCGCCATTTCGGCGTTGGAAGACGCGGGTTTGCGCGTTCCGGCCGATGTTTCCGTTGTGGGGTACGACAACACTTCGTTGGCAGCACTCCGCCACGTCTCCCTGACCACGATCGACCAGCCCCGTGCCGAGTTCGGCCGGTTGGCGGCTCTCGCTCTGCTGCAGCGAGTTCGCGACGAGCGCACTGAACCCGTGCGCCATCTCCTCAATCCCTCTCTCGTAGTCCGCAACACGACAGCTCCCCCAGGAGGACCGCGTTGAGCACCATCCCCCACTGGATCGACGGCGCCCGCACCACGGGGGTGTCGTCCCGAACCTCTGACGTCTTCAACCCGGCGACCGGTGCGGTGTCGGCCCAGGTCGTGCTCGCGGAGCAGGCCGACGTCGACCTCGCGGTCGCCTCGTCGCTGAAGGCCGCGCAGTCCTGGGCCGAGTCGTCGTTGTCGACGCGTTCGCGGATCCTGTTCGCCTACCGCCACCTGCTGCACGAGGCACGCGACGAGCTCGCCGCGATCATCACCTCCGAGCACGGCAAGGTGCTGTCCGACGCGGCCGGCGAGGTGCAGCGCGGACTCGAGGTCGTCGAGTTCGCGTGCGGCATCCCGCAGTTGCTGAAGGGTGAGCACTCCGAGCAGGTCTCGCGCGGTGTCGACGCCTACTCGCTGCGGCAACCGCTCGGTGTGGTCGCGGGCATCACGCCGTTCAACTTCCCCGTGATGGTGCCGATGTGGATGTTCCCCATCGCCATCGCGACCGGGAACACGTTCGTTCTCAAGCCTTCCGAGCGCGACCCGTCGGCGTCGGTTCGACTGGCCGAGCTGTTCCAGGAGGCCGGGCTGCCCGACGGCGTGCTGAACGTCCTGCAGGGCGACGCCTTCGCGGTGAACGCGCTGCTCGACCACCCGGACGTCGCCGCGGCCTCGTTCGTCGGCTCGACCCCGATCGCCCGGCACGTCTACACGCGCGGCACGGCGGCCGGGAAGCGCGTGCAGGCGTTGGGTGGCGCGAAGAACCACATGGTCGTGTTGCCGGACGCCGACCTCGACGTCGCCGCGGATGCCGCTGTCTCCGCTGGTTACGGCTCCGCGGGCGAACGCTGCATGGCGATCTCGGTGGTCGTGGCGGTGGGCGAGACCGGCGACGAACTGGTCGCCAAGATCGCCGCACGGACCCGTGACCTGCACCCGTCGGTGCTGCCGGGCACCAACCCCGACGCCCAGATGGGCCCGCTGGTCACCGGTGTGCACCGGGACAAGGTCCGGTCCTATGTGGACGCGGGCGAGGCCGCCGGCGCCACCCTGGTCGTCGATGGCCGCGGGCATGCTCCCGAGGGCCACGAGAACGGGTTCTGGCTCGCGCCAACGCTGTTCGACCACGTCACGCGGGACATGACGATCTACACCGACGAGATCTTCGGCCCGGTGCTGTCGGTCGTGCGCGTCGACACGTTCGAGGACGCCGTCGACCTGGTGAACAGCAACCAGTACGGCAACGGCACCGCGATCTACACCGGTGACGGTCTGGCCGCGCGTGAGTACCAGCGGCGCGTGCACGTTGGCATGGTCGGCATCAACGTGCCGATCCCCGTGCCGATGGCCTACTACTCGTTCGGTGGCTGGAAGGACTCGCTGTTCGGCGACACGCACGTTCACGGCGCCGAGGGCGTGAAGTTCTACACGCGCGCCAAGGCCATCACAGCCCGTTGGCCCCAACAACACGGCGTGAACCTGGGCTTCCCAACCCACGGCTGACCCCTGCTGCTTGAACGCACGCGGGGCCCTTTCGCACTCCAGGAGTGAACGAAAGGTCCCCGCGTGCACTTCTCAGGCGTCGATTTTTTCGCGCTCAGGGGTGGGAGCGGTAGGAGGGGTTGGGCTGGGGAGGAAGCGGCGGATCAGCGGGAAGAAGAGGATGAGCAGGATGACCACGTAGACGATGATCGCCATCGGCGTGTTCACCAGGCCCGTCAGCGAACCGTCGGAGAGCTGCAGCGCGCGGCGCATCTGCTGTTCCGCGGCCGGGCCGAGGATCACGCCGATGATCGCCGGCAGCACCGGCAGGCCGTAGCGGCGCATCGCGAAGCCCAGCAGGCCGATCACGAACATCAGCAGCAGGTCGAAGATGTCCGCGTTCACCGCGTACGCGCCGACCGAGGCGAAGAACAGGATGCCCGCGTAGAGGTACGGCCGCGGGATCCGCAGCAGCTTCGCCCACAACGGCGCCAGCGGCAGGTTCAACACCAGCAGCAGCGTCAGGCCGATGAACAGCGACGCGATCAGCGCCCACACCAAGCCGGCTTCCCGCTGGAACAGCAGCGGGCCGGGCTGGATGCCGTACTGCTGGAACGCCGCGAGCATCACGGCCGCGACCGCGGTGGTCGGCAGGCCCAGCGTCAGCATCGTGACCAGGGTGCCTGCGGCGGACGCGGAGGCCGTGGACTCCGGGCCCGCGACGCCCTCGATGGCCCCCTTGCCGAACTCGTCCTTGTGCTTGGAGAGCCGCTTCTCCGTCACGTACGACAGGAACGTCGGGATCTCCGCACCTCCGGCGGGAATCGCGCCGAACGGGAACCCGATCACCGGCCCGCGCAGCCACGGCTTCCAGGTGCGCTTGAGGTCGGACTTCGAGAGCCACGGACGGCCGACCGGGATCGGCTCGAACGGCTTGCGCCGCAGGTGGGCCGCGACCCACAGGGCCTCGCCGACCGCGAACAGCGCCACCGCGACGACCACGACGTCGATGCCGTCCGCGAGGTGCAGCGAGCCGAACGTCAGGCGCTGCTGGCCGGTCATCTCGTCGAGGCCGACCAGACCGAGCGTCAGACCGATGAGCAACGATGCCACGCCGCGGATCCGGGAGGCACCGAGCACCGACGTGACGGCGATGAACGCCAGCACCATGATCGCGAACAGGTCCGGTGCGCCGATGTCGACCGCGTGCTTGGCCACGAACGGCGCCAGCAGCACGATCAGCAGCGTGCCGATGATGCCGCCGGTGAAGTGGCCGATGGCGGCGGCGGCCAGCGCTTGCGCTCCACGTCCCTTGCGGGCCATGGGATTGCCTTCGAACGCGGTGACCACCGCGGCGCTCTCGCCCGGCGTGTTCAGCAGGATCGACGTCGTCGAGCCACCGAACATGCCGCCGTAGTAGATGCCGGCGAACATGATGAACGCGCCGGTCGGTTCCATGCCGTAGGTGACGGGTAGCAGCAGCGCCACCGCCATGGCCGGGCCGATGCCGGGCAGGAC
Organism: Lentzea kentuckyensis; assembly: GCF_002150765.1. Taxonomy (GTDB): domain Bacteria; phylum Actinomycetota; class Actinomycetes; order Mycobacteriales; family Pseudonocardiaceae; genus Lentzea; species Lentzea kentuckyensis. Next base: position 151,164 of record NZ_MUYM01000056.1, read on the forward strand.
GCCGATCGCGGTGCCGAGCAGCACGCCGATCGCCGCCATCAGCAGGTGTGTCGGCGTCAGCGCGGTCGCGAAGCCGTCGAGCAGTTGTTCCACCTAGAACACCTCCATCAACGGGCCACCGGGCAGGGGGACGCCGAGCAGGTTGTTGAACACCAGGAACGTCAGGATCGAGAGACCGGCCGCGATCAACGGGTCGCGCACCAGGTTGCGGCTGCCGAGCGCGTAGGCCGCGCCCCAGAACAGGATCGCGCCCGAGATCGGGAACCCGACCACGCCGATCAGCACGGCGTTGGCGAGGAAAGCCCCGCACAGCAGCAGGACCGTGCGCAGATCGGCCGGTGCGGACAGGTCGACGTCCTCGCCGGCCTCCGCCTCGCCACGACCGCCGCGCAGCACGTCGCGGGCCAGCAGCACGGCGACGAGCAGGAGCAGCGAGCCGACCAGGATCGGCACCGCCTTCGGGCCGACCGGACCGCGCTGGGCGAAGTCCGTGGGGATGCGCAGCGCGTCGGTCAGCACCAGCACGCCGAGCACGACCAGCAGGGCGCAGATGCCCAGCTCAGAGCGTTCCCGCAACCACGCTTTCGTCGCTGTCATGCCAGCCCCAAGTCCTTCAGCACCGTTGCCACCCGCTTGTTCTCGTTTTCCAGGAAGGTCCTGAACTCGTCCCCTGGTGCGAAGGCGCCGGTCCAGCCGTTGCGCTGCAACGCTTCCGCCCACTGCGGCGTCTTCTGGAGCCGCCCGAACAGGTCGACCAGCTTGTCGCGGTCGGTCTGCGTGATGCCCGGCGGCGCGACGATGCCGCGCCAGTTGGTGAACTCGACGTCCACGCCGGCCTGCTTGAGCGTCGGCGCGTCGATGCCCTGGATGCGGTCCTTGCTCGTCACCGCGAGCACCCGCAACGTGCCGGCCTGGATCTGGTCGCGGTACTCGCCGACGCCGGAGACGCCGAACGCCACCTTGCCGCCGAGCACGGACGCCAGCAGTTCGCCGCCACCGTCGAACGGGATGTAGTTGACCGTCTTCGGCTGCAGGCCCACGGCCTTCGCGATCAGCATCGGGGCCAGGTGGTCGGGGCCGCCGGGAGCCGAGCCGCCGCCCACGGTCACCGTGCCGGGGCTGGCCTTCCACGCGTCCACGAGCTGTTGCATCGACGTGTACGGCGAGTCCTTCGCGACCACGACGATGTCCGGTTCCTCGATCAGCTTCGCGATCGGGGTGGTGTCGAGCAGCGAGTTCGGCGACTTGTTCGTGTACACCGCGCCGACGACGCCCAGACCCATCGACATGATCAGCTTGCCGTTGCCGCGCTCGCCGACCGTGCGGCCGAGCCCGACCGTGCCGCCGGCGCCGGGGAGGTTGAACACCTCGGCGTTGCGCAGCAGGTCAGCGTCCTCCATGGCCTTGGCCGCGGTCCTGGCGGTGATGTCGTACCCGCCGCCAGGGGAGTTCGGCACGAGCACGCGCAGCGCCCTGACCTGGTTCGTGTCGCCGCTGTCCGCACCCGGCGTCAGCAGCGGTGGCACCAGCAGGACGGCGAGCAACGCCGTCGCCACCGCCACCCACACCTTCACCGACACTGTGATCCCCGCCTCTCGTCCGCGTGGTTCGACATGTTGCTCTCGTGTAAACCTTGATGTCGCTCTTGCGCTTCTAAGGTTTCTTTCGGTCTTTCTGGTCACGGGAGGTTTCATGCGCCGCCGCCGTTCCCTGGCCAGTCAACTCCTCGTGTGGCAACTCGTAGTCGTCACCTTGCTACTGTGCGCGGTCGGCGCGCTGACGGTCGTCCAGACGGGGAGCAACTTTCGCTCCAACGAGGAACGCCGCATGCTCTCGGTCGCGGAGACGGTGGCCGCGAACTCGCTGGTCCAGGAGCAGATGGGCAACTGGCGGCTGCTCGCCGCGCCCGCCGAGACGGCCCGCAGCCTGTCCGGTGCCTCCTACGTGCTGATCCTCAACGACAAGCGGCTCGTGATCGCCTCGCCGGTCCCGGACCAGATCGGGTCCACTCTGGACACCCGGACCACCGCGCTGGAGGGCAGGTCCTGGACCGGAACCATCGGCGACTCGATCGAGGCGCACGTGCCGGTGTTCGACCCGATCAGCCGCCGGGTGAACGGCATGGTGATCGCGGGAGCCGAGGATCAGGGAGTGTTCGCCGGCGTGCTGCAGCAACCCGTCGACGTGCTGCGTTACCTGGCGATCGCGCTGGTCATCGGCGTCACCGGGTCGTTGCTGCTGGCCCGCAGGGTGAAGAACCAGACGCTCGGACTGGAGCCGCACGAGATCACCGCGCTGGTCGAGAACCGCGAGGCGTTGCTGCACGGCATCCGCGAGGGCGTCGTCGGTCTCGACGGGCAGCATCGGATCACACTGGTCAACGACCACGCGAGCGACCTGCTGGCGTTGCCGGAGGACGCGGTGGGCCGCTCGGTCGAGGAACTGGAGCTCAACGAACGGCTGCGCGACGTGCTGACCGGCCGCGCGACCGGTGTCGACCAGCTGGTGCTGCGGCAGGGCGTCGTGCTGACGTTGAACCGCATGCCGATCGAAAGCGGTGAGGGCGCCGTGGTGACGTTGCGAGATCGCACCGAACTCCTTGCGCTGCAACATGAACTCGACGCGTCCCAGCACGCGACGGACACGTTGCGAGCGCAGGCGCACGAGTTCGCGAACCGGCTGCACACCATCGCCGGGCTGATCGCGCTGAAGGAGTACGACGAGGTCACCAACTACATTCACCAGATCAGCTCGGCACAGGACCAGTGGCGGGCCGAGGTCAGCTCGTCGATCGGCGACCCCGCCGTGGCCGCGTTGCTGATCGCGAAGGCTTCTTTGGCGGCCGAACGCGGCACGGCGTTGCGGATGGGCCCGGACAGCGTGCTGGGACGCGTCGACGAAGCTCTGTCCGCGGATCTGGTGATGGTGCTGGGAAATCTCGTCGACAACGCGTTGGATGCACTGAGCTCGCCGAGCACCAACGGAGCCGGCAAGTGGATCGAGGTGGGGGTGCTGCAGTTGGACGACGAGGTCCAGGTCGTGGTGCGTGACTCGGGTCCCGGTGTGGCGCCGGAACTGGCCGAGGAGGTGTTCCGGCACGGGTTCACGACCAAGGCGGCGTCGCACGGCGAACGCGGCATCGGACTCGCGCTGATCCGGCGGGCGTGCCTGCGGCGCGGTGGTTCGGTGAGCGTGTCGGGTTCGGTCTTCACCGCAAGGCTTCCGTGGTGATCCGGGTGCTCGTCGTCGACGACGACTTCATGGTGGCCAAGGTCCACAGCGGATATGTCGCGCGCACAGAGGGTTTCGAGGTCGTCGGGGTCGCGCACACCGGCGGAGACGCGTTGCGGCTGGTGTCCTCGTTGAAACCGGACCTGGTGCTGCTCGACGTCTACCTGCCGGACCAGAGTGGGATCGACGTGCTGAAGTCGTTGCGTGCCAACGAGGACGTGGACGTCATCGTGATCACTGCGGCGACCGACGTCGACACCGTGCGCAGTGCGATGCGCGGCGGCGTGTTGCACTACCTGATCAAGCCGTTCGACTACTCGGCACTGCGTGACCAGCTCGCGCACTTCGCGTCGTTGCGGGAGAAGCTGCACCGGCTCGACTCGGCCGGGCAGGCGGACGTGGACCAGGTCTTCGGTGCGCGGCCTACTTCGAAACCGTTGCTGCCCAAGGGTTTGACCCCGGAGACCGCACGGCTCGTGGAGGGCGCGCTGCGGTCACATCCGGACGGGCTCTCGGCTTCGGAGTGCGCCTCGTCGACCGGCGTTGCACGGGTGAGTGCGCGGCGGTACCTGGAGCACTTCGTGTCCATCGGACGGGCCGAGGTTCGGTTGCGGTACGGCGGAACCGGCCGTCCGGAACGGATCTACGCGCTAGTCCCAGGAGCCTGAGCGGCCACGGCCGCGTTTGGTGTCCGCACGGCGCTTCTTCGAGGCGATGCGGCGTTCCTGCGACCCCTTGGTGGGCTTCGTCGGCCTGCGCACAGGAGGTGGCGCGGCGGCGGCAGCGCGGAGGATCGCGGCGAGGCGTTCGCGGGCCGCGGCGCGGTTCTGCAGCTGTGCGCGGTGCTCGGACGCGGCGATCGTGAGCACGCCGTCGACGAGCCTGTTCTGGAGCCTGTCGAGCATCCGGCGCTTGAGGTGCTCGGGGATCGACGGCGAGGCTGCCAGGTCGAACGAGAGCTCCACGCGGCTGTCCGCCGTGTTCACTCCCTGCCCACCCGGCCCGCCTGACCTGGAAAAACGTTCGCGCAGCTCGGACGCCGGCAGCACCAGCGTCCGAGTCACGGTCACGTCATTCATGTCTTCAGGTTAGAAGGTCAGGCCCGGAAGTGTCGCGATCTTTATCAGGGCGTCTCGGCCGAGCAGCGGTTCCGGCCTGGTGACTGCGGCGTTGCGATCGGAATCGACGGGGTCGATCGTCTGCGGCGCGGCGAGGTTGTCGCTGCGGATCTCGACCTGCGTGCCATCGGACCGGATCACTCCCGCCGACCAGATCACGGATCCGTTCTGCTCGGGCCACCGGGTAGTCACGATCTTGAAGCCGTTGACCGTTTCGGACGAGCAGTCGATGTCGGCCCGCATCGGGCAGGCGAAGTTGGCCGGATTCTTCGGGCGACTCAGGATGATCACGAGATTGCCCGCGCCCTGTGCGTCGGTCAGACGAGCCGCGGCGTACCGGTAGTAGTCCTTCGAGTAGAAGGTCAGTGCCCGGCTGCCTGCGACGTCTCCCGCGGTGACGCCGGGCGGGACGATACCGGCGTCGCGCAGGGTTCGGGTCAGTTCCTCGTTGTGGTCGACGGCGGCCGAAACGCTCTGCCCCGAGGTCGGCCGCGGTGACGCCAGGTACCCGATCGTGCCCAGTCCGGCCAGCACCACGAACGCCATCGCCGTGGCGATCGCCGTGCGCCTGCGGGCGAGCTTCGTCCTGCCCTTCCGGATCACCTCTGAGGTGTGGATCCGCGACGCCGGCTCGTCCTCCAGCAGGTCGCGCAGCGCCGCGAGCCCCTTGGCCGCCTGGCTCTTCACCGTGCCCTCCGTCCTGCCGAGGATGCGGGCGGTCTCGGTGACGCTCAGGTCCTCCCAGTACCGCAGCACGACGACGGCACGTTGGCCCGGCGGCAACGCGTCGAGTGCCTGCCGCAGGTCGAAGTCCGCCGAGTCGTCGATCACCGGGTGTTCGGGCACGGCGTCGACGGACCGTTCCCGCTGGAAGAACCCGCGGCGGCCCTCGTCGATGGCGGTGCGCACCAGCACTTTGCGCGCGTACGCGTCGACGCTGTCCTTGCGCACGCGCGTCCAGGCCACGTAGAGCTTGATCAACGCGGACTGGACGATGTCCTCCGCGCGATGCCAGTCGCCGCACAGCAGGAACGCCGTGCGGCGCATGACGAGAGCGCGTGCGTCGACGAACTCGCCGAACTCGCGGTCGCGGTCCAAGTGCCCCTCCTCGGTCGCCGCTTAGTACGCGGCGACCGCCTCAGGAGGTTGCCTCAGAAACGCGGGTGGTCGCCAACGAGCGCTGCGCCGCCCTCGGGGGACTTGGTGATCTCGCCCAGCACCCACGCCGGGACGTGGCGCGCGGTCAGCACGGCCAGGGCGCGGTCGACGTCCTCGGGCGCGACGACGGCGACCATGCCGACGCCCATGTTGAACGCCTTCTCCATCTCCTCGCGCTCCACGCGGCCGCGCTGGGCGATGAGCTGGAACACCGGGGCGGGCGTCCAGGTGCCGCGGTCGAGCTTGGCGTGCAGGCCGTCGGGCAGCACGCGGGCCAGGTTCGCGGCCAGGCCACCACCGGTGACGTGGGAGAACCCGCGGACCTCTGTCTCGGCGATCAGCGCGAGGCAGTCCTTGGCGTAGATCTTGGTCGGCTCCAGCAGCTCCTCGCCGAGGGTGCGGCCGAACTCCTCGACGTGACCCTCGAGCGGCATCCGCGCGATCTCCAGCAGCACGTGCCGGGCCAGCGAGTAGCCGTTGGAGTGCAGGCCGGACGAACCCATCGCGATGACGACGTCGCCGTCGCGCACGCGGTCAGGACCGAGCAGCTTGGACTGCTCGACCACGCCGACGCCGGTGCCGGAGATGTCGTAGTCGTCGTCGCCCATCAGACCGGGGTGCTCGGCCGTCTCGCCGCCGAGCAGCGCGCACCCGGCCTGGACACAGCCCTCGGCGATGCCCTTGACCAGCGCGGCGATCTTGTCAGGGACGACCCGGCCGACCGCGATGTAGTCCTGCACGAACAGCGGCTCGGCACCGCACACGACCAGGTCGTCCACGATCATGGCGACCAGGTCGATGCCCACGGTGTCGTGCTTGTCGAGCGCCTGCGCGACCGCGATCTTGGTGCCGACGCCGTCCGTGGAGGACGCGAGGATCGGCTCCTTCCAGCGGTCGAGCTTGAGCTGGAACAGGCCGGCGAACCCGCCGATGCCACCGAGCACCTCGGGCCGGTGCGCCTTGGCCGCCCACGGCTTGAGCTTCTCCACCGCCTCGTCACCTGCGGCGATACTGACTCCGGCGGCGGCGTAGGTGGCCTTGGCGCTGTCGGTCACGTCAACTTCTTCCACTTGGATCTGGGGTCGCAGGGACGTACCCAAAGTTAAGGACGGCGGAGTGCGTCTTCGGCACCATAGCCGCTCGCCAGGACGGGAGCGGCCGAGCCCGCCACGCCCTTGAGGCCCTCGAGCAGGTGCTTGCCGATGAGCGCGTCCGGCGGCAGTTCGATCGGGTACTCCCCGTCGAAGCAGGCCGAGCACAGCCGCGTCTTGGGCTGCTCGGTCGCGGCGATGAGCTGCTCGAGCGACACGTACCCGAGCGAGTCGGCGCCGACCGAGCGGCGGATGCCGTCGTCGTCCAGCCCGTTCGCGATGAGCTCCGCACGTGAGGCGAAGTCGATGCCGTAGAAGCACGGCCACTTGACGGGCGGCGACGCGATCCGCACGTGCACCTCGAGCGCACCGGCCTCGCGCAACATGCGGACGAGCGCGCGCTGGGTGTTGCCGCGCACGATCGAGTCGTCCACGACGACCAGCCGCTTGCCGCGGATGACGTCCCGCAGCGGGTTCAGCTTGAGCCGGATGCCCAGCTGGCGGATGGTCTGCGACGGCTGGATGAACGTCCGCCCGACGTAGGCGTTCTTGACCAGGCCGGACCCGTACGGGATGCCGCTGGCCTGCGCGTACCCGATCGCGGCCGGCGTGCCGGACTCCGGCACCGGGATCACCAGGTCGGCCTCGACCGGGTGCTCCTTGGCGAGCCGGCGACCGATCTCGACGCGCGTGGCGTGGACGCCGCGCCCGGAGATCGTGGTGTCCGGCCGCGCCAGGTAGACGTACTCGAAGATGCAGCCCTTGGGCTCGGGAGTCGCGAACCGGGTGGACCGCAGCCCGTCCTCGTCGATCGCGATGAGCTCACCGGGCTCGACCTCGCGCACGAAGCTCGCACCCACGATGTCCAGCGCCGCGGTCTCGCTCGCCACGACCCAGCCGCGGTCGAGCCGGCCGAGCACCAGCGGGCGAACCCCGTGCGGGTCACGCGCCGCGTAGAGCGTGGACTCGTCGGAGAAGGTGAGGCAGTAGGCGCCCTTGACGGTGGGCAGCAGCTCCAGCGCGGCCTGCTCGATGCCCTTGTCGGCCGCCGCGTGCGCGAGCAGCCCGCACAGGATGTCCGAGTCGGTGGTGGCGCCGTTGCGCGCGACGATGCCGAGCTCTTTCGCCTTTTCGAGGAGTTCGGCGGTGTTCACGAGGTTGCCGTTGTGCCCGAGACTCAGACCACTTCCGGCGGCCGTGGTCCGGAACGTCGGCTGCGCGTTCTCCCAGGTCGTGGACCCGGTGGTGGAGTAACGGCAGTGCCCGACGGCCACGTGGCCCTTGAGAGACTGCAGGACCTGCTCGTCGAACACCTGGCTGACGAGCCCGAGGTCCTTGAAGACGACGACCTGAGCCCCGTCACCGACCGAGATGCCCGCCGCCTCCTGGCCGCGGTGCTGCAGGGCGTAGAGCCCGTAGTAGGTGAGCTTGGAAACATCTTCACCCGGAGCCCAGACGCCGAAGACGCCGCACTCCTCACGGGGTTCCTGTTCGGACTGGGAATGGTCGGCGACCACCGAATTGGCTCCCTCACGAGTGGGGCTGGCTGCAACCCGAGTGTAAGTGGAGCAGGGGGCCAACTACCCCCTTCGCACCCCCGGTGAGGTGACGAAACTCATGCCTTCCGGCACTGAAACAGCTCAGTTTGGATCGAGTTGGTCTGCAGGGCCCCGATCGTGCGTTGCTTCGCCAGACACGTGACTTCGTCGCCGACCTTCACGTCACCGTCGATTTCGGCGGGCTCCATGATCTTGCCGATGAAGTTGTCCCGGTCGTACGCGTCCTCCGGCAAATCGCCGACCGGGTCCAGCCAGACCTGCACGTCGGGCGGAAGGTAGTCGAGTCCGACATCGTTCTCTTCGATCTTGGTGACCTTCAGCCGGATCTCCGCCTCCCAGGTGCCGGCACATCCGGCGAGCACGAGGCAGCCGAGCAGGATGAGAACGATCTTGCGCATCAGGCCTTCTTGCACCCGGTGAGCCTGGTCTTCACGTTCGAGTTCTCGAACGCGCTCCCTTTGTTCTGCGTGATCGTGCAGATGACCTCGTCACCGACAACCGCACCCCCACTGATCTCGCGCTCATACGCGAGCTGATGCTCCAGCGCCTTCGGATCCAGCGCGTTCTTCGGCGCGCCGTCCACCAGATCGAGTTTCAGATACTCGGTCGGAGAGCTGTTGTCGATCCCGCTGATCTTGTAGCGAAGCTCGTGTTCGGAGCTGGCCGCACACGCGGTCAACAGCAAGCAACCGAGTAGCAGCGCGGTCAGATTGCGCATCAGTGCCCCCGTCCGACCTGCAGGACGTCCAGGACGCGCCGGTCTCCGGTCATCTCTTTGAGGTTCATCCGGTTCCAGAGCCAGAAGTAGACGAGTTCGGCCTCGCCGACGATCTGAGCGCCGCCGTCCTCGCCGGGAGCAGCGGCGCGGACCTCAGGCACCTCGCCGGGTGCGAGGGAGATCAGCCACGACTCGGGCACGTCGGTCGGCCGCACGACAGCACTGCCGGACACCTCACCCGGCACGTCACCTGCAACCTTGGCCGCGACGATCGTGGTCAGCACCTCATCGATGCCGTCGACTGCGAGGTCGGCGTCGGTGGCGACAAGCTGCCGCACGGTGGCCTGAGCGTCGAACCGACGCAGCACCGTCTCATGGGCGACGCGGCGATGCCACACCCACGCGAGGTCGGGCGCGGATGGCGAGAACGTCCACACCGGCCGGTTACCCGGTACGGCTGTCAGGATCTCGTGCGCAGCCACCAACTGGAGATCGAGATACTCCAGCGGGGCGAGGCCGGTGGGCGCGGGCGGCGGCTGCATCGGACTGCGGCTGCCCGTGCGCAAGTAAGCGGTGGACGTCTCCAGGAAGCGCGCGAGGTGGATGACCAGATCCTGCACCGTCCACCCTGGACGGGTCGGCACCTCGGCTGTCGGGTCCGCGTCTGACACTGCCTTGCGGAACATCTCCGCCTGCTCCATGAACACGGCGGTCCACCGCTGGGCCGTCCACCCTGTCTGCACCATGGGGTCATCGTGCCCCAAACGCGCCACGCGTGAGTGGGGAACCGGCCATGATGCTTCTGCGTCGCATGGATCAGAGACCAACCAGGGGGTGGCGATGTTCGGCGTTGAGCCCGAACTGCTGCGCAACGCGTCCAAAGAGTTCGGCAACGGCTCCGACGCGGTGCGTGAGGCAGCGGAGATGATCTCGATGCTCAAGCTTGACGCGGGCGCGCTCGGCGAGGTCGACGCCGCGGCAGAGTTCGCGGACGCGCTGTCGAAGTTCGTCGGCACGCACTCCCAGGACCTACAGCGCGGTTCGACGTGGCTCACCGATGCCGCAGAAGGCCTCGTGTCCAACGCGGACGCCTATCAGCGCACGGACGACGACCATGCGGCCGCGTTGCAGAAGCTCTTCTCGGGACTTGGGGGCGGCAAGTGAGCTACACGGATCCAGAGAGCCTGTACAGCAAGCTTGCCGCCGGAGACGCCGGACGGATCGCCGCTGCCGCAGACCCGATCACCGGCGCGATCAGCGCGGTCGGGCGTGCTGGCCAGTTGGTCTCCAACGGCGGCAAGACCGCGGTCAGCAACTGGACCGGTGAGGCCTCCACGAAGTTCACCGCACGTGCCGAACTGTCCGCCACCGCCGCCAAGACCGCCGGTGAGCGTCTCGGCGCCGGTGTCGACATCGTGCAGGCCGCTTCCCGTGCGTATGGCCAGATGCGCGGCGCGGCCGACCAGGCGATCAGCGTGTGGCGCAGTCGTCCGCCGGGCTTGGACGAAGCACAGACCCGCACGCTCGCCAACCAGGTCAACGACTCGCTGAGCAAGGTCAGGTCCGGCTACGAGAACGTCCTGCGTTCGTATGCCGGTGCGCTCACCAAGATCCCGCCAGGCTTCGAGGAGTCAGCACGGACCGACTGCGGCTGGGACCGCGCCGCTCAGCGCTCCGGTGCAGGCAGCGGCCTGCCTCCGTTGCCGCCGCCGGGCAGTGATCCGCAGGCCGTGCGCGACTGGTGGAACAAGCTCAGCGCGGCGGAAAAGGAAGCGCTGGCCAAGGCCAAGCCCGAGGAACTCCTCAAGCTCAAGGGTCTGCCTGCCGAGGGCATGGACCTGGCCAACCGCCGGCGCATCGAGCAGGACGTGGATCGGTTCAACAAGCAGAAGAACGACCTGCAGCAGCAGCTCGCCGACCGAGCGCGCGAACTCGGCGTCGACCCGAACACCGCCGACGGCCAGCGTGCCTTGCGCAACGACCCGCAGGGTGCGCAGCTCATGTCGGAGTACGACGAGGCCGCCCGTCGCGCGAAGAACGCGACTGACGCTTCAGGTGCGTTGAAGGACGCGGACAGGCTCGGCGGAGAGAACGGCAAGAAGGCCTACGTCCTGCAGTGGAACCCCGACGGGCCAGGTGCCAAGGAGGGGACCATGGCGGTGGCGTTCGGCGACCCGGACACCGCCAAGGACCTCGCCGTTTGCGTACCTGGAACGGGATCCGGACTCGACGATTTCAGCATGGAGCAGGCAGCGGCGCTCAGCGGCGCGATGGGCAAGGACGGCGCCGCGATTCAGTGGTTCGGCTACGACGCTCCGGAGTTCGCAATCGGCCAGGTGGACAACCCGGCACAAGCGAAGGAGGGCGCGGCGCTCCTGGCCCAGGACGTCGCGGGGTACCGGGAGCGCAACCCCGGTGCCCACGTCACCGTGATCGGCCATAGCTACGGCAGCACGGTCGTCGGCTACTCGGCGATGGACAACGGGCTGAAGGCGGACGACATCGCGTTCGTCGGCTCACCCGGTGTGGGTGCGTCCAGCGTGGACCAGATCCCACCCGGTCGCGGCCACGTGTACGTCGGTGGCGCCGAGCACGACCCGATCATCCAATTGACGAGCGGCGACTGGTTTACCAAGGACGGGTCGTCGACCGGGCCGTACGACTCGTCGTTCGGTGCGAAGCAGTTCGGCACATCAGGAGAGGACTGGGTCGGACATTCTCATTCCTCGTACTACGACAAGGGTTCCGAGTCGTTGGGCAACCTCGCGAAGATCGCCGGCGGGCAGGGCGGCGAGGTCACTGAGCAGCGTTGGCAGGACTCGCCCACTCCCGTCGAGGTGCCAGGTTCCGACCTGCCGGTGGCCGGGCCGATCATCGACTGGGGTGTCAACACCGGAAAAGAAGTCGTCGACATGGGCGAGGACATGTGGCGCGGCGGCGGTCAAGTTGTCGACGACATCTCGCACGGACGCTGGGGAGATGCCGGGCGCAACGCGGTGGGCACCGTTGGCGAGCTGGGCAGCGATGCCGTCGACGTGGTGGCTGACACGCTGGGCAACGCGGGCGAGCTCGGGCGTGACGTTTACGAGGGCGGGAAGGCTGTTGTGGAGGGTGGTGTCGAGGTCGTCAAGGACGTCGGCGGGGCCATCAGCGACGGCGCGAAGTCGGCTTACGACAACACCATCGGGTCCTGGTTCTAGAAACGGACCACCGGTAGCAGGTGGGAGAGGTCGGCTCGGGTCCCTGAGGCGGTGACCCGAGCACCGTCCAGGGCGTCGGGCCAGGTCAGGGCGCCGGTCGCCAGTTCCAGCCAGGTGCGGGGGTCGGTTTCGACGACGTTCGGGGGCGTGCCGCGGGTGTGCCGCGGGCCCTCCACGCACTGCACGGCGGCGAACGGGGGGACGCGGACCTCGACGCTGCGGCCCGGCGCGATGTGTTCGAGGGTGCGCAGGCTCAGGCGGACGGCGGCGGCGAGGATTTGGCGTTCCGGCTGGTCGGCCTCGCCTCGCAGCCAGGGGAGCACTGCCTGCACGGCGGCGCGCAGCTCGGCTGGATCGACGGCTTTGGCTGGCACGTCGCCCACATTAGCGAAGGGGCAGCGGCGGTCCGGGGGCTGTTGGTATATGTGGGCGGTGATCAGGAACTTCGCCGTCGTCGGTCCAGGGCGGGCGACCAGGGAGCGGTTGACGGCCGCTCTCGCGGCCGCGCCGGACATGGCGGTCTACCGGATCGGGCGGGGCGCCGACCCGTTGCCGGTGGCGGCCACGTTCGATCCGTCCGACCAGTCGGGCTGCCGGAGTCTGCTGGACTGGTTCGAGCGCGGGGCGCCGTCGGGTGCGGTGTTGCTGGTGGACGACTGGGCGTTGTGCGCAGGGCAGGACCCGGAGCTGGACCGGACCGTGGAGTGGATCGCGGCGCTGGGGCCCGGGCGTGGGGTGCAGGTCGTGGTCACGGCTCGGAGGTGGGCCGATCTGCCGGACCGGTTGCGCAGGCTCCTGCTCGGCGAGCCGACGGACTTCCTCGGGCTGCACGGCATCGAGGCCGATCTGAGCAACATGTGGCAGCGCGACGACCTCAGGGCCGCCATCGGTGTCGACGACCGGGGCTGGCCGGTCCACGTCGAGATCACGCCGGGCAGCGCCGTGCACCGCGGCACGCCGGACCAGCTGCGCAGCGCACTGCTCGGCCTGATGGTCACGCACTCGGCCGACCACGTGCAGTACCTCTTCGTCGACGGCGACGGCAGCGGCGTCTTCGATCCGCTGGCGTACGTGGACCAGGTCGCGTTCACGATCACGCCGGCGGCGGACGACGCGATGGTCGTCCGGCTGCTGGACGCGTTCTACGGCGAGATCAACCGGCGCCAGGAGATCGTGCACACCGAAGGGAACTCCGTCCCCGAACTGATCATCTGCGTGTCCGGTGCGGAGGCTTTCCTGGCCAGGGAACCGAAGTTCCTCGCGGCGCTGCTGATGGCCATGCGCGCCGGTCGCTCGCTGGGCATGCACGTCGTGTTCGCAGGCGTTGTGCCCCAAGGGATTCCGTACGAGCTCCCGGAGTGGCCGCTCGCCACCCCCACCCATGACTTCGCCGAGGCGCTCGACGACCTGCCGGACGTCACCGGTGGCGGCATCGCCTACGAGATCGTGCTGCCACCGCTCGGCGAACCGCTGACGCTCGACATGCTCCCGCCCGGCGCCGTCGGCCTGCTGGACAAGCCGTACGAACACCGCCGCGACCCGCTCGTCCCGGCCTTCACGACGGAACTGCGGCACGGCGCCATCGTCGGCGCGCCCGGCAGCGGCAAGTCCACGGCGTTGCGCACCCTCGCCGCCGCGCTCGGCGATCTCAGCGCGTTCCAACTGCTCGACGGCCCCGGCGAGCCCCTCGACCCGCAACGGCACATCGTCGTCACCGCGCACACCTGGGACCAGGTGCCGTCGTTCATCAGGGACAGCCTGGCGTTCGGCATCGAACTCCGGCTGGACGACCCCGGCACCTCGCTGATCAACGCCCGCAGCGCCGCGCACGTACCGGACCAGCCCGGCATGGGGCTTTCCGTGCACGACCAGACCGCCGTCCAGATCGCGGTCCCGTGACCGGGCCGGTCTACCGCATCGGCCGGGGCACACCGGCCGAGCCGGTCAACGTCTCGTTCGACCCCGCCGACGAGCGCCGCCGCCAGAACCTGCTGACGTGGTTCGAACGCGGTGCCGAGCCCGGTGCGACGCTGCTGATCGACGACTGGAAGCTCTGCGCGGCAAGCGATCCCGGGCTCGCCGAGGCCGTCCGGTGGATCACCTCGACGGCCAGGGACGTCCGGGTGGTCATCACGGCCAGCACGCTGACCGACGTTCCGAAGCACCTGCGATCGTTGGTGCGGATGGACTTCCTCGCCCTGCACGGCCTGAGCACCTTCACCAAGGCGCTCGCCTGGAAGGGCCGGTGGTGGAAGGTCCCGATCGGCATCGACAGCACCGGCGAACCGGTCGTCGTCGAGCTCACGCACTTCGTGGACGGCAAGTGGCGCACGGGGTCGCACCTCAGCGTCACCCCACGGGAGGCGTTCCGCAGTCTGCTGCTGGGCCTCATGACCACACACTCGCCCAAGCTGTTCCAAGCGATCTTCATCGACGCGCACGACACCGACACGTTCGCCGGGCTCGACCAGGCGCCGCACGTTCAGGCCCATCATCGGGACGTGGCAAGGGATCCCGCAGAGCTCGCGAAGGCGATCCTGGCCGAGTCGGAACGCCGGCTGGAGATCGTCGGCAACACCTGGACGATCTTCGACCACCGCGGCCTGCACCAGGTGCTGCCACAACTGCTCATCTGCGTCACCGGTTTTCGGGACGTCGAAGCCACGGAGCTCGGCACCGCCCTCGCCACCGTCGCCCAGGACGTCGGCAGGTCCGGGATGCAGCTGCTGCTGGACGCCCCGCACGAGTCGACGAGGGTGTGGATCGACGACTGCACGACGCCGGCGAACCTCGACCAGCACGCCGGTGAGCTGCCCCGGCTGATGCGCCAGGCCGAGCAGCCACCGGACTTCTTCATGCTGCACGACATGCCGAAGTTCGACCCGACGCACGGATGGCGACCGCGGCCGATCAAGTTGAGGTACCGGGCCGCGGTGGGTGTGGACGAGTACAACCAGCCCGTCGAGATCGACATCAAGGCCGGCCTCACGGAGGACGGGATGGGTCCGCACGGCGAGGTCGTGGCGCCTCCAGAACGACGTTCCGACGCACTCAAAGCGCTGATTCTCGGCCAGATGCTGTGGCACTCGCCGGACGAACTCCAGGTCGTACTCATCGACTTCCACGGCACTGGCGTGTTCGCGAGCCTGGCGCACGCACCGCACGTGCAACCACACCATCTGAAGGACGACCTGGAACAACGCATCAGGATGCTGGCAGATGGCACCGCACCACCGCGGCTGCTCGTCTGCGTGGACGGCGTGCACGGCCTGGCAGAAGCAAGGCCGGCGTTCTTCTCGACGCTGCAGACCCTCACCCAGGTAGGACGCACGTACGGCCAGCACCTGCTGCTGTCCGACACCACGCCGCCCAGCGACCTGCCCCAGCTCCACACCACGTACCGCCTGGAGCTCACCGAGAACGGCTGGGAACGCCGCATCGGCAGATCGGTGGAGAGCTTCGTGCTCCCCACCGACCTCGACGCGGTCGCACGGTCACTGCCGATCGCGATGTACGCGGCTACGTCATGAACGACGCAGTTTTCGTTGCGCGTCATAGAGGTTGCGCGGCGTGACGTCGGTGGTGCCGTAGAGCTCCAACCGCGAGTTCAACGGCCCGGCGAAGTCCGGCTTGTCGATCTGACCGAAGTCGCGCACCTCGGAGATCGCCACCGTGGCACTGCACGGGGCCACCTGGTCGATCCGGACGTTGCCGGCGCGCTGGTTCGTCACCGTGACGTTCCAGTGCGCGAACCTGGCGCCGTACAACGGACCCGCGTTCGCACTACCGCCGTGCGCACCGACGTTGTTGATGGTGATCTCGGTGCGGACGTTGCCGAACGGCAGGCCGCGGTGAGTGTCGAAGACGTCGTGGTCCATCTTGCCGCGGGTCCAGACGTTGCCGCAGGACAGGCCTTCGACGTTCAACCCGTGGTTGCCCGCACCGGCCTGGGAGGGCTCGGACGGGGCCTCGATCACGAACCCGTCGGTCAGGTTGTCGTGGGACTGCTCGCGCGTCGCATAAGCATGATGGTGACCACGGCCGGACACCCGCGTGTTCAGCAACGAGATCCCCTTGGAGGACACCAGGAGGAACCCGTTGTCGACGTCCTGCACGTGCACGTCGTCGGCCCAGCAGTCCCACGCGCACTGGAACGCCAGACCGTTGTACCCCTTGTCCTGCAAGTGCTTCGGCGTCGGCACCTTGTACATCTCGATCTTGATGCCCTCGACGCCCGCACCCGTGACGACCGGCGCCATCGTGGTCAGACGCGCCTTCCACTCCGGGCGGATCTCCAGCGGCAACGGCTGCGCGAGCTTGACCCTGTTGCCGCGCACCCATTCCACGCGCACCGGCCACAGGAAGGGGAAGTACGACAGGAGCTTGTCCTTGTCGTCCCACTTGTAGGACGCACAGCCAGGGAGGTCACCGCACATGTGCTTCGGCAGCGAGTACTCGGAGTCGTCCAGCCGCAGCAACACGCGCTGACCGGCGCGCAGCTTCCGTCCATTCTCGACGGTCATGACGAACGAACCCCGAGCCGCGGCACCGGTCACGGTGGTCAACACGGAACCCTGCTCCAGCTCGTTGCCCGTCCAGCCCTCGAACGGCCACTTGTGCGCCTTGATCGCTTCGACCAACGGCTGGTAGCGGTCGCGGTGGCACACCCACACCAGACCGCCCGACCAGCTCCACGCCGAGTTCTCCGAGCCGTAGCGGCTGCGGTTGATGCCGACGATCTCCTCCAGCGACCGGGTCGCGTAGAACGTCGTCTTCGTGCTGCCCGCACCACGCAACACCACGTTGTCGTAACCGATGCGGATGATGTCGTCGATCCGGTAGCGGCCCGGCGGCACGAGGACGGTGCCGCCACCCAGCCGGCCCACGAACTCGATCGCCCTGTTGATCGCCGGAGCAGCGTCCGCCGAGCCGTCCCGGCGTGCGCCGAAGAACAGCACGTTCGCCAGCACAGGCCTGTGAGCAGGCTTTTCACCCGTCCGATAGCCGGCGTAGGCGATGTTCGGGATCTGCGGGTGGTTGTACGGGTTCGCCACGAACTCCTGCCACAGCGAGGCGGAGGACACTGCCGAGGCAGTCCCCGTCATCGCTGACGTGCCGACCAGCGCAACCCCTGTAGCCAGCAGGAATCGCCGTCTGTCGATGTTCATTTCGCCGTCTCCAAGGGGTCTTGGCCACGGCGGCGGTGGTCAGATCAAACCAGACATCAGCCGCTTGCGGAACGAACCGCTTCGGAGATCAGCTCGTCCACCTGGTGCATCATCCGGCGGGCGTCGGTCGGCGTGAAGGTGCTCCACGGCGGCTGGCCGTTCGAGGCACGGCGTTGCTGCAGGTAGCGGCCTTCTTCGGTGTCGAAGAACGCGACCACGCGCTCAGGCCGCCAGCGCTTGCCGTACTTGTCCCGGCACGCGGCACCGAAGTTCCCGGTGTGCACGAGACCGGTGAACATCTTCACCAGCGCCTTGGCGTCGTCCTCGCGCAGGCCGATGCCCCGGAACGCGGCCTCCATCGACTTCGGCGAGCCGTCGGTCTGCGCGATCGCCTTCTCGATGTCGGCGCTGGGCAGCGTCACCGACAGGCCCGTGCCGGCGGGATGGGACGGCAGCACCGAGAGCACCGCCGAGGCGAGCCCGGAGCCCGCCCACGGCTGGAACGTCAGCTGGTCGTCCCGCAACGTCGCGAGCGCGCCCCAGTCACCGTTCGCGACGGCGAGGACGCGCAGGCTGTGGCCGAGCCAGAGGCGGCCGTCCGCCTCTCGCTCTGGCTTGACGAACATGCGCAGCAGTCCGTCCAGTTCGGACGAAATCCCGCGCGAGTTGCCCAGGCGGCGGTGGTCCAACTGCTGGTAGACGCGGTTCTCGAGCTGGATGCGCTCTTCCCGCGTCTTGCCGGGCGTGGGAACTTTCAGCACGAGCGGCATGGGGCCGACGTTCATGCGTTCCCACAGCACGTCGAACTCCTCGGCGGAGAGAGTGATCGGCTCCCTCTCCGCCGTACCGCCGAACAGGCTCACTCCGAGAAGCCGCCGATGACGGGCGGCGCGACCATCCGGTCGTCGCCGAACACGTCGTCGGTCTCGACCAGGTAGTCAGCCGCCTTGTGCTCGAGGTCGTCCTCGCCCTCGCCCTTCTGGCCGTGCGCGCCACCGGCACCAGCGCCGGCCGCGCCGCCCTTGCCCGCGGCGCCACCCGCACCGGAGCCCATGGCTCCGCCGCGCATGCCCTCGGGACCCATGCCGGGCAGGCTGCCGGGCTTCATCGAGCCCTGCTGGCCGGACGCGCCGAGCGAGCCGGACATCGGCCCGAACGCCTTGCCGCCACCGAGCTGACCACCGCGAACGTTGCCGAGCTGACCACCGCGGCCACCACCGGGCGTGCCGGTGGAGGGCCGGGTGAACACCGGTCCGCCGGGAGTCGTCGGCTGCGGCGTCGGATGCGGAAGGCTCGTCGGCGGCGGGGTGTGCACCGGCGGTGGCGGCGTGGGCGTCGGCTGGACCCACGACGTGTGCGTGGTGTCGGTGGGCGGCGGCGTCCAGCCGGTCGACACCTGCTGCTGAGTCGACGGCGGGGTCACCCACGACTGGTTCGTCGTGCCGGTGTTGTGCCCGGACGGCGACGGCGCCCCGGTCGAGGTGTAGCCGACGCGCGTGCTGCCGGTGCCGGTGTCGGTGGGCGGCGGCGTGTCGATCACGACCTGCGGCGGCTGCGGGAAGTCACCGAGCGTCGACGAGTTCCAGCGGCTGTCGGACTGGTAGTCCTCCATGACCTTGACGGCCTGGGCGGCGGCGTTGTCCGCGGCCGCCTCCTGCTTCTCGTGGTCCAGCTGCTGGCCGACGACGTGCGCCATGCCGACCGGGCCGGTCAGCGCGCCGACCGCCATGTCCATGAAGCCGGGCTTCTCGGTGGTGACCGGGACGACCTCGGGCATCTTCTTGCGCGCGTCGGCGATGAACTCGCCCTGCAGGCGCGCGGAGCTCTCCATGGTCGTGGCGCCCTGTTCGGCGAACCCGGCCCACTCACCCAGCGGCGACAGCGCGCCCTTCGCGGCGTCAGCGGCGTCGGACTCCCAGTCCGCGCCCATCTTGGTGAGCGCCTGGTGCAGGTCGCTGTCGATCTGGGCGAGCGTGGCCGCGATCGTCTTCCAGCCCTGCTCCACCGGGATGGAGGCGGAGACGCCGGGACCGGAGTTGATCATGTTGTACAGCTCGGGGTGTCCGTACCCCTGGAAGCGGTGGTCAGTCATCGGTCAGTCCCCCTCTCAGCCTTGGTCTCGCAGGTACTTGCCCCACATGGCCTCGTTGTCGCCCTCGGTCAGGCGGTACTGCTCCTCGATGCGGGTGAGCTGGCTGATCACGCCGACGAGCTGCTCGCGGTAGACCGTCAGCGCGGTCAACGCCTTCTCCGAGGTCTGGTCGTTGAACGCCTTGGAGGTCTCACTGCTGATCGGGTCCTGTGCCCAGGGCTTCGTGGGCAGGTCCCGGGAAACTCGTGCGATCTTGTTGTCGAACTCGTCGAGTGCGTGCTCAAAGGCCTTCCGGGCGGCCGGAATGGCCGAAGGGTCGACCTTGAGCTTGCGTTGCCCGAACTCAGGGGGCGTCGAACCGCCACCGCCACCGTCCGCGAGATACACGGAACACCCTCCTCGGTACGGCCCCCCAGTTTGGGCCGCATGTGCATTTGGAACGACTTTAGCTCTGATGCATGACGCGAGTGACCGGTTCCCGGTACAAGGCGAGTACTTCTACTCACTTCGTAGCGAGGACAGCTCCGGCAGCATCCGCGAGCGGCCTGGCCTTCTCGCAGGCACCGTCCACAGTGCCCCCGCCTGCCAGCGGCGAGGCCACCTCGACCAGCAGCAACTGGCCGTCGTTCGTGTCGAGGTAGATCTGACACTCAGGAGACTTGGTGCCGTCCAGGCCCTTGCTGAGGTAGCCGGGATAGCCCGCCACCTTGAGCTCGGTGAGCTCCCTCTCCTTGCCGACCGTCCTCTTCAGCCTGTCCACACCGCCGTTGACCAGCGTGTCGATGCTCCAGATGTACTTGCGGTCCTCGAAGCTGGTGCCGCACCCCTTGCTGCCCTCGCCGTAGTCGGCGTCCGGGGCGCCCGGCTCGACGGTGCGGATCTTGAGCGCCGCCTTCGTCTCGGGCGTGACCAGCGAGCACGGGTCGAGCGTCTTCATGTCGACGGCCTTCGGCCTGTTCACCGGGGCGGTTCCGGCCGAAGTTCCGGTCGTCGGCGCTCCACCGGTCTGGTTCCCGGCCGTCGGCGTCCCGGGTTCGGTCGAAGAACACCCGGTCAGGACCGCTGCCAGCACGAACGGGACGGCAAGTCGAAGCATGGAGGCCAACGTATCGGATCGCCGCGCACGGAGTGTGGCGAACGATGTGTCCCGTGTCACCCATAAGGCGCATTGCCGGTGACCTCACAAAAAGGAAACCTTCTTTACGATACCCCGAAGCGCCGCCGCCCCGATGCGTCGAGGAGCGACATGCTGCGCAACCGACCACTACCGACACTGGTCGTGGCCGCGGTGGGCCTGGCCCTGCTCGTGCCAGGCACCTCAGCCAACGCGGGCCCCGTGCCCGGCACGGGAGCGGCGCTCAAGGTGGCCGCGAGTCCCGGTAAGACCTCCACCATCCCGGACTGGCGGATGCAGTCCAGCAAGACCGCCACGCAGGCCGGTGACGTGATCTCCGGACCGGCCTATTCGGACTCCGGGTGGATGACGGTGCCGGCGCGGTCCACCGTGATGGCCGGCCTGATCGCCAACAACAAGTACGGCGACGTCAACTACTCGGACAACCTCAAGAAGGCCAACCGCGGCGACTTCCAGGTGCCGTGGTGGTACCGCAAGGTCTTCCAGGCCGACCCGCAGCCGGGCGTCAACACGTTCCTCAAGCTCAACGGCGGCGTCATCTCCCGCGGTGAGATCTGGCTGAACGGCAAGAAGGTCGCCGGCACGGACACCGTCATCGGCGCCTACCCGACCTACGAGTTCAACGTCACCAGCCTGCTCCGCAAGGGCGACAACGCGCTCGCGATCAAGGCCTCCCCGGCCGACCCGGCGAAGGACCTGGTGATCCACTTCATCGACTGGTCCCAGCTCCCGCCCGACCGCAACCAGGGCCTGTTCCGCGACGTCGACCTGGTCGCGAGCGGCCCCGTCTCGTTGCGCGGCCTGCACGTGCTGTCCGACCTGCCGTTGCCGAACCTGAACAGCGCCACCGTCACCGTGAAGGTCGACGCGCGCAACAACACCGGCAGTGCGGTCACCACGACCGTCGCCGGCAGTGCGGCGGGCCAGAACTACAGCCAGAACGTGAGCCTCGCCGCGAACGAGACCAAGACCGTCACGTTCACGCTCAACGTCGGCAACCCGCAGATCTGGTGGCCGTTCCAGATGGGCGCGCAACCGCTGTACGACGCGACGGCCGCGGCGACGGTCGCGGGCGCGAAGTCGGACGAGCAGAGGACGACGTTCGGCATCCGCGAGGTCACCTCGAAGATGATCAGCGGCAACATCCAGTACCAGATCAACGGCAAGCCGATCCTGATCCGCGGCGGTGGCTGGGCGTCCGACCTCTTCCTGCGCACCGACGTGCAGAAGATCGCCGACGAGATGATGTTGACGAAGTCCATGGGCCTCAACACGATCCGCCTGGAAGGCAAGCCGGAGAACGACGAGATCTACGACCTGGCCGACCGCATGGGCATTCTGATCATGACCGGCTGGGAGTGCTGCTCGAAGTGGCAGAACACCGGTGGCTTCTCCGCGGAGGACAAGAAGGTCGCCGGCGCGTCCGCCGAGGGCGAGGCCAAGCGGATTCGCAACCACCCCAGCGTGTTCACGTTCCTGATCGGCTCGGACGAGGCCCCGGTGGCCGCCGTCGAGACCATCTACCTGGACGCCCTTAAGCGCGCTGACTGGCAGACGCCGATCGTCACCGCCGCCGCCCGCCGCAGCTCTCCGAAGCTCGGCGACTCCGGCATGAAGATGGACGGTCCGTACTGGTGGGAGCCGCCGGTCTACTGGTACAACAACCAAAAGGGCGGCAGTGCGGGCTTCGCGTCCGAGATCGGTCCCGGCCTCGCGATCCCCGAGCGCGACGAGCTGAAGAAGTTCCTCAGCGACGCTGAGATCAACAAGCTGACGGACTACAACGCCTCGCAGTACCACCTGTCTCCGTCCGGCAACTTCAGCAAGATCGGCTTCTGGGGCACGGCGCTGGACAACCGCTACGGCAAGCCGTCAGGAGTCGACGACTTCATCAAGAAGGCGCAGCTGCAGCAGTACGAAACCAACCGCGCGCAGTTCGAGGCGTTCGGCCGGGACTTCTCCGACACCGGCGCGAACCAGGCGCAGGGCGTCATCCACTGGATGCAGAACGACCCGTGGCCCAAGCTGTTCTGGCACCTCTACAACTACAACCTCGCGACCGCGGGTTCGTACTTCGGCGCCAAGACGGGCAACAAGGCGCTGCACGCCCAGTACTCCTACGACGACAAGTCGCTCGCCGTGGTGAACATGGGTCTGCAGGCGCAGGAAGGCCTCAGCCTGCAGGTGACCGTCTTCAACTCCGACGGCACGCAGAAGGCGAACGAGACGCGCCCGGTTCCGGCCAAGGCCAACGGTTCCGTGCGGGTCGGCACCCTCCCGCAGCCGTCCGGGCTGTCCCCGGCGTACTTCGTGCGGCTGCTGCTGAAGGACGCTTCCGGCAAGGAGGTCGACCGCAACGTGTACTGGCTGTCCACCAAGGCGGACACGCTGAACTACAACGGCGGTGACTGGTACTACACGCCGCAGGCCCAGTACACGGACCTGAAGTCGTTGAGTTCACTGAAGGCGGGCCAGGTCTCGGTGTCCTCGGCGACCACGCCCGGCACCGACGGCAGGCAGGCCACGCACGTGACCATCAAGAACACCGGCACGTCCGTGGCGTTCTTCCTGCGCGCGTCACTGCGCAAGGGTGCGGGCGGCGTGGAGGTGCTGCCCGTCGACTGGACCGACAACTACATCACGCTGTTCCCCGGTGAGACCCAGACGATCCGGGCCGAGTACCGGGCGTCGGACCTCGGCGGCGCGCAACCGGTGGTCGAGGTCTCCGGGCACAACGTGTCGAAGCGCTAAGCAGGCTGCCGGAAGTTGTGTCCGTTACTCGCCCGCCGGACGTGCGTCCGGCCCCGATGGCGTCTGCAAGTACCACCAACTCAACATCAACAGACACTTTGCTACTACCAACAAGTCTGTCCTGGACTGAGAGCACGGTGACGGGCCGCAGGCTGGAGATGAACGGCGCATTCGTTCACCTCAGGTGACAAATGCGCCGTTCATCCAAAGTCCTTGCAGACGCCACTCGGCACCAGCTGGCACGGATGTTCCGGACAGGAGTTCTGGCCAGGCGCTTAGGCGCCGTAACGGTTCGCGACGACGGCGGGTCGTTCCACGGGACGGCCCGCGTCGAGCGACCACGCCAGCCGCACGTACTGCGCGTGCGTCCAGGCGAGCGGGGTGGCCGAGGTGGTTCCTCGGCCATCCCACACCTGTTCGGGCAGCATGCGGCCGCCGTTGGCGCTGGCGGCGATCTCCCTGAGGCGCTGCGCGGCACTGGCCTTGTCGTCGGTCAGCAGCTCGTACTCGCCGCGTTCGCCGCTCAGCAACGGCCACAGCCGCCCGTACGTGCGGACCGGGTTCGGCACGTTCCACGGTCCGCCGTCCTCGGTCTCGCCGTAGCCGTCCTGGGTGAACCGGTGCCAGTAGCCCTGTTCCTTCAGCTGCCGGTCGACGACGGTGACGGTGTTGCGGACGGTCGGGTCGTCAACGCGTTTGACGCCGAGCCGGACCAGTTCCAGGAAGCTCGGGTCCACGACCGCGCGCTGGTCTATGTCGGTGGGGTTGTTGTCTCCGAGGTTGTACGTGGTGCCCGCGTCGGGCTTGCCGTCCTTGGTGAGCCGCAGGTAGTAAGGCTTGGGCTCGTACGGACCGGTCTTCGTCGCGGTCCAGCTCTCCACCTGGCGCTGCCACGCGTCGGCGGCGTTCAGGTATTTGTCGGCGTTCTCCCCGTTGCGCTGCAACAAGTCCGCGAAGCACACCAACCCCGCGACGACCGAGGCGATGGTGGCGGGTGAGTAGCCGCTCTGGTTCTCCCACCGCTCCTGCTCGCTGAACGGCGCGTTCGGGTAGCTCAGCAGGTAGTCGGCTGCCCGGCGCATTGAGTCCACAGTGGACCTGTCGCGCCGATCGAGCTGCCAGGCGAGCAGCAGCGGGGCGGCGGTCTCGTCCAGCTGAACGCTCTTCCAGAACGGTGTGCCGTCGACCTTCGTGTTCTGCGGCAGGTGGCCGTCCGGCTGTTGTTGCTTCTGGAGCATGAAGTCGAGCGACCTCGAAGCGAACGCACGATCTCCAGCAGCGATCATGGCCGTCGACACGTGGTACAGATCGCGCGGCCAGACCAGCGCGTACGGACCGAGCTCCGGCGCCAGTTCCCGGTCGTACCCGAAGGCCCACGGGAAGCTCGGCGACGCGATCGACGCACCGGGGTTGGTCTTGTCCTCGGTCGCCGCCAGCACCATCACGGACATGTCGTAGAGCCGCCGGTCCGCCGACTTCGGCCGCCGCAGCCCGGCGAGGTAGTCGTGCCAGCCCCGCGCGTACTCCTTCGCGATGGCGTGGAATCCGCGGTCCAGCGCGGCTTGGGCGACGCCGGCACCGAACCCGACCGCGAACGTGCCGCGCGCATGCCGCACCGGCGCGGTGGGCAAGGTGCTCCTGACCTCGCTGGAGCCCTTCATCGGCACGTGCTCGACCGACAACCGGACCGGGCGTTGCGCCGTGAGCGCGACATCCGCCAGCACGGCCGCCCGCCGTGGGTCGGTGACGTAGGTGATCTCGGCCCGCCAGCCGTCGCCCCGCAGCCGCTGCCGGAAGGTCAGCGACCGGTCGTCGGCGGGCTCGGTGTACGCCTCACCGGGCTTTCCGTCGACCAGCAGGCGGGTCTCGCGGGTCGCGGGCGTGCTCAGGTCCGGGTGGAAGATCTCGGACAGGCCCTGATGGCCGAGCGTGAACCACACCGGGCTGGCTTTGGACCTGGCAGTGCCGAACGCCTGTTTGTCGGCGGGCAGCGGCACGACGTCGGCAGCGGCGCGGACGACCGGGGTCATCGTGACGAGCAGGAGCACGACCAGGGCCAATGACTTCATGCCCCACGGTGTTCCCCGAGCTAGAGATCACCACGCAGCAGGCTGTCGATGTTCTCCGGTGGACCGGGCCTGGCGAAGAACCAGCCCTGCCCCGTGTCACATCCCAGTCGCAGCAACCGGGCGGCCTGGGCCGGCGTCTCCACACCTTCCGCCGTGACGCCCAACGACAACGCGTGCGCCAGTTGCACCAGGGTCGCCACGATCTGCGAGTCGACCGGGTCTTCCTCGTTCTCCGCCCGCAGTCCCTCCATGAACGAGCCCGCGATCTTCAGCTCGTGCACGGGCAGGTGCTTCAGGTAGGCCAGGTTCGAGTAGCCGGTGCCGAAGTCGTCGATCGCGATGCGCACACCCATGTCGCACAACGCCCGCAGCGCTTCCAGCGGCTCGTCGGCGGTGCCCATGATCGCCGACTCGGTCAGCTCCAGCTGCAGGTGGTGCGGCGGCAGGGCGCACTCGTCGAGGATGCGCTTGACGTCGCGCACCAGTTCGGGGTCGCGGGACTGACGCACCGCCAGGTTCACCGACACGAACGGGGCCGCGTCACCGAACTCGACCAGCCAGCGCCGGGCTTCCTCGCACGCCTTGCGGAGCACCCACCGTCCTAACGGGACGATGAGGCCGGTCTCCTCGGCGAGCTCGATGAACCGGTCGGGGGCGAGGCGGCCGAACTCCGGGTGCTGCCAGCGCACCAGGGCTTCCACGCCGGTGACCGTCGAGTCCTCCAGCCGCACCAGCGGCTGGTACTCGACGTAGAACTCACCGCGTTCCAAGGCACGCGGCATCGTGGCGGACAGCGTGAACCGCGCGACCTCGCGGGCGTTGCGCTCCGGGTCGTACAACGCCCACCGCGCCTTGCCGTCGGCCTTGGCCCAGTACAGCGTGATGTCAGCGTCGCGCATGAGGTCGGCCGACGTCGTGCTCGACAGCTGCCGTTCGACGATGCCGATGGACGCCGAGACCGACAGCTCGTGCCCGGCGATGCGGATCGGCGCCTCCAGCTCGGTCAGCACCCGCTCGGCCACGTCGACGATGTCCTGCTCGCCGGACGAACCCTCGACCAGGATCACGAACTCGTCGCCGCCCATCCGCGCGACCAGCTTGCCCTCGCCGGACACCGAGTGGTCCAGGCGGCGGCCGACCTCGACCAGGAGCTGATCTCCCGTGTCGTGGCCCAGCGAGTCGTTGATGACCTTGAAGCCGTCCAGGTCGAGGTAGCAGAGGCCGGCGCGGGCGTGCTTGGCGCGGTTGTTGAACACGCGGCCGAGGCGTTCGAGGAACAGCGCGCGGTTCGGCAGGCCGGTCAGCGGGTCGTGCAGCGCCTGGTAGCGCAGGCGGTTCTGCAGCAGGTGGCGGTCGGTGACGTCCTCGATCATCGCGACCTGGTACTGCGGCTCGCCGTGGTCGTCGCGGACCAGCGACAACGTGAGGTGCGTCCACACCTGCTCGCCGTCGGCCCGGTGGAAGCGCTTCTCGGCGCGGTAGTGGTCGCACTCGCCCGCGATGAGCTGGTCGTAGAGCCGCCACACGCTGCCCGCGTCCTCGGGGTGCATGAGGTCGCGCACGTTGTACTGGCGCATCTCCTCGACGCTGAACCCGAGCATGTCCTGCAGGGCCTGGTTGACGTCCAGTATCCGGCCCTCGATGTCCGCGATGCCGATGCCGATCGCGGCCTCGGTGAACATCGCGCGGAACCGGGCCTCCGAGGCTCTCAGCATCGCCTCGGCCTGGTCACGGGCGTCCAGGACGGCCGCCCTGATCGCCTCCTGCTCGGCCAGCGTGCGTTCCCGCAGTGCGCGGGCGTATCCGGCGGACAGCGCGCCCTGCAGAGCCGCCAGGCGGGACTGCAGGCGTTCGTCACCGGTGGCGCCCAGCTCGGCCAGCAGGTCGTCGCCGAGGAGCTGGATGGTCCGGCCGAGCGTGTCCGTGCCGGTGAAGTGCGCGTCGACCAGCCGGGAGCCGATCTCGTAGCCGGGCGCCGTGCGGAACGGGCTCGCGTACAGCGCCTCGACCAGCATCTCGGTGAGGTCCTGGAGGTGTTGCGCGACCTCGGCCCTGGTCATCGGTACGTAACTCGACCCGATGACGGCCGTGGCCCAGCTGCGCGCGAACGACTCGGCACCGGCCAAAACGGCCGGGTCCAAAGGAGAGCGGTTCTCACGCACCCGGTGGTCAACCCGTTCGGTCATCTGTTCGGCCCTAACGCCACGAACGCGCAGCATACGGCCGGTCGCCCTGCGCAGTCATCTCTAAGCCTTTCGGCCTACCGCACCGAACCCCGGGAAAGCCGTGCCCATGACGCCCTCGTCGTCCGGCGCCTCCGCGTGCCACGCCGGCAGGCGCACCACGCCGGGTTCCACGAGGTCGAACCCGTCGAACAACTTGGCGAGCTCGGCACTGTTGCGAAACGTCGTCCGCGTGACACTCCGCTCGTAGACGCTGCGCGCCGCGCGTATCTCGGGTGTTTCCTCCCCCGGCTCGAAGCCGGCGTGGGACAGCGCGAGGAAGCTGCCGGGAGCGAGACGGTCGCGATAGCCGGCGAGGATGCCCGGCGGGTCCTCGTCGTCCGACACGAAGTGCAGCACCGCGATCATCAGCACCGCGATCGGCTCGTCGAAGTCGAGCAGGTTGTTCACCTCCGGCGCGGCGAACACCGTCACCGGGTCGCGCACGTCGGCCTGGAGCACACCCACCCGTTCGTTGCCCTCGAGCAACGACCGGCTGTGCGCGACCGCGACCGGATCCAGGTCGACGTAGACGATCCTGGAGGCAGGGTCGACCCCGTGGGCGATCTCGTGCACGTTGCCCACGGTCGGAATGCCGGAACCGAGGTCGAGGAACTGCCGGACGCCCCTGTCCAGCAGGTAGCGCACGGCCCGCCGGAGGAACGCGCGGTGCTGGAGGGCACCGGTGCGCACCGCGGGCATCATCTCCAGGGTCTTCTGGGCGACCGCCCGATCGACGGCGAAGTTGTGCGCGCCGCCCAGCAGATAGTCGTAGACGCGTGCGACGCTCGGCCGTTCCAGGTCGATGTCCCCCGGCGCCCAGTTCGGCCGCTCCACCTGCTCACCTCTGTTCGAGTCGGACCTGTTCACCCCATCATCGGCCAAACAGCCCGCCCGGTGTAGCTCCTGCTTGGCAGAATGCCGATCTCGTGAGGTTCCTGCCGGCCGCCGGTGCGCGCAAGCACCGCCGCGCGAAAAGTTTGCTGCTCCTGACCGTGCTCGCGTCGCTCGGCGCGTTCGCGCTGGTCGGAGGCGCTCTGCTGCTCATCGATCCCGGCGCGCCGAAACACGAGGCCATCAAGACCGGCGGCCTCGCGGGCGGCGCGATCGTGGCGCTCTACGCGTTGTGGCTCAACGACCGGCGCCGCAAGGTCGAGGAGGCCCGCCAGGAGCTCGAGAGCCAGCGCATCGAGCACGACAGGTCCCGCGTGGCCGACGAACGGTTCGCGCGCGCCGTGGAGCTGCTGGGCCATGACGCGGCACAGGTCCGGGTGGGCGCGATGCACGCGCTGGCAGGGCTCGCCAAGTCCCGGCCGGAATACACGCAAACCGTGCTCGACATCCTCTGCGCCTACCTGCGCCGGCCGTTCAAGCGCGCCGAGGACGACATGGAGGACTACGACGCCGAGCAGAACGAGATCGAACTGGAGGTCCGGCTCACCTCGCAACGGCTGATCGAGGACCTGCTGCCGCGCGTCGAGGAGAAGGACCCGGTGCTCTACGACCTCAACCTCACCAAGGCGCACC
Source organism: Lentzea kentuckyensis (assembly GCF_002150765.1). Classification (GTDB taxonomy): domain Bacteria; phylum Actinomycetota; class Actinomycetes; order Mycobacteriales; family Pseudonocardiaceae; genus Lentzea; species Lentzea kentuckyensis. Next base: position 180,203 of record NZ_MUYM01000056.1, read on the forward strand.
TCGAGTACATGGACCTGTCGTACCGGCACGTCGGTGACCTCGTCATGCGGGTGGCGCACCTCAACGAGTCCAACGCGTTCCATCACATGGTGATCCACGGCTCGCTGTACCTCACCGAGGCCGACGTGACCGGCCGGCTCTACCTGCACCACACCGAGTTCCGCGGCAAGGCGTGGTTCAGCCGGGTCAAGGCGCGCGGGCTCGCGGTGCTCACCGAGTCGAAGTTCCTGGGCGAGACCAAGTTCACCGGCTCGGAGTGGGCGGACGTGAAGGCGGACGGCTGTACGTTCGCGGTGGAGCCCGACCTGCCAGATGCGTGGAGGAACTGACGTGAAGTGGCTGTTCGCGGTCATGATGGCCGTGGTCGTCACCGCTGGGACCTCGGTTCTGCTGTGGGCGTTCAACGCGCCGCCCGTCGAGATCGTGAAGACCGCGGGTGTCGCGGGCGGTGCCATCGTCGCGCTGTACGCGTTGTGGCTCAACGACCGGAAGCACTTCCTGGAGAGCGAGAAAGTCGCGGACGAACGGTTCGCACGCTCGGTCGAGCTGCTGGGCAACGAGGCCGACCAGGTACGGGTCGGCGCGATGCACGCGCTGGCATGGCTCGCGAAGTCCACCCCGCGGTACCGGCAGACCGTGATCGACGTGCTGTGCGCCTACCTGCGCCGCCCGTTCGAACATCCCGCCCACGTGGCCAAGCCGGAAGATCCGGACCAGGACTTCAGCGCGGTGGTCACGCAGGAGACCCGGCTGGAGCACCAGGTGCGGCTGACCGCGCAACGGCTGATCAAGGACACGCTGTCGTGGGGGAAGAAGCGCAAGCACGAGCACTACGACCTCGACCTGACCGGCGCGAGCCTGGAGTACTTCTCGCTCGACGGCAGGTACGTCAACCGTTTCGTCGCCCGGCGCGCCCAGTTCTACGGCATCACGAACCTGCGGAACATGCACGTGCTCAAGCCCGCGTTGTTCTCCGGTGGCACGTTCCACGGCAGGCTGCAGATGGACAACGCGATCTTCGCCGGCGGCATCTCGTTCCAGGAGGCCACCTTCAAGGGACAGGTGCAGCTGTGGGCGAAGGTGGGCACGTTCATCCACCCGTCGACCCAGCCTCCGTCCCAGCTGAAGGGTGAGCTGGAGGTGTTGCCCGGCACGGAGTTCCGGGCACCGATGACGGGCTGGCCGCTAACCGGCAGCGCGCAGGCGGCCGGACTTGGCCTCGGCGACCATGTCGAGCAGGACACTCGCGGCGGCGCCGACGGTGTTGCTGGTGACGACAACGGTCTCGGCAACGGGCAGGTCCCCGCGCAGGCCGACGAAGCACGCGCTGTTCGTCTTGACGGCGAAGGACTGCGGGACTAGCGCGACGCCGAGGCCGAACCCGACGAAGTCGAGAAGTGAGTGCACGTCGTTGACCTCGACGGCGACGTGCCGCTCGACCCCGGCCGCGGCGAGCATGCGGTCGACCTCGTCGCGCGTGCCCCAGTCGGCGTTGAAGTCGACGAACGACTGACCGGCGAGCTCGGACAGCTCGACGGAATCCCGTGCGGCGAAAGGGCTTCCCAGCGCGCACGCGAGCACGAGCGGTTCGCTGGCCAAAGTGGACACTCTCAGGTCGTCCGCCATCCTCCGCGGTCGCGCGACGAACGCGAGGTCGAGCCGGCCCGCCCGCACCTCCTCGACCAGCTCCGCGTTGCCGGACTGACGCATCCTGATCTCCACGCCGGGGTGGAGCTCGTGGAACCGCGCCAGCACCGCGGGCAGGTGCACCACGTGCAGGCACTGCAGGCTGCCGACGGACAGCGTGCCGCGCAGCAGGCCCTGCACCGCGGCGACGGCGTCCCTGGCCGACTCGACGCTGCTCAACGCCCGGCGTGCCTCGGGCAGCAGGGCGCGGCCGGCCTGGGTCAGCTCGACCTGGCGGGTGGTGCGCAGGAACAGCGGCGCGCCGAGTTCCACCTCCAGCGCCCGGATCGACGCCGACAGGCCCGACTGGGACACGTGCATCCGGCGCGCGGCCCTCGTGAAATGGCATTCGTCGGCGACCGCGAGGAAGTGCTCCAGTTGCCTGAGTTCCACGATTCATCACCCGCAGTGCTCAATGAGATCACTTCTTTGCGTTGGACAGCTTAATTCAGGGGGTCCAGAGTGGAGTTCATGCAGAAGCGTCGTATTGGAGAAGTGGAAGTCAGCGCCATCGGCCTGGGCGGCATGCCCATCTCCGTCCAGGGGAGGCCGGACCGCGCCCAGGCGATCGAGACCATCCACGCCGCGCTGGACGCGGGCGTGACGTTCATCGACACCGCCGACGCCTACTCGCTCGACGACACCGACTTCGGCCACAACGAATCGCTGATCGCCGAGGGGTTGCGCGGCCGGTCCGAAGAGGTGTTCGTGGCGACCAAGGGCGGTCACACCCGCGTGCCGGGCGGCGGCTGGGGCCTCGACGGACGCCCGGAGTACCTGCTCAAGGCCGTGGACGGGTCGCTGCAACGGCTCGGGGTCGACCAGATCTTCCTGTACCAGTTCCACCGGCCGGACCCGAGGACACCGATCGCGGAGTCGGTCGGGGCGCTCAAGGAACTGCTGGACAACGGCAAGATCCGCTACGCGGGTGTGTCGAACTTCAACCCGGACGAGATCGTGCAGGCCAACGAGATCCTGGGCGGGCGGCTCGCGGCCGTGCAGAACCAGTTCTCGCCGTTGTTCCGGTCGAGCGAGCCCGAGCTGGAGCTGTGCGCGAAGCTCGGCATCGCGTTCCTGCCGTGGAGCCCGTTCGGCGGCATCGGCAAGGCGGGCGAGTTGAGCGGGCCGTTCAAGGAGGTCGGCGACGCGCACGGCGTCAGCGCGCACCAGGTCTGTCTCGCGTGGATGCTGGCGAAGTCCGAAGTGGTAGTCCCCATTCCGGGTGCTTCCCGGCCCGCGAGCATCCGCGATTCGGCCTCGGCCACCCACCTGGAGTTGACCGAGGAGGAGCTGACCCGCCTGGACGGGTGACCCCGGTGGCAAATTAGGACAAATGGTCGCACGATCTAGTCCATGCGGACCTTGATCAGCATCGTGGCGATCGTCGCCGGCCTCGTGCCGGCACCCGCGTCCGCGGCGCCCTTGCCCGAGGGCTCCGCGGACCACACGGCGGGTTCCCAGATCCTCAAGCACGAAGGCACCGGCGACCTCCGAACAGCGGAGGACCCGCCGACAGAGGACAAAGTGCCCGGCATGGACGTCAGCAGCCATCAGGGCGACGTCGACTGGAAGTCCTCCTGGGACAAGGGAGCCCGGTTCGCCTACGTCAAGGCGACCGAGGGCACCCACTACCGGAACCCGAAGTTCACCCAGCAGTACAACGGTTCCTTCAACGTCGGCATGATCCGCGGCGCGTACCACTTCGCACTGCCGGACCGCGCCGACGGTGTGGCGCAGGCGAACTTCTTCGTCAACAACGGCGGCGGGTGGTCGCCGGACGGCAAGACACTGCCGCCCGCGCTCGACATGGAGTACAACCCGTACGGCGAGACTTGCTACAACATGAGCCAGGCCGCCATGACCGCCTGGGTGAAGGCGTTCAGCGACACGGTCTTCGCGCGCACCAAGCGGCATCCGGCGATCTACACGTCCACGAGCTGGTGGAACAAGTGCGTCGGCGGCTCGGTGAAGTTCGGCGAGAACAACCCGCTGTGGGTCGCGCACTACAACTCGAAGCTCGGGCCGCTGCCGCTGGGTTTCGACTTCCACACCATCTGGCAGTGGCAGGCCGCCGGTCTCTTCCCCGGTGACCAGAACCTGTTCAACGGCAAGTTCGACCAGCTGCAGCGCATCGCGTCCAGCTGACGGCGTCTGCAAGTACCACCAACAGGGGTGCCGGTAGTACTTGCAGACGCCTTGACAGCTAGACGGTATGGAGTGACCGCTCGGGTTTCGGGTGGTTGCGGGCCGGGGCCTCGCTCACGCTTGTTCGTGGGTTGCCGGGCAGGAGTGGCCTGCTCGGCCTATCCGACAGGCGTGGGAGGCCCCGGTGTTTACCGAGCGTACGAGCGTGGGGCTGGACGTGCACGCGCGATCGGTCGCGGCAGCGGCGATCGACGGCGTCACCGGCGAGCTCGTTCAAGCGAAACTGACCCCGTCACATGATCACATCCGGTCCTGGCTGGCGGCGGTGCCCGGCCCGGTGGCGGTGGCCTACGAGGCCGGACCGACCGGGTTCGGTC